>NZ_VDBZ01000001.1:0-2163 GCF_007693735.1 Sphingobium sp. B2
TGGCCTTCGGCCGTGGACGGCGTGATTGCCATCTCCCTGAGGTGGTGCCGGTTTTCTGGACAGGGTGTTAAGCTACTTCCGACCTGATGGATTGGTACGGGAATGAAGACGACGAGGAAGCGCTACAGCGCCGATTTCAAAGCCAAGGTGGCTCTGGAGGCGATCCGGGGTGACCTGACGCTCGCGGAGCTGGCAGCCAAGCATGGCGTGCACCACACGATGATCGCGTCCTGGAAGCGGCAAGCCATTGATGGAATGGCAGGCACCTTCTCCGGGGCTGGCGATGCGATCAAGGCCGCCAGCGAGAGCGAGGTGGAGAAGCTGCACGCCAAGATCGGGCAACTGGTTGTGGAGCGGGATTTTTTAGCGAAAGCCTTCGGTCGATGAGCGTGGACCGGAGGCGGTCAATGGTCGAACCTGCTCACCACCGGCTGTCGATCTCGGCGCAGTGTCGCCTGCTACGGATCAGCCGCTCGTCCTTTTACTATGCGCCGGTTCCGGAAACGAACGAGACGCTGGCGTTGATGACGGTGATCGACGAGACCTTCATGGAGTGCCCGTGGTACGGCAGCCGCCGGATGGCCCGGCATCTGCGCCGTGCAGGCCATGAGGTTGGTCGCCGGCGGGCACGGCGGCTGATGGCGAAGATGGGCCTCACGCCGATTTATCAGCGGCCCCGCACGAGCGATCCCCATCCGCAGCACCGGGTCTATCCGTACCTGCTGCGCAAACTGGTGATCGACCGGCCCAACCATGTGTGGTGCGCGGACGTGACCTACATCCCCATGCGCCGCGGCTTCCTGTACCTAGTGGCGATCATGGACTGGGCGAGCCGTAAGGTGTTGGCCTGGCGCCTGTCGAACACGATGGACGCTGGCTTCTGCGTCGCGGCGCTGGAGGAGGCACTGGCCCGGTTCGGCAGGCCGGAAATCTTTAACACGGATCAGGGCAGCCAGTTTACTTCGCTAGCCTTCACCAGCGTGTTGCGCGACGCCGAGGTCCGCATCAGCATGGATGGCCGGGGGCGGTGGATGGACAATGTCTTCATCGAGCGGCTCTGGCGCTCCCTGAAGTACGAGTGCGTCTACCTCCATGCCTTCGAGACCGGCTCCGAGTTGCGAACTGGCCTTGGCCGGTGGATCACCTATTACAACACCCAGCGTCCGCACTCGGGTCTGGCCGGCAGAACCCCGGTCGAGGCCTATCGGCGGATCGGGCGAGCAGATCATGGGGGGCATGCCCCCCCATGATCTGATGATCAAGCAGGGGGCATGAACGACAACCGGGATTAGCTTAACGCAGCCGCCAAACTGTACAAGAAGGCGGGACCACCTCACCCCTTCGCAGATGGCCTGCATGTTGGAGGCGATCGACTGGCGTAATCCGCAGGCCACATGGCGCCCGACATTGGCTGGATAATCGATGCCGGAGAGCTAAAAAGCTAGAGATTTCGGTGCTTTTCTGCTATGCCTTTCGGCATGGGTGACGCGGCGCAAGCAGAGATCCAGAGCCTTCGCGCGCAGCTTGCCGCAGCCCAGGCTGTCGCCGCTGAAGTCGCCCGCATCAAGGCCATCAACGCCGACCTGGAAGCCCGTAACGCCCTTCTCCACCTGCAAAACGAGAAGATGCGCCGCACCCTTTTTGGCCAGCGCTCCGAGCGCACGCGCCATCTGCTCGACCAGATGGAACTGACCTTCGAGGAGTGCGAGACCGCTGCCAGCGAAGATGAGTTTCTGGCTGCCCTGGCAGCGGCGAAGACCAACGTCGCACCGTTCGAGCGCAAGCGGCCCGCCCGCAAGGCCTTGCCCGAGCATCTGCCGCGCGAGCGCGTCGTCATCGCCGCGCCCGATGCCTGCCCCTGCTGCGGCTCGGATCGGCTGTGCAAGCTGGGCGAGGATATCACCGAGACGCTTGAGGTCGTGCCGCGACAGTGGAAGGTGGTTCAGACTGTGCGGGAGAAGTTCTCTTGCCGAGCCTGTGAGAAGATCACCCAACCGCCAGCGCCGTTCCATGTGACGCCCCGCGGGCTATTTGGCCCCAGCTTCCTGGCGATGCTGCTGTTCGAGAAGTTCGGTGCGCATCAACCGCTTAACCGCCAGCGTGATCGCTATGCCCGGGAAGGCGTGGACCTGAGCCTTTCCACTCTGGCCGATCAGGTCGGCA
>NZ_VDBZ01000001.1:3504-874274 GCF_007693735.1 Sphingobium sp. B2
AACGAGAAGATGCGCCGCACCCTTTTTGGCCAGCGCTCCGAGCGCACGCGCCATCTGCTCGACCAGATGGAACTGACCTTCGAGGAGTGCGAGACCGCTGCCAGCGAAGATGAGTTTCTGGCTGCCCTGGCAGCGGCGAAGACCAACGTCGCGCCGTTCGAGCGCAAGCGGCCCGCCCGCAAGGCCTTGCCCGAGCATCTGCCGCGCGAGCGCGTCGTCATCGCCGCGCCCGATGCCTGCCCCTGCTGCGGCTCGGATCGGCTGTGCAAGCTGGGCGAGGATATCACCGAGACGCTTGAGGTCGTGCCGCGACAGTGGAAGGTGGTTCAGACTGTGCGGGAGAAGTTCTCTTGCCGAGCCTGTGAGAAGATCACCCAACCGCCAGCGCCGTTCCATGTGACGCCCCGCGGGCTATTTGGCCCCAGCTTCCTGGCGATGCTGCTGTTCGAGAAGTTCGGTGCGCATCAACCGCTTAACCGCCAGCGTGATCGCTATGCCCGGGAAGGCGTGGACCTGAGCCTTTCCACTCTGGCCGATCAGGTCGGCACCTGCGCCGCCGCGCTGATGCCGCTCTATCTGCTGATCGAAGCCCACGTCCTTGCCGCCGAGCGATTGCATGGCGACGATACAACGGTGCCGGTGCTGGCCAAGACCAAGACCGATACGGGCCGGATCTGGACCTATGTTCGGGATGATCGACCTTTTGGCGGGCCCGCGCCTCCCGCGGCGATCTTCCATTATTCCCGCGACCGGCGGGGCGAGCATTCTGTGGGCCATCTGCGCGGTTGGAGAGGCATTCTTCAGGCTGATGCCTATGCCGGCTATAATGCCCTGTTCCATGGCGACCGCCTGCCGGCACCGCTGACCCGCGCCCTTTGCTGGAGCCATGCGCGCCGTTATTTCTTCGAGCTGGCCGATATCGCCGCGCAGCTCAAGAAGCGCCGCAAGAAGGCACCCGTCATCTCGCCGCTGGCGGTGGAGGCGGTCCGCCGTATCGACGCGATCTTTGACATTGAGCGCGCCATCAACGGCAGAACGGCCCAGGAGCGTCACGCCCTTCGACAGGAACTCAGCGCACCGCTGGTTGCCGATCTGGAAGAATGGATGCGCGACAACCGGTCAAAGCTGTCAAAGAACAACGATGTGGCCGAGGCCATGGATTACATGCTCAAGGCATGGCCCGCCTTCGCAGCCTTCCTCGACGATGGCCACATCTGCCTGACGAACAACGCGGCGGAACGGGCGCTTCGAGGCATAGCCCTGGGCAGAAAATCATGGCTCTTCGCTGGTTCAGATCGTGGTGGCCAGCGCACCGCCTTCATGCTGAGCCTTATCGCCACGGCAAAGCTCAACGATATCGATCCGCAGGCCTGGCTCGCCGATGTGCTCAGCCGCATCGCCGACATCCCCCAAAACCGTCTCCACGAACTGCTGCCATGGAATTGGCGCGCAGCCGAAGATCAACGCGAAGCCGCCTGATCCGCGGCCTTCACCGAATGCCTACGGTTCATGGGGCACATAACGGTAATGACCGGGCCGGAACGGCGGCGGCGGTGGAGCGACGAGGAACGGCTGCAGATTTTGGCGGAAGCCTTTGCGCCGGGATCCAGCGTTTCGGCCGTGGCGCGACGGCACGACATTTCCACGGCGCGGATCTACACATGGCGCAGCAAGCTGCGACAACCGCCCGCCCTGACCGAGTTCGCCGAGGCGGTGGTAGACGATGGCACCCAGCAAGGCTGGCAACAGGCCGGGATGCCGGTGATCATCATCGATCTCGGCGCCAAGGGACGCGTGAACGTATCAGCTGCGGCATCACCTGCATTGGTGTCGGCGGCGCTGAAGGCCTTGCGATGATCCCAGCAGGCGCACGGGTGTGGATCGCAATGGGCCATACCGATATGCGTCGCGGCATGCAGAGCCTCGCGGCGATGGTACAGCAGAGTTTTTCGCGAGACCCATTTGCCGGCGATCTTTGGGTCTTTCGCGGGCGTAACGGGTCGCTGGTGAAGATAATCTGGCACGACGGTCTCGGGATGTCGCTTTATTCGAAGCGGTTGGAACGAGGGAAGTTTATTTGGCCCTCCGCGAAGGATGGCGTAGTGTCGCTGACGAGCTCACAGCTGGCCTGTTTGCTCGACGGCGTGGACTGGCGGAACCCGCAATATAGCTGGCGTCCGCAGAGCGCGGGATAAGGCACGGATTTTCTTTTGCCGAGGTCGCATTTTCCGCTTCATCCGGGCGGTTTTCTGTGATTCCATCCGGGTTGTGGACGCCGCCGTTTCGCCCCTGCCTGCCGATATCGAAGCGCTCAAGGCGCTGGTCCGGCGCAGCACGCAACGCGCCGATGCGGCCGAACAGCGCGCCACCAGCGCCGAGGCCGAACTGGCCAATGCCCGTGCCCGGGAGAGCGCCACCGAGGCATTGATCTCGCACTACAAGTTGCAGATCGCCAAGCTCAGGCGCGAGCAATACGGCCCCAGCGCCGGACGCACCCGCCGGCTTCTTGCGCAGATGGAGTTTGAGCTCGAAGATTTGGAGGCCGACGCCGCCGAAGACGATCTGGCCGCCGAGACCGCCGCGACCAAGGCGACGAACGTCACCGCCTTTGAGCGCAAGAGGTCGGTCAGAAAGCCGTTCCCCGACCAGTTGCCCCGCGACCGCGGCGTCGTTCCGGCGCCCTGTTCCTGCCCGGCCTGTGGCGGCATGCGCCTGTCGAAGCTGGGCGAGGATGTAACCGAGACGCTGGAGGTGATCCCGCGTACCTGGAAGGTCATCCAGACCGTACGCGAGAAGTTCTCCTGCCGAGATTGCGAGAAGATCACGCAGCCGCCCGCGCCCTTCCATGTCGTGCCGCGTGGCTGGGCCGGCCCAAGCTTCCTCGCCATGCTGCTGTTCGAGAAGTATGGACAGCACCAGCCTCTCAACCGCCAGGCCGAGCGTTTCACCCGCGAAGGCGTGCCGCTGCCTGACCGGCGCGATGTTGCGCTGGAGAAGGAGGAGCACATGACTGACGTTCACATTCTCGCGATCGACCTTGCCAAGCGTAGCTTCCAGGTCTGTGCGACCGCCGCAGGAGGGGCGGTTCTATTCAACCGGATGGTTTCTCGCGCGAAGCTCGAGACGGTTTTGCGCGAGCAGACACCCTGCATTGTAGCGATGGAGGCGTGCGCAACGAGCCACTTCTGGGGGCGGCTCGCGCAAGGCCTTGGCCACGAGGTGCGGCTGATCCCGCCGATCTACGTGAGGCCGTTCGTCAAACGACAGAAGAACGATGCGGCGGACGCGGCTGCGATCGCCGAAGCCGCTCTGCGACCGAACCTGCATTATGTGGCGGTTAAGAGTGCGGAGCATCAGGCCCGAGCAGTCGCATTCCGGACCCACCAGTTGTTTGTCGGGCAACGCACCCAGCTGATCAACGCCCTGCGGGGGCATCTGGGCGAGTTTGGGCTGGTCGTTGCGCAAGGGCCGACGGGTCTCGAGGCCGTCGCCGGCATGATCGACGCCGATGAGACCGAACTCCCTGACGCTGTGTGCGATATCGTTCGTCTTTACCTCGACCAGATCGCGGTGCTCACGCAGAAGATCGACGATTTGCACTTTAAGTTGCGCGCAGCGACCAAGGTCGATGACGCGATGCGTCGGCTCTGCACAGTGCCGGGAGTCGGCCCGGTGACGGCGGGCGCGATAATGGCGTTTGCACCCGACCTACGGGCCTTTGCCAGCGGCCGGAACTTCGCTGCATGGCTCGGACTTGTGCCTCGCCAGCGATCGACCGGCGGTAAGACACGGCTGGGCGGCGTGAGCAAGATGGGCCAGGCCGATATCCGCAAGCTGCCGATCGTTGGCGCGATGAGCAGGATCCGCTGGATCATCCGGCGCGGCGTATTGCCCGACAACTGGCTCGGCCGCGTGCTGGGGCGCAAGCCCCGCATGGTAGCGGCCGTCGCGCTAGCCAACAAAATGGCACGCATGATCTGGGCGATGATGACGCACGAACAGAATTACCGGATGGCGTGACGCGCTTGCCCCCACATAAGGGCAAAGCGGGGAGCGCTTAGGGGCTGATAGCCCCGACAAGGAGATCGACAGACGATTATGCGGCAAGGACTTCAATGTTCCAGGACGAGCAAACCAGTCCCGGCGCTCGAGCAATAAAGCTCTCTGAACCGATGTGGACCTCGTTCTTCGAACTGCATACCGGCCCGTGGCGAAATCAGGCCACAGCAAGAGGCCTGACACACGAGCGATAGAAGCGCCGAGCCGTTACAGCCGTCCGAAAATCACCTTGCAAAACCGGGGGCATCCACACACGCGCCGGGGTTGCCGGAGGCTCCAACTCTTGAGTAGATGGAGCCGATATGAGCAAGACGACGAACAAGTTTGCGCCTGAGGTGCGCGCTGGAGAAGGCGCTGAAGCGTTCGGATGGGGCGAAGGGCGGCAGACCGCCCTATGATTCGGTTAAGATGTTCAAGGTGCTGGTCCTCCAGGCGCTGTATAATCTGTCCGACGATCAGGCGGAGTTCCAGATCCGGGACCGGCTGTCGTTTCTGCGGTTTCTGGGCCTGACGCCTAATGCACCGAGCCCCGATGCAAAGACGATCTGGCTATTCCGTGAGCATCTGGTGCAAGCCCGGTCGATAGAGCAGCTGTTCGCGCTGTTCGATGCGCGGCTGAAGGCCTGCGGCTATCTGGCGCAGGGCGGTCAGATCATCGATGCGACGGTGATCGCCGCACCGCGCCAGCATATGACCGACGAGGAGAAGGCCCTGATCAAGGAAGGCAAGGCGGCGGAAGAGATTTGGCCGGACGAATCGGCCAAGGCGAGCCAGAAAGACATCGACGCGCGCTGGACGATGAAGCGCGGCAGCCTCAAGCGCAGCGAAACCGGCGAGGCGCGCGCGGCGGTTCCGGCGCAGATCATGGTGCCGATGTTCGGCTACAAGAATCACGCCGGGATCGACCGCACCTTCGGCTTCATCCGTAAATGGGCGGTGACCCACGCGGCACGCCACGACAGCGGCGCGTTCGAGGACGTGCTCGACACCGGGAACATCGCGCAGTCGGTCTGGGCCGATACGGCCTATCGCTCGGCCAAGAACGAGGCCGCGATCCGTCGTGCCAGGCTCAAGTCGATGATTCATTTCCGCAAGCCCAAAGGCAAGCCGATGGACCGGCGGCACCAACGGGCCAACGCCGCCCGATCCAAAGTGCGGTCGGTCGTCGAGCATGTCTTTGCCACCCAGAAATCGCGCATGGCCTTGTTCGTCCGCACCATCGGTATCGAGCGCGCCAGGATGAAAATCGGCATGGCCAACCTGGCCTATAAGTTCAAACGCCTCGTCTGGCACGAAGGGAGAACCGCGCCCGCCTGATCCCGAAACGGCGAAGAAACCCCCGCAAGGGCTGCAAAGTCAGCCCGAAAGCAGGCGGGCGATCCGATCCATTGCGCCCGTTATAGCCGCCGCTACCCGAGCACGCCAAATTCGCCCGGTTCTTAGAGGTGTCCAGTCGGCTACTGGCTTTAGGCACCACCTCGCCCAGTGGCTGGATCGGACTCTACATCCTACAAGTATATCTGAACAATGTCGGTGAACGAGCCGAACGATATATCATCAATCCGTACAATCAAATGCCGGGTCTAAACATTTAAATCAAGACACGGCACGATACTTTCCAAAAACAAATCGTTAGCACGATTAGGTGGATGCCCTCCTTATTCCGGTAGCGGCATGGGCGCTGCAGGAGCTAGCCTGACAGCCGCGACCGCATCCCTGACGGGACGATCCGTCGAGATATCGCCACCCGTGATCCTGTCGAGTCCGGACAACCTGTCGGTGATGAGCGGAAGGTCGCCACGTCCGCGAACCTTGTCAAAATGATCGGTGGGATCGTACCGCTGAATGTCCGGCACCAACTGGCTCGCATTCAGCCCATCGATCGCCGCGAGAAGCGCTGCGCGAAAAATATATTCATTGGCCTGCGCAGAGATATATCCAATCCGAACATTGAGCAGGTCGCGCGCCAGATCGAGTACGTCGAGCTTGGTACGGTCTCCCGCAATCTCCTGCTCGACGGCACCATTATAGGCTTGGCGCGCCGCCTCGACGGCACGACTATAATTGACTAGTGACTTCCGCGTTAGTACCAATTGCTGCCAGCTTGACCCGATCGTCGCATGGGTTTCGCGCACCGACTGGTCGATTAACCGCCAATCGGAGGCGTTGGCTTCCTCCGCCTCGCGCAGGCGCGACAGTCTCAGATTGCCATCCAGCAGCGGCATCGACAGCACGACCTCGCCGCGTAGCTGGGTCGATCGCAGGTCATTGCTGTACGAGGACACCGTACCATAGCTGGCCGTACCGCGCAGATCGACGCGGGGACCAAATTCGGCCCGCAGCGCGGTGGTCGATGCGCGCGAGATTTTTTCGCGCGATTGGGCAGCGCGGATTACCGGGCTGTGGCTGTCGCCTAGGTCATAGGCCTGTTCGATCGACGTGAACGGCACCACCAGTTCGACCGGCGGGGTCAGTTCGCCTGGACGCACCCCGACGAGCTGGACAAATTGCGCCTCGCTGCCGCTAAGTTGCCCTTCGGCCAGCAGCAATTGCGCCCGACCCAGTTCGACGCGTGTTTCGATCTGCCGCCAATCGGAATCGGTGATGTCGCGCACTTCGTAGCGCGCGCGGCTCTCGTTCAACTGGCGATCGAGCAGGCCCAGATTCTCCTGCGCGATTACCACCGCCTCGCGATCCCGGATGACCGCGATATAGCTGTTAATGGTATCTAGCAGGATCTGCGTTTCAACTAGCCGGAGCGTGTCGCGGGCGAAGGCGACCTGGGCCAGAGCGACCCGTTCTCCGCCGGCGCTGCGCCCGAATGTGAAAAGCGGCTGGTTTAGGATCGCTGACGCGGTCGATGCCCAGCCCTGATTGCCGGCCCATCCCAGTAGGGTGTTGAACCGGTCGCGCTGATAAGCATGCGAACCTTCTGCGCTGAGCGTCAGGCCATAGGCGGCGCGCGCGGCGGGATAACGATTGTCGGACGAACGGACAGTCGCCCGCTGGGCCAGCAAGCTGGGGTTGCTCCAGTAAACCAGCCTGATCGCCTGCGCTAGGTTGCGGATTTCGGTCGGGGCCGGGGTTTCGCCCGCGGCGACGGGCCGCGGTGACACGAAGACGAGGGGCGCCTCGCGCGGAGCGGGTACCCCCTCCCCTTGCGCCCACGCGCCCTGCGCCGCGCCGCACAGCAGGGCGCTGCAAATGGATGTCAAGGAGATGTGCCGCATGTTATTTCCCCCAATTGGTCGATCCTTGCCACCCAGGAGGCCCGGTCGGACGCCGCCCTTGCACCGGTGATGGACAATGCTTAAAAACTATTGCCTAATTTCACGCGGCACTCAAGCGGGACGGCGCGCTCAGCCTGCCGTGGCGATTGTGGGCTGGTGATCCTGTGTCGCGCGCTGGCGGCGGTTGCGGACCAGTTCCAACACGGGCTTTTCCACAAAATGCCATGACAGGGCTGCGAGGGGAAGAGTGAAGGCGAAATTCATGAGTGCCAGCAACAGATAATTGTCGATGCGCATCAGCCCAGCGGCCAGCATCATAACCGGGAAGGCATAGATATACATGCCATAGCTGTAATCGGGCCACCGCCCCGATATCGCGCCATTCTTCGCCGACAGCAAGCCAAGGCAAAGCACGGCATAGCCCACGAAGAGGGTCTGGACATGATAATTGATGTTCCAGCGATGCGCGAGCAGGTTCGCCACCGTCAACAGAAGAAGGACCGCCCAGGACAGCCGGATGCGATCGCGCAGGAGTTGGGCCGCGATGCCGGCGGCGAACAGCGTCCACAGGCGATCGGCATATTCCACGAAATACAGTCCGCCCTTGCCGCCGATCTTGCCCAGTATCGCATGCACGAAGGGAAGATGGACCAGCAGCGCGACCAGCACCGTCGCCGGGATCACCAGCATCAGCATCGGGCGCGCCCGTGACAGTCCCACGAGCGCCGCTGCCGCCAGCAGCAAATAGCACAGCATTTCCCAGTGAAGGGTCCACAGCGAACCGTTGATGACGCAGGGCCGCGCGCCGCACATGATGCCCGACAGACTATAGTGCCCGCCCATCAGACTGAGATTATTGCCGACGAAACGCGCCGTCTCCCCGCCGAGATAGCCGATCGGCGGCAGGCGGGTGAAGAAGGCACCGATCAGTACGGTCAGCAGCACCGAAACGACCAGCGCCGGCATCATGCGCGCCAGCCGCGCCACCATGAATCGCCCGGCATGGGCGCGGCGGCGGAGGCTGCCATAGACTAGGAAACCGCTGAGGAAGAAGAAACCGTCCACCGCATAGACGGATAGGGGCACGCCGAGCCAGGTGCTGAACTGGTCCTGCCCCCCAACATGGTGGACGCGCCAATAGCAATGGGTGAGGATGACCGCCGACGCCAACACCAGGCGAACCAAAGTCAGATTGTTCCGCTCGGGCTTCAGAAGATCATCGTCGATGGTCATGCAAAATCCTTTGGCACTCGGTTGGTCATGGTTTGCAACGAAAATGCGACATGTCGAAGAATGATTAGAACTTGCTTAACTTTGAGCCTATTAGAGTAACGGCCTCAAAGGAATCAAAAGGCAAATGCAGGAACCGCATGGTGATGGGTCTTACGCGATGCGTCAATTGATGGACGGTCCGCGCGGAACCCTGACAGCGTTGCTGCTGCTCAGCGGAGCGCTTGCGCTGTTGCCGGTCATTCTCGCGATCTTTGCCATTCTGGTGTTCGATGTCACGATGGTCGGGCGCAGCGCCGAAAGCCTGCTCGGCGTCGTGGCGCTGACAATCGTCGCGCTGGTTTTCATGACGGCCTTCGCCTATATGCGCGCGCACATCCTGATGCAGTTTGCGAACGGCCTGGACATCCGTCTGGGCAAGGCGACGATAGAAGCACGCAGCCGCTTCACCGCGCCCGACGGCAGCCTGGCTGAAGACATGCAGATCACTTATGCGCTGGACCGCCTGCGCCGGGCGATTGCGGGAAACGGGGTGTCTGGCTTGCTCGACATCGGCGCGTTCGTGCCGTTGCTGATCGTAATGATTATCCTGAGCGGATGGATGGCGCTGGGGCTGTTCGTTGGCGGGGTCGTCATGGCGGCGCTGCTCTATCGCGCCTGGCGCCGAATTCTGGGCGTGATGGTGGACCTGCTTCCCGCGCTGGGCGAACGGCACGTGATGGCGGAGACTCACCGCCGTCACGCGGACCTAGTCCGCGCGCTCGGCATGCGGTCCGACGTCGTCATGGCCCGGCGTCGCAGCGCGCGGCGCTACGCCATGCTGGACCAGCAGATCTACCAGATCGAAACTGCCAGCGTCATCGGCGGACAGGCCATGATGATCGCGATGTTCGTCATCCTGACGGCCATCGGTGCCTGGCTCGCGATCGCCGACAAGGCCAGCCCCGGCGTCGTTCTGGCTGCGGCGGTGCTGGGCATGGGCGCGTTGCGGCCTTTCGTCACTGTCGCGGGGCATCTACAGGAACTGGCGGAGGGGCGTGAAGCCTGGCGCAATCTGCGCCAGTTGCTGGATATCGGCCCCTGGCCGGACAGGAAGCTGTCGCTGCCCGCGCCTACGCAGAGCCTGAGCGTCGAAAATGTCGCGGTAGGCCCGCCGGGCACACGCACCATCGTCATCCGCGACGTCTCGCTCAAGCTGGGCGCGGGCACCGTGTTGGGCGTGATCGGCATGGCAGGCGCCGGCAAATCGTCGTTGCTGCGCGCGCTGGCTGGCATCTGGCCTGCGGTCGCCGGCAAGGTGCGGATCGATGACGCCGCACTGGACCAGTGGTCCGACGACGAACTGACCCGCCACATTGGCTATCTGCCGCAGACGATCGACCTGTTCAGCGGCACGATCGCGGAGAATATCGCGCGTTTCGCGCCGTCCGCTACGTCCGAAGAGGTGATCGCTGCAGCCACGGCTGCCAATGCACACGACATGATCGTTCGCATGCCGCAGGGCTATGCGACGCCGGTGGGGGAAGAGGGCGTCAAGCTGTCGGTAGCCCAGCGGCAGCGCGTCGCGCTTGCCCGCGCGCTTTATGGCGATCCCTTCCTGATCCTGCTGGACGAGCCCGCGACCCATCTCGACGGCAAGGGCCAGCAGGCGCTGGGCCAGACGATCGTGGCGGCGCGCGCCCGCGGCGCCATCGTCGTCATCGTGGGCAACGCGTCGGCCACCGTCGACGTTGCCGATTATATCATGGTGTTGCGCGATGGCGCTATGCAGGATTTCGGCCCCAAGCAGGATGTTCGCCAACGCCTGCTTGAAGGCCGCAAGCCTGTCCAGGCCGCCCAGGAACAAACGCCGCCTAAGGGCGGTGAGGAGTAGAATCGTGAGTTATCAATTGCCCAGCAATTTCCTGGTGGCAGAGGATGCGGATCAACTGTTCGAGCATCCCCAGATGGGGTTGCGACGCAGCGTCCGCATCGGGATCATCGCGATCGGCGGCCTGTTCGTCATGCTGTTTGTGCTGGCAGCGGTCATCCAGACGCGTGGCGCCGTGGTCGGCCAGGGCGAGGTTGCGGTGGAGAGCCGCGTCAAAAAGATCGCGCATCCCACGGGCGGTGTGATCGCGCAAGTGTTCGTCAAGGAAGGCGACCGGGTGCGCAAGGGCCAGATGTTGATGCGGCTGGACAGCACCGTGTCTGAAGCCAGCAAGACCAAGACCGGCGAAAGCGTCGACCAGCTTCTGGCGGCGCGTGCACGCCTGTTGGCCGAACGTGATGGCCGTCCTTTAAGCTTTCCATCCGAAATGACGATTGAGCCGACTCCCGCCGCCACCGCGGCGATGGCGGAGGAGGCAAGCCTGTACGAGGTGCGCCGTCGGGCGCGTGCCGGCGAACAGGCGCAATATTCCGAACGCATCCAGCAGGCCGGTCAGGAAATTGCCGCGTTGCAGGCGCAGTTGACTGCCGCGGGCAAACAAACCAGCCTGATCGTGCCGGAACGCGACGGCTTGCGCTCGCTGTATGAACGCAAGCTCGTCACCGTTTCGCGTCTCAACCAACTTGAACGCACGGCCGTGGACCTGGAAGGCACGTCCGCCGCCCTTAGGGCGCAGATCGCCCAGACTCACGCCAAGATCGCCGAATTGCGGCAGCTATCCATCCAGTCGGCGCAGGCTGCGCGCAGCGAGGCCGGCATGCAGCTTGCCGATGTCCAGTCGCGGCTGAACGAACAGGAAATCCGGTCCGTATCTGCGGGCGACACGTTCGATCGCAGCGTGGTCCGCGCGCCGCATGACGGGATCGTCGACAAGCTGGCCTTCACGACCATCGGCGGCACGGTGCCGCCGATGCAGACGATCATGGAGATCGTACCCGATTCCGACCGCCTCAGTGTCGAACTACGCGCCAGCCCTTATGATATCGATCAGCTCCATATCGGACAGAAGGCCGTCGTGCGTTTCACCGCCTTCAACCTTCAGACGACGCCGGAGCTAAACGGAACGGTGGATCATATTGCCCCGGAACGCACGACGGACGAACGCACCGGCAACAGCTATTACAAGCTGCGCGTGGAGGTGGACGATAAGGAATTGCGCCGACTGGGCGAGCTGGAGCTAAGGCCGGGCATGCCCGTGGAATGTTTCGTCCAGACCGAGAAGCGGTCGCTTCTATCCTATATTGTCAAGCCGCTCAGCGACCAATTCAACCGGGCGTTCCGCGAGAATTGATCGGCTCCGGATCGGGACGGCAAATCGCTTGAGATTGCGTTGATTAGGTTTCATATTGCACCTGCGAATGGTATGCCGTTCCGGATGCCTGACGGGGGAAATATTGATGTCCATGCTGGAACAGATCAAGGCCATCGTTGCCAAGCAACTCGACCGGGAGCCGTCGACCCTCGATGAGAATTCCGACCTTGCCGAGGCGGGCTACGAGTCGCTCGACGTGATCGAGACGGTGTTCGCCCTGGAAGAGGCGTTCAAGATCGACATCCCGTTCAACGCCAATGCCGCTGAAGAAATGGAAATGCGGACAGTCGGCGATATCGTGATTCTGGTCGAAAAGGCGTTGGCGAAGCAAAAGCCGGCATGAAGCGTGTCGCCATCACGGGGCTCGGAGCGATTTCCCCGGTCGGCAAGACCGCGCCCGACAGTTGGCGGGCGGTGGCGGCCGGCATCAGCGGGATCGGCCCGATCGACATTTTGCGCGGCCATTTGGTCGCCTGCCCGATCGCAGCGCAGGTGCGCGACTATGTTGCGACCGATCATTTCGCGTCGAAACAATTGTCCTTCCTGGATCGCACATCACAGTTTGCGGTCATCAGCGCGCGCGAGGCGCTGGCAGACAGCGGCCTTGAACCTTCGCACCCCGCTCGGGTGAATGCACCGACCATCATCGGTGTCGGCGTGGGCGGCATGAACACGCTCGATGACAATTTCCACCATATCTATGGCGAGTGGAAATCCCGCGTCCATCCCTTTTCCATTCCCAAGCTGATGGCCAATGCGCCCGCCAGTCAGATCAGCATGGATCTGGGCCTGCGCGGCATGACGTTCGCCATCGCCAGCGCCTGTGCATCGGGAGCGCACGCCGTGGGGGTCGCGTTCAAGATGGTGCGGTCAGGCGAGGCGAAGGTCACGGTGGCCGGTGGCGCGGAAGCCTGCATCACCGCCGGGACAATGGTGGGGTGGGAAGCGCTGCGGGTATTGGCGTCGGACACTTGCCGCCCCTTTTCGCGCAATCGATCAGGCCTGGTCATCGGGGAGGGCGCCGCTACGCTGATCCTGGAGGAATGGGATCATGCGGTCGCGCGCGGCGCGACCATCTATGCCGAATTGACCGGCTTTGGCGCCAATGCTGACGCTGCCGACCTGACGTCGCCCGACCCGGCGAGCACGGCGGAAGCGATGCAGATGGCCTTGGCCGACGCCCGCCTGACGCCGACGCAGATAGACTATGTCAATGCCCACGGCACGGGTACGATGATGAACGACAAACTTGAAAGCGATATGATTCGCGCCGTGTTCGCCGACGCGCCTTTGCCTCTGGTCTCGTCGTCCAAGGGGGTTCTGGGTCACAGCTTGGGCGCCACCGGCGCGATGGAAGCGTTTGTGACCGCCATGGCGCTGTATGAACAGATCGTCCCGCCCACCGCCAACTGCACGGACCCCGACGAAAGCCTGGGGCTGGACTTCGTGACCGAGGGGCCGCGCAAGGCGCCCCTGCGCCACGCCTTGAGCAATTCCTTCGCCTTTGGCGGGTTGAACGCGGTGCTCGCATTTTCCGCCGCGTCTGCCGAGTGACGACCTCCGCGTGACGCTCGATCAACGAAGTGAACTCGCGCGCGGCTATATGCTGATGGGCGTCTTCTACCTGCATGTGCTGTTCGCCATGCTGAAGGTGGTTCCTGATCCGATGGCGGTCCCCGCTGCGCTGATCCAGGTGAAATTGTTGGCCGGGCACGTCTCGGTCTTCTTTTTCCTTAGCGGCATGGGTGCGTCGGGATTAAAGCGGCGTTCGGCCCAATCGGTGGCCATTCAGTCCGTCACGCTGCTCGCGCTGGCCGCCCTGTCGCATCTTGGCGGTGTCCTGATCAGTGCGATCATCTATGGTCTGCCGGAAAGCTGGCGCGATCTGTTCCGGGTGCTGGTGCGTCCCATCGTTTATGGCACGGGTTATTCGACGTTCGTGGCGTGGTTCTTCATCGTGCTGTCGGTGGTCCGTCCGCTTGCCTGGCTGTTCGAGCGGAACAGGCTCCGGTTCCTAATAGCCGTGGTTGCGATCACCCTCCTTATCCTGATCGGGCAGTGGCTCCACCTGCCGCACAACCTCTACGAATGGCGCAACTGGCCGTTCGCCCTGCTGTTCTTCATGATCGGAATGCACGTCCCGCGCAGGCGCCAAGTTCCCGCCTGGCTGGGCGTGGGCGGTCTGGCAGCGTCGCTGGCGGCGGCATGGCTGAATGGTCCCGACATCATGGCGACCGGCCTTTGCTGGACATGCAACATCGAATTTCTGCCCTTCCCGATGGTGGGCGCCCAAGGTTTCCTGCCCTTGGCGCTGGCATCGGAAATCGCTTTTCTGCTGTTCCTGCTATGGGTGTCGCAGCTTCGCTTCATTCCGCATATTCCGTGGGCGATACAATGGTTCGGTCGTGCATCGACGCAGTTTCTGCTGCTGCACGGTTGGATGATCGCGGCCCTGTGGCCGATGCTGACTAACTTCTTTCCCTTTCCCGCGGGCGTTTACCCCTATCTGCTGGTCCTGATCCTCAACCCCACGGCTCATGCGGCTGCCTATCTGGCGCTCAAGCCCCTGTTGAACCATATGTTGGCCTTTTGCTTCGGGCTCAGCAGGTGGCTGGTGGAGATGTTGCGTCGGCTGGTGCACCGGACGCGGCATCGCAAATAGGCGACACGAGCATCGCGCCGGCGGCCGCGCGGAACGTTTCACCGATGGCGGTCAACCCGCCGGCCGGATCGACCAGTTCCGAATTGATATGCGCCCCACCCAGGCTAGCATAGCTGCCGAACCAGGCGTGCCGTTCCACAAAAGGCAAGTCGTCCATCATCTGAACGCCCGCTTCAAGGAAGGCGCGCTGCTGGGCAACGGTGAAGCGGTCGCGGTGATGCCAATCGGCCAGCGCCCATTCGGTGACCCATATAGGTCGTCCGTAACGCGCATGCACCGCCTCCAGAAAGCGTTTGAATTCGCCGATATCGCGATTCGTCGCGTAATAATGTACAGCGATAAAATCGACGCGATATCCCCTGCGATCAGCCTCCGTCATGAACTTGCCCAGCCAGGATCTTGGTCCCAGCGTCCCCGGCCGCGACGTCGCCGGGGATGACAGGCGTTCGCCGGACGCCATCAATTTAGGCCATTGATGGATCGCTTGCTTCACTGACATTGCCGCCTGCTGCGACTCGTCCGGCTCGTTGAAGCCCAGCAGCACGGGAACGGCGCGATCCAGCCTGTCATTGCGGCCCCACACCATCGGCACATGACGCGCATCCACGACCTCGCCGCTGTCTTTCCAGCTATAGAACCAGTGGGCACCCAGCGCGTCGACATCCTCGATCATCCGGTCCTGGCCGTAGACGGGCCAGGTGCCCACGCCGATTTTTTGGGGCTGTTCGATCCGTGTGGGGTCCGCCGCCAGTTGCGCGCGAAGCGGGGCTGGCAACGACAGGGACAGGAGTAGGGCCCGCATCATGGCGGATCCGCCGTAGGCGGAGCGTTGGCGTTGGCCCATCATGGGTCAAGTCCTTCCACAGCAACAGTTGCGAATGCGCCGACTTTATTGCATTGAACAATAGTCTCACTGTCGGGGCAAAGGTAATTCGGTCGGGGTAGAGTGTCAGGCGCCCATTCGCAACCTCTGGCGGCCCTTAAGGGGCTAGGCGGTATGCATCATATCGATCTGGACGCCGGGGATGCACCAGCGGCCCAGAATGTCGCCATGACCGTTTTCTGGCGGGGCGGCTATCCTGTCGGCCATCTGTTGCGGCTGGAGGGTGGAGGCGAACGACGGGTCGAAGCGTCCGTGCCGCCCGCAGCCCCGCCCGCCGTCCTGCCGCCAGCGACCGCCAGCGTCGTCATATGCACCCGCGACCGGCCGGATGAACTGCGGCGCTGCCTCGCTTCGTTGCCGCAGCAGAGCTTCGCCCCGAACGAGATCGTCGTCGTGGACAATGCCTCACGCGACGGCCGCACGCGTGAGGTGGCGCTGGCTGCGGGCGTTGTTTACGTGCGGGAAGATCGGCCGGGGCTGGATCTTGCCCGCGACACCGGCGCAACGCACGCCACGGCGGACATCATCGCCTATACCGACGACGACGTGCTCCTGCATCCGCGCTGGCTGGAACATTTGGTCGCCGCCTTCGATGATCCCGCAATAGGCGCCGTCACCGGCCTCGTGCTGCCGGGCGAACTGGAAACTGACGCGCAACGCCATTTCGAGAGCTACTGGAGCTTCAGTCAGGGCTATGACCGGGTCGATTTCAAAGCCGGTGACTTCGCCGCCATCTCCGCCGAGACGGTGTTTCCGGCATGGAAGGTGGGAGCGGGCGCCAGCATGGCGTTCCGCCAGGACGTCTTTGCCAAGGTCGGCTATTTCGATGAACGGCTGGATGTGGGGCAGGCCGGTTGTTCGGGCGATTCGGAATTTTGGTATCGACTGCTCGCAGCGGGTGTGGATTGCCGGTACGAGCCGACATCCGTCGCGTTTCATTTTCATCGCCGCGCGATGGACGGGCTTTCCCACCAGATTTATTCCTATATGCGGGGCCATGCTGCGGCGTTGATGGTGCAAAATGAGCGCACCGGGCTTGGCTGCAACCGGCGCCAGGCGCTGTGGGTGATGCCGCGCTGGTATATCGGGCGGCTGTGGCGGCGGCTGGGGCGGGGCTGGACGGTGGAGGACCGCTTTCTGCGCCAGGAAGTCACCGGCTATTTTGCTGGCCTCCTTTTCTATTATAGGCAGAAGCGCCCCAATGGCTGATCGACCTTCTGTTTCGGTCATCATGCCGGCCCGAAATGCGGAAGCGACGATCGAGGCGGCCCTGGAAAGCTTGAAGGTCCAGAGCGTCATCGATTGGGAAGCATTGGTCGTGGACGACAGGTCGACCGACGACACCGCCGCCATCTTGCAACGCATGGCGCTGGCGGACCCACGTATTCGCTATATGCTTGGCGGCGGCGAAGGCGCGGCGGGCGCGCGCAACCGGGGCATCGCGGCGGCGCAGGCCCCATGGCTCGCCTTTCTGGACGCGGACGACTGGGTCGATGCGGCTTTCCTGGCCAAGATGCTGGATGCGCTGAAGGCCGCGCCCGATCATCAGATCGCTTATTGCGCCTATCGCCGCGTGATGCCGGACGGGTCGATGACCGATGGTTTCGCCGATCCACGGGTGCGCGACGAACCGTTCGAGACATTCGCCCGGACATGCGCCGTCGTAACCATCAATTGCCTGCTGGTCGATCGGCAGATGGTGGTGGATGCCGGCGGGTTCGACACCGGGTTGCGCACCTGTGAAGATTGGGATCTGTGGCAGCGGCTGTCGCGCGCCGGCGCTCGGTGGCTGATGGTGGACGAGGCGCTGTCCTATTATCGTTCGTCCACAGGATCGCTGACAAGGGACAGCGGGCAGATGCTGGCGGATGGACGGACGGTGATCCGGCGCGCCTTCGATGCCGACCCGCGTGTCGCGCATCCGCTGCCTGCCTACGCCCAGGGCATTACGGACGCCCGCGGCCTGTCGATGGAGGAAGCCTATGCTTGGTTCGCCTTCTGGAACATCATCGTGGCTGAAGTCGGGGGCGTTGGCGCGCCGGTCGATGTAGAGCCGCTGGCCCATCTGAGCCACGGACCCGACCGCGCCGAAGCGATCGCCGACAATATCATCGAAGCGCTGGTGGTCGGCCTGCGCCTGGTGCCCGCGCAACTCGCGGCGCACTGGGCGGCTTATGCCGGCATCATCGACCGATTCCTCGCCGAATTGGGCAGGCTGTGGAACGATGCAGGGGCAGAGCGGCGTATCCGCTATGCACTCGACCGCAAGCTGATCGCCTATGATAGCCTGGCGGAGCCGCGTATGCTTGGATTGACGCTGGGGCTGCGCGTGGCGATGGACGCGCCGCCCGACGTCGCGCTGCCGCCGGGGATCGATCGGTTGCACGCTTATATCGTGTGGCAAGACGAAGTGCGCTCGATCGCCGAGCCGGGCGCACTGGGCGGCTTTGGCGCGCTGGAATGGGTCGATCAGATTCATTTCCCAGATCAGTCACGCGAGGCGATCGGCGGCTTCATCCGCTGGCTGGCGGCGCCGGTCGCTATCAGCCATGCACTGTCGGCGCATGGCCTCGATTGGCAGGCGCCGCCCTTGCAGGCCCGGATGTCGCGCAAGCTGGGCACGCTTTTTGGCGTAGGTCCGACACCCTATGCAGCCGCGCTGGCGGAGGGTGAAGCGGTGATCGCGCGCGCGCCGGAACTCTATCCTGCCGGCGGCCACAATCACGCGCTGGCCCGGCGGGCGGTCGAGGCGCGCGCAAGGGCGCTGGCGACGCCCCGGCCCGTCATGCCCACGGTCGCGCTGCGCGAAACGCCGGCGGAGGCAGAACGAAGCGGCGATCGCAAGGCATTTTGGGACAGCTATTTTGCGCATGAAGACCCGTGGAATTACGGTTCGCCCTATGAGCAAGAAAAATATCGGCTCCAGCTTTCCCTGCTGCCCGATCGGCCGCTGGGTCGCGCGCTGGAACTCGCCTGCGCCGAGGGGGTGTTCACTGCCCAGTTGGCGGATCGTGTCGATCACCTGCTCGCCACCGATATCGCCGAACCGGCGGTATCGCGGGCGCGACACAGGCTGGCGGACCGGACCAACATAGATTTTGCGGTGCTGGATCTTGCCCGTGATGCGTTACCTATCGGGTTAGACCTCATCATCTGTTCCGAAGTCCTCTATTATCTCGACGACGAGGCGGAACTGGCATCCGTTGCTGCCCGGCTAGCCGCTGCGCTCGGGCCGGGCGGCACCCTTGTCACTGCCCATGCGCACATGATCGCCGACGACCGCAGCCGCACGGGTTTCGACTGGTCCAACCCTTTTGGCGTCAAGGTAATCGCGGACGTGCTTGCAGCAACGCCCGGCCTTGCGCTCGATCATTCGATCCAGACAGAACTCTACCGGGTCGACCGTTTCTGTCGCGTCGCCGACGACGCCGTGCATCCGTCTCCGTTAGTCCAGGATCATGCGTTGATGGCGCCGCTCGAACTGTCCGTCGCGCGACGGGTCATCTGGAACAGTGCGCCAACCTTGCGTGCCGAAGCAGCTGACGAACGCCGCGCGACGCTGCCCGTGCTGATGTATCATGCGGTTGCCGAAGGTGGATCGGATGAGCTGCGCCGTTATCGCGTGGCGCCTGGGATGTTCCGCGACCAGATGCGCTGGCTGCGATCCCATGGCTATCATACGGTAACGGCCGATCAGGTGCAGTGGCACTTGGCCCATGACGAACCTTTCACCGGACGGCCCGTATGGATCACCTTCGACGACGGGCTTCAGGATTTCGCGGACCATGGCTGGCCGTTGCTCCAGGCGCTCGACATGACCGCCGAAATTTTCCTCGTCACCGATCATGTCGGCGGGCGTGCGCAATGGGATGCGCGTTTCGGGGTGCCAGCGCCGCTGATGGATGCGGCGACGATCGCCCGGCTGGCGGGAGAAGGCGTCTTTTTTGGTTCGCACCTGGCGAGCCACAGCGCCGCCGACGGCCTGTCGACGGCGGCGCTGGCAGACGAGATGCTCCGGTCCCGCGCGATGATCGAGCGCTGGATCGGCTGGGCACCCGCAGCGCTCGCCGCGCCGTACGGCGCCATCGACGAGCGTTTCGGCAGGCTGGCGTCGCAATGCGGCTACACGCTTGCGATTGGCGGCGGGCAGGGGGCGGTGACGCTGGGTCAGTCGCCGTTCGACCTGACGCGCATGGAAGTGCGCGGCGACCACTCTCTTGCCGACTTCACGGGTATGATGGAGGCTCTGCTGTGATCGATGACAGGCTCGTCAGCATCGTCATCCCCGCCTATAATGTTGCCGCCACGATCGATGAGACGTTGCGCAGCGTACGCACGCAGACGCATGGCGCACTGGAAATCATCGTCGTCGATGACGGTTCCCGCGACGAAACAGCCGCCATCGTGCGCACCCATGCCGTCGCTGATCCGCGCATTCGGCTGATCGAGACGCAGAATGGCGGGGTTGCGGCAGCGCGCAATCGCGGCTGGCAGGAGGCGAAGGCCGATCTCATCGCCTTCGTCGACGCCGACGACCTGTGGGCGCCCTTGAAGATCGAGCGTCAGCTTGCGACACTGGACGCCGCGGGACCGGGATGCGGCCTCGTCTATTGCTGGCATGCCAAGATTGATGCGCTGAGCCACGTTACCGACAATCGGGAGCGGCCGATGCGCGAGGGGCAGGTGCTCGACCATCTGTTTCGCGGCAATTTCGTCGGCAACGGCAGCGCCGCGCTGGTCCGGCGACAGGCGCTGATTGACGCGCGGGGTTTTGAATGTAGCCTTTGGCGCGCCGGCGCGCAGGGGTGCGAGGACATATTATTTTACGCCCGCGTCGCCGAACGGCACAGCTTCGCGGTCGTGCCCGACTATCTGGTTGGCTATCGTTACCTGCCGGACAACATGTCGAGCGACATGCGGCGGATGCTGCGGTCCTGGCTGATGGTCGTCGAGGAGATGGCAGATCGTCATCCGGCCAAGCGGCCGATCCTGATCGAAGGCTTGCGGGCCTATGGCGGCTGGCTCGTCCGCCGGGCTATCTATCTTGGCGATCTGCGACAGTTATGGGGCGTTCTCGCACTGCTGTTCCGTGCCCATCCCAGGGTGGCAGCCGGGGTCATGATGCGTGATATACCCGATGCGTGCGTTCAACTCGTCCGGGGGGCCAAGCAACGCGCGCGCCGTCGTCTCCGGGGGTTGCGGCATCGTCGTCCCGTTACCCCGTCGGCCCCCTATCCCTTTCCCATAGGCGATCTCCCGTCATGACCATCACCCCCGTCGCCGCGCCGCTCGATACTGACGAGGCGGGCGATGGGGCGCGCGAGCCGAGCGCGGCCCTGTCCTCGCTTCGCGACCTGCGAAAATTGCTGGCGATCGTCGGCAAGCCGCGCTGGACGACCCCGGCGTTGATCGCGTTGGGGCTGGTTTCCTCGCTGGCTGAGACAATCGGCATCACGCTCATCCTGCTGTTCCTCTACACCGCCAGTGGCCAAGTCGCAGCCGCCGAGGGCGACGGCATGATGGGAGAGATATTGCGGGATGCGGTCGGCTGGTTCGGCAGCACTACGGAACTTGCCCTGCTGATCATGGTCCTGATCATCGCGCGTGGCCTGCTGGCGCTGCTCTATACCCGGATCAGTTCTGCGATTGGGGAGCAGATCAGCGAATCGGTGCGCAATCGCATCCACCAGCAATATCTCACTGTCTCCTATGCATTCGTCCGGAGGCATGAGCAGGCCGAACTGATGGAGGTGCTGGGGACCGAATCCTGGGTCATCGCCAGCGCCTATGCCGCCTTTACGCGGCTCATCATCAACAGTTGCTCGATCCTGGTGTTCCTCGCCTTCCTCATGGGGCTGTCGGTGCCGATCACGCTGACCGCGATCGTCGGTACGCTCGTCATCGCCACGATATTGCGCTTCTTCGCCAATCCCGCCCGCGCCTTTGGCGGACAGGTTAAGAATGCGCATCGCGAACTTGGCGAACATATGCTCGTCACCTTGCAGGGGATGCGCACGATTCGCGCCTATGGGCAGGAGGAATATCATCATGGCCGCTTCGTCGCGGCATCCGCCATCGCGCGCGAAAGCTCGCTGGCGATGCTGCGGCTGTCGGCCTGGATCGGCCCGCTGACGGAGATCGGCTATCTGGCCATCCTGTGCACGATCATCGCCGCCGCCGGCTGGTGGGGGACGAGTTTCGCGGTGACGCTGGGGGCGGTCGTCCTGCTCTATCGGCTACAGCCACATATAAGGGAACTGGAGGCCAATCTCCTCTATATCGCGCAGGTGCAGACACAGCTTCGTTCGGTCCGCACGATGATCCAGGATGAAGACAAGGATTATCCCCTGGCCGGGACGGTCCCGGTACAGGATCTGCGCACGGGCGTTGCTTTTCGCGATGTGAGCTTCGCCTACGGACCCGATCAGCCCGAAGTGCTGGACGCCGTTTCGTTCGACATTCCCGCAGGCAAGACGACGGCGCTGGTGGGGGCCAGCGGGGCCGGCAAAACGACGATCGTCAATCTGCTGCTGCGCCTCCATACGCCGGTAGGGGGGCAGATCAGCGTGGACGGCGTTCCGCTGGATCAGTGCCGGCGCACGGATTGGCTACGCATGATTGGCGTCGCGGGGCAGGATGTTGATCTGGTCGAAGGCACAGTGATTGACAATATCCGCATGGCGCGGGAAGGCGCGGCGGAAGAGGATGTGGTGGCGGCGGCGCGCAGCGCAGGCGTCGCCGAATTCGTCGAGGACCTGCCTTATGGCTTTGAGGAATGGGTGGGGCAGGAAGGGTTGCGTTTTTCGGGCGGACAGCGCCAGCGCATCGGGCTGGCTAGGGCCATCCTGCGGCAACCTGCCTTCATGATCCTGGACGAAGCGATGAGCGCGCTCGACCGTAATCTGGAGGATCGCGTTCGCACGGCGATTGACACTCATATGCAGGGACGGACGCTGCTGATGATCACCCATCGCCTCGAAACGGTACGGTCGGTCGATCATATCGTATGGATCGACGGGGGCAAGGTCCGGGGCGCTGGTGCCCCTGCTGAACTGATGGCGCGCTCGCCAAAATTTGCGGCGTTGTTCGGCGCTGCGCAGCCCTGAACGGCGCCGGGTTCAGCGCATCCAGGGCGGAAAGCCACGCGCGCCGCGCACGCCTGCTGCCCAGCCTGCAAGGCCATAGCCCAACTGTCGCCATGCGCCCCGCCGCGCAAAGCGCATGAACAGCAGCGCGAAGGACAGGGCGATCGCGACGGGCAGGCGTGCTGGCGTCGTATCGCGCACGACGTTCAGCTTGTTGCGCTCGTCTAGATAGATGGGCAGGCGCGGTCGCCGGTTGATCGCATCTGCGGAGCCGGTCGTGCCGCCCTGTCCGTGCATGACCCGCGCTGCCGGCGCGAAGCCCAGGCGCATGCCCAGCGCCCTGCCGCGCAGGCACCATTCCACCTCTTCGCCATAGAGAAAATAATCGTCGCGCATCAGCCCTGTGACCTCGACGAAGCGCGCGCTGATTAGCATTGATGCGCCCAGCAGATAGTCCATACTGGCCGCTATCGCCTGCGGGTCCACCGCGTCGGCTAAGGCGCCGCCATGGCCGATCGATACTGCCCGCGCCATCCAAGACCGCCAGCGGCCGCCATATGCCTGTATCTTGCCATCCTGATGATAGAGTATGCCGCCCGCCGCATGGCAGTCGCCTTGCGACAGGCGTTCGACCAGGGCGGATAAGGCGCCCGGCTCGGGCCGCGTATCGGGATTGACTACCCACCATGCATCGGCCTCCCGCGCCGCCCTGATGCAATGATTGACGCCGCCGGCATAGCCCAGGTTGCCCGACGCGAGCAGGACCGTCACCTTCTGCCCGCGCACCAGCCTCGTGGGCAGGATCGCGGTCAGGGCATCATAGGCGTCGGAACCCCCATTTTCGCAAATGACGATCTCGAAATCCCCATGCGTGCAGTGGTCCAGCGCCTGTATGCAGGTCCGTATCTCTTCCGCATTGCGAAAGCCGACGATGCTGATGGCGACATGCATGGGATCAATCCGTTCCTGCCAGCAGCCGGTGGGCATGGATGAAGCGCCACCAGCGGATGCGCGCTAGCGTAGCCAACGCCGCACGCCGTTCGACGCCCGACATCAGTGCGGGACTGTTCAGCACGACCGGGATATGGGCCAGGACCGATGGGGGAAGCAACCAGGTTCGTACCAGCCATTTTACCTTGCCGAACCGTCGAAGCCGGTAAAGTCCATAGGTTTCGGCATTTAGCCGCTGCCACTTTTTGCGCAGGTCTTCCCAGCTGACGCGCGCTGGATGCCCTACCACCGCCCTGTCCGCATAGCCGATGCGATAGCCCATATCGCGGGCGCGGTGGCACCAGTCCTTGTCCTCGGAAACACCGTTGCGGAAACCGCCGACCACATCGAAAATGTCGCGGGTGCAGAAAAGGTTCGCCGTAACTGTAAAGGCTTTTTTCTCGACATATTCGCGGTTGTCGAAGGCAAAGACGCTTTCGAACGCTTCCGGGCCGGTGATAGCCCGGCTCCGATCGATCAGGACGACCATCGCACCGCCCACGAAATCATGGTGGCTCAACGCAGCAACGCCCTCCGTCAGCCAGGCCGGCTCTGGGATGCAATCGCAATCGACAAAGGCCAATATGTCGCCCCGCGACGCCGCGACACCGCCGTTGCGGGCTGGCCCCGCACCCTTCTCCGTTACATTTACTAGCGTTGCCCGCGCCGCTATGGTTCGTTCCAGCTCATCGCGCGATAGCGGCGACGCATTGTCGGCGACGATCACCTCGAACGTCCCGCGGAGCTGGGTCTGGGCCTCGATCGCCGCCAGGCATAGGTTAAGCGCTGCCAAATCATTATAATGGGGGATGATGACGCTGATCTGCGGCGCGGTCATGGCTGGCCGCCTTGGCTCCCGGTTCGCCACGCCTCGATCCTTCGCGCCACCGCGTCCGGCGCGGGATGGAACACCAGATCGCGCTGCGTTGCGATCAATTGTCGCAACGTGGCGATGTCCATTTCCCACCAGCGGCTGGCGTCCAGCGCCTCGGCGAGCACGGGATCGAAGCGATCGCGCAGCTTGCGGGCCGGATTGCCGGCCATGATCGCGTAACGATCGACATTTTTGGTGACGATGGCGCCGGCACCGATGATGGCGCCCCGGCCGATGAACTTGCAGCCGGGTAAGATCATGACGTTGTGGCCGATCCACACGTCATCCTCGATCACCAGCACGTCGTCCCAGTGGATATCCTCGTCCACCGCGCCGAATTTGCGTTCATAAAGGGCCGGATGGGTCGTCATTGCATCGTATGGATGGTTGATCGGAACTGAACGTACGCTGCTCGCGATGGAGCAATAGCGGCCGATTTCTATTGGGCCGGGCATGCGCCAGCGATCGAAGCAGCCATAAGAATACATGCCGACATTGATCCGGTAACGATCGCGAAAATGCGCGCGCAGCTTCGCATTGTCATGCTGGGATCTGCGCCAGAGCCAGAGTTTGCCCCGTTCGATGATG
Source organism: Sphingobium sp. B2 (assembly GCF_007693735.1). NCBI lineage: Bacteria > Pseudomonadati > Pseudomonadota > Alphaproteobacteria > Sphingomonadales > Sphingobiaceae > Sphingobium > Sphingobium sp. B2. Next base: position 28,348 of record NZ_VDBZ01000001.1, read on the forward strand.
GTGCTCAGCAGGCTCATGTTGCCGCCCCTTGACCAATAGCGCCAGGGCAGGCGTCGCGGATGGCGAACATGGGTCCGCCGCGCGTCGGAGCCATCATTGTGATTGTGCGTGCGTCGGTGCCTTGCCCGACTTCAATACGTCGTCGATGGACTGCATCCGCAGATAGACGGGCACGCCCTCCTCCACGAAGCGGAAACGTTCGCCAACCTCGTCACCGATCGCTTCCAGCAACTGGCTGCGAAGGCCGGTTTTGACCGCATTCGCCAAGTCGATGTCGCCGCCGATCAGGTCGATCACGCCCGCATGATGCAGCGCGCTGTCGCTCAGTTTCTCCAGCGCGCCCGCTTCGCCATCGATCTGCAAGCGCTTGATCGCGCGCAGGCTGCGATCGGAAAGCCGCTGTCGCGTCTCGTCGACGACCAGTTCCAGGGCGTTGGCCACATCCTGGCGCTCCGCCACCGCGCTCTGCCGGTCCAGCGCCCCGATACCGGCATGCTGGCTTAGCAGGCTAGCGATATAGGGCAAACCACATGAAATATGGGTGATCAACTCAACAGCCGCCGCGTCATAAGGCAGGCCGCAGGTCGCGCTGCCCAGGCCGATCAGCTCGTCCATCTCCTCGGACGTCATGTTAGGCACCTGGATGCCCAGGATGTTGCGACGGATCGAGGGGATATGCTCGACCAGTTCTGCCAGATTGCCCGCAACGCCTGCCATCACGATCTGTACGCGGGTTGATCGGTCGGACAAGTTTTTGACCAGTTCGGCAATCATCCTGCGGAACGCGCCGCTGGGGCTGCGATCGAACTCGTCTAGGATCACCAGGACGCGGGTGGAAGACAGCTTCGCGAAGAGATCGCTGAGTTGGTGGGGCGTCACATCGCCGGGCGGCAACAGGTCGGCGAGCGTCCCGCCGCTCTCGATCTCGGTCTGCGTGGGCGCATAGTCGGCATGGAACAGCAGGGGGATGGATGCGGCTATATTTCGGAATATCTCGGTGAACGAACTATTCTCGCCGCAGGAGGTATAGCAAACGATATATTTCGCTTCATCCGCCAATTGAGACAATATGCTCAGCAGCGACGTCTTGCCGATGCCGCGTTCGCCATAGACGACCACATGCAACTGCTGGTCCTCGATCGCACGAATCAGCCGGGTGAGAACGGTCTTGCGGCCGGCGAACATCGAAATGCGCGATACCGGCTGTGACGGTGTGAACGCTTCCCGCAGCCTGGCCCGCGCCTTGTCGGCGGTAGCCCCGCGCCCGAGGCGTAACTGATCGGTGGCCAGCACCTTGAATTGGGGATGGGCGTCATGCGCCCCGTCCCCGGCGTCGCCAATGCTGCGAATCAGGGGACGCATAACGCGGCCCGACGGGCGGGCGGAACCCTTCCGCATTTTAGAGAACCAGGTCAAACTCAAGCTCCTGCACTGAGACCCACACGACTTGGACACGACAGAACCTGCATGGTCGATCCGTCGAGACCATCAACAGACCATCTGCATTCCACCCATGCCATGGCCAATCTCGTCGATCCCCGAATGCTACAACATATGTCCGGTGCGATCGTCTTCTGCTAGAGAAAACTTAAGGAAGCTTTGTGAATTTGTTGCGGCGCGAAACAGCGCCTAAATATATGCTCCCTTGCTGTTCGGCAAGCGCGCCCAGGGACCGCATGTTCCCGGCAAGATCATGGCTCAGCATGGCGGTCACGCTCGCCTTGCACGGACTGCCGGTCTGGAGCGTATAGGTTCCCCGCCGATCCCGTCGGTCGAGCCGCTGCTGGTGACCGCCGGCGCAGTGTAAAGCGGGTCGTTGCGGACAGTATTGGATATGTCGAAGATCGCGCCCGACCCCGCATAGTCTTGCGCGAAACCGGCCCTTGGCCGACCGGGTCGCCGTTGGCTGACTTGAACTGGGTAAAATTATCCGTGCAGCCGACGCCATGTTTGTAAGCGAGATTTCCGATGCGGGTGCCGTCCAGCACGAACGTGTCGCCCTTGCAATAGAGCTGGACAAAGATGTGCCGTGCTGGCGGATGAACTTGCTGGCGCGCGGCGTCGCACCTTCATCATAAACGTGGTTCGACCGGCCATGGTCGTTGAGACCCGCAAGGCTGTTATTGCAGAACAGTATATTCGTCGCACCGGCCGACGCATTGTCGGGCTTGATCCCCGTCATCGACGCGCTGGTCGCACTGACGAACTCGAAGATGTTCTGCATGCACGCCTTGTCAGCGCCGGCGACGCCGAAGGGGGAGGCGAGGTTTTCGATACCGAAGAACTTGTTGAAAGCGAGGATCCAAGCCCCAGCCATCGCACTCGATCGGCGGGCTATGCAGCCCAACATGAGATAGCCGTCGAAGCCGCGAACGCCGGTCGTGTCGGGCAAGTAGAGGCCGCGCCACAGCCGATGCTAACCATTGGTCGACGTAGCAATCGCGCTTGCCGCCGGGTTGAGCATGGTTCCGCCGTAGAAATAATCATCGGCGTTGGACAGGTACGCGCTGTTCTGCGCGTTGATATCGAACTCGACATTCTCCCAGAAGATTTCCAGCCTGTTTGCCGCCTCGCCCATGATCGCGAGCGTCGAGGTGCGCTGGACGCGGATATTGCGGATATAGATGCAGCCGGTCGACAGCGGCGACACCAGCGTGCCTCCGGAACCCAGCCGCATGGGCGGCGTCGAAAAGGTGAGCTGCACGTTCGCCATTACCTCGTCAAGATTGCGCTCGATGATGAGCGCCGCGATCTTCTGGCTTTTGGCGACGGCTGCACCACTGCCCCATGCGATATCGCCCCCGGCCATGAAGCGGATGATGCAGCCGTCGATCCCGCTGCCGCTTGCTCCGTAGCCGGTGGAGATGGCGTCGATCGCCGTGGTCATCGTCAAGAATGGCAGGGCTTTTGTTGACGCGGCGTTGGTCGAGACGATACCGGTCGTGTTGTTCCCCGCCGCGCCGACATAGACTAGCGGAGGCGCGGCCGTGCGCGCCACGTCATTGCGAAAATAGCGCGGGCTGAACGCCTTGCTGCGCGACACGGCTGCGCTGGCAAGGATCGACCCGGCATCGCCGATATGCGGATAGACCTCCGTGTTGACCGTGATCAGGCCATCGGTCAGCGCGCTGATGTCCGCCGTCGGCAGCGCATGGATGATGACCGCATTCTGGTCCGTCGCTCGCGGGAAGACGGTCGGCATCGACACCAGCACCGGAATCGTGGTGGTGCCATCGCTGATCATGAACTTAACGACGGCGACCTGTTGGCCCGCGCGCATATAATAGCGGAAGGCGACCAGCTCGATCGGCATGGCGCTGCCGCCGATGCTGTTGCCGACCAGTTGCCGGTCAGGCGTCACGAAACCGGCGATCATCGCCGGGCTGGTCTCGGCGCTATTGTTGGTGACCCCGCGATCGTGTCTGTAGCCAGCAGATAGTCGATGAGCGCCACATCGGCGGCAGTCAGACTCGCCTGGTTGGGATAGATCTGCCGCACGCGGGTCGTGCAAGACATGGTTTCACTGATGGTGACGGCGTTACCGGCACTGTCAAAGCCTGGACGGGCGACGGTGAAAGGCGACGGCGACGCGATTCAGGGCGTTGTCGCCCATTGCGCACGCCAGCCGTCGGCGGATATGCTGGACATGGGTGCGGCGACACCCCCGCCCGCGGCCCGCGAATGCTCGCGGCGTCCCTTCGCCGCGCCAAAGCCATAGCCGACATCAGGCGTATGCGATCGACGGCGCTGTACCCCCGGAACGTGATCACGCCAGCGCCGGCCGCACGAATTGCCTTGGGAAGGGGATCGATAGCCTTGGGTGTCGTGCGGCGTGATGGCAAAACAGCGGCGCGCGGGAGAGGAGGGCGAATCGATATGTTTGGAAAAGCTGCCCACTAACAAAGTCCTTTCGTTTGCTCCTGATATGTTCCAATTCATGCTGGACGTGTAGGACAGCGACTTTTTGCACCGGCGCCGGATAGCGCGTGCATGAGGTAGACGCAGGCAAAGCCCGCTCAGCTATGACATCCTGGCTAGCTGTTTAGTCCCAGTGATTGATGGTGCGGATTTGATATGAATAGTTCGGGCACCTCTGTCCATGCTTTGCAGATGGCTTCGTAAGGTGTGAGCCCTCGCAAGGTCTTTAGGCGGCGGGCGAAGTTGTAGGCGGCGACGAAGTCGGTGAGATGCTGTCGGAGTTGGTCGTGCGTCTCGTAATGGTAACGCTTGACGGTCGCCTCCTTGATCGTCCGGTTCATCCGTTCGACCTGGCCGTTGGTCCATGGGTGCCGTGGCTTGGTCAGGCGATGCTCGATGTTGAGATCGGCACAGGCCAACTCGAACGAATGACACCGGAACGGCAGCTTCTGTACCCGCATTTCCTTGATGTCCTCAGGCGTCCAGCCATCGCCTGTCGGGTCGGTGAAGTGCGTCCCATTGTCGGTGAGTACAGTGTGTATCCGGTACGGCACGGCTGCGGCGAGATGACGCAGGAAGTCGCCTGCTACCCTGCGGGTGGCTTTCTCGTGCAGTTCCACGAATGCGAACTTCGAGGTCCGATCAATTGCCACCAGCAGGTAAAGCTTGCCCTCTTCGGTCCGTACCTCGGCCAGATCGACGTGGAAGTATCCGATCGGATAGGCCTTGAACTTCTTCCTGGCGGGCTTGTCACCATCGACTTCCGGCAACCGGTTGATGCCGTGCCGCTGTAGGCAACGATGAAGCGCCGAACGCGTCAGATGCGGGACCGTGGCCTGCAAGGCATAAAGGCAATCATCCAGCGGCAATAGTGTGTGGCGCCGGAACGCCACTATCACCGCTTCCTCCTCGATCGTCAGCGTCGTCGATTTAGGGGCCTTCGGCCCCGTCCGCAGGTCGGCCGTCGAAGAGCGCCTCTTCCATTTGGCGATGGTCTTGGGATTAACCCCATGACGCTTAGCCAGCACCCTCAAGCTCGCTTGACTATGCTGTATCGCTCGACGGACTGCCTCAGTCGTTGTGGCGCTCCCGTGGAGTATCTGGCCCATAGCGCTTCCTTCCAGCTGACGGTGAATAATGCACCATCAAAACCTGGGATCAAACATCTAGATGGTCCATTCCGCCGATCAGGCGGCTTCATCTTCCATCGTGACGCGAAGCTCACGGAAATAAGCGATGGTCTTTTCCAGACCCTGACGAAGCTGTGTCTGGGGCGTCCAGTCCAGCTTCGCCTTTGCCACACTGATGTCCGGGCAGCGCTGGGTGGGGTCGTCACTGGGCAGGGGCATGTAGACCAACTCTGATTTAGCGCCGGTGAGTTCAATCACCGTTTCTGCCAGTTCCTTGATTGTGAACTCGACCGGATTGCCCAGGTTGACCGGCCCCGTGAAATCCGTGTCCGTATCCATCAATCGCAGGAAGCCTTCGATCAGATCTGCATAGAAGCAGAAGGACCGGGTCTGCGATCCGTCTCCATAAATGGTGATGGGTCGCCCTTCCAGCGCTTGGATCACGAAATTGGAGACGACCCGTCCGTCGTTCGGGTGCATTCGCGGACCATAGGTGTTAAAGATGCGGGCGATCTTGATATCCAGGCCATGCTGGCGCCGATAGTCCATGAACAATGTCTCGGCGCAGCGCTTGCCCTCATCATAGCATGAGCGCAGGCCGATTGGGTTTACATTCCCCCAATAGCCTTCGACCTGAGGATGGATGGCCGGATCGCCATAGACTTCGCTCGTCGATGCCTGAAATACGCGCGCGCGCAGCCGCTTGGCGAGTCCCAGCACATTGATGGCGCCGATGACCGACGTCTTGGTCGTCTGCACCGGATCATGCTGATAATGGATCGGCGAGGCGGGGCAGGCGAGATTATAGATATGGTCCACTTCGACATAGAGAGGGAAACATATGTCGTGCCGCATGAACTCGAAGCGGGGATGGTTGTAGAGATGGTCCAGATTGCGCTTGTCGCCGGTGAACAGGTTATCCACGCACAGCACTTCGTCGCCGCGTCCCAGCAGGCGATCGATCAGATGTGACCCCAGAAAGCCTGCGCCTCCGGTTACGAGGATACGCTTGCGACGATAGGTTTTGCTAGCCATTCTGAAATTGCCGTCCCTGCCCGGAAATCTACGATCAATTCGTCCGCGGCTGCCCATGCCTACGCGCCTGATGACGTTATCGAGTAATTCGGACGATGGTAAGGTACAATCATCACCGCGAACCTATGTTAACCACGAATATTCGCAGGACATTATCCTTCACCAATCGCGTATTCGGGTTCCTAGGCAGGCGAATGTAATTACCAATCAGGCGGAAACGTCTGGCAAACTGCTCTGGGCGGCCGCATCCTTTTGGCGATTATGCACTTTGCAAACCCAAGCTGAAACGGTAGGAATGAGGCCAAGGAGTTAAGCCGTCATGTCCGTTCTTTCGCAGCCCCATTTCCACGACGAAGCCAAGGCTTTTGAGTATCTGGAAAGCGTCATATGGGCGGATGGCGTGACCTGTCCGCACTGTGGCGTAGTCGGCGGTCGCGTTTATGACCTGTCGGGTGTTCGCGGCTCTAAGAGCGTGAAGAACCCGGAAGGTGCGATTCGCTACGGCCTGAAAAAGTGCGGTGAGTGCCGTAAGCAGTTCACGGTCAAGGTTGGCACCGTATTTGAACATGCACGTATGCCGTTGTTCAAGATGCTCCAGGCTGTTCACCTGATCGCGTCCAGCAAGAAGGGCATCAGCGCCCATCAGCTTAGCCGGGTTCTCGAAGTCCAGTATAAGAGCGCGTGGTTCCTCGCGCATCGCATTCGCGAAGCCATGCGTTCGGGCGACCTTGCTCCGTTCGGCGGCAACGGTGGCATCGTGGAAGTGGACGAGACTTTCATCGGCAAGCTGAAAGGCGTCGAGAAGAAGCGCGCCTTCCATCACAAGATGAAGGTGCTGGCGCTGGTGGATCGCGAGACCGGCAAGGCTCGCACGATGGTTATTGACGATGTGAAGGCCGAAACCCTGATGCCGATCGTGCTGGAGAATGTTGCCCGCGAAACCCGCATCATGACCGACGAACACAGCGGCTATCGTTCGATGAAGGACCATTTCATCAGCCATGACACCACCAGCCACGGCAAGGGACAGTATGTCGATCTGGCCGACCGCACCATCCATAGCAACACCGTGGAAGGCTACTTCTCGATCTTCAAGCGTGGCATGAAGGGCGTCTATCAGCATTGCGGCGAGCAGCATTTGCACCGCTATCTGGCTGAATTTGAGCTCCGCTATAACAATCGCACTGCCAACGGAGTGAATGATCGCCAGCGCGCAGTGGAAGGCTTGAAGGGCATCGTTGGCAAGCGCCTGACCTATAACCCAGCTGCGGCGTAAGATTGACAAAACATAAAGAATGCTTTATATGAGTAATACACCGGGGGCGCGTCGGAATCGTGCTGTGGGGTGGCAACACCCCGCCCGGTGGCTTTGCTAGCGCCATCCTCTAGTTGGAAATTTGGCTATCCCGAAGCCATCAATTTTTCCGGCTGCGGATTTTCGCAACGCAGGCTCGATCCGGTTATAAAATCGATCGTCAGTTGAATTAAATTTACGTCCCAGCGCCCCCGCAACCATATCTGCAAATTGGATTCCAACGCTATGATGAGATGGCGTTAAAAACAGCGTCTCGATATAGTTTGGGTAGCTACTAAAAACCGGTGCGTTTCCATCAATTAAATTATGATGTCGTGACCTCAAGTTTTCATCTTGCGCTTTGCCTCTATGGTCTGCGATCATAATCCCCATTTGCCGACTGCCGACTGCCGACTGCCGACTGTTCGCTCCATGTCCTGCAAGAAATACTGAAATCGCTCTGAGACAGTCTTATAAGTATAGAGGTAAAGGTCATCTTGTGTGTTGCAATATGCTTGCGCATATCCCACCTCGACGCTTGACACGCAGGATATGATTTTAACCGCTTTCCGCTTTGTGAGAATTGCATACATCGCGTCTCTAAAACTGTCTCTCGCGGCTTGATTCAAATGGGCAACGCTATTCTCCGGGTCGGCATTTGTGGGTCCGAAAAACCGCCACTTTATTTCTCCCCGAACGTTAAAATCGGGGCGCGCTTTCAAGGCTTTCAATTCGTTGGCGATGTCATGCCATTGTGCTTCGTGTATGATGACGCCAGCTATGATAAAGTAAGGCGGTCTGCCGCGCTGCCCCGGCTTAGGTGGCGTTTGTGACTCGTCTATGAAGCAAAGGTACATGCGCCATGTCAGCCCAGATTGACCCCATGAGTCAACTAGACAAGTTCAAGGAAGCGGCCCGCGAGCTAGAGACGGACGACGATCCGCAGCACTTCAAGGAGAGGCTTGCAAAGGTCGTGAAGCATAAGCCGGTGGAGAAGCCGGAATAGCTTGCAGGTGTCTGAATACCCGTGCTATCCATGCTGCGCTGAAAGAGGTGGAGCATGAGTAAGCATTTTACGCCAGAAACCGTAAGACGACGCATCCGCCATCATGCGGTTCTGGGCGTAGATTCATGTGAGCGCTTCCCCGCCAATGAGGCGGTTGAAATGGCGCTCTTAGAGTTTCAGTCTATCCTCAACTTCCTAGACAGACTCGACGACGCAGAACGCACCGCGCGAATATGCAGGATCGTTGGCGTCAAAGTCGGGATCGACGGTGAACCCCTCATCCAAAATAGTAATCTCTGACAGTGCCTCAACCGGGTAGCGGCGCAGCGAAGTCTTGTTCACTGACTTGCCGTCGCGTTCCAAAAGGACGGCATCTAACACCGGGGTTTCCTTCTTGGTCCACTTATAGACAATATGCGGCGCTAGCTTGAGAACAGTGTCACCATCTTTTGCTGCAACCAGAACCTTCGCGTTAATCGCATTGCACAGCGGATTCGCTGGTGCAGATTGCCCGCGCTGGCTACCTAAAGACAGGCTTAAACTAAGACCGATCATCCCATGTCCCCCGAATCGTACAGGGTGTTATAACACATGGTTTGTAAAGTGCATAATCGCCATCCTTTTGCGATTGCTGGACCCGGTAGGTAAGCGCCACCGTCGCGCCAAGGAGCACGAAGACGAGCGGGTGGTTATCGAGCTGGCTGAGAATTGTCTTGATGACGATGAAAATGGCCAGCGCGATCACCAACGGGATCAGCAACCTCGTCTCTCGGTCCCGTGCGCTCTGCACTGCGATCGCACCGGCATAGATGGCAGCGATGAACATGCCGAAATAGGTGATGAGGCCCAATATCCCCACTTCCAGCGCGATCGCCAGCACATAGGTGTCAATCGTTCCTATGCCGGCGCGATTGACGAAGCCGAGCTGGCTGGCACCGCGGCCTATGCCATATCCCCATGGCCGGGCGATCACCATCGGTATGCCCTGCCGATACTGTTCTTGCCGCGCCTCGGTGCTGGCCTGCTGCGCGCCGCTGCCCCAAACCATCGCACTGATTTGCGGCACGACCATCGTAGACGCGAGAAAGGCGATGAACACCGCCGGATAGGCGACAATCACGGCCGTACCGATCAGGCTCTCCTTATCCTGCGCCCGGCGCAGAAAGCCCCAGAAAAACAGGTAGAACAGGAAGGATAGGAAAAATCCCACTATTCCAAGCCGGGAATCGGTCGCCACGATGCAGTAGAACATGAGCGGCAGGGTAGCCAGAGCCGCGATCCGTACGATCCAGTTCTTGGCAGCAACGAGCATGTGGACGATGAACGGGGTGGTCAGGCCCAAAAACTCGGCGAAGCCCAGGCTGGTGCTGAACTTGCTCTGCACCCGATAGATGCCCGTTGCGGCGCGGGCCGCGCCTGTCAGGATGCGCAGAACGCTCTCATCCTGGATCGCCAGGAAGGACGGTATGTGCGGACCCCACGGAACCTGACCAAGCCGTTCTTCCCAAAGGCCCATCGCGCACAGGAATAGGATCGTAGCCCACAGCAGCCAGATGAGCGCCATCGCCCGACCCGGCTGCGCGAAGACATAGGCGCCAACGAAGAAGGGCAGTGTCCAGTAAAGAAGGGCGATAACGTACCTGTCCATGGAAATGGCTGGGCTGCTGGAATATCCCACCGACACGAATGCAAGGACCATGAAGACGACAAGGAACTGCCAGACCTTTGGCGCGCTGGCGATGATCTGCTTGACGTTGGACCGCATCGATGGCGATACCGACAGGGATATGAGGAAAATCAGACCCAGCGGCAAGGTGATCAGTCGCAGCGCCGTGATCCAAGGTAAGCCCATCGCATCGACGGCGAGATAGTCAGGCCAGACGAGTTGTGCCACCAGCAAGGCCCACATCAATCCGAACAGCAACCGCCGGGGCGGATTTTCAGTGTCGGGCAGCATCCAGATAATGAGGAGCGCGAAGATTGCGAGGGGCGCCAGCAGTTCGACCAGGAAATTATAGGCGAACATTGCCAGCAACACGCCATAGATGACCGCAAAGTCGATCAGCAGCGCGGCCTTCAGTTCGCGCCGCCATCCGCGGGCGGCTGGGGGCATATAGCCGCCCATGACGAAGGGGACCGGCTTCGGCGCCTGCACTTTGTTCAAAATTCGTATCCACGATCCGGGGTGGGCACGGCCGCATATCCTCGACAGGTGACGGGGCGGAAAGGCGGTGTCATAGGGGCATGACTTGTGCGGGGTTGCCGACGGCCTTGCTCCGGTCGGGCATGTCCTTGGTCACTACGGCGCCCGGCTCCAGGACACAATCCTCGCCGATCGATATGCCCGGCATGATGATGGCGCGAGGACCAACGATCGTCCTCGCGCCGACCCGCGTATCGCGATACACGCCGCGCACCATGTCGTGCGTCAGCAATACCGATTCCTCGCCAAAGACACAGCCCTGCGCAATATGGACGCCTTTGGGCCATGTGCGGTCGATTAGAGCGGTGTCGGCGATGTGCACGTCATGCGCGATATCCATTCCCCACAGGAATCTCCGTATCAACTGCCCCAACAACCTTTTGTAAGAATAACTGGATCGGGAGACTATCGGGGGCATAAGACTGTTTAAATTCATTTCATGACCCTTTCAACCTCTGCTATCCGTCAAAGAGGAGAAACTTCATGGCCATTCATTCACTGAACAGATTGAAGGCGCTCCGGCAATTCCTTATCGGGATGCGCCGCGCATGGCTTGTACGTGTGAAGGGCATATCGATCGACCCGAGTGTCAGCATTTCCCTGTCCAGCCGCTTCATTGCGGGGCGTCGTAACGATATCGTCATAGGTCCGCAGACGCTTGTGGCCTTCAAGACTCTGGTCTATTCCCAGGATAGTGCGACAGGCGAACATCGGCCCGTCCATATCGGCCGTCACTGCTTCATCGGCGGGGGCAGCCTGATCGCGCCAGGAGTCCGGATCGGCGACGGTGTGATCGTCGGTGCTGGATCCGTCGTATTGGCAGATGTCCCCGACTATTCGATCGTGGGCGGCAATCCGGCGCAGGTTTTGCGCAGCAATGCGGATGTCGGTCCCTACGGTCGGCTCCGGTCCGCGGACCAGAATGTGCGTCAAAATTGGCGGTGAACCATTGTTAACCATATGGTGCCATCCGCTTCCTATATAGAGATTGATGGATAGAGCGGCATGACAGTCAACTCCCTCGCTGTGCAGGAGAGTCCTTCCGCGCCTTTGGCCGAACTTAAGGCCAGGGTGCGGCACGGCATGATCTGGGTCGGCGCGCTCAGCGCAGTTCTCAACATCTTGCTGCTCAGCGGCTCCATCTACATGATGCTCGTATATGATATGGTCCTGCCCGGCCGTTCAGTGCCGACCCTGCTGGGCCTGCTGCTGATGGTCGTCATGGCCTATTGTTATCAGGGCTTTCTAGAAATCGTGCGCGCGCGCATCTTCATGCATCTGGCCGCGTCGATGGAAGTAGACCTGAGCGCCTTCATTCACCGACTGGTCGGCTCGATCGCGCGCTCGTCACCTGGGCGCGATCCGCTTCAGCCGATGCGCGATCTGGAACAGATACGCACATTCCTCTCCAGCGCTGGTCCCATGGCGCTGATGGACTTGCCCTGGATGTTCTTCTTCATCGGCATCCTGTTCCTTTTGCACCCGCTGCTCGGCCTGACGGTTCTGGTCGGTGCGGCCGTCCTGATCGGCCTCACGGCGCTGACCAATTATCTGACCGCAGCCAATACCTTGCAGATGACCGGCGTGAGCAATGTCCGTAGCCGCCTCGCCGACACCTCCCGCCGTCACGCCGAGGCGCTGTACGTCATGGGCATGGAAGGCCGCATCCGCGAATTGTGGACAAAGGTGAGCAGCCAATATCTGCACGCCAACCAGAATGTTAACAATATCACCACGACCCTGAGCACGATCAGCAAGATGGTGCGCCTGCTGTTGCAGTCGCTCGTCTTGACGGTCGGCGCGCTGCTGGTCATGAACGGCGAAGCAAGCGGCGGCGTGATCTTCGCTAGTTCGATCCTGTCCGCACGGGCCTTTGGCCCCGTGGAGCTGGTGATTGGCAATTGGCGCGCCTTGGTCGCTGCGCGCGATAGCTGGCGGCGGCTTGAAGGATCCTTGCCAGCCGTGATGATCAGGCGTCCGCTGCTCGCTTTGCGCCCGCCCCGTCGCGGCCTATCGGTTGAAGATCTTTCGCTCTGCCCACCCGGATCAGACCAGCGTACCGTGCTGAACGTGTCCTTCCTGACCCAGGCGGGCGAGGCTGTCGCAATTCTTGGTCCCAGCGGCTGCGGCAAATCGACCCTCGTGCGCGGCCTTGTTGGGATACTGGCTCCTGTCACGGGCAGCATACGCCTCGATGGCGCCGCTCTCGATCAGTGGGACAGCGAGGAACTGGGCCGCCATATCGGTTATGTCCCGCAAAATGTCGAACTCCTGTCCGGCACCGTCGCCCAGAATATCTGTCGTTTTGAACTGGATGCGCCGTCCGAACTTATAATGGAGGCTGCCCGGCAGGCCGGTGTTCATGACCTTATCCTGCATCTGCCCGAAGGCTATGATACCCATGTCGGCATCGACGGTTCGCGGCTATCGGCCGGGCAGAGGCAGCGGATTGCGCTGGCAAGAGCGCTCTATCGCGATCCCTTCCTGCTTATACTTGATGAGCCGAATTCTAATCTGGACGCCTATGGTGAAGAGGCGCTCGGCGATGCGGTTGCCATGGCGCGGGCGCGGGGGGCGGTGGTCATTGTCGTCGCCCACCGGCCCTCCATCCTCGCGGCCGTCGATATAGTCCTGCTCATGCGGGAAGGCCGCGTTCACGCTTACGGGCCGAAACAGAAACTGGTCCCGCATCTGCTGCCTGCGGCTACGGCCTGAGCAGGGGGAGTTCGGCAAGCGCTCTTCCCCCATTCCGAAGAAGAGGGGGTGACGGGGAAGGCGACGTCTTGCCTCAATGTTCATTGAGGACCGTCCCGATCATTTCGACGCGGTTGGACTTAAGGTCGTTGATCAGCGTCCAGACGTCGTTCACATAACTCTCATCCTTGCGCACGACGATCAGGGCGTAGCGCAACAGCGTCGCCAGAAGCTGGGCGTCCGCGCAACTATTGGCGGCGGGAGTATCTACGATCGTTACCTCATATTCGCGCAGGCAAAGATCGACCAGTTGGTTGAGCTGCGGCCGCGCCAGCAGTTCCTGGGCGTTGGCTGTAGGCGTACCAGCGTATATGACGGACAAGAGCGGAAGGATCTCATCCTGGATGATCTCGCCCAGTTCGACCTCGGATTCGAGGAATTCCTTCAGGCCGGGCACGGGTTCGGGCGGCAAGATCATCTGCTGCACCGACGGATCGCGCATATTGCCGTCGATCAGCAACGTCTTGATGCCCGCCTGTGCGAGCGAAACTGCCAGGTTCACGGCGACGAATGTCGTGCCTCCGCGTTTGTTGGGCGACAAAATCGTCAGGGCACGCCGCCCTTCGCGCAGATGCTGCGCCATGATCTGCGTTCTCAATGAGCCGAGCGACTCCACTTCCGCAGAATAATCAATGCCGTGGATCATCACCACGTCCTGTGTGAACTGGAACGCCGCTGGCACTGGCGCATCGCTGTTCATACCAGGTCCAACCTCCCCATCGGGCCTGGCAGCGGCCGCATCACTTACGCCATCATTCATCGAAACACCTGCATCCTATGATTCATGGTCGCTATCAGGTCGTTTGCGCTTTGCGCAGGCCCAACCATTCAAGCGGCGATTTTTTGCCTGACTGCCTGTGCTGGCTTACCACCACGCCGATGACCGGAACGCCAGTCAGCGCCAAGTCCTCGGGCCCGCGAACCCGGCGGCCTAGCAATTCGCTCGCCAGAGCGACCAGGATGCCCAATATGAAGCCGGCGATCAGGGCGACGCCTGATATCATGGGAACATTAGGCCAAGTAGGACTGGCCGGCGCAACGGCACTGCCCAACATGGTCAGGCCGCTTTCATTAGACCCTGATTCGACGCCCAGTTCGGTCGCGCGACCCATGACCTTCTGGGCCTGCGCACGCAGGACGTCGATGACGGCCTGCATCTTGCGCAGTTCGTCAATCTTCTCGCGATTGGCGAGCACCTTGCCCTGCTGCGCTGCGACTTGTCCGTCGATCGAAGGACCGCCTACGCTGCCGGCTCGCGCGGCAGCGAGCGCGCGCGCTTGTTCCTGGGCGGCGGTAGCGGCCATCGACGCCCGGCTGTTGCGCAGGGCGACGAGGTCGGGATGGTTCGGTCCCAGCGTCTGTGACATGGAGATGATCTGGGCGTCGATCTGGGCCAGTTGTGCTTGGGCAGGTGACGATACCGGCAACCCCGCGCCGCCAATAGTCGTGACCGGGATCTGGCTGGACAGCGCCTTCAACCGGCTAGTGTCGGCGTCCGACCAATCATCCTGGAGGACGACGCCGTTCGCTTTTTCATAGGCGGTCTTGCGCTGTTGCGCTTCGGTAAGCTGGCGGCGCAGGTCTTCGCCCTGCTGACGGAACCAGGTCGCGTTGGACGATGCGCTTTCCCGCCGAAAAGCCACGCTCTGATCGACATAGGCTTTGCGGATACCGTCGGCCACCTTGCGGGCGGTATCCGGCGAACTGGATGAATAGGAGATGTCGAGGATGGCGGTGCCGGGGATCAGCTTGACCGCCGTGCTGCCGATCATGATCTGCGCCAGCCAGCGACGGAACCCGCCATCGCCGGGCCGCGCCTGCGCCTCATAGGCGGTCTTGAAGCTCGGTACGTTGATCCATCCCAACTGATCGACGACCGCGCCGGCAAACCGGTAGTCGGTGATGAGTTCGATCTGGGTCTTGGTATAGGCCCGCGCGAAGCTGTTCGAGATGACTTCGCCAGTGATCGGATCGGGCTTCATCACGTCCAGCATTACGCGAGAATGAGCTTCATAACGGTCCGGGATCAGCTTGGCCACTACGAAGGCACCAGCGAAGCAGGCCAGGGTGATCAGGATTATGAGCAACCTGTATGCCCACAATATCCGGAAGAACTGTATGAAGCTCATAATATGCCCTCGTGGATGTGGGGTTAAAAGAATCTTTGACCGACGACGATGACATCCTTGTCGCCGATCGGATCGTCCAGCTTCATTTTCAGATCCTTGCCTTCGCGCGTGACCTTGATGCGCTTGGCAGAACCTAGGGCGGTCAGGCCACCGCTGCGCGCCAGTGCCATACGCACCGTCATGTTGGCGTCAATCCGATAGGCGCCAGGTGAATTCACCTGGCCATAGACGTAAAAGGTCGGGGCGGCGGGCACGAAGATTTTATCGCCCGCATTTACGAAGGGGTCGGCGTCGCCCGACCCGGTGGAAATCTGCCTTACGTCCAGTTTTACTTCCTCGCCCGTGGCGCGGGTGATGGTCAATATGTCGGCACCGCTTCCCTTGGTGCCGCCAACGCGGGCCAGGATTTCCGACACGCGATAGGCGCGGTCGATTGGCACGATGCCGGGCGCGCCGACCTCACCCAGGACGACGACATAGCGGCTGGCATACGTGGCAATCGAGATGTTGACGGCCGGGTTGGAAAAAAATCCGCCATTCTTCAGCTTGCTGCGAATCTCTTCCTTCAACTGGAGGACCGTCTTGTTGCCGGCATCGATATTGCCGATCAAGGGCAGTTCGATTGTGCCGTCGAACTGGATCTGCACGCGCGAACGGAAGTCCTCACGACCCAGAACGCTGACCTCGACCACGTCGCCCGAACCAAGCACATAACCGTCCGCTAGTGATTCGCCGGGGACTCCGGCAACTGCCGACGCAGGTGCTGGGCGTTGCTGGGCGATCGCCGGTGTCATCAGCAGCGATGCGAGCATCAGCCAGCCGAGACGGAATAATCCCTTCAGATACATAATACCTCCGACTCTATCGTCCTCTAAATGCACGTTAGAAGCTAGTGCTTAAGCGCAAAGCGACCTGATAACCGTCATAATCATACAGGCTGCCATTGGCATTGCGCTTTTGATAGCTGCCTTCCGTGCTGAGCGTAATGCGATTGGAAACAAGGAAGCTTAGCCCAACGGATGCGCGCTTCATATTGTCGTGGACGATCTGACCCGGAACGACCCCGATGCCATAGTCGTAATCGCGCACGGCCAGCGTGCCGTTCAGACTGGTAGTCAACCGTTGAGAAAGCGCATAGCGCAGCGTAAGGCTATGATTGCTCTGCAAGATGAAATTGGCGTCGAAACCCAGCGAAGGCTCTACCGCGCGGCGCGTTTCACCCGTTATCTGCAACTGTGCCAGCGATAAGGTGGCGTTAACGCGCCAGTTGGTGCCGCTGAAACCGTCGCGGCCATTGCCCAGCTTGACGTCGGTATACTGGATCTCGCCGCCCACGGTAAGCTGTGCGCCGATGTCCCGGCTATATATCAATCCATACCGATTGGCGTCGAAACTGTCGAGCGCGCCGGTGGGCGAGGGGATGCGGTTGGGATAATCGACCTCGCGCTTGCCGACGTAGAGCGTGATGTTGCCGATTGAGGGATGCGTATATAGCACGCCGCCGTCATAGGTGAAGGATCGGTTGTCGGACGCCTTGCGCACCTCGGCGCTATTTTGCGCGTCGGACCAGTCGACCATCGCCGTGGGACGCAGGCCGACCGCTCCGCCGCAGCTTGCCGTCGCGCCTGCGCCCTTTGCCGTTTGCACATTCTTGGAGCTGCTGACGGGATCGCCGGGGATGACCGACAGGTCGCCCAGGTCGCTCTGCCGCCTGCTGAAATTGGTGCGCAGGTCGACGGTGCAGATGGGCAGCCGCAGCGTGGCGCTCGCGTCGAGCGCCACCCGTTCGCGATTCAGCCGCTCGTTGCGGGTATAGAAATCATAGCCAGCAGAACCGGTCAGGGCGACCTGGTGAACGCCCAGTGTCTTGTTCAGCGTCACGCCCACGGCCGGAGAGAGACGGATATCCTCTTTTTCCAGCCCGCGCGATGCTGCTGCCGCATCGCTGCCGCGTGCGACATTGCTGTCATATAATAGGGAGCCGCTAAGATCGAATTGCAGCATCTTGCCCTGTTGTGCATGGGCCGGTGCGGCGATCGTGGATAACAGCGCGCCAATCGCGGATGTCGCGATACTTGCCCTTTTCATGGTTCTTCCAGTCATGGTTCCCGCCCCGATTTCCGGCTTGTCATAGTGCAGCAAGTTATTTCCGCAAAGCCCGTCGGTCATCGCAGTCCCATCATGATACGGCGGGCGGTGCCAGCGAAATTTTGCCATTGTTCCTTCCAGCTCGCTGCGCGTGACGCCGTTCCGATGTCAAGGCCACGGGTTTGAGGGCGAGGCTGTCCCAGGATGGCGCTAGCCATGAGGCGCGCCGCCACCAAACGCTTGCGACGCGCCTGGGCAGGCTGCATCAAATCGACGTTTGCGATTCCCAGAGGTTCCGTTACCAGGGCACGCATTTGGATCGCCCGATTCAACAAAGCTTCGCCCACTGACGTTCGGGTCATGATCAGACTGCGCCCGGCCTGTTCCTCAAATTGTGGGTAGCCTGACTCCCCGCCATACCAAGCATCCGCACAAGCGATATCGGCAACACCCCCGACTGAATCAGGGCATATTTTGCAGCGGAACTGCACCTCGCTCGACAGATAACGCCCCCAACTATCGGCATATCGCATCTCGCCGACATGCCCGCCGGCGGTTACTGCCCGCGTCATGCCTGGCCACCCGTTGCCACGATAGCGAAATTCAACCAGATCGTTTGGCTTCAGCCCCATAGCAGTCACGATCCTGTCGGCGCCGGCGTGGCTTGGCACGCCGCCGCAGAAGAAGGATAGCATGATTGGCACTTGCGAAGCGACTCGATCATCAGTGCGCGCTAGTTGACGAAGCGCCGAAACATCGCAGGGCTTGCCCACAAAGGCGAATTTGCGTCCATCCTGTAGGGCGTTCTCGATGAGGGCCAGAGGTGATGACGCTGCGTAGCGCGATCCTGCATTCTCTATTATGTCCGATGCGCTTTCCGACCACGTCATGATGTTGCGCGTGGGATGATCGGGGTCCGCCATGACATGTAACACCCGCTCGACAAGACCAGTCTCCAGCGCCACTATCAGCAGGGCCGACAATGCGCCGCCCGAGGACGCGGCATGCCTTATGGTCTCGTCACTGGAATGCCCCGATAATGTTTGATACCACGGCCCCCAGCTAGGATGGCGATGCGGCGCATCCTGCCACGGCGCTATGGTCGCGCCAGGGCATGCGGTCTCTATTGTCTGCTCGGTAACGATGTTCAGTGGCGCTACCTGACGGGGGCGGCTGTATCCCGGTGCTGCCGTCTCCATTTCAATAGCGCCACCGGATATGCCCGCGCACAAGCCGCAGCCGGAACATAATTGGCCCCGCGCTACGCGTCGTAGCGTTGGCGATGAGGATATCATTGGCCGTTTCCCGTAAGTGCTGCTGTAAAAGTTCGCCGCAATTCATCGCGATAGACGTCGAGCATGGCATCTATTCGTTTCATCCCCTCCCGCTGGGCGGCGGCTATGCCGTCTCGCTCGTCCAGCGCGGCAAGGACGTAAGCGACCGCCGCATCGGCATCCATCCCGGTGACAGGAACCATCCATTGATGCTCCAGCATGCCGAACAGCCCGCCGAACTTGCGGCTATAGGCCACCGGCACCACGGGCACCCCGGCCGAATAGGCGCCAATACAGGCGTGCATCCGTCCCGCGACAAGGAAATCCAGGCCGGAGATATAGGATTTGGCTTCGCTCGGCCCGGCGAATTCGGGTACGCGGATGGCGGCCGGGAATTCCTGGATCAGTCGATCCGCCAGCCTGCCGTCGTCATCGGTCGGATCGCTCTTGCTGGTCGCATGCGGCACCAGATGCACTTCCGCCCCGCGCGCGAGCAGGGCAGTGCTCAGCCTGCGGGTGAACGCGGCATAATCGCTGTCTCTTATACACATCTAGATGTGTATAAGAGACAGCTCTTGCTGGTCGCATGCGGCACCAGATGCACTTCCGCCCCGCGCGCGAGCAGGGCAGTGATCAGCCTGCGGGTGAACGCGGCATAATCGTAGCCCAGCCAGAATCGATTGCGCCCCGTCTCCGCCTCATGGAACAGCAGGCCCGACGCGTTGACGCCAACCCGGAGCTTTTCCTGTCCTGCCCGCGCCCGCTGGCTTTCGTAGGGCAGCACGAAGGCGACATCCACCGCGCGGGTGATGCGGGACCGCGGGGCCATCGCGGTCGCCATGTCCAGCGACATGTCGTCCCGCGCCACCACGCCCGCCGACAGCCTCATGGCCCATGCGCCCAGGAACCGGTAAATCGGCTTCGTGAACGGACCGATCGTTTGCGGCGACAATAGCAACGGTTTGCCGCGTGCGAGCGCCATCATCTTGGTGAGCCACAGAAAGGCGAAGCGTTTGGGACCATAGATATCGGCGAAGCTGTCACCTGCGCCGATATCCAGTACGCAGTCGACGCCGCCGACCGCTTTCCAGAACCCGCCGGGCTGGACCAACCGCCTGCTATCGATGGTGAAACTGTCGATATCGGCCCCGCCGATTCGCGGCGCGTCGCCATCGCGCATGCTCATCACCAGAAATTGCGGTGAAAGCCCCATCGATCGGGCAACGTCAGATGCCAGAGCCAGATTGGCCAGCGTGAGCGCGCCCACGCCCAAATTGCCGGAACTGAGCGAGTGCCACAGCAGAGCGATGCGAAATGGCGGGTCACGCCCCATGGAACGATTCGCCAACGGTTCGCGATGGTCTAGCATTACAGCGATGGACCTGTTTCAAAGGGGAAGGGATAGGCCCGTTGCTCATGCCGTACCCGCCGTATGGTATATACCGCGGATATTTCGTATCTGACGCATGGCGACGAATCAAAAGCTCGTGGGAAAGACAGAAAATACATGCGAACGCTCTCTCGATCCCAGTTTTGCGAGGACAAATTTAACTTCGCACTTGCGAAATAGCCATATCCTATTTCAACTGTATGCGACAGGCACTTAACCATCTGCGGCCACAGCAGGTGGAGCCGCAGATTCCGGAGTATCCTTGATGGCGAAGCGACCCTTCCGAATTTGTCTGGCCGCATCGGGCGGCGGCCATGTCCGTCAACTTCTCGACCTCGAACCGTTATGGGCTGGGCGGGACTATTTTTTCGTGACGGAGGATACAGCGCTCGGACAGTCGATCGCGGCCAGCCATGAAGCGGTGCTGGTCCCGCATGTCGCCCTGGGGCAGGCGCGGCTGGGCGCGCCGTTCCGGATGATGGCGGCGGCGGTCCGCAACATGGCGCGGTCGGCGTCGATCATATGGCGCAAACGGCCGGACATCGTCATCACCACCGGTGCGGGATCGGTATTCTTCACCGCTCTTTGGGCGCGGATCATGGGCGCCCGGATCATCGCGATCGATTCGTTTGCGCGCTTTCGCGGACCTTCCATGTTCGCCCGGATCGTTGGGCCAATCGCCTATGTCCGCATAGCCCAGTCTGCCGAATCGGCGAAACAATGGGGCGACGCGCTGTGCTTCGATCCCTTCCGGCTGCTCGATGGTCCCCGCCCGGCGAAAAAACCGCTGCTGTTCGCCACGGTCGGAGCAACATTGCCGTTCGACCGGCTGACCAATATGGTCGCCCATGCGAAGGCCAACGGATCGGTTCCGGAGGAGGTGATCGCCCAGATCGGCGTGGGCGGCGCACGGTCCGAAGGCATCAAGACGGTCGAAACCATGCCGTTCGACGAAATGAAGCAGTTTCTGCGCGATGCCGACATCGTTGTCTGTCATGGCGGCACCGGCTCGTTGATCACCGCGCTTCGGGAAGGATGCCGGGTCATCACGGTCCCGCGTCGATTAGACCGTGGCGAACATTATGACGATCACCAGAGCGAGATCACGCGCGCGCTCGCCAATCGCGGCCTGGTGGCCGTGGCCGACACGGATGAGGAATTTCTGGCTGCGCTGGCGTTAGTGCGCAACCGGAAGCCGGTATCCGCCACGACCGATCCCAGCGCGCTTATCGCTTATCTCCGTGATCTACTGAACCGTCTGGAGAAGGGCGCGCTGCCCGCAGCGCACCCAGCAGCATCAGCATAGCGCCCAGCGCTTCGATAAGCGGCCACAACAGGCGCGGCAACAGCGGGCTGAGCGCGGGCAGGTGCAGGATGCTGCCACTGCGCGATAGGATGTAGAGGGCGACCAGTGCGCCGCCGGCCAGCGTCACGCGCATCGCCTGGTCCAGTTTCTTCATGGATAGCAGGAGCCAGGCGAAGAGCGTGGTCACGCCCCCGACCAGGGCGATCGCCGCTATCTTTTGGGCGAGCCGCCGGTCCGCGCCCAGCTCCGCTGTTTTCGCCGCAACGCGGCCGCACCGCATTACCAGCGTCTGGATATCAAATTGCTTGTTGACGGCCAGCAGGAAGGCGACTGTGGAGACGCCGATCCAGAATATCCGTTCCGCGTTGCTTCGCGCCCGGCCGGCCGCCCTGCCGCTCGCCCAGGCCGCGCCCAGATACAGGAAAACGGCAACCCAAGGCAAAAGCCCAGGATCGCCAATTTCGTTGATCCACCGCTGGAACGCTGCACCGTCACACAATGTCATGGGCGCGTCGCGACATGTGGTGGTAGTTACAGTATGAAATCGCTCGCCCGCACCATGTCGACATTCTGAAGGACCAGCGTGAAGTCCGCGACGCCGTCGCCGTTGATGTCGCCCGACACATAGCTGTGCCCATCGGCCACTTCGTAGCGAAGCTGGCCTGCGGTTTTCGTGAACTCGGCGGCACCGATGAACTTGAAGGCATCATTAGCCGCCGTTTTAGCGTTCGCGTCGATCAAAGACAAACCGATCTTGTCCTTCTCCGCAGCATTGAAGTCTGTGATGATATTGTTGCTGAGCGGGTCGATGCTGCGGAAGATGAACACATCGCTGCCTGCGCCGCCGGTCAGCAGATTGTCGCCTGCACCGCCTTCGATGCTGTCATTGCCCGCGCCGCCATCGATCATGTCGTTGCCTGCATTGCCCGACAATATATCGTTGCCGTCGCCGCCATACAGGCGATCGTCGCCGTCGCCCCCCAACAGGGTGTCCTGGCCAGCACCGCCATAAAGGATGTCGTTGCCGCCTTCGCCCTGGATGTTGTCGTCTCCGGCATGGCCGTACAGCGTGTCGACGCCGGCCGAGCCGATCATCCGGTTCCCCAGCGCGTTGCCTTCGCCGACCAGGCCTTCCTTGGCCATGCGCAGTGTTTCGACATTGGCGGCCAGCATGTGATTGACATAGGCATAGACGGTATCTCTGCCGCCATCCTTGCCCTCGACCACCGTGTCGCCCGTGCCCTTCACATGATAGATATCATTGCCGTTGCCACCGACGAGCTGGTTCTTGCCGCTGCCGCCATGCAGGGTGTCGTTGCCTTCACCGGCGTAGATGTTGCTCTCGCCGCTGCCCGAAACCTTGAGCGTGTCGGCGCCCGACGTGCCGGTGATGTCGGTGATCGCTGGCGCCACGGGGGCGACCGGAGGCTCGACCTTTTCCGGCGTCGCGATCGGGGGCGTGACCGGATCGGAAACAACCGGCGGCGATGCGATGGGGGGCGTCCCCGACAGGTTCAGCACAGAGGTGAGCAGGCTGCCTTGGTCGGCCAACATGCCCTGGTGGGCGCGCAGCCAAATATCGAGCAGCGCCGCGCCGCCGTCGATGGGCGTGGCAATTGTCGTGTTCTGGCTGGTGACGAGCTCCACGTTCGACACCCCGAAATTATAGGTGGTCGCAATATTGTTCGACACAACGCTGTCGCTCGCCGAATTCACGCCGATCCAGGATTTCTGTCCCGGCAGTGCAGCGACGATGTTGTTGGTCACCGACAGATTTTCCAGGTGGCCGACCGCGATGCCGTTATACATGCCGCCTACGACCATATTGCCCGAAATCGTCACATTCTGGTAGGGCAAAGTCCCGACCTGATCGCGCATGAAGATGCCCTGGATCGGATCGCCCGTTCCGCGTGTGATGATATTGTCGGTGATGACGATATTGGTGGCCGATGCCTTCGTATTGGTCGTCCACAACTGGATACCGTCGGGATGGTCGCCGACGGCCGGACGGAAGTCGGTCATATAGTTGCCGCTGATCGTCAGGTCGGACACGCCGCCGCCGCGGATGCCATCGGTCCGGATATCGTGGAAATAATTCTCGGTCAGGCTGATGCCCTTGCTGTCGAGAACCGAAATGCCGTGCTGGAGATGCGCGAATTCGGAGTTGGTGACCGACACATTCTGGCTGTTGCGGATCATGAAGGGCGACGATTTGTAGCCCATGGCGCCTTCAGGCCCATTCACCTGGACGGAGGAAAAATGGACGTCCGACGAATTGGCGACAAGAAAAGTGAAGGCGCGATCGACGCTTTGTGGCGCGAAATGGACGTTGTCGAAGCTTAGGCCGCTGCTGCTTTTGATCGCAAGATCGAGCAATCTGGCAGGGGCGCCTGCATCGGCCGATGTGATCGTCACATTGCCGTTGACGTGGATGTTGGAGAAGTTGACGGACTTATAGTCACCTGCCTTCAGCAGTATGACATCGCCATCCTTTGCCAATTTCACCGCAGAAATCAGAGAAACAGAACTATCAACAACTATATTAGCCATTTTTTACAACCCCGCATATCGCCGTCTCGCATTGGAGATCGTGCGAATTTGGTCGAGGGCATGATGCCAACGACACTCGACTAACCGTTAATGGATGATATTCTCACCGCCCCAACCTCTGCCATTGGGATGCTTCCCAGTGACTTCATAAGCTTAGGTTTACCGGCCGAGAGTTGCGGTTAGATGTGGCAGATTGGTATCTATGCTATTAACCGTCACATTTGCGCGGCGGTCGTGGCCTGTCTCGCTGTTGCAATGCGACATGCGGACTTAACCCTATTCGTCGCGACAAGTCGCACGCACAGCGCCAAGGCCGGCGATTCGCGCCCTGCACCAAGAATTTGGCGGCTTTTGCAAGAAAAACGCTTCAAAATGGCACGGCCGCGTCTGGCCGGTCGCGCACGAATTGGGGGAGCGCACGGCGCGTTCGCGGGAAACCGTGCCGTGGTGCAATAACCATGTTGCGGTTTCTATTAACCTATCGCAAACTATTTCTCTTAATCGGTCGTTTGCTTTTGATTCGGGGGGCGGCTAAAGACAGTCAACCAGAACAATAAAAAGCGAATCGCATCGGGATCGCGAGCGGCAAGTTCATTATGTCCATCCAATCAAGGGAGTATTTCGATGCTTGATCAGAACTATGTAGGCGGCAACACCGCGGACAACGACATTCAATCTTCGGGCCGCAACGGCACGATCCTCAACGGTCTTTCCGGTGACGACATCCTGCGCGGTAGCCGGGGCGACGATATCCTGACCGGTGGTTCGGGTAACGACCAGCTTTGGGGTGGCGACGGCGCCGACCAGTTCCGCTTCTTCGGCAACAACATCGGCGGCGCGTCTGATCTCGACAAGATCTATGATCTTGATTTCAGCGAAGGCGATACGTTGGTGTTCGGCAACTACGCCAATCTGAACTTCACCGACGGTAGCGGCATCAATGCATTCAACGGCGGCGCCGATGCACAGATCAGCACATGGGCTGGCCTGGCGAAGGCCGTTTCCGAATCGGGCGGGGCGATCTCGGTTTCCGAAAAGGGCAACACCAATGTGCTGATCCTGACCATCAACAACGGCCATGACCAGATCCAGTCGATTCACATCACTGGCGGCTGGGATGCCTATGCGGCGGCTGCGTCGACGCCTGCCTGAGGGTTTCGTCACGCATCATTGCAGTTATGAATGAAGACGCAGCGGGATATTCCCGCTGCGTTTTTTGTCTGCCTTAAGCTGCTGGCGCAGTTAACAAGGCTATTCTTTCTGCCCCTGGCCGCTGGCCGGGTAACCTCCCAGATCAAGTGCCGCCAGTTCGCCCAGGGCCTCGGTCGATCGCATGGCGATCCAGGGACCATCAAGCGCCTCCGGTGTGAACGCATGGAAAGGTTTGCCGGACGTCCGCGCGTAAGGCGTGCTGCTTACCGACCGGCGCAACTCCCGCTTCAGGCTCTGGGCCGTGCCGGCACCGTCCTGCGCCAACGCCCGCCGCAAATGTATCGCGGCCCCCCTGACATTCAGCTTGCCGAGACAGTTTCGCGCCAGTTCGACATGCAATCGCGCCAATTGCCTGTGGATGATCGGTAGCGCGTTGCCGCCAACCTCGCCCGCGACGATTTCAAACATGGCTATATGCGACCGGATCATCCGCTCGACATGGGTGGACATGGCGCCCGGCGATCGGCGATAGCCGGTCAGGAAAGCTGGCACACACGCGAAATTGAAGCGTCGCGAGAGCTGGAGTTGCAGCATATAATCCTCGCAGCCCTGCAACCCGCGGTCGCGTAGCGATGCGTCATAGCCGATGCTGTCCAGCGCCTTGCTGCGAATGAGAGGCGTACTGCCGTTGGAAATGAAATTCCAGGCGAGATGGCGGTGGAACACGCGGCCTTCCAGCCTGGGGTGCGGCGATCCGGAAATCACCATGTCATTATGGTCGATCCGCCGGAACCAGTTATAGGCGAGCGCAACGTCCGGTCCGGATTCGTTCAACCGCGCCAACTGGCGCGACAGTTTTTCGGGATGCCACAGGTCGTCGGCGTCCAACGGGGCTATGAAATTACCCCTGGCTTTGGATACGCCCAGATTGCGCGCCCGCGCCACACCCCCATTGTCCTGGGCCAGTAGCCTTATGCGCGGATCGCGTGTCGCGATCGTCTCTACCAGCACCCGGGTGCTGTCCGTCGATCCGTCATCGACGACGATGATTTCACATTCGACGGCTACCTGCCCCTGAGCGGACGCCAGCGTGCGACCTATCGTGTGCGCCGCATTGTACGCCGGGATGATGATTGATATGAGGTCCACCATTGCCTAAGGTGTCGAAGCCTGTCTATTCGACATGGGTCATAGATGACATGTCAATTGCCGGGCCATATAGCCCCCAGCAAGCCCATGAGGAAAGTCCAGTTTGCGCATTGGATACATATCTATCGCGAGCCCTTTCGACCGCGCATCATGGAGCGGCGTTCCCTGGTATAGCCATAATGAGGTAAAGGGGCGGTTTACGGACACGCATGTCATCGACACGCCGCGTCTGGACAAGGTTGTCACGCGCCTCGCACCGCTTGCGCGCGCGGGCATACTCGTCAGCCGGGAACCTTTGATCGCAAAGGCGTTCAGCCGTTATGTCGACCGACAGCTCGATGCGATCGCGCCGGACGTGATCGTGGCGGTCGGCGCGGCGCATAAGCTGGCCTATATCAATCCCAAATGGCCGATGGTCTATATCGCCGACGCGCTGTTCGGGACGATCATCAACTATTATGACCAGTATCGGACCTTGAGCGCGCGGACCCGGCGGGTGGGCGATGATATGCAGCGCGCGCTGGTCAATCGGCCCAACAATATCCTGATGATGACGTCCCAATGGGGTGCCGACATGGCGGCCGCTGATTATGGGATTCCTGCCGATCGGCTGATGCCCACGCCCTACGGCGCCAATCTGGAGGTGGACCCCGGCTTTCAGTCGCCGGTGACGGATGGGCCGCTCAGACTCTTGTTCGCGGGTTATGCCTGGGAACGAAAAGGGGGGCCGCTGGTGCTGGAAATCTGGCGAAAGCTGCGGGAACGAACGGGCAACGCGGAATTTCATATCGTCGGGTGCCGCCCGCCCGAGGCCGAAGGGCTGGATGGCGTCCATGTCCACGGCCTGTTGCGCAAGTCGGTGCCGCAGGAATATCGCCGGTTCGTGGATTTGTTCGCTCAATCCTCTTTCTTCCTCATGCCGAGCCGGCAGGAAGCCTTCGGCCTTGTCTATTGCGAAACGGCGGCTTTCGGCCGCCCGGCGGTCGGGATAAGCACCGGCGGCGTCACCACGATCGTGCGTGATGGCGAAACCGGGCTGCTGATGCCGCCGGGGTCGTCCGCCGAAGCCTATGCCGACCGGATTCTGGGCGTCTGGTCGGATTCAGCCGCCTATACCCGCCTGTGTCACGCCGCGCGCCAGGATTATGAACGGAGGCTAAACTGGCGGGCCTGGGGCGACCGGCTGGAAATCGCGCTCCGTCGGGCGACGGGCCGATGACGTCCGCGGGCGGGCCGGTTCCCGCATCGGTGCTGCCCGCCTCTTCCACGCTTCAACATGACGCGGCTCCGCTCGACATGCCCCGGGGGCACAGCAATCAACTCGATTCGTGGCGCGCCCTGTCGCTCATCGGCATGCTATTCACCCATTTCTGGGATTTGAACGCAATTTACGGCCCGCTCGGCGTGCGCATGTTCTTCGTCATCAGCGGATTTCTGATCACCGGTATTCTGCTGCGGGAAAGCGCAAAGCTGCGGCAGGGGCATGGTGTCCGCCAGTTGCTCACGACCTTTTACGTCCGCCGCGTGCTGCGGATCGTTCCCGCGCTCTATCTGGTCCTCGTCCTGGGCTGGCTATGCGGCATAGATGGCCTCGCCGAAACGCTGCCCTGGCACTTCCTCTTCGCCTCCAACATCCTGTTCACGATCAGGGATGCGTTCACGCCATGGTCGGCGGCGCATCTGTGGACGATCAGCGTTGAAGAGCAATTTTATCTGTTGTGGCCATGGGCAGTGCTGTTCCTGTCGCGACGGGGCCTTGTGCGGTTCCTGATCGGGATGATCCTGATCGCGCTGTGCGGTCGGCTGGGCATGATGCTGGCGCATCAGGACGGCGCGCGGCTTCTCGCGCCCACGCCGCTGTCGTTCGATGCGCTTGCGGCGGGGGCGTTTCTTGCCCTCGCAGTCGATTCTGGCTGGATGACCGTGGCGCGGGCAAAGGCGATGAATATCGCTGCCATAGCCGTCTCCATCGGGCTGGCGAGCACGCTCATCTGGCCGGTCAGTGGCGCCTTTGTCTATGTCGCGACGCAAGGGCTGGCACTGTTGCCCATGGCGGCTCTGGTCTGGGCGGCGGCGCGGGGCATGACCGGGGCAGCGGGCTGGCTGCTGTCCAATCCGGCGCTCGTGTACCTGGGCAAGATAAGCTACGCCGTCTATCTCTATCACTATTTCCTGCTGGCGGCCTATTATCAGTGGGGACCGGCCCTGGGTATCCCCATCCTGCCCGTCGGCGCTCTGCGCTTCTTCCTACTTTCCGGGGCGACCATCGCATTGGGTTCCGCCTCCTGGCATTTCGTCGAGCGGCCTTTCATGAAAAAGAAGACGCGTTTCCACTATGTCCAGCCCGGTGGGGCGACCGCGTAAGTATGTATTCCTGATGTGTGCATTGCGGGATCGTTAACGCGAGAGCCAAACAAAGATCATCTCTCTGGCTTGCCGCATTGCAGCATTGTCGTTATCATAAGTCATGTTTGGGGGACTTATGGCAGATCGACGGTTCGATTATATTGATGCAGTGCGAGGCATTGCCATCGCCGGTGTCATTTTGGCACATGCAGCATCGATCACGAAGGTCAGCGGTCCCCTGAGACAGGTTACCTATCTTGGCGGCATGGGCGTTGAGCTTTTTTTCGTCGTCAGTGCCTTCACCATTTTCCTGACCTATTCGCGGGCTGTCGAGCGTGAAGATCATCCGGTGCGCAATTTCTTCATCCGAAGACTGATGCGTATCGTTCCCGTCTATTGGCTCGGGATCTTTCTCTACACCGCTTTTTTCGGGCTTGGCTCAAGGGGCTGGCGCGATGGACCGGAGCTTTGGCATTATCCCCTGCATTTGACCCTGACGAATATATTTTCGCCGACAGCAATGAGTTCGGTGGTGCCCGGCGGATGGTCGATCAGCGTCGAAGTGATGTTCTATTTCACGGTGCCGCTGTGGTTCCTGCTTGTACGCAATCTGCGGCAGGCGATCACGTTCACGATCCTGGCGATGGCCGCCGGGCTGGTCATCACGAAATTGGGCGTCACCTATCTTACGCTGCCCGGCGTCAGTCCGGCTCTCAAGGCGGAATATTTCTATCGCAGCTATCCCAGCCAATTGGCATGTTTCGGCTTCGGTATGATCCTGTTCTATCTGCAACCGGTGCTGGCCGGGCTGGACCGGAAAAGAGCTGTAAGCCTCATTCTCCTAGGCTTTTCAGCGCTATGCGCGGCCGCGGTCTTTTTGCGCCTGGTTCCCAAAGCCCCCCATTATCAGATGGCGCTGGCATTCCTGTTCCTCGCCTCGGGGCTGGCGCTGGTTCCCTGGCCGGCCATCGTCAACCGCGCGACCATCTTGCTGGGCCGCATCAGCTATTCGGCCTATTTGCTGCACTTCTTGGTGATCAAGGGACTGGTCACTTTTCTGCCGCTCGGCGGTCTTTCGCCGGTGCAGAAGTTCGCCGTGATCCTACCGCTGGCCTTTATCTGCACGATACCACTCGCCTACCAATCCTATCTCCATGTGGAGCAGGAGACGTCGCGTCTGGCGCGCAAGTGGATTGATGATCTCAAAAATCGCACCGGTCCCACCGCGGCCTGATCGGTTTGCGCGCGGCCAGCGGCTGTCATAATCGTGGCGCGCGTTGGCCGATGGGAGCTTACACCAAGCTGTAATGAATCATGCGCGATGCTGGTTGATATTATCCTGCGGCTTCAGCGCGATCATGCATACGCCAAGCTATCGCGGCGCGTAACGTCCTCCGGATTGGCGGCTCGCCATAGAGAGCGATCACCCAACTGAACATGCTGAGCGCGCCTAGTGTGGTGCCCAGCGCGAGTATGGGAGGGAAGCCAATGCCAACCAGTTCGCGCGTTATCCAGATGCCGACGGAAAAATGGATAAGGTATAGCGGATATGTTGCCAGACCAAGGCCGCGGATGATCGGCAGAAATCGCGGTGGCAGGCGCATGAAAACGCTATTATATTTCACCGACAGGAAAATCGCCGCAATGCCGATGGCCAGCACCGCCGTCGCTACTGGCCAAACCTGCGCCAGGATGATCGGGCTGTTCGTGACTCTCTCGCTCATGCCGGTAGCGTGAAGGCGCGTTTCGAGAATACACCCGATCAGCGAAAGCAGGACGCCAAACAGGGAAAGTCCATCCAGTCCATTCCTGAAATATTGCCGGATAAACATGCCGAGCGCGAAATAAACGCCATAATTCAGCAGGGTCAGTCGCCAGATGCCGGCTTCCAGAAAAGTAAACCGCCCGCTCACCGTCATGATTGCCAGCGCCATAAAGCTGAGCAGCGCCATGACCACCGCCAACAGTCGGACATGGTCCATCGCCTTCGACACGACGAACAGAAATATGATCGTGTAGAAGACGATCTCGACCCCCAATGTCCAATATTGGCCGTCGATGAACGGCCCGGTGGGGACCAGTGCCATGGAAAACAGATAGCGCCCAACCCCGTGGATCAGGTCGTTGATCAGCAACACCAGCGCGGTTATCGTGGCACATATCCATACGCCCGGATAAAGCCGCAAAATGCGGCTTCTGAAAAAGGAGAAAGGCGTGGCGTTCTCGGCCGAACTGCTGATGACAAAGCCGGAAATAACGAAAAAGATTTCAACTCCGACCCAACCGAACCAACTGAACGCCGCCAATTCCGGTATGGCATAGGCGTTTCTTAGCATGGCTTGCCCGCCACTTGTGGGCGATGCCCAGCAGGCGAAACCGATGTGAAATATCGCGACTAAAAATGCCGAGCAAAAACGAACGAGATCGATGCCATAATAGTAGTTCTTCGAATCTCCAGGCATGTATCCCCACAGTCTAACTCAATCGTTTGAACCGCGCCTTGAGCTTGCGGATGCGCTGGCGGGCCAGCAACTGGACGATGTCATAGTCGACCATCGCGCGGATATAGCCCAGATAACGTCCCTGCCGCCGCAGCGATCGGGCCGTATTGGATTTGTGGGCGACGCGGAAGCTGTCGATGCATCGCTGGATCTGATCGCGGGTCAGGGCGTCGGCATGATGCATCAGCTTCTTCAGTTCGGCGATGACGCTGACGAAGTCGGGTTGCGACCGCGAATGGGGGGAATGCTGCCCGCTCAATTCCCCCACACGCATGGTGTAAAGATAAAGGCCCTCATCCGATAAATAAGCCTTGGCCCCGGCCAGCAATTGCTGGCCCATGAATACAAGATCCTCGCCATAGCGCAGCGATTCCATGTAGCGGATGCCGTGCCCGCGCAGGAAATCGGTACGCATGAGCGGCTTGAGCAGGGCGAAAGTGAAACCGCCGTTGAAGATATTATGCTCGAAATAGCAGCGCGCGTCCAACGCCGCCAGCGGCGTTGCCGGCTGATGGGCGAGGCGAACCTCCTGCTCCTGGCCGCTGTCGTATAGCACCAGATTGTCGGCGACCAGGTCGGCCCCTTGCTCGCGCATGATGGCGCATAGCCGTTCCAGCCGCTCCGGCTTCCAGCCGTCATCAGCATCCAGCAGCGCGACGACCTCGCCCTGCGTCGCGTCGAGTCCATGGTTGCGCGCGCCCGACGGCCCAACATTGCGCGTCAGCGGCAATAATTTCACGCGGTCGTTCCGCGCTGCGATCGCGCGCACGACATCGCGCGTATTGTCGGTGGACGCGTCGTCGATCACCAGGATCTCGAACGGCGAAAGGGTTTGTGCCAACGCGCTTTCTACGGCCCGTGCAATGGTATCTGCAACATTATAGCTCGGAATCAGAACTGAAACGCGCATTGCCGAGATCATGCTCCCTGGTGATCGGGTGGAACAGGTTTAGCTTGGCGGCATCCATTGGACAATTACCGTCGTCGATTATAAGGTTTCTGGAACATGAACGGCTATTTCAGCCCGGTCGCCTTGAGCGGCCGTGCCAACAACCGTGCATTGTCACCCCGACCCAGCCAGTCTCGCAGTGCAGCGGCGCCGTTGTCGCGCGCCATGGCGACGGTGCGGTTGTTGCTTTGTTGAAGATGCGCCGACGGGGACAGCACATAGGCGGTGGCGCGGTTGCCGGTCAGGCGAACATCATTGGCAATGCCGATGCGAATCCATGACTTCTGCCCCGGAAAACCGATCACTACATTATTCTCGAAAGCGCCGCCCGTTACGCCGCCTGCGGCCAGTCCGTTGTACATGGCGCCCAGCACGGCATTGTTCCTGACGACCAGATTTTCAAACGGGAACTGATTGAACGTGTCGCGGATGAAAATTCCCTGTGCCGTCGCCCCACTGCCCCGCATCACCAGATTAGCTTCGATCAGGATATTGCGTGCTGCCGCCTTCGTATTGGTCGTCCACAATTGGATGCCGTCGGGATGATCCTTCGGCTTGGGCTTGAAATTGGTGAAGACGTTGCCGCGAATGACCAGATTGGATGCCCCCCCGCCACGGATGCCGTCCGTACGGATGAACTGGAAGGAGTTGCCGCTGAAAGTCAGACCATCCCCGCCCAGAAAGGATATGCCGTGAAACACTTCGTGAAAGTCGCTGTCCGACACTGTGATGTTGCGCGATCCCCGGATCATGATCGGGGAAACATCGTTGCCCGGATTGCCATCCAGCGACCCATGCACATCGATTCGCCGCAGGGTAATGTTGGAACTGGATTGAATGGTAAAGGCGAACATGCCTTGTTCGGCAGGCGCGTTGAATTCCAGGTCTTCGAGAATGATGCCGCTGCTGTTCGACATTCGCAATCCGGTCAGCACGGCGGGGCGTTGCGGGTCGCGCGATGCCACGACCAATGGCTTGCCGAATTTCTTGCCCTTGATCGTCACGATATCGTAGCGCCCCGGTTCGAGCAGCAGGCGGCCGCCATCACGCGCGAACCGGACGGCACCCGAAAGGCTCGCCGCGTCGGTGATCCTGGATGGGGCGCCCCGTTCGTTCGCAACCGCAGCGATGGCGGCCGGAAACCCGAGCATATCCCATCGAGAATATACATATCCCAACCCTGCGCCGCCGACAGCCAGCAGGGCAGTGACACCCACCATGACAGTGGCGCGTCGGCGGGTGAAAAAAGCCCCCTTCTTCTTCCCGTCGTTCATGCGATCAATCATGCGAATCCTAAATCTTGGCGGGGATAAGCGGAAAAGGGGCGACCGGTGCCCCACCTATATACCCAAAAGGGCCGAAACGATATTCTAATCAAGTTATGGACCCGAGAAGGTGACGTTCCCATGAACGTTGGCCGCTGCGCAACGGCGTTTCCCGTTCTTGCTGTAATTTTTGTCGCGCAGTCCGATGCTGCGTTGTAAAGCCTTTCGCAGGTGTGAAGCAAGCGGCAGGGAATATGAATGACTGATCCATCATCGCCGCTTAATACGGAAAGAAGCGGCGCCCATCTAGGGCATCGCGTCGTCAACAGCGCTCTCATCCTCTGGTCGCTCAACATGGCGATGCGCGGTCTGCAACTCGTGACGCTGGCGATATTGGCGCGCGTGCTTACGCCGGCGGATTTCGGCGTGGTGGCGATCGCGACCACAGTCATGATCATCCTCGAAGTGCTGACCAACGTCCAGATCGGCAGCGCGCTGGTGCGTGCCCGCGAACTGGACGCTTCCCACCTGGCTACGGCCTTTACCCTTAACATGCTGCGCGGCTTCGCGATGGCGGGGCTGCTGGCGGTCGCGGCCGCGCCCCTTGCCCGCTTCATGGAAGCGCCCGGTCTGGAGGCAATTTTCTACGTCCTGACGATTCCGACCATTCTCAACGGCCTCAATAATCCCTATTTTACGCTCTATTCGCGCAATCTGGACTTTCGTAAGGATTCGCAGCGGCGGATGCTTAGTGCGCTCACAGGCAATATCGCCTCCATCTTGCTGGCGCTGCTGCTGCGGACCTATTGGGCACTCGTTATCGGGCAGGTCGTGCAGGCGATCGTGATCCTGGCACTGTCATATTGGCGCGTACCCGGTCGGCCAGGCGTTTCGCTGAAGCATCATCGCGAAATGCTGGGCTTCGGCTTCTGGCTGCTGATCCAGAATCTTTTCCTGCAACTAGCCCTGCGGATCGAGATATTCTTCATCGGCAAGGTTCTGGACGCCAACACCGTGGGCGCCTATTCAATCGGCAACCAGGTTAACACGATGGCCACAGGCGACGTTATCCCCACATTGACCCGTGCCATGTTCCCGGCCTTTTCCATCATGGGCGACGATCCGGAACGGGTCCGCCGTAATTATGTGCAGGTGCAGGCGGCCGGACTCGCAATTGCCCTGCCGATCGGCTTCGGCCTCGCGCTGGTGGCCGAGCCTCTGATCTACCTGTTGTTCGGCCATGGCTGGGAACTGGCGATACTGGTTGTCCAGATCATGTCGCCGGTGTCTGCACTTCAGACGGTGGGGGCGGGCGTCGAAGCGCTCGCCATGGCCATGGGCAAGGTCAGGATGCTCGCCATGCGGTCGGTCCTTTACATGATCCTGCGAACCGCGCTGATGCTGGTGGGCTATTATTATGGCGGGCTGGTAGGATTGCTGGTGGGGCGCGCCGTGTCGGGCATTTTCCAGTCTTTTTATGGGCTTTCGCTAGCGGCGGTTCTCACCCGGCGGAACCTGTTCGCGCCGTTTCAGGCATCCTGGCGCAGCCTGGCAAGCGCCGCCATGATGTCCGCCGTCGCGATGCTGCTGCCCGATGCGGCGTTCCAAACGATGTCCGAACCCATGCTCGCCGTCCAGTTGATCGTGCGTGGCGGGGTTTGCGCCATCGTCTATCTGGGGACGCACGGACTACTCTGGATGATGGCCGGTCGCCCCGAAGGTGCCGAGACGCGCGTTGTGGGTCAGGTAAGCCGGCTGGTTGGCAAGCTGCTGCGCATGCGGGTGGGCGCGCGGCTGACATGGCCCCGCGCGGATCGATAAATGGCATTGCCTGCCGCTTCAGAATGTTGCATCGTTTTTGTGCATCGCAATGTCAGGGTAATCGCCGCGTAAGGCCACATTCGGGATAATCCTAAGATGATCGACGACGGCAGGATTGATCGCCGCACGGCCCTTCTGCTCGCATTGAGCGTTCCAGCCGCGACCGTTGCCACCGCGTCTGCGGGCGGCGCGGCCGACCCACTCTGGGCCTTGGCTGGTCATGCGCTGAACAGCCTGGGCAGTGCGGGCGCGAAGGCATTGTACGATCGCAACCGTACTCGCTTGGGGGCGCTTCGTGAGGGAGGTAGTGCACTCGCACAATCGAGCGCCGCCGATTTCCGCATGGGGCGCACATTGACCATCGGGGGCATATTGGTGTCCGAAGCGGAGGCGGCCGCCGCGCTCGACCTGCTCCATCGCGAGGGCCGCTTTTCGTGACGGCGTTCATCGACGCCCGGCAGGCCGACATTGCCCAATTGCCCGTCGCCGACCTGTGCATCGTCGGCGCTGGCGCAGCGGGCATCACGCTGGCGCTAGAAATGGCGGCGCGCAACCGCTCGGTTCTGCTCGTCGAGGCCGGCGCCTATGAGATAGAGGGCAAGACCCAGGCGCTGTACGTCGCGCCCAATACGGGCGTGCCCTATTATGATCTTGCCGCCTGCCGGCTGCGCTATTTCGGCGGCACAACCAATCACTGGAGCGGCTTTTGCCGCGCCAACGATCCGATCGATTACGAAGGCAGGCCAGAAATAGGTCTGCCCGCCTGGCCGGTACAGCATGACGCGCTGCTGCCTTATCTTGAAAGGGCAGCCACGATCCTGGGCATTCAGAGCAATTTCTTCAGTTCTTACGACCAGTTCAAGGCGAAGGGTCTTGATCCTGAACTGCTGATGGACCGCCATTCCAAGGTTCTTGTCACCAAGAATTTTCAGCTCGCCAAGAACATCCGGTTTCGGACCCTGTTCCGCAAGGATATCGAAGGTAATCCGAACATCCATCCGGTCGAAAATCTCAACGTGGTCGAGATCAAGCTGGATGAAGGCGGCAAGCGCGTCGATCATCTTCTGGCCACCACCACCGATGGCAAGACCACGCAGGTCCGGGCAAAGGCGTTCGCGCTCTGCTGCCATGCGATCGAGAATGCCCGCATCCTGCTGTCCTCAGATAGCAGGATGCCGGGCGGGATCGGCAATCGCCACGATCATGTCGGCCGTTATTTCATGGAACATCCCCATGTCTTCGCGTCGCGGATGATCCCTTCAGACAAGTTTCCGCGCGCTTATGACCGCTTTTATCTGCAACGCTATGGCCTGAACGCCAATCTGGGCATCACCGAAGCGGAACTGCGCAAGCACGGCATCATGAACTATTATTGCCGTTTCAACCCGGTCTCCTTCCGCGACAGTGAGCAGCTTCGCGCCGCCCGCAAGCTGCCGGCGGCAATGATGAAACCTGCTACATTCGGTCTGTTCCGCGACATGGCCAAATTGCTGTCGAACCTGCCGGGCACGACCAATTCGGTCCTGCGCCAGTTCGATCAGGAACGCGCGCCGCTTTACTACCAACTCGAACATCGCATCGAACAGGCGCCCAACCGCGATTCGCGCGTTACGATCGGTGCCGAACGCGACAAGCTGGGCCAGCGTCCCGTCACCTTTCACTGGGCGTTGTCGGACCTCGACGTGAAGACGATCAATGTCGGCCAGGACATCATCGTGCGGGAATTGAGCGCGCTCAACATGGGCCGGTTCGAGGTGGAGTCGATCACCATGGACATGCTCAAGCAGCGGGTGCTCGGCCATTATCATCACACCGGC
The DNA here is from genome assembly GCF_007693735.1 of Sphingobium sp. B2. Lineage (NCBI taxonomy): Bacteria > Pseudomonadati > Pseudomonadota > Alphaproteobacteria > Sphingomonadales > Sphingobiaceae > Sphingobium > Sphingobium sp. B2. The sequence goes on from NZ_VDBZ01000001.1 coordinate 65,425, forward strand.
ACCACGCGCATGTCGGAAAATCCCAGCGATGGCGTGGTCGACGCCAATCTGAAGGTGCATGATGTGGATAATCTGTATGTCGGCGGCTCCAGCGTCTTTCCGACCACCGGCTATTCCGGGCCTACCATGACGCTGATCGCGCTGTCGGTCCGTCTCGCCGAACATCTGAGCGGCGGGCTGGGGAAGGCGTGATGCGTATCCTGGCGGCGCTCCTGGCCCTCATCCTCCCGCCGCTCGGCCTGCTCCTGTGGCGCGGGAGTGATCGTGCGACGCTGTTGCTGTCGATCCTGTGGCTGGCCGGCATGGCCGTTTGCTGGTTGCTGTGGGCAGGGCCGGGCCTTCTTCTTTGCGCGCTCGCTTCCGTGCTGGCGGCCGTCATCATTCTTTTCCGGCCGCGCCGCTCGCGCGTGGTGTCATCAACTCACTGAGGAAAGCCGTCCATGACGTTCAAGAGAGCGATGCTTTTTCTGCCTTTCGCACTGGCGGCCTGCGGCGGCGATGGCGTTGACAAGGCGGCATCGGCCAAGGTGGAGAAGGGCGCGCGGGTTTTCGAGCGCGTCTGTTCAGCCTGCCACGCGATTGGGGGCGGCAACCGGGTCGGGCCGGACCTGAAGGGCATCATCGGTCGTCATGTCGGCAGCGCACCCGGCTTTGCCTATTCCGATGCGATGAAGGCGGACGCGGCGTCGACCTGGAGCGACGAACGGATCAAGAGCTTCGTCATGGGGCCGCTGCAAATGTATCCCGAAGGCCGGATGGTGATTTCACCCATGTCGCCCGAGGATGCCGACGCGGTCGTCGCCTATATCAAGGACCAGTGATCACGCGGGCATCAGACAATCCGCATGACCTCCGCCAGCGGCTTGCGGCCGGACCGCGCCACGCTGAATGCGTCGGGCAGCGCGCCGATGGCCATCATCATGACCACATTCTCATTGTCCGGGATCAGGCCGATCCTGCGCACGCTGCGGTCCTGCGCGGGCAGCGCCGACCAATTCAGGCAGCACGCGCCATAGCCCTGGGCGTGGATGCCCAGCAGCAGGTTCATCGCGAATAGTCCACCGTCGATCCAGGGCTGGTATCGCTCCGACGGCTCCAGGAATTCGTGCAGGTCGACGGTCACGATGGCCAGCACCGGCGCGGTGTCGCCAAAGCCCCGATTACCGTTTTGGCAGGCGAGCAGTCGCGCCTTGAGCGCCGGATCGCGCACGAAATAGACCTTGCTCGCCTGACGGTTGCACACGCAGGGTGCCGCCTGGGCCGCCATCGCGGCCTGTTGCAGTACCTCGTCCGGTACAGGTGCGTCGGCGAACTGGCGAACGGAATGACGCGACCGGATCATCGCGAGCATATCCTGTGCGTCGACGCCGACCGGCCGTTCGCGTGCCAGGGTCGGCTCGGCCCGCGGTGACAGACCCCTTGCCTTCGCCGCATCCAGCGTGGAGCCGACGAAGGGGGCAGATGCCACGCCGACCCGCTCGTTGAACTGCTGGTAGCCGGCCAAAGCATCGACGGCGAACTGCATCTCCTGGTCCAGCACGTTGCGGTCGAAAGCGCGCTGCATCTTCTTGGACAGGTCCAATATGGCGTGCTGGCCAAAGCCGGGCCGTGGCTGGGGTAGGGCCAGCCCCTTTTCGATCATATGATAATATTTGGTGACGTCGGCCTTCATGGCCGACGGGACATCGTTCTTCAGCAGGGTGCCCGAATACCGCGCATAGCGCCTGGCGTCGTACAGCCAGCCCTGGCCGCATTTCAGCATGTCGCGCATGGTGCGGAACCAGCGTTTGGGCGCTTCGGGCACGAGCGCTTTGGCACGGATCTTGAAGGTGCGGAACGCGGACATAGGTTTCAGCCCTTGATGATCTTGCGCAGCCGGTCGAACGTATCGTCGATAATCGCCTTCTGCCGGTCCACTGCGCCGCGGATCTCGGCGCGTAGCCTGTCCTGGTTCGCCATGACATAATCGACGCGCTCCAGCGCCAGTCGGCCGATATCGCCGTTGGCCCATAGCGCGGGGTCGTTCGCCTCGATGATCAGGTCCGACCGGCCCAGCATGGTGCCGATGATGCCTTCATATTTCTTGCTGTATGACAGGGAGATGGCGGGTTTACCCATCTGGAAGGTGGAGATCGCCGGGTGCATACGCCCGGTGATCGTCAGCAGGCCATTGCCCAGAATGAAGCGCGCGCGCGTCTGGAGCACACGTTCGCGCACCGGAACGACCCGATCACGCAATGCGGGGTCGATCAACGCCAGCAATTTGTCGACATAGTCCGGCTCATGCCCGTACCAGTCGGTGAACGTGTGGGCGAACAGGCATATTTTGCGGCCCGCCATCGCGTCCGAGCGCAGCAGCGTCTCCGCGATCACGCGCCAGTTGTCGAGATAGGCGACCTCGTCCTTCGTATAATAGCCCGTCTTCTGCATCGCCGAAGCAACCAGCGTGACATAGCCGTCAGGCGCCAGGCCGTAGCGCGTCAGCACCTCGCGCTCGATCGCCTTGTCATGCTGGCGCGGCAGATCGGAAAAGGCCAGGTCCGCGCTCTGGATCACCGACGATCGCAGGCCGAACTCACCATGCAGATATTGTGTGCACCACTCGTCGCGCGGAAACATATGGAATTTGGGAAACAGCGCCTTGGTCGCGAGGCGGTTGCGCTTCAGGTTGAACGGTCCGGCAGTCTGGCCCAACAGCACGATCGGCGCATGCGATGCCCATAGCCGCAGCTTGACCAGTGTCTTCCAGACGTCGCGGGAATAATATTCGGACAGGTCGTCCCCGCCCAGCACGATCACCATATCGCGCCCCCGCACGTCTCCCGCACGGGCATGATGGACCAGTTTCTTAAGCTTATCCTTCATCGTGTAAGTGCCAGTGCGCACATAGCGCTTCAGCTTGATCCGATCCTCGCCGACGCCCAGTTCGTCCTGAATTTCGGTCATGTCGGTCGACGCGAAGAAATCGCATTCAACGGTGATCGGTTCGCCCAGCGCGCGCTGGAGACGGTCCAGTGTCACCAGTCCCATCATGCCCGTGCCGTAATTGTCGAGGCTCTGGAAAAACTGCACCATCACCGTATTCACGGAACACCTCATTAAATTGGGATCGGTCGAGGAGAACGGACTTAAATCGAACCGCTCATGCCGCACGTCAACATCGCTTGTGCCGCAGGCGGACTTCTACTTCAAGCCTTGCCGACTACTAGAGGCGATCCCGCCATGATATGGGCCCGCGACATCTGGACCTGCCAGGCAAGCGCCGTTTCGATGATGTTGTCGATATGTGATCGCTTCGGGGTCCAGCCCAATATGTCGCGCGCCTTGTCGGCCGATGCGACCAGCAGGGCCGGGTCGCCTTCTCGGCGGGGAGCATGCTCCACCTTTAGCCGGTCGCTGGTGGCGCGATTGACCGCTGCCGCGACCTCCAGCACGCTTGTTCCGTGACCCGTGCCCAGGTTGAACACGTCCGCCCCGCTTGCTATCGTCAACAGCCGCTCGGCCGCCAGCACATGCGCATCCGCCAGGTCGCAGACGTGGATGTAGTCCCGGATGGCGCTGCCGTCGCGTGTATCGAAATCCGTTCCGAATATCTTGAACGATCCGCCGTTCAGCGCCGCCGCGATGGCGAGGGGAATGGCATGGGTCTCCGGCTCATGATGCTCGCCGATCTCGCCTTCGGGATCGCAGCCCGCGGCGTTGAAATAGCGCAACGCGATCGATGCAAAGCCATAGGCTCGCGCATAGTCCTCCAGCATCCGTTCGATGATGAATTTGGACCAGCCATAAGGATTGATCGGCGATTGCGGATGGCTTTCGTCGATGGGCAGGCGAACCGGATGACCGTAAGAGGCGCAGGTGCTCGAAAACAGCAATCTGCCATGGCCGGTCGCCCGCATCGCCTCCAGCAGGGCCAACGTGCCAGCGCTATTATTCTGATAATAGATATCAGGCTGTTCAACCGATTCGCCGACATAGGCATAAGCTGCGAAATGGGCCACCACATCGGGCGCATAGCGCCGTAGCGCGGCCTCCGCGGCCACCCTGTCGGCAATGTCCGCTTCAACCAGCGGTCCCCATTTGACGGCGGACTGCCAGCCGCGTGACAGATTGTCGAGCGTCACGACATGCCATCCGGCGGCGGCGAAGGCTTTGCAGCAATGCGACCCGACATAGCCGGCGCCGCCCGTAACTAATACGGTCTTCATCCTCTATCATTCCCCTATTGCACCCAAGGCGGTGCTTTCATGACCAATTTGCGACTGGAAAAACATCGTCCTACACTTGTGCTGGATATAGTCTATACCGTGCCCGTCGCTAACATACCCTTCCGCCCGGAGCTATGGTGCCGGGCCGCTTGAATGATGCTGGACCCATCATGTCATAGCTAGGTGTTTAGTCCCACCGATATTCATTCCTCTGTACTGAATATCGAAGAGGAGGCGATCATCGTTGCCTTCCGCAAGCACACGCTGCTGCCACTGGATGATTGCCTCTACGCCTTGCAGGCCATGATCGCACACCTGACGCGCTCATCCCTGCATCGCGGCCCGCCAGGCTCACGCCATAGCTGCGACCGGAGCTTTGTAATTCTCTTGCTTGGTGAGCAGCGCCCATACGATGCGTGCCATTTTATTCGCAAGCGCGACCGTCACCAGCATTCGCGGCTTGCGAGCCAGCATCCCCTCCAGCCAGGAGCCCTTGGGAGCTCCTTTCTTGCTTGCCTGGAGGACGACGGCGCTGCTGCCGATGATAAGCAGGCGTCTGATCGTTCGCTCGCCCATTTTTGATGTGGCGCCGAGCTTCTGCTTGCCGCCCTTCGATTTCTGCAAAGGCGTAAGGCCAAGCCAGGCGCCAAAGCCACGGCCCTTGGTGAATGTTTCGGCTGGTGGTGCAAGCGCGGCGATCGCGGTGGCCGTAATTGGCCCTATACCAGGAATGGTCATCAGCCTGCGCGCTATCTCATCCTCAGGCGCGCGTTGCGATCTTCTTGTCGAGTTCGACGATCTTGGCATCTGGATCCGCCAGCAAATCCAGCATCAATCGGAACATGGTGCGGGCGGCGTGCGGAAGTGAACTTGCCATTTCCTCTTGCCGTGGCGAACCTGCAGCAGCATCCGGTCGCTGTCGATATCGCCAATCTTCAGGTTCACCGCTTCCGATACGCGCAGTCCCGCAGCATAGGCAGTGGTCAGTGCGGCACGGGACTTCAACGACGGCACCGCCTCAAGAAAGCGTACCACCTCGTCGGGGCTCAAGATCGCGGGCAACTTGCGACGCGTGCGCGCATAGGCGATCCGCTCGGGTATCTCGCCCCATAGAAAAAGCGCAATGCGCACACGGTCTGGTTCAGCGATGGCCACGAAATCCCCTGCGACACGAGATAGACCTGAAATGCCCGGACATCCTCCAACCCAAGCCGATCCAGTGAACGTCCAAAGTGACGACTGAACTTCGTGACGGCGTGAAGGTAGGAACGCTGGGTAGCCGGCGACAAGTTGCGCAACATCATATCGTCAATCATACGACGGCGCAGCGGGCTAACCGCTGTTGTGGTATCAGCCATGAGCTGGTCTCCCGATCAGGGGGTTGGTCTCAGCAACCAAACCTTCTCATCAGGAGGCTATTCCAGCCTATACCTACACATCTCCCGCGTCAGTGGGTTTGTTCAATCCTAAAAATCACACTTCTGCCAAAGTAGTGCTAGCGTCGACGACGTGCTATATTATGCCAATGAGCCACAACCAGACAGCTAGTGATCTTCGATATTATGCATATTCGCAATGATGAACCAAATCAGCTCAGGATAATACCACCGACCACACAGTATCCCACGACAAGCGCCGTGTAGCCGGCCAGCCGCGAAATCAACCAAAACGTAGCGTCGAGGGGCTGGTTCGGGCTGTTCGCGCTGAACCGGCTCTCAATCAGGCTTTGCCAGTCGGCGACAACACCGCTATTCGCAACGGTAGCACGCGGCGCTGTGCCATTGAAGGCATGCAACTCGTCAAAACGGGGAACGCTGGATTCGGGACGCATTCTTTTGCTCCAGTTGAGGCTTGTTTATGCGGGCAAAAAACTACCAAACCGCTACCAAACCGATCATCAGCCATCGCCGGCATAGCGAATCGGTGGGTACGCCTCGATGAAGGCGGGATGGCAATGGCGCTCCTCTGTAAAAAACAGCGGCGTTTGCGCAAATTTTGTACCACTTTGAAACAAATTTATGATAAAATACGTCCTCGAGCAGTTTAAAAAATAAAAAATGGAGGATGTGTGATGAAGGTGTGTTTGTTGTCACGTTCGGTAGATTTACCTAAGAATTGTTCTCGCCCTCATGAGATGGCGACCTATGAATCCGTGCTTCATTGGGTTTCGCGAGCTGTCGGTTACGTTGCACTAGGTGGTGCAATCGTCGCAAGCGGGGTTGTGATTTTAATGTAGCAGATTTAAACTGGCTATCTTGCATTTCGTCGCAATATAAATGCACGCGGCCAAAAGTTTCTTTGGGAAAGCTTGTTCTTTAGGTAGAATTGGTTAGTTTTGGGTTGGTTGCAGAAGAAGCTGCATCTGGCGAGTTAAATCGCCATGTGACTGCGTCTGAATATAGGAATTAGAGATTGACGGTGGAGGTAGAAGCTGCTGTCCGGTTGCCCCAATCAAGGTGTTGGGGCTCCTTGTCCACGCAATCAGTTCGAGTGACCGTCTATCTGCTCCAGATGCTTTTCGATCTTGCGGCATTGATCGTTGGCTTCGGTATCGCCGGATTGATTCGCCACGGTATGCTGGTCTTCGACGCGACCGCTCTGCAAAGTCTCTTGCCGATCTTCCTCGTCATAAGCTCTTATGCAGGCGCCTATTCCTATGAAGGCGTTGTGTCGCGCGAGGGAATTCACCGGGTTCTCACCGCGCTTGCGATCGCTTTTGCCTTTTATGCTCTTGTGCGGTTCGCCATCAAGGAAGCGCCGACACTATCGCGCACCTACATATTCGCGGGCATTGGCGTGGCGGCCGTTCTGCTTGTGGTGCAGCGCCTATTGCTGATTCGGTTCATCAGATTCCGGCTAGGCGCTCGCTTCATGAAGCTGCTACTAGTCATTGACGATCAGCCGATTCCGGTGCCTGACGGCTTTGATGTTATAGATATTGCTGACTATGGTGTAACTCCTGACGTCAACGATCCACGTGTCTTGGATCAGATATCGAACCTCTTGCTCGGGGCCGACCGGGTGGTCGTCTCTTCTGCAGTCGAACGCCGGGAAAGCTGGTCCTTGTATCTCAAGGGCATCGGCTGCAATGGGGAATTGCTGGTTCCTGAACTTCACAGTATTGGGCAGCTCCATGCCTCGGACGGTTCCAGCCTTGTTGGCATTCCGGTATCGACCGGTCCGCTCGATATCCGCAGCCGAATTCTAAAGCGGGCATTCGATCTGTGCCTTACGGTACCCGCTATCATCGCGCTGACACCCCTGCTGCTGATCATCGCATTTGCAGTCAAGGTCTCCAGTCCAGGTCCGATATTATTTCGTCAAGTTCGTATGGGAAGAGGCAATCGCCTGTTCCACGTTTATAAGTTTCGTTCCATGCGGACTGAAGCCACAGATGATGCTGGCAGTCGTTCTGCGTCGCGTGACGATAATCGCATTACGGCAGTTGGACGCTTTATTCGGAAGACAAGTATGGACGAGCTGCCCCAGCTTTTCAACGTTCTGGAGGGAGATATGAGTTTGGTAGGGCCTCGTCCGCATGCTCTTGGTTCGCTGGCGGGGGATGAATTGTTCTGGCGCATCGACCAGCGCTACTGGCAGCGTCACGCGATCAAACCAGGTATCACAGGTCTTGCCCAAGTGCGTGGGTTCCGTGGAGCAACAGATCATAGAAACGACCTTATGCAGAGGTTGCAAGCAGATCTGGAATATGTTTCTAACTGGTCGCTTGTTGGCGACGTCACCATCTTGCTGCGCACATTTTTAGTCGTGGTTCATAAGAATGCTTATTAACGTGGGAAACCACTGAGAGTGTTGGATAATAACTGCGGAAATGGCGTATTGCGAATGTTCATTTCAACTTGCTATGATAGCATACCGGCTATCGACTGCAGCCGGCTCAGCTATGAGACCTGTGCGTGGGTGGGCGTAGACAGGCGCGTCAAATGCTGATTCTATGGGCTTTCCAGGGAGGAGAACGGCCGTGGCGCAGCGTTCGATTGGTCAGGAGCGGTTTGGGTTTTCAGGGTCCGAGCGCACGACGTCATCGCTGGACGCGCTTGTATCGCTGATTGATTGGCACGCGGTCGCGGTTCTTCTCGATCCGCTTTATCCGGCCTCCAAAGGTGAGCCCGCCTGGCCGCCCCTGGCAATGTTCAAAGCACTTCTGTTGTCGATCTGGTATGATCTGTCCGATGTGAAGCTGGCTGAAGCCCTGGACGACCGCGCCTCTTTTCGCCGCTTCTGTGGGTTTTCCGCGAATGAGGCGACGCCAGAGCGTACCGCGTTCGTCAGGTTCCGTCGGCTGCTGGTCGCGCACCAACTTGACCGATCGCTGTTTGAAACCGTGACCATGCAGCTCAAGGCCAAAGCGGTGACGGTCAAGACCGGAACTCTGGTCGATGCCACCATCATTGCCTCGGCTAGTGAAGACGATGATGATGCGCGCTGGGTGAAGCACAAAAGAAAACGGGCGGTGCACGGCTTCAAGGCCCACGTGGGTGCCGACGCCGATACCGCGTTGGTCGAGGAAGTGTCGATCACATCGGCAAATATCAATGACGGCAAAGCAGGTCCCGGAGCCTTGCCCGACAATCCCGGTGAGGTGTTTGCCGACAGCGCCTATCGCGGCAATCACTTTTGTGATGCCGTGCTGGCAAAGGGCAGTCTTCCCCGGATCGTCGCTACCGGCATGTGGGGCCGCGACGAAGCTGAAACGCTCCGCAAGCTCCATGAATGGAATCAACCGATCCACCGCGTGCGCGCCCGTATCGAAAAGATCTTCGGTACATGGAAGCGATGCTACGGTCTGCGCCGAATGCGATGGCGAGGTCTCGCCAAAGCCGCCGTCCAAGTCCGCCTCACCGCCATTGCCTACAACCTCAAGCGCACGATGAATATTCTCTCCGTCCCAGCATGATATCGCCTCCGATCGCAAAGCGCAGGCCGGATCGATAACTCATCGAATATCTGCGCGATTGGGACTGTCAGGAATTTCGTGTGCGGCGAGGCAGTTGACCATCAGGCCGTCATAGCCCTGATGAAGCGTTCGCCGAAGAGTACGGCAAATTGAGCCTTCGCCATGTTCCACTCGCGCGGCGGCATTTTCCACTCTTTTTCCGATCGGTTCAAGATCAGATAGAGCAGCTTGGTGGCGGCCTCATCATTGGGGAAATGGCCCCGGGCACGAACAGCGCGGCGAAGCTTGGAGTTCAAGGCTTCTATCGAATTTGTAACCGGTATGAGGCTGTCGGTGCCGAAGTTCCTTCTGCGACTCACGGGTTGCGGCATATGGTGCGACCATCCGGGACAGAGGCACCGGGAGCACGAATGTGCGGGCAGGCCGATGTACATCATGAGCTGCGAGCTCGCGTTAGTAGCTGGCCGCCTCTGCGACTCACCCGGTTGCGCTGCGAGCGCGGATCCGTAGTTGTCGTGTCGCCCGCCGCTCCCGTCACTTTGGCTGACAGAAGGCGCTTATGCGACGCGTCATTGGCATTGATATCCACCGGACCTTTGGCGAGGTGGTGATTTGGGAAGAAGGCCGGCTCAGGAATGCCGGACGGGTCGATATGACCCGGACGGCGCTGGAGGGTTTCGGCAAAGGACTGCGATCTACTGACGAGGTCGTGATCGAGGCAACGGGCAACTGCATGGCGGTATCGCGGGTGCTCTCGCCGTTCGTGACCCGAGTGGTGATCGCCAATCCGCTTCAGGTGAAGGCGATCGCCCACGCGCACGTAAAGACCGACAAGATCGATGCGGGCACGTTGGCCAGCCTTTACGCTGCCGGATATCTACCTGAGATCTGGACGCCTGATGCGGCGACGGAGCGTATGCGCCGCCTGGCAGCGCGGCGCTTTCAAATTGTCCGACACCGTACGCGGATCAAGAACGAAGTGCATTCCATCCTGCACGCTCACCTGATCCCGCGCTGTCCGCATGCCGACCTGTTCAGCGGTGTTGGCCGTGCCTGGCTCTTGCGCCAGCCCGTGCCAGAAGACGAGCGTGGTGCTATCGAACGGCACATCCGCGAGCTCGACCGGCTGACCGATGATTTGGCAACCATCGACAAGGAGATCGCCGGCGACGCGCTCGACGATGACGCGATTGCCAGATTGCTGACCATCACGGGCATCAACCTGACCGTGGCAGCGGGGATCGTGGCAGCAATCGGCGACATCAACCGCTTCTCGAGCCCGCAAAAGCTGGTGAGCTACTTCGGCCTCAACCCGCGGGTGCGCCAGTCGGGGCTTGGAGCAGCCCACCATGGGCGGATCAGCAAGGTCGGCCGCAGCCACGCCAGAGCGATGCTGGTCGAGGCGGCATGGGCGGCCGCCAAAACGCCTGGGCCGCTGCATGCATTCTTCGTCCGCATCCGGGCCAAGCGCGGCCATCAAGTGGCGGCCGTCGCCTTGGCGCGCAAGCTGACGGTTCTGTGCTGGCATCTGCTGACCAAACAGACCGATTATCGTTGGGCGCGTCCTGCGCTGATCGCCAACAAGCGACGGGCCATGGAACTCAAGGCCGGAAAACCGCAGAAGAAAGGCAACAAACCCGGCCCAGCCTACGCCTACAACGTCAAGGCACTGCGCGATCAGGAAATGGATATCGCCCGTCATGCCGAGCAGGCCTATGAGCAGTTCGTTGCCCAGTGGGAGACAAGGCCAAAGGTGCGCGGACGCTCCAAACCGGCAGGGTTGTGAAAAGGCGGCCTGACGGAACTCGCAGCCTGGGTTCCGCTCTTCGCCACGGAGTCGCCCGCGCACCACCTGCATAGCACAATTTTCTGCGGCAGGTCTTGTCCATCTCATCCGTGGTGTAGACGATCCGCCTGACCTCATCAGGAAAGGCGAAAAATGGGATGACCTCGGGCCATGCCCGGCGCCAACTCTGGCCGATAGCGGGATAGCGCTGGCCCCAGAAGCTGGTCTCGAAGGCCGTCAGTGCCTCCTCAGCGGCCGCGGCATCGACGGCACGGTAGATGGCCTTCAGGGCCGTTCCGAGCGCCTTACGGTCTTTCCACGCCACGAAATCCATCGAGTTGCGCAGCAGATGGACAATGCACGTCTGCACCATCGCTTCGGGGAATACCGCAGTGATGGCGTCGGGAAAGCCCTTGAGGCCATCGACGACGGCCAGCATGATGTCCTCGACGCCGCGGTTGCGCAGTTCATTCATGACGCGCAGCCAGAATTTGGCGCCTTCATTCTGTTCCAGCCATAGCCCCAAGACCACCTTGGTGCCATCGGCCATGACGCCCAGGGCGATGTGGATAGCTTTATTGCGGACCATGCCCTCATCGCGGATCTTGACCCGGATCGCATCGAAGAAAACCAGCGGATAGGCCGGGTCCAGTGGGCGTTGCTGCTAGAGCTGATTGTGATCTGACGGAATCGTGGTGGATTTCCAAGGCGCGGGACTTCTGATTCGCTATGCTGGCTGTTGGAGGTTGGCACGGATGACCAGAGCTTATTCCCCGGATTTGCGCGATCGGGTGATCGCAGCGGTTGAGGTTGAAGGTTGGTCGCGGCGGGAGGCCGCGCGGCGTTACCGGATCAGCGATGCAGCGGCGGTGCGGTGGCTCTAGGCATTGCGGCAAGGGCGGCGCGGGGCCTTGGCGCTGTCTCTTATACACATCTAGATGTGTATAAGAGACAGGCTCAAACACCTCCTGCGAAAAGCTGGTGAGCGATCACGCGAAGGTCTGTGGAACCGCGTCGGGGCACTCCTCGACGACTTCCCTCCACGGCAATGCAAAAACTACTTCCGACATGCCGGATATGCTGCCGTATGATCACAAACTGCTCGAGGCCGCGACTTCCTCCAGGCCTGCGTCGGTGATCGTGCTGATCAGATCGGGCGAGGCCTCATTGCCATACAGGTCGCGCAGATGCCCGGTGATCTCACGGGTACTCATGCCGCGCGCGTACATCTGTCTCTTATACACATCTAGATGTGTATAAGAGACAGGCTCAAACACCTCCTGCGAAAAGCTGGTGAGCGATCACGCGAAGGTCTGTGGAACCTGTCTCTTATACACATCTGATGTGTATAAGAGACAGGCCGTATGATCACAAACTGCTCTAGGCCGCGACTTCCTCCAGGACTGCGTCGGTGATCGTGCTGATCAGATCGGGCGAGGCCTCAATGCCATACAGGTCGCGCAGATGCCCGGTGATCTCACGGGTACTCATGCCGCGCGCGTACATAGAGATGATCTTGTCATCAAAACCGGGGAAACGGCGCTGATATTTTGCGATAAGCTGCGGATCAAAACTGCCGGCCGGATCACGCGGTGCCTCGATCTCGATCCGTCCCCCCTCGGTCGTCACCGTCTTGCGACCATAGCCGTTCCGGCTGTTGGCCCCTTGCTCCTCCTGGCCAAGATGGTGATCCATCTCCGCGTTGAGGGCCCGTTCGGCAAATGCCTTCTTCAATGTATCGAGCAGGCCGCCCTGGCTGAGCGCCGCCGCCGCGTCAGTGCCGGCAAGCAGTTGGTCGAGAATGTCGTTCGGTATCGAAGGTTCTTTGCGTCGTGACATACTGGGTCTCCTTGTTCCCCATTATGCCTCGCCGTACACGAAATTCCTGACAGTCCCCCGCGATTTCATAGCTCTACCCCCACCCACGCACAGGTCTCCTAACTCGGGCGCTATTGAGCAATCGCTCTTCTACAGCACAGTCTGGCGGCGGCGTCGCTCCAATGGCCGAACATCCGCTCCACCTTCATCACGCGCCCAAGCCAATCATCGACAACTGCCTGCCATAGTCCGGCTCGCTGCGATGGCAGGACCGGCGATAGCTGAAAAAGCGGTCCGGCTGGCTGTACGTATCCTCATCCAGCAGATCGATCCGTCCGACCCCGGCCGCCGCCAGCCGGGACGCGACATAGGCGGCAATGTCGAACTGCACATGCCCCAGCCGTCCCGCCGTGAAGAAGCGCGCATTATCGGCATCGTCCCGCTCGAACCGCTCGGCGAAATCCAGCGTCACCTCATAGGAGGAGCGCCCGATGCAGGGACCGATCGCACAGCCGATCCGTTCCCGCTGCGCCCCCAGCGCCGTCATTGCCGCAATCGTCGCATCGGTCACCCCGCCAAGCGCGCCCTTCCATCCGGCATGCGCCGCGCCGACCACGCCCGCCGCCCGGTCGGCAAACAGGACAGGCACGCAGTCCGCAGTCAATATGCCCAGCAACAGGCCCGGTCGATCCGTCACCATTCCGTCGGCGGCGGGGCGCTCCGTATCCGGCACCGCCGCGCCGACCATCACGACATCGGGCGAATGCACCTGATGCACCGTCACCAGCGGCGCGCCGGGCATCACCGCGTCACGCGCCAGTTCGCGGTTGCGCAGCACTGCCGCGCGATCATCCTGCGACCCCAGGCCGACATTCAGCCCGGCATGAACACCCTCCGACACCCCGCCGCGCCGCCCGGCGAAACCATGGGGCACGTCATGCAGGCCGGGGGCTGTCAGCAGGTCGATCATCATCACTCCTCATCATTCGACCGTGGATGGTCATGTCTTGATTGCGCAACATACTTGCGCGCGCGTGATTAGGCGATAGTCTCCGATCCCATAGCAAAAGGGGGCGGGTGATCCGGCCGCCGGGGCAAGACATCGCAAGATAAAAGGGTTTCCATTCATGATATTCGGGCGCGTAAAATCTCTCGACGCCATATTGGCGACGGCAGAGAAGAAATCGCTGCATCGTTCGCTGGGCGCATTCCAGCTCACCATGCTCGGCATCGGGGCCGTTATCGGCACCGGCATTTTCGTGCTGACGGCCGAAGCCGCGCAAAAGGCCGGGCCGGGCATGATGATCGCCTTCGTCATCGCCGGCTTCGTCTGCGCCGTGGCGGCGCTCTGCTATGCAGAAATGGCGGCGATGGTGCCCGTGTCCGGTTCCGCCTATACCTATAGCTATGCCGTGATGGGCGAATTGATCGCCTGGATGGTCGGCTGGGCGCTGATCCTGGAATATGCGGTCGCGGCGGGCGCGGTGTCGGTCGGCTGGTCCGGCTATGTCGTGGGATTGATCGAACATACATTTCATATGGACATTCCCGATCTGCTGACGCGGGGACCGTTCGATGGCGGCGTGGTCAACCTGCCCGCGATGCTGATCGCCGGTCTGGTCACCTGGCTGCTGGTCATCGGCACCAAGGAAAGCGCGTCGGTCAACGCCGTGCTGGTGCTGATCAAGGTCGCGGCGCTCACGCTGTTCATCGTGCTGGCGCTGCCGGTCATGAACATGGACAAGTTCACCCCCTTCGCCCCGCTCGGCTTTTCGGGCATTTCCGCTGCCGCCGCCTCGATCTTTTTCGCCTATGTGGGCTTCGACGCCGTGTCCACGGCTGCTGAAGAAACCAAGAACCCCCAGCGCAACATGCCGATCGGCCTGATCGGTTCGCTCGGCATCTGCACCATCTTCTACATGCTGGTTGCCGCAGGCGTCATCGGCACCGTGGGTGCGCAGCCGGTGACCGAAGGCGGCATCCCGATCGCGCAGGGCGGCATTGCCCTGGCACCCGGATCGACCGCGCTGTCGCAACAATGCGCTGCGCTGGCTGCTGCCGGTACCGAAGCCGTCACCTGCTCGAAGGAAGCGCTGGCCTGGACCCTGCGTGAAATCGGCTGGCCCCAGATCGGCAATCTGCTCGGCCTGGCCGCTGGTCTCGCCCTGCCTTCGGTCATCCTGATGATGATGTTCGGCCAGACCCGCATCTTCTTCGTCATGAGCCGCGACGGCCTGCTGCCGGCGATGTTCTCCAAAGTCCATCCGACCTACAAGACGCCCTATGTCATCACCATCCTGACCGGCATCTTCGTCGCGCTGTTCGCCGCCTTCTTCCCCGTCGGCATCCTGGCGGACATCTCCAACTCCGGCACCCTGTTCGCCTTTGCCGCCGTGTCGATCGCGGTGCTGGTGCTGCGTCGTACCGACCCGGCACGCAGGCGGCCCTTCCGCACCCCGGCGATCATGATCACCGCGCCGATCGCGATTCTGGGCTGCATGTATCTGTTCTGGAGCCTGGGCGTCGAAACCAAGCTGATGTTCGTGGGCTGGGCGGCAGTCGGCCTGATCGTCTATTTCGCCTATAGCCGCAACCGCAGCCATGTGGGGCGCGGGATCAGCGACGTGCCGGAACTGGATGCGGGCATCCCGCCCCAGCCGGTGCCGCCGCTGCCCGGCGCGCATACGCCGGGCGGAAAGGACGCCTGATCAAGCAAGACGCCTGATCGAACATCGAACGGGGCGGGTAACACCGCCCCGTTTGTCGTTCAGTGGACCGTTTCAAACTCTACGTCGCGCAGCCCGCTATTGTTGGGCCGGGTGAACAGCCTGCCCCGCTCCGCCCAGATCACGATCAGGAAGCTTAAGGAGCCGAACACCAGCAGCCCCATGGCCAGCGGCAAGGTGGTGCCATTGAACGCGCGGCCCACGATGCTGCCCAGCGTCGCGGACAGGGCGGTGGTCAGGAACGCCTGAAAGGAGGAAGCGACGCCCGCACCTTTCGAAAATGGCTCCATCGAGATCGCGCTGAAATTGGACGCGGTGAAGGCGACGGTCAGCATCGTTATCCCCTGCAGCAGCATGAAGGTGACGATCGTCTCCCGCCCCGACAGGATGACGCTCACATGGACGATGGCGATCAGGATGAAGGCGATCAGCGCCGCCTGGCTTAGCCGCCGCGCGCCAAAGCGTGATACCAGCCGGCTGTTGACCAGGCTGCCGACCCCCATGCCGGCCGCCATCAGGGCGAAGGCGATCGGGAAAATTTCTTCCGCCTTGAACACGTCGAAGAATATCTGCTGCACCGACAGGATGAAGCCGATCAATCCGCCCATCACCACGCCGCTGGCCAGCATATGGCCGATCGAACTGCGCGTGCGCATGATCGTCCCGACCGTGTGCAACAGCCCGCCGACCGTGATTCGCATCCGGTTTTCCGGTCGCAATGTTTCGGGCATCCGCGCCATCAGCCATAGCAGGATCAGGCTCGCCATTATCGCCAGCGCCCAGAAGATCCAGCGCCACGGCGCGATCCACAGGATCGCCTGGCCGAAACTGGGGGCCATCACCGGGATCAGCATGAACACCGCAAAGATCAGCGACATGACCCGCGCCATCGCATCGCCCCGGAAACGGTCGCGCACGATTCCCACGGTGATGACGCGGCTCGCTCCGGCGAAAAAGCCGGCGCAGGCGCGGCCGATCAGCATGACCGGGAAGCTTTGCGCCGCTGCGCAGGCCATGGACGAGAGGATGAACAACAGCATCGCCCAGCCCAGCACCTTCTTGCGGCCATAACGGTCGGACAGGACGCCAAACAGCAGCGACCCGATGCCCAGCCCCAGAAAATAGACGCTGATGATCAACTGCCGGTCATTGGGCTGCGCGATCGCCAGATCGCGGCCGATGGCGGGCAGGGCAGGCAGCATGGGGTCGATCGACAGGGCGTTCATCGCCATGAGACAGGCGCATAGCAGCACGAATTCGCGAAACTGGATGTCCTTGCCTGCTGGCGGGGAAGGGGGATTTTGGGCCATGGGTCCGGCTATGGGGACTAAGATGCGCCGATGCCAGTCCTAAAATGCTACTATTCGCTGCTCCGCGCGGCACCCATTAACCTTGCCCGCCCCCGCAATCGCGCGAGTCCGGCCCTACAAACGGTCAAAGCCGTTAACCATTTTTTAGCGGCTGCCGGTCCAACCTGCTCTTCGTGGAAAAAGAACAAGGGTTGTCGACCATTGGGTTAGCGTTGGAAAAGGGAACAGGGTCATGGGCAATAGTATCAAGAGTGCGCAGTTTCTAATCGAGAGCCGCATGGCGCGGGCGGCCAGCGGATCGGCAGAGGCCTGTTTCGATCTGGGCGTCGCCTATAGCTGCGGCACCGGCGACATGCCGATCGACCTGATCGAAGCGCATAAATGGTTCAACCTGGCGGCCCTTGGCGGCAGCGAAGAAGGCCAGGCGATGCGGGCCGAAATTGCCGAGGAAATGACCGCCCGCGAAATCGCCGAGGCCCAGCGTCAGGCCCGCGCATGGATCGCCCTGACGCAGGCGCGCGCCGCCTAATCAGCCTTTCTGAACGGCGTCCGCCCGGCCAGCCATAGCCGGTCCTGCTGTACGCCTGCCCGCTCGGCGGTCAGGAAATCGGCCACTGCGCGCCGAAACCCGGCATCGGGAATATAATGCGCGGAAAAGGTCGGTTCCGGGGCATAGCCGCGCGCCAGCTTGTGCCCGCCCTGCGCGCCCGCTTCGACGCGAGCAAGGCCGCGCGCGATCGCGACGTCGATCGCCTGATAATAGCATAGCTCGAAATGGAGGTTCGGCACCTCCTCGTTACAGCCCCAATAGCGGCCGTATAGCGTATCCGCGCCGATCAGGTTGAGCGCCCCTGCCACCGCCCGTCCGTCGCGCAGCGCCAGCATCAACAGCACCCGGTCGGCCATCGTCTCGCCCAATAGCGAGAAGAAGGATCGCGTCAGATAGGGCGTTCCCCATTTGCGCGCGCCGGTATCCTGATAGAAATCCCAGAATATATCCCAATGCGCCTCGGTCAGATCCGGCCCGGTCAGGTGGACGATGTCCAGCCCTTCGACCGCCCGTGCGCGTTCCTTGCGGATATTCTTGCGCTTCGCGCTCGACAGGTCGGCCAGGAAATCATCGAAACTGCCATAACCGCGATTGGACCAGTGAAACTGGCTGTCCTCACGAATCAGCCAGCCCGCCGCCTCGAAATCAGCGACCTGGTCCGGCGCCACGAAGGTCGCATGGGCGGACGACAGGTGGTTGCGCGCCACCAGCGTCTCGATCCCCGCGATCAACGCCGGGGCAAGGCTGCGGTCGCGTAGCAGCAGCCGGGGACCGGGCACGGGAGAAAAAGGCGCGGCGATCTGGATCTTGGGATAATAGCGCCCGCCCGCCCGTTCCCAGGCATCGGCCCAGCCATGGTCGAACACATATTCGCCCTGGCTGTGGCTCTTGGCATAGAGCGGCGCGGCGGCGGCGATGCGCCCGTCCGCCCCGTCGATCATCAGCGGCAGGGGTTGCCAGCCGGTTCCTTCGCCCACGCTGCCCGACCGCTCCAGCGCGCTCAGGAAATCCCAGCTGACGAACGGGTTGTCGGCCCCTGCGCAGGCATCCCACTGCGCACGCGGCAGCTCCGCCACGCCTGCCGCGATACGCGCCACCACATCAGTCATCGGCGTGCCTTCACGCGATCGGGTCTGGCTGCTTCATTCACAGCCGGGGACATTGTGTCGCCCCGGCTGTTGCGCAAGGTCCGTCGCGTCAGTCAGCGGCGCGGACGAGCACGACGGCGTCGATTTCCACGACCGCGCCCAGCGGCAGCACCGGCACGCCCACGGCGCTGCGGGTGTGCTTGCCTGCCTCACCAAACACTTCGACCATCAGTTCGGACGCACCATTGGCGACCTTGGGCTGGTCCGTGAAGGATGGCGCGCTGGCGATGAATGCGCCCAGCTTCACCACCCGCTCGACCCGGTCGAGGCTGCCGAGCGCCGCCTTCATCTGCGCGATCAGGTTGAGGCCGCAGATGCGCGCGGCGGCGACGCCATAATCCAGTTCCCTGTCCTCGCCCAGACGTCCGGTCATCAGACCGTCGGGGGCCAGCGAAATCTGCCCGGAAATATGCAGCAGGCCGTTGGCCTCCACGCTCGACACATAGGCGGCGACCGGGGCGGCGGCCTGAGGCAGGGTGATGCCGAGTTCGGCAAGGCGGGCGTCGATGCTCATGATAAGGCTCCGTCAGTGTAGGATGTTTCGATTGGTGCCGGTCCGGTGGCCAGCTTTTCCATGATCCAGCGTTCAGCCGCTGCCCAATTGTCGATCCGCGCATGGGCGTGCGGCGCGGCAGGCACGGTTATGGCGATCTCCGGCTCGCCGACCATGTGCAGCCGCCACACGCCGGGCGCATGGCGCGCGACGGACGTGTGATGTTCGGCCAGATCGTCGATGAACAGCGCGACGCTGGCATCATGCGCGGCGACGATCGCGGCCAGCGGTTCGCCCTTCGGCCCGTGATTCCACTGGACCGGGAAGTCGAGGCCAAATGCCGCCAGCTGCTCGACGCGCAACTGGTGATGGCGCTCGCCGATATTGGTCAGCACGACGATGTCGGCGACCTGCGCCAGCCGCCCCAGCGCGGCGACCGCGCCCGCGATCGGCGTCTGCCGGTGCATTTCGGTATCGAAGAACGCGACCAGCAACCCCCATACCAGTTCGCGCTCGACGACCTGCCCGCTATCCTTGTGCCGCAGCGCCTCTGCAAAGCCGCGATCATGCATGTCGAAATGCACATTATGCGTTTCGTCCAGCCAGTCGCGGAACGGCACGACCATGTGCAGCAGCACCTCGTCGCAATCGGTGATGATCAGCGGGCGGTTCATCGGCTCAGTCTCTCCTGCGCGGCGATCAAGATGTCGGGCGATGTGTCGATCGCCTCGGCACAGGCGATCAGGTCCGGCTCATGATCCGCCAGAAAGGCCAGCACCGCGCCCAATATCGCCGGATTGTCGATCCCCGCGCGCAGGGTGTCGCTGTCCAGGCCGGTCAGCGCCAGCAGCCGGTCGGCCCGCTGCCCGTCGGCCAGGATCCAGCCCAGCGCCATCAGCGCCAGCGTCGCGGGGTCTGCGCCGCTATCTCGCTTGCCATTATGGGTGTCGGGTCGCATGATCGGGTCTCGGCGGGGGTGCGGCCAGGATGTGGCGCGCTTCGGGGCTGCTTGGAAATTATGGGTGACTGGTGGCAAAGCGCGTGCTTGTTGTCGAGGACAACGAACTCAATCTGAAACTTTTTTGCGATTTGCTGCGTGCGCATGGCCATGAAGTGTTGCCGATGCGTGACGGTCGCGACGTGCTGGCGCAGGCGCGCGACTTTCTGCCCGACCTTGTCATCACGGACATTCACCTGCCCCATGTCAGCGGGCTGGACCTCATCATTTCCCTGAAGGCCGACGATCGGCTGTCCAGCGTGCCGATCATGGCGGTCACCGCCTATGCCGGGAAAGGGGACGAGGAACGGATTCGCGCCGCCGGGGCGCAGGCCTATGTTTCCAAGCCCATTTCGGTGCTGCGCTTTGTCGAACAGGTGAACAGCCTGCTGTAACAAGCCTGTCATGTCGCTTTCATCACCCTGACCCGGTGCCGCCGTCCGCCTGTCATCCCTGACTGGCACTGCCCGACGGCCACAGGGGCGCGGCGCTCTGCCGACGGCCCGGAACCGCAATAAGGGTAATCATCATGTCCCATCTGACCGACGAAGCGCGCGCGCCCTATCGCGATGCGCAGCCGACCATTTCCATGGGCGACAACAGCCTGGAAGCCATCGTCGCGGCCAATCCGGCGCGCCGCACGATTCTGAAGAACGGCCTGCTGGGCCTGTCGATCCTGCCGATGCTGGGCACGCTGGCCGCTTGCGACGATGATGATGACGGCGCGCCCACCCCCACGCCCACCCCCACGCCGACCCCGACGCCGACCGACAGCTACACCGTCAGCTTCGCCCCCGTCGCCGCCAATATGAACGACACCGTCACCGTGCCGACCGGCTACACCGTCGACGTGCTGCTGAAGGCGGGCGATTCGGTGGAAACCGGCACCCCCTATTCGGGCAGCTTCCCCACCCCGGCCGACGCTGAAAAATGGGCGGGCGGCAACCATGACGGCATGGAATATTTCGATCTGTCGGGCGTGGACGCCAATAATGGCGGCCTGCTGGCGCTCAACTTCGAATATCCCGACTTCAACATCCTGATGTCCGGTTCCTACGATCCGGCCACCGCCACCGCCGACCAGAAGAAGATCGCCCTGTCGGCCGTGGGCATCGGCGTGGTCGAAATCGCCAAGGGCAGCGACGGCAAATGGGCGGTCAAGGCGGGTTCGCGCTTCAACAAGCGCTATACCGGCAACAGCCTCTATCGCGCCGGTGGTCCGGCTGCGGGCCTGCTGTCGGCGTCGATCAAGGGCATGCTCAACAATTGCTCGTCGGGCCGCACCCCCTGGGGCACCTACCTCACCTGCGAGGAAACGACCGACAATTATCTCGATCCGGTCCAGCCTGAAAATGACTATGGCTGGGTGGTCGAAATCGACCCCTATCAGGAACTGGCCGCCCCGACCAAGCGCACCGCCATGGGCCGCTTCAGCCATGAAAATGTCGCCTATATGGCCAATGCCGACCGCCGCGTCGCATTCTACATGGGTGACGATTCGACGCCTGGCTGCATCTATAAATTCATCCCCGACCGCGCTTTCTCCACCGCGAACCGGGCGGCCAATATCGACCTGCTCGACTATGGTACGCTCTATGTCGCCCGCTTC
This sequence comes from Sphingobium sp. B2, assembly GCF_007693735.1. Lineage (NCBI taxonomy): Bacteria > Pseudomonadati > Pseudomonadota > Alphaproteobacteria > Sphingomonadales > Sphingobiaceae > Sphingobium > Sphingobium sp. B2. The sequence continues at coordinate 86,988 of NZ_VDBZ01000001.1, forward strand.
AACGGCGATGGCACGGGCGAATGGCGCGCGCTGGTGCAGGGCCAGAACGGCCTGATCGCCGGTGCGTCCGATCCTGGCAATGTCAGCCAGTCCACCACGCCGCCCGCCCCCGCGACGGTCAATTTCGCCAATCAGGCCGACGTGCTGATCAACTGCCAGTCGGCGGCGCGCGTTGCGGGCGGGACCATCATGGACCGTCCCGAATGGATCACGGTCGCGCCCGACAACAGCGCCGTGTTCGTGACGCTCACCAACAATAGCGGCCGCCGCGTCACCGATCCGGCCAACCCGCGCGTCACCAACCGTCACGGCCACATCATCAAGTTCAAGGAAGAGGGCAATTCGCCGCTCGCCACCAAGTTCAGCTGGGAAATCTTCCTGTTGGCGGGCGATCCGGCGCTGGCGTCGGGCGGCGCCAATCTGGTCGGCGACATCAAGGGCGACACTTTCTCCAGCCCCGATGGCATCCGTATCGACCCCAAGGGTCGCCTGTGGGTCCAGACCGACCATAGCATTCCGGGCACGTCCGGCGTGACCGGCAAGTCGATCGAGGATATTTTCGGCCAGAACGCCATGTTCTACATCGACCAGACGACCAAGGAGTCCAAGCGCTTCCTGGTCGGCCCGAAGGGGTGCGAGATTACCGGCCTTGCCTATACGCCGGACCTCAAGACCTTCTTCGTCAACATCCAGCATCCCACCGGCAACTGGCCCGTATCCGGCCAGCAGCCGCGCTCCTCGACGATCGTGGTTCGCCGCACGGACAGCCAGCCGGTCGGTAACTGATCGCTGATCCTGTTCCACCGGCATTCCGGCTTTTGCCGGAATGACGGTGGATAATCCCGGCAAACAGCAAAAGGCCCGTTCCAGTGGTGGAACGGGCCTTTTACAATTCCGGCATAACGCCTGGAACCCTGGATCCCGGCGCAAGGCCGGGATGACGACCGGCGGCTAACGCCGCCTTGCCGTCACTTGATCTTGGCTTCCTTGAACTCGACATGCTTGCGCACGACCGGGTCATACTTCTTGAAGCTGAACTTTTCGGTCTGGGTGCGCGGATTCTTCTTGGTGACGTAGAAGAAGCCGGTGTCAGCGGTGCTGACGAGGCGAATCTTGACAGTTGCTGGCTTGGCCATGGCCTTGTGTCCCCGGTCGTGAACTATAAAAAAAGTAAGAGCGGCCCGCCAAATGTCAGGACCGCCCCGTTTCAGCGGTGGCCCATGGGGCAGATTCGCCGCGCTGTCAAGGTTGGCACGCCGGTTTTGGCCGGTTTACCCGGTCTTAACCAGACAGGCGCATCATGCCCATGGGGACGACAGGACAGGGAAGGGGCTTTCCCATGCGACATGATCCGATGCTGGCGATATTGGCCGACCTGATGCGCCGGGTCGACGGGCTGGCGGGCCAGCGCGGTCATCTGTCGGTCGTCCGGCTGCACGATGAAGTCGACCAGATTCGCCACATCGCCCGCGCCTTCCACCTCGATGTGGTCGAAGGACTGGCCGGGACGCTCGAATCGGCGCTCTCGCTTCATGGCCTTGGTCCGGTGGTCCTGTCCTATCTCGATCTGATGCGCGACGCGATCAGCAGCGACATGCGCGCGGCCGACATCGTGCCGATCATCGCGCAGCGCTCGCCCGCCCCCATCGTCACCCTGCGCGCCTGAACCAGCGCCGCCGATGGATGCCCTGCTGCTTGCCCTGCTCGGCTGTCTGCTTGGCGAAATCGGCGACAAGAGCCAGTTGTTCGTCCTTGCGCTCGCAACCCGCTTTCAGCGCAATGGCGCAGTGATCGCGGGCATCATCGTCGCCGCCATCGCCAATGCGGCGCTGTCCGCCACCGCCGGGGCCTGGATCGGCCCGATGCTGGGTTCGGACCCGCGCCTGCTCTTCCTCTCGCTTTCCGTCCTGTTTCTGGGGATCGGCCTGTTATGGCCGGTCACATCGCCCGATCCGCTGGCCAGCTGGCCGACCGGCGCATTCGTCACCACGATGCTGGGCCTGTTCATCCTGGGCTTTGGCGATGGCCCGCAATTTCTGATTCTGGGGATCACCACCCATAGCGGCAATCCGGTGCTGGCGGCGATGGGCGGCGCGATCGGCGTGATCGCGGCGTCCGTGCCCGTCGTGCTGCTGCGGGACCGAATTTTCGCCGTCCTGCCCATCCGCGCGATCCGGCTGGGCGGCGCCGCGCTGCTACTGCTGGTGGGCGCGATGCTGGCGCTGTCGGCACTGGCGCTGGTCTGATCGCTTTCTTCCATCAGGCTGATCGCGTTTTTCCGTGGCACCATATCGGCCTTTAATCATTATATGTCCGAAACCAATTCGCACTGCCCAGGAGGACATATGACCGCCGCCGATCTCAAGACCCCCACCGACCTTAAGAACAATGCTACCAAGACCGTGGCGCAAGCGCTCAACGGCGTTCTGGCTGACAGCTATGCGCTGTATCTCAAGACCAAGAATTTTCACTGGCACGTTTCCGGCCCGCATTTCCGCGACTATCATCTGATGTTCGATGAACAGGCCGCCGAAATCCTGGCCACCACGGACCTGATTGCCGAGCGCGTGCGCAAGACCGGCAATGTCACCCTGCGCTCGATCGGCGATATTTCGCGTCACCAGAGCCTGACCGACAATGACGCCGAATTTGTCAGCCCCGCCGACATGCTGATGGAATTGCGCAACGACAATCTGGCGCTGGTCGAATCCTTCCGCGCGGTCAAGGCTGCCGCGACCGAAGCGGGCGACAACGCCACCGAAGGCATTGTCGACGACTGGACCGATCAGGCCGAACAGCGCGCCTGGTTCCTGTTCGAAGCGGGTCGGGGCGCCTGATTCCATTCCTCAGCCGTTCGGTTCGCGCCCTCGACAGGCTCGAACCGGACGGAGGAGGGGGTCAGGGTTCCACGGCAACCGCAATATCGACAATCTCCACCGCATCGGGCTTGCCCGCGAAATCGACCGTCTCGCCGACCGTCGCATCCATCATCGCGCGCGCCAGCGGGGCGGAGAAGCTGATCCGCCCTTCCGCCGGATCGGCCTCATCATCGCCGACTAGTACGACCGTCTTGTCCCGTCCATTGATCCGATAGGTCACCCGGCACCCGAACGCCACGGCGTCGCCCGTCGCGACCGGGCGCAGTTCCGCCGTCGCCAGCCGCGTGCGCCAATAGCGCAACAGGCGGCCATGCTTCTTGGCATCCTCCTCGGCCATGCCGCTCAGGTCCACCGCCTCCAGCGCCTCGACCTTCTCCCGCGTCAGCCGCAATCCGCGCGCCGTTACCCAATTGGGTCCCGGCGGGATCGGCAGTTCGAACTTGGGTTCCATATGCTCATCATCGCCCTCGCGACGAAAGGCGACACTCATGACGCTCTCCTAGACATTATTATACGTTCGCCCTGAGCGACGTCGAAGGTGAAGAAACGGACAAGGCTTCGACGGTCGCTCAGCCCGAACGATATTGGGGGTCAATCCTCATCGAACAAGCCGGCCAGCTGCTCCACCGTCGTCCCGCCCAGTTGCTCGACGTCCATGATGGTCACCGCCCGCGTGGAATAGCGGGTCACGTCATGGCCGATGCCGCTCGCGACCAGCTGCACCGGCGAGCGATTCTCGATCCAGTCGATCACCTGTCTCTTATACACATCTCGCCGTCCGAAATCACCATCAATACTGTCTCTTATACACATCTCGCCGTCCGAAATCACCATCAATACTGTCTCTTATACACATCTAGATGTGTATAAGAGACAGGTTGCTCGGCGTCCATGATGGTCACCGCCCGCTTGTAATAGCGGGTCACGTCATGGCCGATGCCGATCGCGACCAGCTGCACCGGCGATCGATTCTCGATCCAGTCGATCACCTGCCGCAAATGGCGTTCCAGATAGGTGCCGCTGTTGACCGACAAAGTGCTGTCATCCACAGGCGCGCCGTCCGAAATCACCATCAATATGCGCCGCTCTTCATTGCGGGCGATCAACCGGCCATGCGCCCAAAGCAGCGCTTCGCCGTCGATATTTTCCTTCAGCAGCCCTTCGCGCATCATCAGGCCCAAATTCTTGCGCGCCCGCCGCCATGGCTCGTCGGCCTTCTTATAGACGATATGGCGCAGGTCGTTGAGCCGCCCCGGCATCGGCGGGCGTCCGGCGGCCAGCCATTCCTCGCGCGCCTGCCCGCCCTTCCACGCCCGCGTGGTAAAGCCCAATATCTCGGTCTTGACCCCGCACCGTTCCAGCGTGCGCGCCATGATGTCGGCGCTGATCGCCGCGATGCTGATCGGCCGTCCGCGCATGGAGCCGCTATTGTCGATCAGCAGCGTCACCACCGTATCGCGAAACTCGGTATCGCGTTCGATCTTGTAGGTCAGCGACCGGGTCGGGTCGATGATGACGCGCGCCAGCCGCGCGGCATCCAGCATCCCTTCATCCTGGTCGAAATCCCAGGATCGCGACTGTTGCGCCATCAACCGCCGTTGCAGCCGGTTGGCCAATTTGGTCACCGCCCCCTGCAAGCTGACGAGTTGCTGGTCGAGGAAACCGCGCAGCCGGATCAGTTCATCCTCGTCGCACAGCTCCTCGGCAGTGACGATCTCGTCATGCTTGAGCGTATAGGCCTTGTAATCGAAGCCGGGCGGCAGGTCGGACGTCGGCCGGTTGGGGCGGACCGGCATCATGCCTTCCTCGCCCATATCGTCCGCGCCCGCTTCGCTGTCGGCGTCGAAATCGTCGCTATATTCGGTTTCGCCGTCCTCGGTATCGCCGCCCTGGTCCTCGGCGCGGGCCTCGGCATTCACATCGCTGTCGCCCGCCTCGTCCTGCCCCGAATCGCCGTCCTCGGATTGATCCTCTTCATCGTCGCCCTCATCCTGGGCTTCGGGCTCTTCGGTATCGGGCGGCACGTCGGCGTCGATCAGCGCGAGATGCTCCAGCATCGCGGTGGTCAGCTTCTGGAAGGCGCGCTGGTCGTCGATCGCCAGCGCCAGCGCGTCCAGGTCAGACCCGGCCTTGTCCTCGATCCATTCCTCCACCAGCGCCACGCCCGCCGCGACGTCCTTGGGGATCGCCTGGCCCGTCAGCCGCTCACGCACCTTGAGCGCCAGCGCGGTGGACAGCGGCACCTCGTCCGCAGACCGCGCCCGGCGGATCGCGTCGGACTTCAACCGCATGTCGAGCGCATGGTTGAGGTTGGCGCGTACCCCCTCCATCTGCCTGGAGCCAATCGACTCGACCCGCGCCTGCTCGACCGCGTCGAACACCGCCCGCGCTACGGCCTCGCCCGGCGCGGAGGCGGCATGGATTTTCGCGCTGTGATGCCGCAATTTCAGCGCATTGGCGTCGGCAAAGCCCCGCGCCAGCGCCACCTGATCGGCGGGTAAAGTGCGCGCAGGCGTCGGCACCTTGATCGCCTTGCCCGCCAGATGCGGCGCGTCGGCGGTAAAGCCCACCTCCACTTCCATGTCGCGCGCCATCGACCGCGCCGTCCCCGACAGCACGTCCTTGAAAGCGTCGAGAGGGGAGCGTTCGGTCATGGCAGATCCTTCAGCGCTGCAAGGCAGGCCGCGCGCAAAACAGGCAGGCTGTCGGTCATCGTGGCGAAAATGATCCTCAAATCCAGCGCATCATAATGGTGCCGCAACATATTTCCCAATCCCCGGACGGCGTCGGCCGGAATGGATGGGGCAATTGCCGTCATCCGGTCCTTGCCGATCTTGATCACCGCTTCGGTGATCCGCTGCAAACAGCGTTCCGACGCGTCGATGGTTTTGCGATCGGCGGCGAAACGCGCATAGTCCATCCCGTCGATATAGACTGCAATCGCATCGCAATTTTCAACGATGTCCAGCAACCGATGCTGTTCCCGACTAGAAGACACGCACCCGATCCTTGTCGATTTCCGCCTGGAAGCGCGCTTTTCGCGCCGGTTCGCTGACCAGATCGACCCGAACGTCCAGCCAGTCTCCCAGCCAGCTCGACATGGCCGCAAAGCGGAACAGGTCCATGCGGGCGGCATCGTCGATGGTCACGGCGACATCCACGTCCGAATCCGACCGCGCATCCCCGCGCGCGGTCGATCCGAACAGCGACAGGCTCACGACGCCCATGGCCCGCAATTCTGCTTCATGGGCTTTCAGGCGGGCAATGGCTGTCTGCTTGTCCATGACACTCCTGCGACTTTTACCCCGCTTTCCCGACCACGCTTTCCGGCAGATCCTTGCCGAACACGCGCTGATAATATTCGGCCACCAGCGCCCGTTCCGCCTCGTCGCACTTGTTGAGGAAGGACAGGCGGAAGGCGAAGCCGACATTTTTGAAGATCAGCGCATTCTGCGCCCAGCTGATCACGGTGCGCGGCGACATGACGGTGGAAATATCGCCGTTGATGAAGCCCTGCCGCGTCAATTCGGCGACCTTGATCATATTTTCGACTTCCTTGCGGCCGCCCTCATGATCATATTCGCCCGACTTGGCCAGCACCACCTGCGCCTCGGTCGCGGCGGGCAGATAGTTGAGCGCCACCACCAGATTCCACCGGTCCATCTGGCCCTGGTTGATCTGCTGCGTGCCATGATACAGGCCCGTCGTATCGCCCAAGCCAACCGTATTGGCGGTCGCGAACAGCCGGAAATAGGGATTGGGGCGGATCACCCGATTCTGGTCGAGCAGCGTCATCTTGCCGTCGGTTTCCAGCACGCGCTGAATGACGAACATCACGTCGGGGCGGCCGGCATCATATTCGTCGAACACCAGCGCGACCGGGCGTTGCAACGACCAGGGGAGCAGGCCTTCCTTGAATTCGGTGACCTGCTGGCCATCCTTCAGAACGATGGCGTCGCGTCCGACCAGATCGATACGGCTGATATGCGCGTCCAGATTGATGCGGATGCACGGCCATTTCAGGCGCGCGGCGACCTGCTCGATATGGCTCGACTTGCCGGTGCCATGATAGCCCTGCACCATGACGCGCCGATTGAACGCAAAGCCCGCCAGGATCGCCAGCGTGGTGTCCGGGTCGAACACATAGGCGGGATCAAGGTCAGGCACCCGCTCGTCGGCTTCGCTGAAGGCGGGGATCTGCATGTCGATGTCGATGCCGAACACATCGCGGGCGTCCACGAACCGGTCGGGGGCATCCATCAGCGTTTCGGCGCGCGTATCGGGCTGAACGTTGGAAATATCAGTCATCGGGTCTTCATCTTCCTGCGAGTCACGCCTGCCGTAGCCGATCCATCAACGGCGTGTCGATAGAGTGGGGGCAAGGGCGCGTCGGATCAAGCGGCCCATTGGGCCAGATTGGCCTCCTGCCCGATCAGGGCCAGCCCGTGCGCGATAGATGTCAGTTCGCCCCCGGTCGCGATCCGCTCCGCCCCGAAGCGCGCGTCGAATATGTCCCGGATCGCCGGAATCAGCGACGATCCGCCGGTCAGGAACACCCGGTCGATGGCGTGCGGCGCCACCCCGGCGGTCGCCAGCGCCTTGTCCACGCATCCCTCGATCCGGGCGATGTCGGGCGCGATCCAGCGCTCGAAATCGGCGCGGCGCACCTGCGTCTCGATCTCCAGCCCGCCACCGGCAAAGCGGAAATCCGCTTTGTCCTGTGTCGACAGCGCCCGCTTCAGGCTGCCCACCGCATCATAGAGCGGATAGCCCAGTTCCTTTTCGATCACCGTCATCATCCGCCCGATCGCGGCGGGGTCGTCAGCCGATTTCTGCAACCGCGTCAGCTCGTCCATCGTCCGCCGGTTGCGCATCAGCGCAAGGCGCGACCAGTCGGCAAAGTCGGCGAAATAGCTGCGCGGTATCTCCAGCGTCTTGCCGAACGACTGGTAACTGCCGCCCTTGCCCAGCATCGGCAGCACCAGATGGTCCATGATCCGATAGTCGAAACGGTCGCCTGCAATACCGATGCCCGCCGATCCCAGCGGGGTCGCCCGCTGCGCCGCACCCGCCGTCTGGTTGGGCGCTTCCACCCGCACGATCGAAAAATCGCTGGTGCCGCCGCCAAAGTCCGCGACCAGGATCGTCGCAGCCTGGGTCAGGCGGCTGGCATAGCTGAATGCCGCGCCCAGCGGCTCATAGACATAATGAATGTCCACGCCGAAATCGGCGAACATCGCGTCATAGCGCTTGCGCGCCAGCGCCTCGTCAGGCCGCGACCCGGCATAGGTGACTGGCCGCCCGACGACGATCCGCTCCGGCCTTTGGTCCAATGCCCCACCCGCATGTCCGACCATATGCGCCAGGAACATCGCCCCCAGTTCCTCGAAGCGGTAGCGCTTTTCGAATATGTTGGCGCTCTCGAAAATCGCGCTGGCGGCGACCGACTTGAACGACTGGAGGAAGCGGCTGTCTTCGGGATATTCCATATATTCCGCGATCGCCCACGGCCCGGCCTCATGCGCCAGGCCGCCCTTGACGCCTTCCTCATGCCAGAAACAGAGCGCGGAACGGAACACCGCCCCGGTCGCCTGGCTACCGGCAAATTCGACCAGATCGGATTGCTGGCCGTTGGCAATCGCCACGACGCTGTTGGTCGTGCCGAAATCCAGGCCCAGCGCGCGCGGCACATCCTGCATGCTTTTGTCTCCGGGGAAGGGGGGCCGCGCCCTATGGCATCGCCATCGCATCGGGACAAGGCTGTCCTACACGCGACTATGCTGCCATGCTCGGCCACGGCTCTTTCCGATCGTTGATCTTGCGAAAAACTTGCCATGCGCAACATGGGCGAAGTTTGCGAACTTGCGCGCGCGAAACCTGGCTGAATTTCGGCAATCATGAAGACTGCAAATTCGCTACCAAATTCCTCCCCCTGTGGGGGAGGGGGACCGCCGCGAAGCGGTGGTGGAGGGGTATCACCCTCTCGACAGGGCGTACATCCTGGTCAGGTCTGCGCCCTGCCACTCCGCTAGCATGGTTCAACCCACCAATATTGGGTTTCCAAAGGACAGTATGGCCTGAATTTCAGGCGAAAACCGCTGCCTTCTTCAGATGGCCATAGGCCTCGATCACCGCCTGCAACGCGCGTTCGTGGCTGCGGTCGCCGCCATTATGATCGGGGTGATAGCGGCGCAGCAGCGCGGTGTAGCGCATCCGCAAAGCCTTGCGATCCGCGTCAATGTCCAGCTCCATGACGCGCAGCGCCTTGCGGTCCTCCGCCGACAGAAACTGGCCGTCCTGCCGCATCTGTGCATCGGCCCGCGCCTTGGCCACCCGTTCCTTGAACTTCGCGCCGATGGCGTCGAGCGGGTCGGAGAAGTCGGACCATTTGGGCGGCGGGCTGTGGGCGTTGGACGAAAAGGCGCGCGTCTCCCGCTCCCACCCGGCAAAGGGGCGCTGGGCGGCGGCGATTTCCTCCGGCGACATGCCCGTGAAGAAATTATAGCCCTGATTGAATTCGCGCACATGGTCAAGGCACAGCCAGCGCCAGCGCGGCCCTTCATCGCCGGGACGGGCGCTGCCCTCCAGCGGCGGCGCGCGGAACTCGCCCGGTTCGGGGCAGCCACTCACCCAGCAGGGGCGGTCGCCCTCCACCCGGCCATGGAAGCGGTTGAAGCGGCGGGTCGAGAAAGGGTCGGTCGACAAAGTTGTCCTGATGCAAGTCGCGGCAAAGCGACTATATAGGCGGCATGACCCAGATTCTGAAAGGCCCAGTGGCCACCGAAATCGAAACGCGGCTGCAAAATGCCCTGGCGCCGCAACAGCTCGCCGTGATCGACGACAGCGAAAAACATCGCGGCCATGCGGGGCATGACGGCTCTGGCGAAAGCCATTTCACCGTCGACATCGTGTCGGATCGCTTCACCGGCCAGAGCCGCGTCGCCCGCCAGCGCATGGTCAACGCAGCGCTCGCCGACCTGCTGCGCGACAAGGTCCACGCCCTTGCGATCAAGGCCCGCGCACCCGGAGAAGCCTGATGACCCTCGATGAACTCGTCATCCAGACGATCAGCCCGACCACCCATGATCTGGGCGATTTCAAGGTCCACCGTTCGCTCCCTGCCAAGGGGCGTACGATGGTCGGCCCGTTCATCTTCTTCGATCAGGCCGGGCCAGCGAAGATAGGAGCGGGGCAGGGGATTGATGTCCGCCCCCATCCGCACATCAACCTCGCCACCGTGACCTATATGTATGAAGGCGCTTTCTTCCACCGCGATTCGCTGGGCACGGAACAGATTGTCGAGGCGGGCGCGGTCAATCTGATGACGGCGGGCAAGGGCATCGTCCATAGTGAGCGTTCCCCCGACGAAGAACGCGCCAAGCTCTCCAAACTCTCCGCCATCCAGACCTGGCTCGCCCTGCCCGACCGCCAAGAGGAAATGGACCCGGCGTTCGAGCATGTCGGCGAAGGCGGCCTGCCGGTGATCGAGGCGCATGGGGTGCGCGCCCGTGTCATCATGGGGTCGCTCTGGGGCGAACGCTCGCCCGTCACCACCTATGCCGACACCATCTATGCCGACATCCAGCTGTCGCCCGGCGGCCGCGTACCGATCGACCCGTCAGCCGACGAGCGCGCCATCTATGTGTCGGGCGGTGATGCCGCGCTCGACGGGATGATGCTCGCCCCCCAGACGCTCTACGTCCTGCGTCCCGGCACCAGCGCCACGCTGATGAGCGTCGATGGTGGCCGGGTCGTCCTGTGCGGCGGCGAAGCCTTTAAAACGCCGCGCCATGTCTGGTGGAACTTTGTGTCCTCTCGCCAGGACCGGCTGATGCAGGCGCGCGAGGATTGGGACGCCCTCCGCTTCCCGCTGATCCCCGGCGACGATCAGGAGTTCATCCCCATCCCGCAGGGCCGGCCCAAGACGGTCAGCTATCCGTAATTCCTCCCCGTTTCGGGGAGGGGAATTGCATATGACTTTTCGTTATCCCTACAACGTCATCCTGAATTTATTTCAGGATCCATCATGCCCCAAAAGCCGTGGCTGGAGACGCGAAATGGATGCTGAAACAAGTTCAGCATGACGATGAAGGAGGGGGTGGTAGGCCTGACTCTCCCTTGCCCTACTGCACGAAGGCCAGCGACAGATTCTCGGCATTTTTGGGGATGTCGATCCGGCTTTCGTTGATCGACGCTTCCTCACCCGGCTTCAGGCGGTTCTTGTCCGCCTTCGTCGTCCAGCTGAACACCAGCCGGTTCTGCCGGTCGCGCAACTGCACCAGTACCGGCGGCACCGGCAGCGCCTGCGTCCCGCTGTTCACGATCCGCGCGCCAAAGGCGAAATATTCCTCGCCAGTCGGCAGCTTGCGCCGCTCGGCGGGTTTGGACAGGTAGAAGAGCAGGTCAGGATCGCCCTCTTCGGCGACCAGTCCCAGGCTGACCGCCCATCCGGGCGGGCCGAAATAATAAAAGGCGCCGCCCGCCGCCGCGACGACCAGGGCAAAGGCGATCGCGGCATAGGTCCATAGCTTGATCGGATTGCGGCGCGGCTTGAACGGCGGCGCGGGCGCGAACTGGCTGTCCTGTGCCGGATCGACCGGCGCACCGGCATAAATGTCGTCAATACGGTTGTCCGCAGGCGCAGCGATCGGCGGCGCGACGGGGGCCGCTTCCTCCGGCACGACGGTTTCAGCCGGGGGGGCGTCCGGTGCGGGGGCAGGTACGGGTTCAGGCGCGGGCGCGGCGACCGCTTCGACCGGCTCTGCGACCGGCGGCGGCGGAGTGGGAGCCTGGACCGGCGGCTCAGCAGGCACCTCGTCCGGCCCGCTTTCGCGCGGTGGCAGGGCGGCAGGCTGCTGGAACCAGCTATGCTTGCACGCGGCGCAGCGGACCTGGCGGCCGGCCGGACCGACGGCGCTGTCCGGCACGACATAGCGCGTCGCGCAATTGGGGCACACCAGTATCATGTCGCTTCATAGGCATGGCATGGACTCGCGCGCAAGCGGTCAACTTATGTTGACGTCATTCCGTCGCGACTCGCGGTCGGATGCGGGCCGGGCTTTACGGCTGCCCGCCCACTGTGCCATGGCTGTCACTCCGGGGAAGCAGGGAGCGCGCGAGCGCCATATTTCAAGACATGTCGGCCATCGTCCAGTTCGAGAATGTCGGTCTGCGCTATGGTCTGGACAGCGAGACCCTGTCCGACGTCAGCTTCACGCTGGCAGGCGGTGGCTTTTATTTCCTGACCGGCGCGTCGGGCGCGGGCAAGACATCGCTGCTAAAACTGCTCTATCTGGCCCAGCGTCCCAGTCGCGGCGTCATACGGCTGTTCGGCGAGGATGTGGTGACCCTGCCGCGCAAACGCCTGCCGGGTTTCCGCCGTCGCATCGGCGTCGTGTTTCAGGACTTTCGCCTGGTCCCCCATCTGTCCGCCTATGACAATATCGCCCTGCCGCTTCGCGTCGCGGGCATGGAGGAGGGGGAGGTTGATGCCCCCGTCACTGAAATGCTCGGCTGGGTGGGGCTTGGCGACCGTGGGCAGGCGCGGCCCGCGACCCTGTCGGGTGGGGAGCAGCAGCGCGTCGCCATCGCCCGTGCGGTGATCGGGCGACCCGAAATATTGGTGGCGGACGAACCGACCGGCAACGTCGACGCGGACATGGCCCGCCGCCTCATGACCCTGTTCGAAGCGCTCAATCGCCTGGGCACCACCATCGTCGTCGCCACCCACGACCTGCCGTTGATCGCGCAGGTATCGGGCGCGCAGATGATGCGGCTGGACAAGGGGCGGCTGGCTGACCCGACCGGATCGCTACGCTATCCGCCGCGCCCGCAGGGCGGCGAGTGATGGCGTCGCGCACCGACCGCCGCGCCGCCGCCGCTGCGCGTCATCGCCTATTGCCGGGCGGGCGGGTCGCGGGGCCGATGCTGTGGATCATCACGATCATGATGTTCCTGACCGTGCTGGCCGCCGCCGCGGGCCTTGGCCTCGGCGCTGCCGTCCGCTCCATGAGCGCGGACCTGGCCGGACGCGCCAGCGTGCAGGTGGTCGAGGCGAACCCGCAACTACGCGACCAACTGGCGGCGCGAGCGCTGACCGCGTTGCGCGGCGCGGACGGGGTGCAGGCCGCCGCGCCCGTCGATCCCGCGCTGCTGGCCGATCAGGTCCGCCCCTGGCTGGGCGAGGAGGCGACGAGCGGCGACCTGCCGCTGCCCGCGCTGATCGACGTGACGCTGACGCCGGGCGATGCTGATGCGAAGGTCGCGCGCTTGCGCCGCCTGCTGGGGGGATTGTCGCCCGCCCTGCGGATCGAGCCGCATGCCGCCTTCCTCCTGCCGCTTGCCGGATTGCTCTCCGCCCTGGGCTGGCTGGCTGCCGGTGTCGTGCTGCTGATGGCGCTGGCGACGGGCGCGGTCGTAGTGCTGGCTGCGCGGGGCGCGCATGACAGCCATCGCGGCACGATAGAGGTGCTGCACCTGATGGGAGCCACCGACGTCCAGATCGCCCGCCTGTTTCAGCGCCGCATCGGCCTCGACGCGATGCTGGGCAGCGCGCTGGGCTTTGCTTTCGCCGCGTTAGTCATCCTGCTGATCGGCCTGCGGCTGGGTGCGACCGGGTCGGAACTGCTGGGCGCGGTGCGCCTGCCGCCCGCCAGTTGGGCGGTACTTGGGCTGCTGCCGATAGCAGGCGTTCTGCTGGCGACGCTGGCAGCGCGCTGGACGGTGTTGCGCGCCTTGGGGCGAGCGCTGTGATCGTCCGGCTGTTCGCCGTCTCGATACTGGGCTGGATGCTGGGCTTTGCATGGTTCGCGATCTTCCTGCCCCAGCCGCTCGACGGTCGGCAGACCGACGCGATCGTCGTGCTGACCGGCGGCGCGGGGCGGATCGACCGGGGCATCGCTTTGCTGGAGGGCGGTGCGGCCAAACGCATGTTGATTTCCGGCGTCGACCGGTCGGTCCGTCCGGTCGAACTGGCGGCGCAATATCAGGCGCCCGAAACATTATTCGCCTGCTGCATCACATTGGGCCGCGAAGCGATCGACACACGGTCCAACGCCATCGAAACCGCCCGCTGGCTGGAACGGCGCGATTACAAGACAGTGCGGCTGATCACGACGGACTGGCATATGCGCCGTGCCGCGCTGGAATTGCGGCAGGCGCTGCCCGGCCGGGTCGCGATCGTCTATGACGCGGTGCCCAGCCGCCCCAGCCTGACGATGCTGGCGCGGGAATATAATAAATATCTGCTGCGCCGCGCCGCTGCACTTCTTGGCATTTGATGGCATAGCGCCCCGATGATCACCTTGCTGCGCTCCACCCTCTTTTCCCTCATTTTCTATCCCGGCAGCTTGCTGCTGGTGCTGATCGCCCTGATCGTCGGCCAGTTTTCGCCGCCCGCGCTGCGATGGGTGTCGACCCTGTGGGGCTGGTTCCATCGCTATTGCGCCCGCTGGCTGCTGGGGCAGAAGGTGGTGATAGAGGGCGATCTGCCGCTTGGTCCCTATCTCTATATCGTCAAGCATGAATCGATGTTCGAGACGATCGATATGCTGTGCGTGTTCGACCGGCCGGTCATCGCCGCCAAGCGGGAACTGTTCGATATTCCGCTGTGGGGAACCATTGCCGACCGTTATGGCCTGATCCCGATCGAGCGTACCGCCGGGGCAAGCGCGATGCGGACGTTGCGGACCCAGGCCAAGGCGGCGAACGCCGCCGGAAGGGCGGTCTGCATCTTTCCCGAAGGCACCCGCGTTCCCCATGGCGAAGCGCCGCCATTACGGGCTGGCTTTGCCGGATTATATACGCTGCTGGGGCTGCCGGTGGTGCCGATTGCGCTCAACAGCGGGCTGGTGTCGCCCAAGGGCAGCTTCCTCAAGAAAGCGGGCGTCATAACCTATAAAGTCGGTGAGGTCGTGCCCGCCGGGCTGGACCGGCGGGAGGCCGAAGCGCGGGTCCATGCCGCGATCAACGCGCTGAACCCGCCCTCTGCGCTAGTGGATTGATTTTGACATTTGCATCCCCTGGCGGCTGGGATGGGTCTGCAAATGTCAAAATCGGACCACTAGCCTAATGCGCCCGGCCGAAATCGGGCTTGGCGTCGTCCTGACCCTGTTCGATGATCGACCGGCGGATGGCGCGGGTATGGGTGAACAGGTTGAACAGCGTGTCGCCGTCATTCCAGCGGATCGCCCGTTGCAGCGCTGACAGATCCTCCGAAAAGCGCTGGAGCATTTCCAGCACCGCGTCCTTGTTGGCCAGAAACACGTCGCGCCACATCGTCGGGTCGGACGCCGCGATCCGCGTGAAATCGCGAAAGCCGCCAGCGGAATATTTGATGACTTCCGATTGCGTCACATTTTCCAGATCGCTGGCCGTGCCGACGATGGTGTAGGCGATCAGATGCGGCAAATGGCTGGTCACCGCCAGCACCAGATCATGATGCGCGGGGTCCATCGTCTCGACGTCCGCGCCGACCCGCCGCCACAGTTCGGCGACGCGCTCGACCGCCACGGGGTCAGCGTCAGCGGGCGGGGTGACGATGCACCAGCGCCCCTTGAACAGGGTGGCGAAACCCGCTTCCGGTCCGCTATTTTCGGTGCCTGCGACGGGATGCGCCGGAATGATCGTCCGCCCCGGCAGGGCGGCGACCAGCTGCGCCAGCACGTCCGCCTTACATGATCCCACATCGCTTATGATCGCGTCGGCGGGCAGATCGTCGGCTAGCTCCGCCGCCGCCGCGCCCATGGCGCGGACCGGCACGCACAGCACCACCAGATCCGCGTCGGTGACCGAAGCCCCGGCCGTGTCGGTGATGTCGTCGCACAGGTCTATCCGCCGTGCGGTTTCGCGCACCGCCGGATCGGCATCATGGCCAGTGACGCGCGCCGTGGGCATCTCCGCCCGGATGGCGTGGGCAAGCGAAGAGCCGATCAGGCCAAGGCCGATGATGGTGATCCGGGCGAAAGGCAGCATCGCGTCAGGCCGATTCCGCCATGGCGCGCAATGAGTCGGCCACGACGCGGACCTGCGCTTCGGTGCCGATGGTGATGCGCAGGCCGTTGGGCAGATCCTGGCCCGGCAGCCAGCGGGTGGCGTAACCGGCCTCCCACAATCCCTTCATCGCGGCCTCGGCGGTCAGCTTGCCATCGAACAGGATCAGCAGGAAATTGGTCTTGCTGGGCACGACGCGCAGGCCGTGATTGGACAGCGCGCCGATTTCGCCGCTCAGCCATTCGCGCCAGCGCGCATTATGGGCGCGGCTCGATTCGATCCAGGCACTGTCGTTGATCGCGGCGATGGCTGCGGCCTGGCCCGCGGTCGTGACATTGAACGGCGCGCGGATGCGGTGGAGAATCTCGATCACCTCCGCACTGGCATAGCCCCAGCCGATCCGTTCGGCCGCCAGCCCGTGAATCTTGGAGAAGGTGCGGGTGACGAAAATATTGCCGGCGGTCCTGGCCAGTTCCAGGCCGCCATCATCCTCGCCTTCGTCCAGATATTCGGCATAGGCCTGATCCAGCACGAACAAGATGTCGGGGCGCAGGCCCGCATGCAGCCGGGCAATCTCTTCCCGGCTGGTCATCGTGCCCGTCGGGCTGTTGGGGTTGGCCAGGAACACGACTTTCGTCTTCTCGGTCACGGCTGCCAGCAGCGCGTCGACGTCAGTGGCGTAATCCTTGTCCGGCGCGATCACCGGGGTCGCCCCGACCCGGCGGGCGGCGATGTCATAGACCGCAAAGCCATAGCGCACATACACGACTTCATCGCCCGGCCCGGCATAGGCGCTGGCGGCGATGTGGAGCAGTTCGTCCGACCCGGTGCCATAGATGATCCGCGCCGGGTCCAGCCCATGCACCGCGCCGATCGCTTCACGCAGCTTCGTCGCGCTCGGATCGGGATAGGTGGCTAGATCGGCGGTGGCGGCCACCAGTGCGGCGCGCGCGGCGTCGCCCGTCCCCAGCGGGTTTTCATTGGCCGACAGCTTGATCAGCGGGCGGCCATCATCGGCCGCCGCCTTGCCCGGCACATAGGGCGAAATGCCAAGAATCCAGTCCTTGGGCGATGGCTTTGTCAGGGTGTTTGCAAGTGTCTCTGTCATGGCGACGGGCTTTAGCGGCTTCCGCGCCAAAGGCAAAGCGCCCGTCCAGATTGACAGCGCTCCGCCGTGGTCCTAGCCCGGCGCGACCATGGCCAGCCTTTCAATGACAGATGATAGTCGTTTCGGCCTGCGCCGACAGGTTCGGCTTGCCGGGCCATTGCCGCTAGATAGCGGCGCGGCGCTGGGGCCGGTCGACATCGCCTATGAAACCTATGGCACGCTGAACCCGGATCGATCCAATGCGATCCTGATCTGCCATGCCCTGACCGGCGACCAATATGTCGCGTCCGACCATCCCGTGACGGGCAAGCCTGGCTGGTGGTGGCGGCTGGTGGGAGAGGGGAAGCCGGTCGATCCGGCACGCCATTTCATCATCTGCGCCAATGTCGTTGGCAGTTGCATGGGGTCGAGCGGCCCGGCGAGCCTGGACGTGGCGACCGGCCTGCCCTTCGCCATGCGCTTTCCCGTTCTGACCATTGCCGACATGGTGCGGGCGCAGGCGATGCTGCTCGACCATCTGGGCGTCGACCGGCTCTACGCCGTGATCGGCGGGTCGATGGGCGGCATGCAGGCGCTGACCTGGCCGACCTTGTTCGCCGACCGGGTGGAACGCTGCATCGTCATCGCCTCGACCGCGCGGCACAGCGCGCAGAATATCGCCTTTCATGAAGTCGGGCGGCAGGCGATCATGGCCGATCCCAACTGGCGCGGGGGCGATTATTATGCTGACGGGCAGGTGCCGAGCGCGGGTCTGGCCGTTGCGCGGATGGCGGCGCATATCACCTATCTGTCCGAAGCGGGGCTGACCGAGAAGTTCGGACGGCGCCTCCAGGGCCGCGATGCCAAGACCTTCGGCTTCGATGCGGATTTTCAGGTGGAAAGCTATTTGCGCCATCAGGGGCTGAGCTTTGTCGAACGGTTCGACGCCAACTCCTATCTCTACATCACCCGCGCCATGGACTATTATGACATTGCAGAGGATCATGGCGGGTCGCTGGCCATGGCCTTCACGGCCAGCAAGGCGCGTTTCTGCCTTGTCAGTTTCGATACCGACTGGCTCTATCCCACGGCGGAATCGCGGATCATCGTCCATGCGCTGAATGCGGGCGGGGCGCAGGCCAGTTTCGTCGAACTGTCCAGCCCGTTCGGCCATGACGCCTTCCTGCTGGAATGTCCCGAACTCAACCGGGTGGTCGATGGCTTTCTGAAGGGTGGGCGAGCGTGAGCGATCAGTTGCGCCCCGATCTGGCGCTGATCGCGCGCACCGTGCGGCAGGGCGCGCGGGTGCTGGACGTCGGCTGTGGCGACGGCGCGCTGATGGCGGCGCTGCGCGACAATGCCGGGGTGGACGCGCGCGGCCTGGAGCTTGACGGGTCGAACGTCGCCGATGCGGTCGGGCGCGGCCTGTCGGTTGTGCAGGGGGATGCCGACACGGACCTGGGCTATTATCCCGACGCCAGTTTCGACTATGCGATATTGAGCCAGACGCTCCAGACGACCCGGCGGCCCGATCTGGTGGTGGAGGAATTGCTGCGGATCGCCGCCCAGGCTTTCGTATCCTTCCCCAATTTCGCCCATTGGCGCGGGCGGATTTCGCTGCTGTGGGGCGGGCGGATGCCGGTGACGCGGCTATTGCCCGACACATGGTATGACACGCTCAACATCCATCATGTGACCGTGGACGATTTCCGCGCGCTGGTGAAGGATCGCGGCTGGACCATCGACGGGCAATGGTTTCTGAAGGGCGACAGGGAAACCACCCACGCCAACGCCAATCTGTTTGCCGAACATGCGGTGTTTCTGCTGCGGAAATAGGCCGGGTCAGATATTGCCCTGTTCCTCGATCGGCACATCGTCCTGGGGCCGGTAATAGAGGCTGGCGCAAAGCTGCGTCTCGCATCCCCCTTCCAGCACAAGATCGTCGCGCCACGCGTCGCGCACGAAATCCATCGTGTCGAGATGGCGATCCTCGAAATACATGCGATGCACATCGTCCCGGCCCGCGCCGTAAACGATCCGGCCAACCTTCGCCCAGATCGACGCCATGGTGCACATGCCGCATGGCTGGAGCGTGGAATAAAGCGTGGCGCCGCGCAGGTCCATGTCGCCATGAACTGGCCCTGCGGCGCGGATGGCCATGATTTCCGCATGCGCGGTGGCGTCCTTATGCTCCTCCGTCTGGTTGACCTGTTCCGCCAGGACGCGGCCGTCGATCACGATGATGGCGGCGATCGGCGTGTCGGCAGGGGTACTGCCCTTGCTGCGTGCCAAGGCAATGGCGCGCTGCATCCACTGGCGGTCGGTCGGTGTAATCATGGCGGCAATGCTCCGGTGGGTGAACCGCCACAAAGCGCCAGCGCCTGTTTTGCTCCGCTTATTGCGGGCGGCCAATGCCCTTTTCGATCAGCGCGTTGGCGATGGCGGCAATCTCGTCCGCCGGGCGGCTGTCGTCCCAGACGCCGTAGCGCAGCCCCAGAAAGACATTCATGCCCATGATCGCCCAGGCATGCACCTCCTCCACGTCCGGGCGCACATCGCCCCGCTCTGCTGCCCTGGCCAGGCGCGTCGCCATGCGGGCTGCGGTATTTTCATAATGGGCGCGGTAAGCGGCGGCATCGACAAATTCCGATTCGTCGATGATGCGATAGAGTTCCTTGTGCGACCGGGCGAACTCCAGAAAGCTGAGCAGCCCGATTCGTTCGGCGTCGATGCCGTCGCGCGCCTGCGCGATCCGGGGTGACACATAGTCGCGCACCTGCCCCGACATATCGGCCACCAGCGCGCGGAAAATATCGTCCTTGCTGTCGAAATAGGTGTAGAAACTGCCCAGCGCACAGCCCGCGCGGCGGGTGATTCCGCTGATTGATCCTTCGTGAAATCCCTTTTCGCCAAATTCCTGCGCAGCCGCCGCCAGCAGGCCGCGGCGGGTGCGTTCCCCGCGCGCCGTGCGGGGCGTCTTGTCGTCCCTGCCTGGCCCCTGGTCGGTCATAGTCTCTCCCCGTCGCTGTGTTCTTTTTAGCGCAATCTGGTCGCATCGATAGCCTGCTCCATATTTGAAGTTGAAAGCTGGTTCAACTTTCATTATCGAATCGGTCAAGACACATGGCGACCCGCCAAACGGGCGCATCATTCAGGAGAGGTTCCGCTCATGAAGGCTCATCACAGCATCCGCGCTCTCGCCCTTGCCTCCGCCGCCTGGACCGGGGCGCTGGCCCTGCCCGCGGTCGCGCAGGACGCGCCGCAGGCCGCCGTGGACGACAGCGAAGGCGCGATCGTCGTCACCGCCCGCCGCCGCGAGGAAACGCTGGTCAGCGTGCCGATCGCGGTCAGCGCCTTTTCCGGGGAGAAGCTGGAAAGCCAGGGCGCGATCGATATTACCGATCTCGCCAACTTCACGCCCAACACCACGCTGGAAGCATCGCGCGGCACCAATTCGACGCTGACCGCCTTCATCCGCGGCGTGGGTCAGCAGGACCCCGTGTCCGGCTTTGAACAGGGCGTCGGCATCTATCTGGACGATGTTTACCTGAACCGGCCGCAGGGCGCGATCCTCGACATTTATGATGTCGATCGGATCGAGGTACTGCGCGGGCCGCAGGGGACGCTCTATGGCCGCAACACGATCGGCGGCGCGGTCAAATATGTGACCAAGATGCTGCCGCAGGACTTCGCGCTCAAGATCAAGGGCAGCTACGGCACCTATGATCAGGCCGATGGCATCATCAGCGTGTCGGCCCCGGTCGGCGACATGATCCGGGTCGGCGGCGCACTCGCCCGCCTGTCGCGCGGCGGCTTTGGCAAGAATCTGACCACCGGCGAAGATAATTACAACAAGGATGTCTGGGCCGCGCGCGGCACGTTCGAAATGGGCGGCTATGGCCAGCCGGTGCTGATGCGGATCACCGGCGATTATACCAAGGATAACAGCAATGCGCGCGGCGGCCACCGCCTGATTCCCGGCCAGCTGTCGGGCGCGCCGGTGCTGGACGACGTGTTCGACACGCGCGGCGGCCTTGCCGACCCCAAGCAATATGTGAAGTCCTACGGGCTTTCGATGAACATCACGGCTGAACTGTCCGACGCGGTGACGCTGCGGTCGATCAGCGCGTGGCGCAAGGATGACAGCGCATCGCCGATCGATTTCGACGCGTTGCCCGCCGTCGATGTCGACGTACCGGCCTTCTACTTCAACGAGCAGCTGAGCCAGGAATTCCAGCTTCTTTATGACAGCGGCCCGCTGCATGGCATGCTTGGCTTCTACTATCTGGATGCCAAGGCCGATACCGCGTTCGACGTGCGGCTGTTCACGACCGTTGCTGGCCTGACCGCCTTTACCCAGGCCGATGTCGACACGGAAACCTATGCCGTGTTCGGCGACTTCACCTTCGACATTTCGCAGCAGCTGAGCATTTCGGCGGGCGGTCGCTATACCTGGGACAAGCGCCGCGCCGACATTTTGCGGCAGAATTATCTGGGTGGCGGATCGCCCGTCTTTGGCGGCGCAGGCGTGGCGTTCGGCGCGCCCAGCACCGATTTCAACGGCCAGCGCGAATATAAGAAATTCACGCCCCGTGTCTCGATCAGCTACAAGCCGACGCCCGATCACAATATCTATGCCAGCTATGCGCAGGGCTTCAAGGGCGGCGGCTTCGATCCGCGCGGGGTGGGCACCAATGCGCCCGACCTCAACGGCAACGGCATTCGCGAAGATAGCGAGATCGCGTCCTTCCTGAGCTTCCGTCCCGAAAGCGTCAAAAGCTATGAAGTGGGCTATAAGGGCAACTTCATGAACGGCGCGCTCTATGTCGCGGTCGCGGGCTTCTATGCCGACTATAACGACGTGCAGATCCCCGGCTCGGTCGCCTGCACCGTCAGCGTGGGCGGCGTGCCGACGCCATCCTTCTGCGGTGTCGTGTCCAATGCTGGCAAGGCGCGGTTCAAGGGGCTGGAATTTGAAAGCAACGCGCGGCTGGCGCAGGATTTCCTGACGGGTGGTGACCGTTTGAGCCTGTCCACGGCGGTCGGCTATATCGATGCGGAATATCGCGAATATGTGACCAATATCGGCGGGGTGCCGACCGATGTGGCCGCGTTCCGCAAGGTGCAGAACACCCCCAAATGGACGGCCAGCGGCACGCTCGGCTACACCACGCCGGTCGGCGACGGCAGCCTCTACGCGGGCAGCACTCTTTCATGGCGCAGCAAGACCTATCAGTTTGAAATTCCCAACCCCTATATCGACCAGAAGGGCTATGCCCTGTGGGACGCCAGCATCGTTTACACCGCGCCGGACGACCGCTGGACACTGGGGCTGCATGGCAAGAACCTGCTGGACAAGGAATATAAGACGTCGGGCTATACCTTCGTCGCGGCCAATGCGACGACCGGCGCGATCATCAACAATGCCGCTGGCTTCCCGACCCCTTCACTGGGCCGCGAAGGCACGCTGACCGCGTTCTACGGCAATCCGCGGCAGGTGTTCGTGACCGGAACGGTGAAGTTCTAGGTTCGGTAGTCCCGCGCAGACGGGAATCCGGTTCCGGGGGCGGGACCGGGTTCCCGCCTGCGCGGGAACACGCTTTTGCTGTGCGGCAAGGGGCGTAAGGAGCATATATGACAGACCGAACGGTTCCCTCCGCCTCTCCCTCCGTTTCCCCCGCCTATCGCGGTGTCGTGCTGGCGATGCTGCTGCTCGTCTACACTTTCAACTTCCTCGACCGGCAGATTCTGGGCATCCTCGCCGGGCCGATCAAGGCGGAACTGGGCCTCACCGACGGGCAATTGGGCGCGCTGGGCGGGATCGCCTTTGCGCTGCTCTATTCGACGCTGGCGATTCCGCTGGCATTGCTGGCCGACCGGACCAGCCGGACCTGGGTGATCACCGTCAGCCTTGCGGTATGGAGCGGCTTTACCGCGCTGTGCGGCATGGCGGGCAGCTTCTGGCAGATGTTCGCTTTTCGCGTGGGCGTGGGCGTGGGGGAGGCAGGCGGCGTCGCGCCATCCTATGCCGTGATCTCCGACTATTTCCCGACGCACCAGCGCGCGCGGGCGCTGTCCATCTATTCGCTGGGCATCCCCCTGGGATCGGCGGGCGGCGTGCTGCTGGGCGGTTATATCGCGCAGGCGGTCGAGTGGCGCACCGCCTTCATCGCGGTCGGCGTGGCTGGCCTGCTGATCGCGCCCCTGTTCCGGCTGGTCGTGCGCGAACCAGCACGCCCGGTACTGGCGAACGATGCGGTGCCGGTCAGCGCTGTGTTCGGCATATTGGCGGCCAAGCGCAGCTTCTGGCTGCTGGCGCTGGGCGCGGCGTGCAGTTCGATGTGCGGCTATGGCGTCGCCTTCTGGCTGCCCAGCCTGCTGATGCGCAGCTTTGGCCTGGACCTGTTGGGTGCGGGGCAGTTTCTGGGGGCGCTGCTGCTGATCGGCGGCGTCGCGGGCGTGCTGCTGGGCGGCTGGCTGGGCGATGCCATGGGTAACAGGGACAAGGCCTATTATGCCTGGGTACCCGCGATCAGCTATGTCGTGGGAATGCCCCTGTTCGTGGTCGGCGTGCTGTCCGACAATGTCGGTTTTGCCTTTGCGCTGTTCCTGATCCCGCAGGCATTGGTCTATGTCTGGCTCGGCCCGGTGCTGACCGCCGTTCAGCATCTCGTCCCCGCCCATATGCGCGCCAGCGCCGCGGCGAGTTTCCTGCTGATCAACAATCTGGTCGGGCTGGGGCTGGGATCGTGGAGCGTGGGGGCTTTGTCGGACGCGCTGACGCCCGCTTATGGCGTGGAGGCGCTGCGCTATGCCATCGTCGCGGCGCTGGGCTTCTATCTATTGGCCGGACTGTTCATGGCATTGGCGGGCCGGGCGCTGCGCAAGGATTGGGTCAGCGCCTAGCCACCGGGGGGATTACCGCTCCTTGGTCGCGCTGAACTTCAGCTTGGGGTGGCGTTCCTGCTGATAGCCGATGTCCCATGCGCTGCGGGCCATGAATACCAGCGCGCCATCGCGGTCCTTGGCCATGTTGGCCGCGTTGAAGCCGACGAAATCCTTGATCGCACCCTCATCGCCACTGATCCAGCGGGCCGTATCGAAGGGTGACGGCTCCAGCGCGGCGGCGACCTTATATTCCGCGTCCAGCCGGGAAATCAGCACTTCCAGCTGCAATTGCCCCACCACGCCGACGACCCAATTGCTGCCGATTTCCGGGTAGAATACCTGGATCACGCCCTCTTCGGACAGGTCATCGAGCGCCTTGCGCAGCTGCTTGGTCTTGGTTGGATCTTTCAACTGGACCCGGCGCAATATTTCCGGCGCGAAATTGGGCAGGCCGGTGAAACGCAGCCCCGGTTTTTCGCTCAGCGTATCGCCCACGCGCAGCGCGCCATGGTTGGGAATGCCGATAATGTCGCCGGGATAGGCCTCGTCCGCCAGTTCGCGGTCCTGCGCGAAAAAGAGGATCGGCGAATGGACCGCCAGCGCCTTACCCGATCCGCTGGGCGTCAGCTTCATGCCGCGCCGGAACTTGCCCGACACCAGCCGCATGAAGGCGATGCGGTCGCGGTGCATCGGGTCCATATTGGCCTGCACCTTGAAGATGAAGCCGGTGACTTCGCTGCCCTCCGGCTCGACGGCGGCAGGTTCTGCGGGCTGCGCGCGCGGCGGCGGGGCGTGGGCCGCCAGCGCGTCGATCAACTCGGTAACGCCGAACAATTTGAGCGCGGAGCCGAAATAAACCGGCGTCAGGTCTCCCTGACGATAGCGGGCAAGGTCGAATTCGGCATAGCCGCCCTGCGACAATTCGGCCTCCTCGCGCAATTTCTCCAGCCCGTCGGGCGACAGGAAATCGGCGAGTTTCGGATCGTCCAGCCCGGTAAACTGGTGCCGGGTGCCGTCAAATTCGCGGCTTGGCCCGCTGGGCTGCATCAGCCGGTTGGTGGCAAAGTCATATATGCCCTCAAACTCGCCGCCCATGCCGACCGGCCAGCTCATCGGGCATACGTCCAGTTGCAACTGGTCCGCCACCTCGTCGAGCAGGCCGAACGTCTCGCGGCCCTCGCGGTCCACCTTGTTGACGAAGGTGATGATGGGCAGGTTGCGCAGACGGCACACCTCGAACAGCTTGCGCGTCTGCGGCTCGATACCCTTGGCCGCGTCGATCACCATCACGGCGGAATCGACGGCAGTCAGGGTGCGGTAGGTGTCCTCGCTGAAATCTTCGTGACCCGGCGTATCGAGCAGGTTGAACGTGATCGTCTCGCCATCGCGCGTCCGCTCGAACGTCATGACCGATGATGTTACGGAAATGCCGCGCTGCTGCTCGATCTTCATCCAGTCCGAACGCGCACGCCGGTTCGCACCGCGCGCCTTGACCTCACCGGCCAGATGGATCGCGCCACCCTCCAGCAGCAGCTTCTCGGTCAGCGTGGTCTTGCCGGCGTCAGGATGGGAAATGATCGCGAAGGTGCGGCGGGATGGAATGGTCATGATGATTTTCTGGGTCGGGAGTAATAAAGCCGTTCGCCCTGAGCGAAGTCGAAGGGCCATGCCGAGCGGAGGCGAGGCACTTCGGCTTCGCTCAGTGGAGGGCTTCGACTTCGCTCAGGGCGAACGGAATCTAGGTTGCGCCGTTACACGTCAACAAGGCTGACGTCCATGCGGAAGGCGCGGCTCTCGCCCGGTGGCAGCGCGATGATGCCCTGCTTTGCCCACACATCGCCTTCGAACCCGACCAGATCGGCCATCCCCGCCCAGGGTTCGACGCACAGATAATGGGCGCCCGGCTTCTGCCAGAGGCCCAGCCATGGCGTATCGGGAAAGTCGATCTTCAGGCGCGTCTGGCCCGGCACGCCCCAGAGCAAGGAGCGGCTGGCGAGATCGTCCCAGATCAGCGCATCCCCTTCGAACATGGCATGGCTGGGGACCAGCGTGTCGCCATCGACCGGGGACGCCACGGCTTCCCGCGCGATCAGGCCGGGTTCCGCGCCCACCTTGCGGATCGGCGCGGGCTCTGGCTTTTCAAAGATGATGCGGTGATCCTCCAGCGCGCCACCATAGGGCAGGGGCCAGGCGAAGGCGGGATGATAGCCGAAGGAAAAGGGCATGACAGCCTCCCCCCGGTTGGTCACGGTCGCGGTCATGCACAAGCGCGCGCCCTCGATCGCGAAACCCATGTCGAGCCGGAAGGCGAAGGGATAGACAAGCAGGCTCGCCGCATCCGCTTCCAGCCGGAAGGTCGCGGCGCTGTCGCTGCGTTCGACCAGCGCAAAAGTGCTGCGGCGGGCAAAGCCGTGCTGGGGCATGGCATAATCGCGCCCGTCCAGCCGATAGGCATCGCCGCGCGACCGCCCGACAAAGGGGCAGAGCAAGGGGGCATGGCTCGTCCACCAGCGCGGGTCGGCGGCGGTCATCAACTCGCGCCCCTGCGCATCGCGCAGCGTTCAGAGTTCCGCGCCCTGGGCGGATATGGTGGCGTCAAGCTGGTTCGAAGCGATGCCTGTCTCTTATACACATCTAGATGTGTATAAGAGACAGGGCATGGCCCGTCCACCAGCGCGGGTCGGCGTCGGTCATCAACTCGCGCCCCTGCGCATCGCGCAGCGACCAGAGTTCCGCGCCCTGGGCGGATATGGTGGCGTCAAGCTGGTTCGAAGCGATGCCGACCGGTGCGTCTGTCACGTCCTGCTGTCCTCCTGTTGAAGCGGGCCTGCCTTAACGCCGATGCCGTCGCCTGTCTCGCCCCGACGCGCGCTCGTTTCGCAAGGGAACCGAAAGATTGCATCGCTGGTTTTGTCGGGCGGGAGACATGATCATGAAACTATACGCAATGGCCGCGCTACTATTCTGTTCGACATCGGCGCTGGCGCAGGAAGCGGAAAAGCCAAAGGATGAGACGTTCAAGAAGGCGGGCAATATCGCCAGCCAGCCGGTCCGCGACATTGGCCTGGACAAGGACGAAATACCGCCGGTGCTGGTGAAGGCAGTGGAAAATCCCTATGCGCCTCCTCCATCGCGCAGCTGCAAGGGGCTGAAAGCATCGCTGGGTGAACTGAACGCGGTGCTGGGCGAGGATTTCACCGTCGGCGCCAAGGCGAACGAGAATCGCGCGGGCAAGATTGCCGAGGCGGTCGGCAAGACGATCGTCAATTCGCTCATCCCGTTCCGCGGGCTGGTGCGGGAAATCAGCGGCGCCGCGCCGCAGGAACGGCGTTTGCAGGCGGCGATCACGGCGGGGATCGCCAGACGCGGCTATCTGCGCGGCATGGCGACGAGCAAGGGCTGCAAGATCACAAGCTGAGCATATTCCTCGCCATAACCCCCTGGGGGTATGCGGGCATCCCACCGGCTGCATAGAGACGATGGAAGGTGGTCTGACTGCCTGCCGATGACTGGATCATTTGCGACCCATGGTCTGGTCATCGGCCCTTGGTTCGCATGGGTCAGACCGGTGCGGCAACCGCAATGCGCTCTTTCGCGCATTTCGAGACAGACGTTCGTCAGTCACGTCCTGCCTTCGCTTCACCATGCTTTCATGCTAGGTCGCCGTCCATATAGTGGCGAGACCCATGATGAACGACCTGACCCAGACCCCTGAAATGCTGATCGCGATGATGGGCGCGCGCGCCCGTCGCGCGGCGCACATCCTCGCGCAGGCAAGCGACGAGCAAAAGGCCGATGCGCTGCGCCGCGCGGCACAGGCGTTGCGGGACGAGGCACCGGCGATCATCGCCGCCAATGCACGCGACATGGATAATGCCGCCGCCAATGGCCTGTCGCCCGCCATGCTCGACCGGCTGAAGCTGGATGCGGGCCGGGTCGCCGCCACCGCCGACGGCGTGGAGCAGGTCGCGGGCCTGCCCAATCCGCTGGGCAGCGTGATCGACAGGAGCGTGCGCCCCAACGGGCTGGAACTCAGCCGCGTGCGCGTGCCGCTGGGCGTGATCGGCATCATCTATGAAAGCCGCCCCAATGTGACGGCGGATGCCGCGGCGCTCTGCCTGCGCGCGGGCAATGCCGTCATTCTGCGCGGCGGCAGCGAAGCCAGGGAAAGCAACCGCGCGATCCTGAGCGCGATGGCAGAGGGGATCGTGGCCGCTGGCCTGCCCGCCGATGTCGTGCAACTCATTCCCACGACCGACCGCGCCGTCGTGGGCGCGCTGCTGCGGGCCAGCGAATTTATCGACCTGATCGTGCCGCGCGGGGGCAAGAGCCTGGTCGCGCGGGTGCAGGAAGAAGCGCGGGTGCCGGTGCTGGCCCATCTGGACGGCATCAACCACAGCTATGTCGATGGCGCGGCCAACCCCGCGATGGCGCGGCAGCTGGTCGTGAATGCCAAGATGCGCCGGACGGGCGTGTGCGGCGCGACCGAAACGGTGCTGATCGACCGCGCCTATGGCGACGCGCCCGCGCTGGTGAAGACGCTGCTAGACGCCAGATGCGAAGTGCGCGGCGACGAAGCGGTGCAGGCGATGGACGCGCGCGTCATCGCGGCGAGCGAGCAGGATTGGGACACCGAATATCTCGAAGCGATCGTGTCGATCCGGCTGGTCGATGGCGTCGACGGCGCGATCGACCATATCGCCGCCCATGCCAGCCACCATACCGACGCGATCATCACCGAAGATGCCGAAACCGCGGCGCGCTTCCTGAACGCGGTCGACAGCGCAATCGTGATGTGGAACGCCTCCACCCAATTTGCCGATGGCGGCGAATTCGGCCTGGGCGCGGAAATCGGCATCTCCACCGGCCGCCTCCACGCCCGCGGCCCGGTCGCGCTGGAGGGACTGACGACCTACAAATGGATCGTCCGCGGAACGGGGCAGGTTCGACCGTAAAGGGTGGGAAGCGGACTGTCGGCTTTACGGGAGCAAGCATCGTAAAGGAGACATGAATCTCACCGTCACCCCAGCGAAGGCTGGGGTCTCAGGCGTAGATGCGCTACAGTCCGCTCTGGCGCGGGGCGGCTACACCTATGTGATGACCAATAAGCCAAGGGCGTTCTCTATATCGGCCGCACAGCCGACATCGCTGCGGGCACTGAAAAAATTCGAAACGACACTGGCTCCAGCTTGTGGAAGAAGCCAATCCAGATTGGCGGGATATGTCAGACGTTTTCTTCTGACGCTTGAGACCCCAGCCTTCGCTGGGGTGACGATGAAGAAAATGGCCGATTCCAAGTCAGGGTGCAGCATATTCCAGTGGCAATTTCTTGATCGTTCACTACCACTCCCTTTTCGTCATGCCGGGCTTGACCCGGCATCCCGCTTTTCTTCGCCCAGATAGCGGGGGCCACATAAGCCTGTCATGCGTCCGCCCAAGGGTCCGGGGCGACGGTGAGGCCTACCCCTTCACCACCGCATCTATCGCCTTGAGCTTTGCCAGCATCGGCGCGACCCAGTCGAGCGGGAGCATGACCGGCCCGTCGGACGGCGCATTGTCCGGGTCCTGATGCGCTTCGGCGAAGATCGCGGCGACGCCCGCCGCCACCGCGCTGCGCGCCAGCACCGGCGCGAACTCGCGCTGGCCGCCCGATGCTGAACCCAGGCCGCCGGGCTGCTGGACCGAATGGGTGGCGTCGAATATCACCGGATAGCCGGTCTCACCCATCACCGGCAGCGCACGCATGTCGCTGACCAGCGTGTTATAGCCGAAACTCGCGCCGCGTTCGGTCAGCAGGATGCGGTCATTGCCGGTCGAGGCGACCTTTTGCGCCACCGCCGCCATGTCCCACGGGGCCATGAACTGCCCCTTCTTGACGTTGATCACCGCGCCGGTGCGTCCGGCGGCGAGCAGCAGGTCGGTCTGGCGGCACAGGAATGCGGGGATCTGGAGGATGTCGACCGCCTGCGCAGCGGCCTCGACCTGTCCCGCATCATGCACGTCGGTCAGGACCGGGCAGCCCAATGTCGCCTTCACTTCCGCTAGGATCGCCAGCCCCACGTCGATGCCGACGCCGCGCTGGCCCGACACTGATGTCCGGTTCGCCTTGTCGAACGAGGATTTGAAGATGAACGGCACGCCCGCCTGCCCCGCGATCCGCGCCAGCGCATCGGCCATGAACAGCGCATGGTCGCGGCTTTCGATCTGGCAGGGGCCGGAAATGAGGACGAAGGGCAGGTCGTTGCCGATGGTGATCGGGCCGACCTTCACATGGTGGGGAACAGTCATGCCAGTCACTTGGGCGCTTTGGCAAAGCGCCGCAAGAGCTGGCCGCGCCACAGTCCCTTGCCCGGATGATAATTCCAGCAGAACCAGCCGAAGCACAGGCAGGCGATCAGCGAAGGCAGCGCCATCGGATCGCCATTGGCCTTCATATGGCGGTAAAAGGCCATGTCCGCGCGCCACCGGTCCCGCTCGCTGCCGCCCCCGTTGATGCCATAGACATTGTCATGCTTCCTACAGCCGATGTTTCGGTTGTATTTACGGTGGTCTATGAAATAGCAGTAGTCGCGTTCGGGTGTGCTCATGACCCGATTAGGGCCGGGGCAGTGCAAAAATTCAAGCGTAAAGTCTTTTATCTTGGCGGTTTTGATCCGCGCGGCGTGCGTTTTTACCACCAGCTCTATCGCGACCAGGCCGGTCGGTATGACCGGCTGACGGGCGAGGGCGTGACCGTGGGCGGACGCCGCGCCGGGCCTGCGGGATCGGTCGTCTCGACAATCTGGTCGGTCGACAATGAACAGGCCGGGGTTGAGACCGACTATGAATTTCTCCGCTGGGAGGATCTGGTCGGCAAGGTGTGGATTCGCAATCCGCTCACGCTCGCCTTCCGCTCCATCGCCACCTATGTCGGCCATGGCCGTTTCATGCAGTTCAAACGGATGAAGGCGCTGCGCCCCGGTCCGGTGCTGCCCATCTGTTATCCGCCCTTTCTGGCAGTGATGATCCCGCTGCTGTTCGCGCTGCTCTCCGCTTTGCTGCTGTGGAGCGTGCTGCCATTCTGGGCGGCGGCGCTGGCGGGGATCGGCATCAGCGCGATGGCATCGGGCAAATGGCTCAACAAGCTGGTCGTGCCATGGCTGCTGCGCTTTACCTATTATCACCACACGCTCGCCGCTGGCGGACCAGGCGACGCGCTGGACGCGCGGCTCGATGCCTTTGCCCGGCGCATAGCCGACGAACTGGACGAACCGTGGGACGAGGTGCTGTTCCTCACCCATAGCGCGGGCACGATCCTGGGCATGTCGGTGATGCGGCGCCTGTTCGACCTGCGCGGCATGGCGCTGCCGGATCATTTCGCGATGGTGGGCATGGGGCAGGTGGTGCCGGTCGTGGCGCTACGGACGGACGCACACTGGTATCATGCTGATTTGCGCGCGCTGGCGGACAAGCATTTCCGCTATGTGGATCTCAGCTTCCCGCCCGACGGCGCGGCCTATTTCAACGTCAATCCGCTACTGCTGGAAAGCGACACGCATGCCGCGCGGGTCGACATGCTCTCGCCGCGCTTCCACCTGTTCTACGATCCTGAAAATTATCATGGCGGCTGGTCGAACAAATATGAGGCGCATTTCGACTATTTGCGGGTAGGCGATCGCCTGTCGCCGGTCGATTTTCTCAGCCTCACCGCGGGCCGCCGCACCCTGGACGACGCCATCGCCGCTTTCCGGACGATTCCATGACAGAACCGCTCTTCACCCCGCCTTTCCCCCAGCCCACGCGCAACAAGCGCACGATGCTGCGGCGCTTCTTCATCGGCTGGCACAGCTGGATTCATGTGCTGTTCGAAAAAAGCTATACGATGAAGATGGGCGAGGTGCGCGGGCGCGGGCAGCTCATGTATATCGCCAACGAATTGCCGCTGGTGGACCGTATCCTGAAGGGCGGGACCGAATTTCCCAAACATGCCGAACTGGTCAAGGGGCTGTCGCCGCTGATCGGCAACAGCGTCTTTTCCGCCAATGGCGTGGACTGGGAAAATCAGCGGGCGATGATCAATCCCGCCTTCGCCCATACCGCGATGAACAAGACGATGCCGCTGATGGTGGAGGCGGTCGCAGCCTTCCTGGCGCGGATCGACGGGATGGACCGCCGCAAGGCGATCAACATCGACGCGATGATGACCCATGTGGCCGCCGACATCATCTTTCGCACGCTCTTTTCCCAGACGCTGGATACCAGGCGCTCCTTCATCATCCATCAGGCGTTTGGGCGGTTCCAGCGCTATTCCCATTCCGCCTCCATGCTGAGCCTCTATGGCTTCCCCAGCCGCTGGTTCGAACGCTGGTCGGAACGGCCCGCCAACGCCATTCGCGGCGTGTTCGCGCCGATCGTGGAGGAACGGTTCAACGCCTTCCATGCCGGGCAACCCGCGCCGCACAAGGACATACTCCAGTCGCTGATCGAGGCGCGGCATCCGCAGACGGGCGCGCATTTCACCTTGAAGGAGGTGATGGATCAGGTTGCGACCATCTTCCTGGCAGGCCATGAAACCTCCGCCAGCACCATGACTTGGGCGCTCTACCTCCTGTCGGAATGCGCCCATGTTCAGGAACGCGCACGGGCCGAAGTGATGGCGGTGGCGGGCGACGCGCCACTGACCCCAGCGATGCTCAAGGACATGGGCGTGGTGCGCAACGTGTTCAGGGAAACGCTGCGCCTCTATCCCCCGCTCGCCTTCTTTCCGCGCGAAGTGCCCTGCCCGATGCAGATGCGCGACAAGAATCTCGTCCCCGGCGCGATGCTGGTCGTCGCCCCCTGGCTGACCCAGCGCAACAAGGATAACTGGGCCTGCCCGCACAGTTTCAATCCTGATCGGTTCGACGATCCGGCCAATGCCGACATGATCAAGCAGGCTTGGCTGCCCTTCAGCCGCGGCCCGCGCGTGTGCGTGGGGGCCGGCTTTGCCCAGCAGGAGGTGATGACCGTGATCGCCGACGTGCTGCGCCATTATCGCCTGTCGGTGCGGCCCGGCTACAAGCCCGAACCGATTAGCCGCCTGACCGTGCGCCCGCGCAAGGGGATGATGCTGATGTTCGAGAAGATTGGCGTTTGACCCCACCCCCGTTGGCCGTCACGCCATCTCTTCCTCCGGCACGACATCGACCATCGCCTGGATGCTCTGCCCCCCGCCGCCCACGAACAGGCCGTCCATAGGCGCGACATCGGCATAGTCGCGGCCCATCGCGACGAAGATGTGGCCGTTGCCGGTGATGCAGCCATTGGTGGGATCAAAGCCGATCCAGCCGCGCGTCGGCCCGCACCACAGCATGACCCAGGCATGCATCGCGTCCGCGCCGATCAGCCGCGGGCGGCCGGGCGGCGGATCGGTGCGCAGATAGCCGCTGACATAGGCGGCGGGCAGCCCCGCCAGCCGCAGCGCGACCACCATGACATGGGCGAAATCCTGGCATACGCCATGGCGCGCGGCAAAGGCGTCGGCGACAGGCGTGCTGGCGTCGGTCGCGCCGGGATCATAGGCGAACTCCGCCCGGATGCGCAGCGCCAGCGCCAGCGCGGCGGCGACCACTGGCCGGTCCGGGTCCAGCCCGTCGCCGACCCAGTCGCCAATGTCCGCCAGCAACGGCGCGCGGGTGGAGGCGTAGAGATAGAGGGCCGGGGCCGACGCGCTCATGTCGCGATCGGCCAGCGCGGCGTTCGCCACCGCGCCGATGGCGGGGTCATCGGGCTGGGGTTCGGGCGGGGCGCTGTCAGCCACGCCGACACGAAAACGGCTCTCGATCGTCAACTGGCGGATCGGGCTTTCGATCACCAGTCGGGCGACATGAACCGGCCAGGCGCCGGGCCGCGATTCGATGGTGGAGGGGGCGGGATCGACCGTCAATGCATAGTCGGACGTCCATTGTCCGGCCCAGGGCGCGGGGCGCAGGCGCAGGTTGAACCGGGCCAGCCGCATCGGCGCGGCATAGCGCAATATGGTCTGGTGGCGGACATGGTAGATCATGACAGCAGGTCCGCTCCATCGGCCTTTTCCGCCTTGCGCACTTGCAGGAAATAGCGCTGGCCGATGGCGTCGGACAGGGCCAGCAGGCGGCTTTCGACGTCGTCAATGTCACCGATGGTCAGCATGTCGCCGGTCAGCGGGCTGAGCCGGGCGACCAGTGCATCGGCCAGGCGTCTGGGTTCCTCCGGCATCCCGTCCGTGCGCAGGGTCGGCAGGGCGGCGACATGGTCGGCCAGACGCTGCGCCTGATAGACGATGGCGCGCGGATTATACGGCTCCAGCGCGACAAGATCGCGCACCGGCGGCAGCGCCGGGCCGGTCAGATAGCGGGTACGATAGCTGATCTGGCTATCATTAAGGTCCAGCAGGACGGTCAGGTCGTCCGCGCTCGCGCCTTCGCCGCCGAACAGGCCAAGCAGGCGGCAGCCATTGATCGCTCGCTCCATCCGGCGGCCCATATCGTGAAAGCGCCAGCCCTCGCTCCGGCCCATATTTTCCGCCGCCAGCCCCGACAGCGCCGAAATCCGCTCGATCATGCGCGACGATGCGTCGAGCAGGGTTTCGGTCACCGCGCCGTCGAATGTCGGCAGCGGCAGGCGAACGAGCCGCCAGAAGTCGCTTGCCAGCCGGTCGCGCAGCCCTTCGCCGATATTGCCGACGCTGGCCATCAGCGCCCGGACGCTACCCGATTGGCGCGCATCGCCCAGCGCGGTCGCACAGATCGGGCCGATGGGGCCGCCGCCATCACGGGCGATCGCGCCCCACAGCACCAGTTGCCCGACCAGCCGGTTCATCGTCGGCGACGCGACCGACGGGCCAAGGTCCGCCTCTATCGATCCGCCGACGATGGCGCGGATCAGCCGCAGCGTCATTTCCGTCCGCTCGATATAGCGGCCCAGCCAATAGAGATTGTCCGCCGCCTTGGCCGGCAACATCCCGCCGATCCGCCGGATCGCGGGCGCGCCGCCGCCCAACAGGGTGTCGGGCGGCACGGCCACGCTATCGACCACGCACATGTCGGCGGACATGTCGCCCTTGCCCATCAGCGCGGCGCGGATGTCGCCATGGCCCGCCAGCCGCGCAAAGGCGCCGGGCATCACCCGCCACTGGCCCTGCGCGTCGCGCGCCACGAACACGCGCAGGGTGAAGGGCAGGGGGGTGAGGCGCCCGTCGACCACCGCCGGGGTGGTGGACAGCTTCACCACTTCCTGTCCCACATAATCCATCGGCCGCCGCGCCATCGCTTCGGCCAGCATGGCGCGCTGCGGCGCGTCCAGCGCCGATCCGGGGGTGAAGCGCGCATCGGGCAGGCCCGCCACATCCTGGTCGAAGGCCGATCCGACGACCAGTTGATCCAGCCGGTCGCGCACATAGGTGCGCTCCCCTCTCTGCCCGCACCACCAGGTTGCGATATTGGGCAGGATCAGGTCCGCGCCCAGCAGCGCCTTGCTCAGTTGCGGCAGGAAGGCAGCGAAGGCGCGCGATTCGATCACGCCCGCGCCCGGCCAGTTGCTCAGCACCAATCCGCCGCGCGCGCAGGCGTCGAACAGGTCGGGCACGCCGATGCGCGACTTGCTGTCGAAGGCCAGCGGGTCCATGAAGCGGCTGTCCATCCAGCGCCACAAACCATCGATGCGCTTCAACCCCTGGATGGTGCGGACGAACAATTGCCCGTCGGTGACGATCAGATCGTCGCCCTCGACCAATAACAACCCCAGATACCGGGCCAGATGCGCCTGTTCGGCATAGCTCTGGTTGAAACGACCCGGCGTCAGCAGGCCGATGCGTGGGTCCGATCGTTCGCAATCGGCGGCCAGTCCCCGGCGCAGATCGTCGAAAAAGGGGGCCAGCCGCCGCGTGTTCATCGCGCCCAGCAGGTCGCCGGTCGCACGCGACCAGGCCAGCCGGTTTTCCAGCGCATAGCCAACGCCCACCGGCGTCCGTACCCGGTCGGCCAGCACGCGCCATTCGCCCGCCGGGCCGCGCCCGATGTCGGCGGCATAGAAATGCAGGTGATGGCCGCGCGGGGGCGGGGTGCTGTTCATCACCCGCCAATAATGCGGGCTGCCGGTGATCACGCTGGCGGGCAGCTTGCCGTCGCGGACCAGCGACTGGCTCCCGTAAATATCGCCTATCACCTGTTCCAGCAATTCGGCGCGCTGGGCCAGACCCTGCTCGATATGCGCCCACTCGGCCGCATCGATCAGCATCGGGATCGGCCCCAATGGCCAGGATCGTTCCTGTTCGTCGCCGGTCAGGCGGAACGCCATGCCCAGGTCGATCGCCTGCCGCGCGACATTGTCCGCCAGCATGGCCGGGTCGCCCTGCGCCTGCGCCGACAGCCGGTCCAGCATCGTGCGCCAGCGTATCTGCATGGCGGGCGATGCACCGGCGAACAGGTCGCCCGCCGGTGCATTGGCCAGATAGGCGTCGGCCCAGTTCGCATATATGGCGGTTTCCACCCGGTCGCCCTTACGCGCCCGGATGCCTGAAACGCAGGTCGAGCGTCATCGGAAATTCACCGGCCGGTTCGGCGGCGGGCATATCGACCGGGCCGGGGGTGTGGCCATGGTCCTGAAAGCGCGCCTTGCGCCGCGCTTCGGCTTCATATCCGTTGATCGGCAGCGTGTCGTAATTGCGCCCGCCCGGATGCGCGACATGATAGACGCAGCCGCCCAGCGACCGGCCGCTCCAGCTGTCCAGCACGTCAAAGGTGAGCGGCGCGTTGACGGGCAGGTTGGGGTGCATGCAATTGGCGGGCGCCCATGCCTTGTAGCGGACACCGCCAACCCCTTCGCCCGGCACCGACGTCGCCGTCATCGGCACCTGCCGTCCATTGCACGCAACGATATGCCGCCCGGCCACCAGACCCGTGGCGCGGACCTGCAACCGCTCGGTCGAACTGTCGACATAGCGCACCGTGCCGCCGATCGCCCCGGTTTCGCCCAGCACGTTCCACGGTTCGAGCGCATGGCTGATCTCCAGCCCCACGCCGCCCGCGTCGACACTGCCATGGATGGGGAAGCGGAACTGCCGCTGCGCCTCGAACCAGTTGGGATCGAAATCATAACCCGCGGCCCGCAGGTCGGACAGGATTTCCAGAAAATCGGCCCAGACGAAATGGGGCAGCATGAAGCGATCGTGCAGCGTCGTCCCCCAGCGCACCAGATTGCCCTGCTGCGGCTGCCGCCAGAACCACGCCGCCAGCGCCCGGATCAGCAATTGCTGCGCCAGGCTCATCCGCGCTTCGGGCGGCATTTCAAAACCGCGAAACTCCAGCAGCCCCAGCCGTCCGGTCGGCCCATCGGGCGAGAACATCTTGTCGATGCAGATTTCGGTGCGGTGGGTGTTGCCCGTCACATCGACCAGCAGGTTGCGGAACAGCCGATCGACCAGCCAGGGGGCCGGGGGTGCGCCTTCCCCGGCAAAGGGATTGGGCACCTGCGCCAGCGCGATCTCCAGTTCATAGAGGCCATCATGCCGCGCCTCGTCGATGCGCGGCGCCTGGCTCGTCGGCCCGATGCACAGGCCCGAAAACAGGTAGGAAAGCGAAGGGTGCCGCTGCCAGTAGAGGACGAAGCTCTTGAGCAGGTCGGGCCGCCGGATGAAGGGCGAATCGTTGAGCGTCGGGCCGCCCAGCACGATATGATTGCCCCCGCCGGTGCCGACCGACCGGCCATCGACCATGAACTTGTCGGCGGTCAGGTCGCATTCGCGGGCATAGGCGTATAGCTGTTCGGTGATCGCGACCGTTTCGTCCCAACTGGATGCGGGATGGACATTCACCTCGATCACGCCGGGGTCGGGCGTGGCTTTCAGCACCGCGATGCGCGGATCGGGCGGGGGCGAATAGCCCTCGATCCGCACCGGAATCCGCAACGCTTCGGCTGCCGCCTCGACCTCGGCGATCAGCTCCAGATAATCTTCCAGCGCCTGTACCGGCGGCAGGAATACCGACAGATAATGGCCGCGCGGCTCCACCGTCACGGCGGTACGGACCGCCGCTTCGATGATCACCTGTTCCCCCCGGTCCTGCGCGGCCCTGCCGCCCTCCGGCCCGCCGACCCGCTGCGATTGCTGCGCGCGCACCTCCTCGACCTCGGCCTGCTGCATCACCTGCGCCCGAAAATCGGGCAAAGGCTCGCGCGGCTCTGTCTCTTATACACATCTAGATGTGTATAAGAGACAGGTCCTGCGCGGCCATGCCGCCCTCCGGCCCGGCGACCCGCTGCGATTGCTGCGCGCGCACCTCCTCGACATCGGCCTGCTGCATCACCTGCGCCCGAAAATCGGGCAAAGGCTCGCGCGGCTCACTGGTGTCGCGGGGGTGGATATAGGGATAGTCCGACGGCGGGACATAAGGCAGCGACCCCAGCGGCAGGCGATACCCCAGCGCCGAATCCCCCGGCACCGCGAACAGCTTGCCGCGCCGCAATTGCCAGATTTCGCTCTGCCAGCGCGGCGTGCTCGC
The DNA here is from genome assembly GCF_007693735.1 of Sphingobium sp. B2. Classification (NCBI taxonomy): domain Bacteria; kingdom Pseudomonadati; phylum Pseudomonadota; class Alphaproteobacteria; order Sphingomonadales; family Sphingobiaceae; genus Sphingobium; species Sphingobium sp. B2. The sequence goes on from NZ_VDBZ01000001.1 coordinate 125,327, forward strand.
CTGCGACTGCCAGCGCTGCACCGGCAGGACATAGCCGACCGGCTGGTCCAGGCCACGCTCGAACGTCTTGACCATCCGCGCGCGCGCTTCGGGATCGCTGATCTTGGGATCGTCGGTGGTGGCGTTGATCGGCAGTTCCGATTCCTTGATCGACCAGACCGCCGGATCTTCAAAGACCGCATGGGTATAGTCGTCGGAAAAGCCCATATGGGCTGCCATATGGCTCAGGAAAGCGCGGGCGTCGTCGGGCGTCACGCTGCGCGCGCCGTCGGGCGCATCGTCGGGCGCGATCAGGCTTTCATCGTGCCAGATCGGCGTGCCGTCCGTCCGCCAATAGACGGCATAGGCCCAACGCGGCAGGCTTTCGCCCGGATACCATTTGCCCTGTCCATGATGCAGCAGGCCGCCCGGCGCGAACTGGCCGCGCAGCTTGCGGATCAGCCGGTCGGCATAGGCCGCCTTGGTCGGGCCGACCGCATCGCCATTCCATTCGCCCGCATCGCCGCCATCCACCGCCACGAAGGTCGGCTCGCCACCGATCGTCAGCCGCATGTCCTGCGCCTGCAAATCCGCGTCCACCTTCGCCCCCAGCGCCATTACCGCGTCCCATCGCTTGTCGGTGAAGGGCTTGGTGATCCGCACCGCCTCGGCAATGCGGCTGACGGTCATCGCGAAATCGAAATTGACCTCGGCAGGTTCGGCCATGCCGCTGATCGGCGCGGCGGACTTGTAGTGCGGCGTCGCGCAGAGCGGGATATGGCCTTCGCCCGCAAACATGCCGCTGGTCGCGTCCAGCGCCACCCAGCCCGCGCCCGGCACATAGGCCTCTGCCCAGGCGTGCAGGTCGACGACATCCTGGCTGACCCCCTTTGGCCCCTCGATCGGCTCGACGTCCGCGACCAGCTGGATCGAATAGCCAGACACGAAGCGCGCGGCAAAGCCCAGCCGACGCAGCAATTGCACCAGCAGCCAGGCGGAATCGCGGCATGACCCGGTGCCGATCTCCAGCGTCTCCTCCGGCGTCTGGACGCCCGCTTCCATGCGGATGACATAGCCGACCTGCTGTTGCAGGCGGCGGTTCACCTCGACCAGGAAGTCGACGGTACGGCTTTCATGCCCGGCATATTGGTCCACCATCTTTTCGAACAGCGGCCCTTGTGGCTCGACATCGAAATAGGCGGCCAGATCGGTTTTCAGCTGCTCGTCATAGGCGAACGGATAATTTTCCGCGTACGGCTCCACGAAGAAATCGAACGGGTTGATGATGTCCAGATCGGCCAGCAGGTCGACCTCTATCGTGAAATGATCGACTGGCTCTGGAAAGACGATGCGCGCCAGCCAGTTGCCGTGCGGGTCCTGCTGCCAGTTCAGGAAATGCCCCGCCGGCTCGATTTTCAGCGCATAATTGGGCACTTTGGTCCGGCTGTGCGGCGCGGGGCGCAGGCGGATGACCTGCGGACCAAGCCGGATCGGGCGGCTGTAGCGATAGGCAGTGCGGTGGTGGAGCGCGGCTTTGAGCATGGCGGGATCAAACGCTACCCCCTGTTGCAATGCAATATGCAAATGGTTCGGGGGGCAAAGAATCTGCGCGGCTCCGGCCCGCCCCGGCGATGCAGCGACAAGTCACTGGACCCCGCCCGCCAAACCCATTACCCTTGCCGCCATCCCCGGGGGACCGTCCGCAGACGGTTGAGAGGCGGCTTTGTGGCCGCGACCCGCTGAACCTGATCCGGCTAACACCGGCGTAGGGAGGGTTAAGCGCGCACTCACACCGCCCGCATTCTCTCTCTTTCGCTGCAAGGAGAGTGACTTATGGCAGACGTCCCCGCCCGTACAGAGATGCCCGAAGCCGAAGGCTTCATCCGCCGGCAGGCGGCAATGAACGTTACCACTGGCGCTATCCGTGGATCGAAGAAAATCCATGTCGGCCCGCTCAACGTCGCAATGCGCGAAATCACGCTGGAACCGGGCAGCGGCGAGCCGCCGGTGCGGGTCTATGACACGTCCGGCCCTTATACCGATCCCAATGCGCAGATCGACATCATGGCGGGCCTGCCGCAATTGCGCCGCGACTGGATCATGGCGCGCGGCGATGTGGAGGATTATGATCCGCGCGCAGTAAAGCCCGAAGATAACGGCCTCAAAGGCCCGGATCGCTCCGGCGGCGTCGCCCAATTCCCCGGTCATCACCGCCGTCCGCTGCGCGCCAAACCCGGCGCGAATGTCAGCCAGATGCACTATGCCCGCCGCGGCATCATCACGCCGGAAATGGAATATGTCGCGGAACGCGAAAATCTGGGCCGCGCGCGCCTCGCCGAATATATCCGCGACGGGCAGGATTGGGGCGCGGCCATCCCCGATTATGTGACGCCCGAATTCGTCCGTGACGAAGTCGCGCGCGGCCGGGCGATCATCCCCAGCAACATCAACCACCCCGAATCCGAACCGATGGCGATCGGCCGCAATTTCCTGGTCAAGATCAACGCCAATATCGGCAACTCCGCCGTCGCCAGCGACGTCGCGTCCGAAGTCGACAAGCTGGTCTGGTCGATCCGCTGGGGCGCGGACACGGTGATGGACCTGTCCACGGGCCGCAACATCCATGACACGCGCGAATGGATCATCCGCAACTCGCCCGTGCCGATCGGCACCGTCCCCATCTATCAAGCGCTCGAAAAGGTCGGCGGCGTGGCCGAGGAACTGACCTGGGATATTTTCCGCGACACGCTGATCGAGCAGGCCGAACAGGGCGTCGATTATTTCACCATCCATGCGGGCGTCCGCCTCGCCTATATCCCGATGACGGCGAAGCGCGTCACCGGCATCGTCTCGCGCGGCGGCTCGATCATGGCGAAATGGTGCCTCAGCCATCACAAGGAAAGCTTCCTCTACGAGCATTTCGACGAGATCACCGAAATCTGCAAAGCCTATGACATCGCCTACAGCCTGGGCGACGGCCTGCGCCCCGGCTCGATCGCCGACGCCAATGACGAAGCGCAGTTTTCCGAACTCTACACGCTCGGCGAACTCACCAAACGCGCCTGGGCGCAGGATGTGCAGGTGATGATCGAGGGGCCGGGCCATGTCCCCATGCACAAGATCAAGCAGAATATGGACAAGCAGCTCGAAGCCTGCGGCGAAGCCCCCTTCTATACGCTGGGGCCGCTCACTACCGACATCGCGCCGGGATACGACCATATCACCAGCGGCATCGGCGCGGCCATGATCGGCTGGTACGGCACGGCGATGCTCTGCTATGTCACGCCCAAGGAGCATCTGGGCCTGCCCGACCGCGACGATGTGAAGGTCGGCGTCGTCACCTACAAGCTGGCCGCCCACGCCGCCGATCTCGCCAAGGGCCACCCCGCCGCCAAGGTCCGCGACGACGCCCTGAGCCGCGCCCGCTTCGAATTCCGCTGGCGCGACCAGTTCAACTTGAGCCTCGATCCCGACACCGCCGAACAATATCACGACCAGACGCTCCCCGCCGAAGGCGCGAAGTCAGCCCATTTCTGCTCGATGTGCGGCCCCAAATTCTGCTCGATGAAAATCACGCAGGAGGTCCGCGATTTCGCCGCAAAGCAAAATCAGGACGCCGACACCTTCATCGCCGCCAATCCTCCCCGGCACGGGGAAGGGGACCGTCCGGCGCAGCCGAACGGTGGAGGGCGCGCACCGCTGGACGCCGCCACCGCTGAAAAGGGTATGGCGGAAATGAGCCGGGTGTTCAGGGAAACCGGCAGCGAGCTATATATGGGCGCTGGGGACAGGGAACGGGATTGAGGGGTAGGATGATCCGGTATTGGCTGAACAGATTTTTGGGACGATCGGTCCGGCAACCGTTGGCTGTAGCTAATTACTCTCCGTTGCCGCCGCATCCAGCCAATGTGCCGGGCACATTCTATGTTGAGGATGGTTGCTGCATATCCTGTGGCGTTTGGGAAGATGTGGCCCCCGATCTGCTGGCTTGGGTACCCGATGGAGAAACGCCACATTGCTATGTTTCCCATCAGCCAGAAACCGAGGATGAGTTTGGTCGGATGATGGACGCAATGCACGTTGGTGAAGTGGATTGTATCAGAGCGCGGAATTGCCGCCCCGATTGGGCGGAGCATTTAAGAAGGGCAGGACTGGGCGATCAGATCGATTCCGATTAAATTGGCAATCGCGACATATTGCGTTATAACTCCCGTATGAACACCCCCCTCAAAATCACGAAAATCGGCAATAGCGCCGGGGTCATCCTGCCCAAGGAGTTGCTGGCGCAGTTGCGCGTCGGGCCGGGGGACATGCTCTATGTCACGCAAGCGCCCGACGGTATCCGGTTGACCGCCGCCGACCCCGATTTCGGGGCCAAGATGGATTTGGCCGAACAGATTATGCGGGAAGATCGCGATATATTGCGCGTTCTGGCGAAGTAAGCGCGCATGGCTGATCCCGATGGGGACCGGCGCGAACCGGTCTGGATCGAAAAGTCCGTGGCGCTGGCGATTCATGACCGCCAGCTGGCCGAACATGGCGGCGGCACCGGCGTACGCGATGACGGGTTGCTGGAATCGGGGCTGGCCCGTCCGCTCAACCAATGGGCGTATGGCGATGATGATCCTTGTCAGCTGGCCGCGGCCTATGCGTTCGGCATCGTCCGCAACCATCCCTTTGTCGATGGCAACAAGCGCACCGGCTGGGTGCTGGCGCGCCTGTTCCTTGCGCTCAATCAGGTGGCGCTGACCTTCGATCCCACCGACGCCACCCGCACGATGATCGCCTTTGCCGCCGGCAATCTCACCGAAACCGACCTGGCCGACTGGTTCCGCCAGCATATCGCCGCCGCCTGAAGCCCGCGCCTGTCCTACGGCGCCGGTTGCTGCTAACCTGCGCCCCGGCTCCTTCCCACCGTCTGCTTTTCCTGCCCCGACAGCGCACCCTCGCGTTGCTCGTCCGCCGACTTTGGGCAAAATTTCCATGCGCGACATGGGCGAAGTTTGCGAACTTCCGCGCCGATTACATCTTGCGACAATTCCCGCTGGCCATTGCCAATATTTTGCGACAACTGCCCGCTAGAGGAGAGGCAAGAGACATTGTCCGGGGGTAAATGCGTGCGCCGATCCACTTCGTTCGTCCTGTTGTCGCTAATGCTGGGGGCCGCGCCCGGCGCGCTGAGGGCGCAAGGCGCGCCGCAGGCCGATCCGCAAATGGACGATGGCGAGGAAATTGTCGTCACCGGCCAGCCGCAGCGCGGCGCGGTGCCGGGCAAGATCGAGCCTGAGCAACAGCTTAGCAGCGCGGACGTACGGGCGCTGGGCGTGACCTCCATTTCCGAACTGCTCACCGAATTGTCGCCCCAGACCAACGGATCGCCCGTCATCCTGCTCAACGGCAAGCGGATTTCCAGCTTTTCGGAAATTTCCGACCTGCCCTCCGAAGCGGTCGCGCGGGTCGACATATTGCCCGAACAGGTCGCGCTCTCATACGGCTACGCCGCGACGCAAAAGGTCGTCAATATCGTCCTGCGTCAGCGTTTTCGCGCCGAAACCGTCGATCTGCGCGGCGGCACCACCACCGATGGCGGGCGCGACAATGGCCAGGCGGAGGGCGGCTTCCTGCGCATCCGGGGCGATAATCGCTTCACCCTGAACGTCAAATATCGCCGCGCCGCGCAATTGCTGGAAAGCGAGCGCGGCATTCTCAACACCGGCGCGTCCCGCCTCACCGCCACCACGCGCGGCGCGGAAATCGACCCGGCGCTCTCCGCACTGGCAGGCGCGATCGTGACCCAGACCGGCGTTCCCGCCAGCGCCGCGACGGCCCTGCCGACGCTGGCCAGTTTCGTGCCGGGCGCAACGACAAGCGACGCGGTCGACCTCACCCCCTATCGCACGCTCAGCCCCGCGACCGAAAATTTCAGCGCCAATGCGACCCTGGCCCGCGCCCTGGGCGGCGTGTCGGCGACGATCAACGGGCGGCTGGAACTGTCCGACAGCGATTCGCTGCAAGGCCTGTCGCGAGCCGCGTTGACCCTGCCTGCGGGCAGCCCCTTCTCCCCCTTTGCCAATGACGTCGCGCTCTCCCGCTATCTGGTTCAACCCGGCGCATTGGGGCAGCAGGTGCGCGGCACGACGGCGCATGTCGGCGTCACGCTGAACGGGCGGCTGGCGGGTAGCTGGCAATGGTCCTTCACCGGCAATGGCGACCTGTCGATCACCCGTACCCGCACCGACAGGGGCGTGGCGACCGGCGCGATCCAGGCGGCGCTCGATGCCGGCGACGCCAGCGTCAATCCCTATGGCAGCTTCGCGCCCGACCTGCTCGCCACCCGCCTGACCGACCGCGCACGGGCGAAGTCGCAGGCGGTGCAGGGCGACCTGCTGATCAGCGGCGCCTTGTTCGACCTGCCAGCCGGGCAGGCGATGACGTCCGTGCGGATCGGTGCATCGGCCAATGGCTTTGAAAGCCGCTCCACCCGCGCCGGAATAGAAAGCCGGTCCGACTATAACCGTGAAATCGGCAGCGGGCAGGTCAGCATCGACCTGCCGCTCACCAGCCGGTCTAGGCATGTGCTGGGCGGCATCGGCGATATTGGCGTGAACCTCAACCTCGCCGCGCAGCAGCTTTCCGACTTCGGCACCCTTTCGACGCTCGGCTATGGTCTGCGCTGGCAGCCGGTCAAGGCGGTGCAGCTTTTGATGTCCGCCAATCAGGATCGCGCCGCGCCAACCGGCACGCAGATCACCGACCCGCTGGTCGCGACCCCCAATGTCACCGTGTTCGACTATGCGACCGGACAGAGCGTGTTCGTCACCCAATTGTCGGGCGGCAATGCGAACCTGCGCGAAAGCGTGCGAGACCAGTTCCGCCTCAGCGCCAATATCAAGCCGTTCGAAAAGCCCAATCTGACGTTGACCGCCACCTATCTCAACAGCCGCACCAGCAACCCGATCGCCGCTTTTCCTTCACCCACCCCGGCGATCGAGGCGGCGTTCCCCCAACGCTTCCTGCGTGACGCGGACGGCAATCTGCTACAAATCGACACCCGCCCGCCCAATTTCCTGGCGGCGCAGAGCGAGCAACTGCGTTGGGATTTCAATCTGTCGATCCCGATCAAGTCGCATATCCAGAAGCTGTCTCTTATACACATCTAGATGTGTATAAGAGACAGGCCATAGGGATTGACGCTGTCTCTTATACACATCTAGATGTGTATAAGAGACAGGCTTCAAATCGACACCCGCCCGCCCAATTTCCTGGCGGCGCAAAGCGAGCAACTGCGTTGGGGTTTCAATCTGTCGATCCCGATCAAGTCGCATATCCAGAAGGTCGTCGAAGCCTGGCGCGCGGCAGGCGCCAAGCCGGAAGACCGTCCGCCCGAATTGCAGGCCCTGTTTGGCAATCGCCAACCCCGGCCCGAAGGTGCCCGCCCACCGGGCGAAGGCGGCGACCGGCCACGCGGCGAAGGTGGCATGGGTACTGGCGCTGGACGTTCCGGCGGTCGCGGCTCTGGTGGCTTTGGCGGTTCGCGTGGCCCCGGCGGCGGTAGCGGGCGGCTGAGCTTCAGCCTCTATCACACCTGGCATCTGACCGAGAGCATCACCATTGCGCCCGGCGTGCCGCAACTCAACCTGCTGGATGGCGACGCGACCGGATCGTCAGGCGGCCAGCCGCGTCATGAACTGGAAGGGCGGATCGGCTATATGAATAACGGCATCGGCGCGCGGCTGGGCCTGGACTGGGAAAGCGGCACCCATGTCGATGGCGCGCTTGGCGGCAGTTCGCGGCTCGATTTTGGCAGTCTGGCGACGGTCAATCTGCGTCTGTTCGCCAATCTGGGCCAGATGCCGCAACTGGTGAAATCCGTGCCGTTCCTGCGCGGCGCGCGATTGTCGATCGGTATCGACAATATCTTCAACCAGCGTCGCGAGGTCACCGACGCAAGCGGAATGACGCCGCTGCGCTACCAGCAGGATTATCTCGACCCGCTGGGCCGCGCGGTCACCATCAGCTTCCGCAAGCTCTTCTTCCCCAATTTTGCCGCCAATAATGGGCCACGTAGTTAAATGGGTGTTAGCCACGTCTAAAGCATGGTCCGCCCCGGTCGTTATGATGCTCATAAACGGTTCGGGGAGACGGCAGATGAAGCCTATCAGAATTGTGGTGGTCGACGATTCGCTCACCATCCGCGCGATGATCGAAACGCTGCTCGAACGCGACCGCCGGGTTGAGGTGGTCGGCATCGCGCGCGACGGGGTGGAAGCGATAGAGATGATCCGGGCCGAAAAGCCCGATGTGGTGACGCTGGACATCGCTATGCCAGGCAAGGACGGCATGACGATATTGGACGAGATCATGGACATGGAACCATGCCCGGTGATCATGCTGTCCAGCCTGATGCGCGACGGCGCGCCGATCGTCGCCGAAGCGATGGACCGGGGCGCTGCGGCCTGCTTCAACAAGGCGATGATCGTGCGGGAAGCCACCCGCTTCGTGACCCTGATCAAGAGCGTGGCGCGCGGCCTGATCGAGGCGGAAGCGGAACCGGTCGCGATCGCCGCCTGACCAGATATGGACAAGGAAAAGGGGGGGCCGAAGCATATCGCTTCCGTCCCCCTTTTCCTTGTCCATCAGTCTGGGCTGGATGAATTGGAACTGGCCAACGCCATTGCCTGCGCCGTCCCGCTGGCGGGTTTTATGGTCGTGTGATTGTTGGACAGGATATAGGCGCTCAGCGTCGCAATGCCCAAAAACAGCGCCGCGCCAATAACCGCCAGGCCGTTATGCCCGCTGCTGCTGGTCCGCTTCTGTCCATCACGATCATCCCTATAACGCATCGGCAGTCTCCATTGAGTTGGTGTGCCGATGATAATCTCCGCTCAGATGTGCAGTTCCAGCCTGATTTCGTGATATTTTATTGCTGAAACCGACAGTTGCGACGCCGTCAGGATGCCAATGCCTTGGGCGCGTTGCGCAGCGCTCCAATGTCCACCGCTCCGGCAAACTCTACGCCCATGCGGTCGTCCTTCGACCAGCGGGCTGTGGCGTTGACGAACTGGCCTTCGCTCAGTTCGATCGCGAACAATGTGCCCAGCGGCACGTTCCACAACCCTTCGATCAGGGCGCCGGTAGACGATATGTTGCGGACCCGTCCGGTATAGACATGGCCGTCATGATGCACGGCTATCGTGCGCAACATGGTCTTGCGCGCGGGACGACTGGACTGGAAGCCGTCCGCCGACGCAGCCGAACCATTGACGCGCTGACTTGCCAGAACGTCGGCGGCAGGCATCGGGCGACCATAGATATAGCCCTGGATATGGCTGCACCCCAATTGCCGGATCAACGCCAGTTCATCCTGCGTCTCCGCGCCTTCGGCCGTCGTATCCATGCCCAGCGCTTCGGCCAGGCTGACGATCGCCTTGATGATCGCGCTGTTGCGGCTGCCCTTGGTCGCGGCTCCGCGCACGAAGCTCTGGTCGATCTTGATCTTGTCGAAGGGCGCTTTTTTGAGATAGCCGAGCGAGGAGTAGCCGGTGCCAAAATCATCGAGCGCCAGCCGCACGCCCAGTGCCTTGAGCCGCGCAAACATGGCGTCGGTGCCGTCATCGTCGTTCAGGAATACGCTTTCGGTGATTTCCAGCTCCAGCCGTTCCGGCGCCAATTGCGCGCTGGCCAGGGCATTCATGACGGTGGACGGAAAACCGGGATTGGCAAATTGTGTCGGCGACACATTCACCGCAACGCGGATGTCATCGAGCCACTGGACGGCGTCGCGGCACGCGGTGCGCAGCACCCATTCGCCGATTTGCGCGATCAGGCCGGTATCCTCGGCGATCGGGATGAACAGGGCGGGGGAAATCGGCCCCCGCACCGGATGTTCCCAGCGCAGCAACGCTTCATAGCCGGCAATCTGCTCCGTCTTGGACGACACCACCGGCTGGTAGACCAGATGCAGCCCATCGGCGGCCAGCGCGTGGCGCAGATCCTCCTCCAGCTGGCGGCGATCTTCGGCATCGGCATGCATGTCCGACGAATAGAAACGGTGGACGCCGCGGCCATTGCCCTTGGCCGCATAGAGAGCCAGGTCGGCGTTGCGGATCAGCGCGTCGGCTGTCACCCCGTCCTGCGGACAAGATGAAATGCCGATCGACACGCCGATGACGACCGCCGTTCCCTCGATCGAATAGGGTTGCGACACGGTGGCGATGATGTTCTGCGCCAGTTGCGCCAGTTGCGCCTGATCCTGGCGACCCGGCAACAATATCTTGAATTCATCACCGCCCTGACGCCCGACCAGTCCCCGGTCGCCTACGACCCGCTGCAATCGCTGGCTCACCTGCCGCAGCAGCGCGTCACCTGCCGGATGGCCCAGCGTATCGTTGACGCTCTTGAACCGGTCCAGGTCCAGCATCATCAGCGTGCAATCGCCCGCCTTGCCATGCCGGTCCGCCACAGCCTGCTCCAACGAACGCAGCATCTGGATGCGGTTGGCGAGGCCAGTCAGCGAATCGAACTGGGCCAGCCGCGTGACTTCCGCCTGGCTGCGACGCATTTCGGTCAGGTCGGTGCCTGATCCGCGAAAACCGTGGAACTGGCCATATTCATTGAATACCGGCTGGCCGGAAATCGACCACCAGCGTTCCTCCTTCGCCATGGCGGCGCGGACGGAAATGTCGGAAAAGCCAGTGCGTGCGGAGAGGTGAAAACCCAGCGTGCGCTCCCCATCGCCCTGCTGCTTGTCGCCGGGTCGGATCATTTCAGTGATCGGCCGGCCGATCAGCCCACCCTTGGGCGCGTCCAATGTGCGAACGAGCGTATCGGAAATATAGGTCAGGCAACCCTGCCGGTCGGTTTCCCAGAACCAGCCACGCCCGGTGCGCTCATGCTCCTGCAAAAGCCGGTCAGATCGCTGCGCACGCAAATCCTGCCGCTGGCGTTCGATGGCCCGCTCGCGGTCCGCCGTCGCCTGCCGCAGGGTAGCGACCGCCATGACGATGATACAACTCACCAGCAGACCGATCTGCGCCGGGCCCGCCTTTGCCGCCACCGACACAAGCAGCGCACCCAGAAAATAACTGATCCCCAACAAACGGCGGTCGCCCACGATGCATACCGCCAGCAGCGCGACCGCCAGTTCCGGCACGGCGGCCAGGAACAGCGAGTCCGACACCGTTTTCGGATCATGCTTTAACCACAGGCTGAAGCTGAGGCCGGACAGGAACAGCATTGGCAGCATCAGCCAATTCTGGATGTGGGGCATCCGCTCCTGAAACACCGGCCAGCGCGGCACCAGCATCAACGCGCCGTCCACCAGCAGCATCACGAGCAGGACGCCGAACTGCTGCGCATCATCGGGACGGAAGAGTGGAATGCCCAGCAGGCTTATCACGCACAGCTTGGACAGCAGGATCAGCGGCCATAGCCGGGCGATCTGGACGAAAGCGCCTGAAATCCAGGACGCGGCCACCTCGGTCCCGCTCTCTGCCAGCCCCAGCGCGACCATGAGGGACATGGAGCGGGAGGGAGTATCGGACAGGGACGCGCGCAATCGAGACATGCGCGTTGTTTAACGTCCGTTCCTTTACATAGAATTACTTCAAATAAGGGGACTTTTGCATGTTTAACGACACTAAACGCGCTCGTTAGACATGGCTTTGGTCACACCCGCATCGGCATCAATACATAGAGCGCAGGGCTGCGGTCATTCTCGCGGATCAGCGTAGGCGCGGCGGCATCGGCCAGATGCAGTTCCACTGTTTCGCTGTCGATCTGCCCCAATATGTCGAGCAGGTAGCGCGCGTTGAAGCCGATGTCGAAACCCTCGCCCTGAAACACGCCGGACACTTCTTCGGCGGCGGTGCCATTTTCGGGGCTGGTGACCGACAGGGTGATCTTGTCGCGGTCCAGGCTCATCTTGACCGCGCGGGTCTTTTCGGTCGCGATGGTCGCAACGCGATCAACCCCTTCCTCGAAGCTGCGCGGGTCGATCTTGAGCAGCTTGTCGTTGGCGGTCGGGATGACGCGGCTATAGTCGGGGAAGGTGCCGTCGATCAGCTTGCTGGTCAGGATCGCGCTGCCCAGGCCAAAGCGGATCTTGCTGGCGGACAGCGAAATCTGCACCGACCCTTCGACCTCGTCGAGCAATTTGCGCAGTTCGCCGATACATTTGCGCGGGACGATGATGCCGGGCATCCCGTCCGCGCCATCGGGACGAGGCACGGTGACACGCGCCAGGCGATGGCCGTCGGTCGCCGCGGCTTTCAGCACTGGCTGGCCATCATCCGACACATGGAAATAGATGCCGTTCAGATAATAGCGCGTTTCTTCGGTCGAGATCGCAAAGCGCGTCTTGTCGATGATCTGCTTCAATGTTTCGGCGGGCAGTTCGAAGCTGGTCGGCAGGTCGCCCTCGGCGATCACCGGGAAATCGTCGCGGGGCAGGGTGGACAGGTTGAAGCGCGCGCGTCCGGCCTGAATCAGCATCTTGCCATCGGCCGCCGCCAGCGACACCTGACTGCCTTCGGGCAGCTTGCGGGCAATGTCGAACAAAGTGTGGGCGGATATGGTGGTCGCGCCCGCCTGCTCCACCTGCGCCGAAATACTTTCGACCACCTGCAGGTCCAGATCGGTCGCCATCAGCTTGATAGCGCCGTCCGCCGACGCTTCGATCAGCACGTTGGACAGGATCGGAATCGTGTTGCGCCGCTCGACCACCGACTGGACGTGGCTCAGGCTCTTCAACAGCGTCGCGCGTTCGATGGTGGCCTTCATGTCCCTGTTCTGTCCGTTTCTTTTTCTGCAAGTGCCCGGATGCAGTCGAATCCGGGTGACTATGATGGATGGTTCTTCATAACCGCTGTTGCGGCATGGGCAAGCACTCGCTCGCGCTTTCGCGCAGCAGCACCCTTGCAAAACGGGACAGGGTGCGCTCTGCCTTGGCAGATGAGCCGCATCGCCGCCTGTCTGATGATCTTGCTGCTGGTCGCATCGCCTGCGTTCGCGCGTGATTCGCTGGGCATGTTCGAAACCTGGGGGGCGTTCCGGGATCCCGCCACGCCGCGCTGTTACGCGATTGCCCGCCCCGTCAAGCGCGCCGGGCGGGTCAGTCCGGGCTTCGCGGCGGTCGGCACCTGGCCACGGCAGAAGGTGCGCGGCCAGGTCCATTTCCGCCTGAGCCGCAACCGTGCGGACAAGGCGCCAGTGACGCTCACCGTCGGCGAACGCCGCTTCACCCTGGTCGCGGGGCGCAGCGACGCCTGGGCCGCCGACGCCCGCGGCGACGCCACGATCATCGCCGCCATGCGATCCGCCAGCAGCATGAGCATCCAGACCAGAGACGCGCAGGGCCGCGCCTTTGCCGACGCCTACGCCCTGCGCGGCGCGGCGACCGCGATCGACGCGGCCGCGCTGGGGTGCGCGCGGCTGCGGTAACGCGGCAACGCTTTAATCGTCGGCGAAAATCGACTATGGGCGCGATCATGCAATCAGCCGCCAACCCCATCATGCCGATTCCCGGCCTTGTAGACCCTGTGCCCGTGCCGCGCGCCGTGACCCCGCGCGCCGATGGCCGCACCGACCTGCTCGGCCTGTCGCGCCCGCAGATCAAGTCGGTGCTGGAGGAAGCGGGGCTGGACGCAAAAGCGGCCAAGCTGCGCTCCAAACAGCTGTTCCACTGGCTCTATCATCGCGGCGAGACGGACTTTGAAGCGATGACCGACCTTGCCAAGCCAATGCGCGGCTGGATGGCGGAGCGCTTTGTCGTCGGTCGCCCGCAGGTGGTGGAGGCGCAGGTTTCGAACGATGGCACGCGCAAATGGCTGCTCCGGTCGGACGACGGGCAGGATTATGAAATGGTGTTCATCCCCGATGCCGATCGCGGCACGCTGTGCGTGTCGAGCCAGGTGGGCTGCACCCTCAACTGTCGCTTCTGCCACACCGGCACGATGCGACTGGTCCGCAACCTGACGCCCGGCGAAATCGTGGGTCAGGTCATGCTGGCGCGCGATGCGCTGGGCGAATGGCCCAAGGGGAATATGGGCAGCGCCGCCGCGGTGCCGGATGATGAAGATGAGGACGCCCCGCAATATTCGCCCGACGGGCGGATGCTGACCAATATCGTCATGATGGGCATGGGCGAACCGCTTTATAATTTCGAGCATGTCCGCGATGCGCTGAAAGTCGTCATGGACGGCGATGGCCTTGCCCTCTCGCGCCGCCGCATCACCCTGTCGACCAGTGGCGTCATTCCGATGATGGCGCGCGCCAGCGAGGAAATCGGCGTCAATCTGGCCGTCTCGCTGCATGCCGTGACCAAGGAAGTGCGCGACGAACTGGTCCCGATCAACAGGAAATATGGGATAGAGGAACTGCTCCAGGCCTGCGCCGATTATCCCAAGGCCAGCAATGCGCGCCGGATCACCTTTGAATATGTGATGATCAAGGACAAGAATGACAGCGATGAGGATGCGCGGGAACTGGTCCGCCTGATCCGTAAGTATAAGTTGCCGGCCAAGGTCAACCTGATCCCGTTCAACCCCTGGCCCGGCACGGACTATGAATGTTCGACGCCCGACCGGATTCGCGCGTTCAGCAGCATCGTGTTCGAAGGCGGCATTTCGGCCCCGGTTCGCACCCCGCGCGGGCGCGACATCATGGCGGCCTGCGGACAACTCAAATCGGCCAGCGAAAAGAAAAGCCGCGCCGAACTCGACCGGCTGGCAGAAGAAAAGCAGGCGGCGCTCGGCTGATCGTCGCCCCACGGCGACAGGATGCAGCAAGCCCCGCCCGCAACGGCGGGGCTTTTCATTGTGGGGGACGGACGATGACAGATGAAGAGATTGAGCGGCTGGCGACAGGCTTTTGCGCCTGCACCCTGCCCAAGGCGGCCTGGACCCACGGCGCGCATTTTGCGACCGCTCTTTGGCTGATCCTCCAACGTCCCGACATCGTGCCGGAACGCGATATGCCCGACATGATCCGCCGCTATAATGAGAGTGTGGGCGGGGTGAACAGCGACATGGGCGGCTATCATGAAACCATCACCCAGGCATCGTTGCACATGACTCGCATGACGCTCGCCGCCCTGCCGCCGGGCTCAACGCCCGCCAGCGCCTTCGCTGCGCTGATGGCGTCGCCGCTGGGAAGTAAGGACTGGCTGTTCGCTTACTGGTCGCGGGCGACGCTGATGTCGGTTGCGGCGCGCAGGGGCTGGGTCGCACCGGACCTCAAACCTCTGCCTGCATAGAAAAAGGGCGGCCCCACGGACCGCCCTTTCCCTTATTCCAAACTGATCGACAAGGATCAGAAACGGAAGCCGACGCCAACCATCGCGGCGTCACGACCGCCGATATTCTGCTCATATTCGGTGCGCTGATATTCAGCCGAGATATAAGTGTTGGGGGTCGCGGCAAATTCCAGACCGCCGCCGAAACGCACGCCCTCGAACGCCGCGCCAACGCCCAGCGTTTCGATGCGGGTGGTGGCATAGCCGACCTTGCCGAACGCCAGGACGCGCGGGGTGGCGACGAAGCCGAGGCGCAGCGACGCGGCGAGATCACGGCTGATTTCCACGCCGGAATCGCCGACAGTGGTGTCGCCCAGGCTGACTTCGACGCCGCCGGTGATGCGCGGTGCGAGCGCCAGGTCATAGCCGGCGGTCACGCCATAGGCGAAGCCGTCCTCGTCACCCGCATTGTCATAGCCCAGCGTCACGCCCGCGCGCGGCCCGGTGAAGGGCGCAGCATCCTGAGCGAAAGCAGGGGCCGAAACACAGGCAGCAGCGATCGCTGCGAAAATCACAGTTTTCATAAAGTCCTCAATATATATTCATGGCCGAATGGCTAATTCATCCGGCGTTCAGGTTCGATGCAAAGAAATAACGACAAAAATAACATGGTTCCTCTTGTCCATATATCCACCTTGTCAGTGGATTATATGGTTGCGATCGGCATCGGCGTCGCGCAATCGCCATCTAGGTTGGCTCTTTTCGTTTGCAAAGGGGCAAGGTCTTTATTTCAAATGATTTCAACTGTCTGTTGCAAAAGTGTAACAACATGATGGAATGGCAGGCGGCGCGCCATTGCGAACAGCCGTGGACTGGGCCGCGCGACCGGTTAGGATAGGGACCATGGCCAGCCAGACCCCCAAGAAGGCAACCGGCACAGTCAAGCGGCACCGCCTGTCGACGCGGCTGTGGCACTGGCTGAACGCAGCCCTGCTCTACACGCTGTTCACCAGCGGGCTGGGCATCTTCAACGCCCATCCCCGTCTCTATTGGGGGCAATATGGTGCGAATTTCGATGCCGCCTGGCTCGAACTGGATCGCTTCCCCGGATGGCTTACGCTGCCTGCGCTTTATAATCTGGCCATGTCGCGCCACTGGCACCTGACCGCCGCGCCGATCTTTGCCTTTGCGCTGCTCTTCTACATGCTCTGGAGCCTCGCCAACAGGCACATCGCCCGCGATCTCGCCTTCCGTCGCGATGATCTCGCCCCGCGACATATCTGGCAGGACATCAAGGACCACGCGCGGCTGCGCTTTCCCACCGGCGACGCGGCGTTGCGCTACAATGTGCTGCAAAAGGCCAGCTATATCGGCGTCATCTTCATTCTGTTGCCGCTGATCATCCTGACCGGGCTGACCATGGCGCCGGGCATGAATGCGGCGTGGCCATGGCTGGTCGATCTGTTCGGCGGACGGCAATCGGCGCGCTCTCTCCACTTTATCGCCGCCTTCGCGCTGGTCGCCTTTTTCCTCGTCCATATCCTGATGGTGCTTCTTGCCGGGCCGGTGAACGAGGTGCGATCGATGATCACGGGCCGCTATCGCGTGCCGGAGGAACGCCCATGATTCTCACTCGCCGCCATTTGCTGTTGGGCGCCACAGCGACGCTGGCGGGATGCGACCGGCTTGGCCGTAACGAGGCCGTGCGGGAAGCCCTCTTCTCGGCCGAAAATTTCCATCGCTGGGCGCAGCGCAGCCTGATGGCGCGCGACGCGCTGGCGCAAGAATTCCGGCCCGATCAGATCTCGCCTATCTTCCGCGCCAACGGTACGGCCAATCCCAATACGCCCGCCTATAAGGCATTGTGGCGCAGCGGCTTTGCCGATTGGCGACTGCCTGTGACCGGACTGGTGGCGCGCCCGCTGTCGCTGTCTTTGGCCCAGTTGCAGGCGATGCCCCACCGCACCCAGATCACCCGCCATGACTGCGTCGAAGGCTGGAGCGCGATCGGCAAATGGCGCGGCGTCCCGCTCAAACCGATATTGGAGGCCGCGGGACTGAGTGACCGCGCGCGTTATCTCGTCTTTCGCTGTGCCGACGATATGGGCGGGGGGCGGCCTTATTATGAAAGTATCGACCGGTTCGACGCTTTCCATCCCCAGACGATCCTTGCCTATGCGCTCAACGATCGCCCGCTGACGGTCGCCAACGGCGCCCCGCTCCGTCTGCGTGTCGAACGGCAATTGGGGTATAAGCAGGCCAAATATCTGATGGGGATCGAGGCCGTCGCGACCCTGGACGGCATCGGCAAGGGCAAGGGCGGCTTTTGGGAGGACTATGCCGGTTATGATTGGTATGCGGGGATTTGATCTGCGTTCCTGTGAGTGACAAGGTATCGTCATGACACTGTTCGAGCGAATATTGCGGCGGTTGGTCACCCGTGGCCAATTGACCATTTTCACCCCAGATGGCGCGCATTTCACCGTCGGAAAAGCCGATCCGGCCTTTCCCGATCTGGCGTTGCGGTTGCAGGACAAAAGGGTCGCCTTCGACATTGTGCGCGATCCGCGACTGGGCATGGCCGAAGCCTATATCGACGGGCGGGTGACGATCGAAGGTGGCGGCATCATGGAATTTCTCTCCATGGTCCGCGCCAATAATCCATGGGAAAGCGGCCGTTCCATCGACGCGAAGAATGTGCTGGCGCGCGGCCTTGGCACCGTCCGGCAAAAATTGTGGCGCGCCAATCACAAGGCGCGGGCAAAGGCCAATGTTGCCCATCATTATGACCTGTCCGCCGCGCTCTACGCCCTCTTCCTCGACCGCGACCGTCAATATAGCTGCGCCTATTGGCCCGACGCGGACAATGAAGCGGGCATCAGCCTGGATCAGGCGCAGGAGGACAAGAAGGCCCATATCGCCGCCAAGCTGCTGCTCAAACCGGGGATGCGGGTGCTGGATATCGGCTGTGGCTGGGGCGGCATGGCGCTCTACCTGCACCGCACCTGCGGCGTCGATGTGACGGGCATCACCCTGTCGGAAGAACAGCTCAAGATCGCACGGCAGCGGGCGGCCGACGCGGGGGTTTCAGACCATGTCCGCTTCGAACTGATTGACTATCGCGACATGACCGGCCCGTTCGACCGAATCGTATCGGTCGGCATGTTCGAACATGTCGGCACGGCCCCTTACCGCACCTTCTTCAACACATGCCATGATCTGCTGACACCGGACGGGGTGATGCTGGTCCATACAATCGGCCGCATGGGCGGGCCGGGCACGACCGACGCCTTCACCCAGAAATATATCTTCCCCGGCGGCTACATCCCGGCCCTGTCGGAAATGGTGGCCGGCAGCGAGGGTACGCGGCTGATGGTCACGGATGTGGAGGTCCTGCGCATCCATTATGGCCTGACCATCCGCCAATGGTACAAGCGGGCGATGGCCCACCGGGCGGATATCATCGCGCTGTACGACGAACGATTTTTTCGCCTCTGGACCTTCTATCTGGCGGGCGCGGCGACGGTGTTCGAACATGGCGGCATGGTCAATTACCAGGTTCAATATGCCCGCAACCGGCGCACCCTGCCGATCACCCGCGATTATATGCAGGAAACGGAAGCCGCGCTTCAGGGCCGCTGACTGGCTGAACCGCCGCTAAATGGCGCGTTCGCGGACGGTTCAGTCGGCTTGGGCCATTGTCCCCTCATCGTCCTGCCTCTGGAGCGGCGGGGCAGTGAGGAGAGCAGGATATGAACATCATCTGGAAAGGCGCCGCGGCGCTTGGCCTGACCGTGGCGGGGCTGAGCATGGCAGTCCCGGCGCAGGCACAATATCATGGCGGCTATCGTGACGGCTGGCGCGGCGACCGTGGGCACCACTGGAACAATGGCCGGTGGGACAATCGCCGCCACTGGCGCGGCCATCGGCGCGACTGGCGCGACAATCGCCGCTATTATCGTGGCTATCGCCAGCGCTGCTGGACCGAATGGCGCTACGACTATTATCGCCGCCGCGATGTGCGCGTGCGCATCTGCCGCTAATGGCATGACCAGCCAGCAACCCGTCGCCAACCGGAGGCGGGTTGCAGCATCGCGGGCAAACGGCTAGGCGCGGGCGCAACATTGCAGGAAGCATTTGACCATGAGCGATACGCCCCCCGATCATCTTTCCACCAACCCGCGCAGCCCGCATTTCGACATGGATGTCCTTCAGCGCGGGATCGGCATTCGCTTCAAGGGACGCGAGCGTAATGATGTCGAGGAATATTCGATTTCCGAAGGCTGGATTCGCGTCGCCGCCGGCAAGACTCGCGACCGCCACGGCAATCCGCTGACGATCAAGCTGAGCGGGCCGGTCGAAGCCTGGTTCCAGAACCCAGCGGAACCGTCCGAAGAGAAATCCGCCGACGCCGAATGACCGGCATCGGCGCATTAGCGTCGGTCAGTTCAGCCTCGTTTCCCGCTTCACATCGGCGATGATCGCGCTCAGCGTCCGTTGCGATGGGGTGCTGTCGGCATATTCGACGATGAAGGGGTCGGTCTCCAATTTCGGCGCGGCCTTGCGCGCCGTCGCCCTGGCCTGTGCCATTTTCGGCGCCGCTGGCTGACCGCGTGTATAAGTTGGCGTGCTGCGCGACGGCGTCACTCCGGCAGGCAGGCGTACATCGTCCCACTGGTCGCGATCGACACGGGCAAAGCGGACGCTGCTACCCAGCGCCGGGTCGGGCGTAAATTCGTGCAGCTTCGCCTTGGCCGGGTAGATGAAGCCGAATGTCGGATTGGTGCGCGCACCCATCTGCGCGGTTGGGCTATGCCACACCCGCACCTGGCTCCAGTCGCCCGCATCCGACACGTCGATTGCCAGCACATCCTCCTCGATCGCGCCCGGCGCTGACCAGTTGGCATGGCGGATCAGCACGCGCCGGTCGTCCAGCACGCGGCTGACCACGGCGACATGGCCCAATGTCATCGGCCCGATTGGACGGAAGGCCAGCACAGCACCCTTTTTCGGCTCATGCCCGCGCTGATATTGCGCCGCTGCCTGGTCCCACCAGGTCAGCGCGTCGCCGCGAATCTCTACCCCTGACACAATGCGCGCATAGGGCACGCATTGCAGTGCGCTCGCACCCAACAGGGGTGCCGCGCTCAGACCAGACAGCAGGCACATTGCCGCCCAGCGTAACTGTCGAACCATATGCGATTCCGAAACCTAAAGAATCGCCCCACCGGGATCGATCCTAGATCGGACCCTTTATGAAGAGGTTAAACCGTTCAGAAAGCCGAACGGGCAGCGCCGGTGACACTGGCGTCGGTGACGGCGTCAGCCATGGCGACCTGCACCGGCTGTTCGATGTCCTTGGGCTGGTCGGCATAGATGAAGCCGTTTGCCGGATTGGAGCGCAGCCCCAGATTGCCGATCGGGCCATACCATACGCGGACATCCGACCAGTCATTGTTGGCGGACACGTCCACGGCGCGGACATTGCGTTCGATGCCGCCGCGATAGGACCAGTTGGCATGGGTCAGCAGCACTTCGCGCGGGCTGACCACCTTGCTCACCATCGCGACATGACCGACCGGCATGGCGCGGCTGGAGGCGAAGGACAGGACAGCGCCGACACGCGGTTCATGGCCGCGATCATAACGGCCCTCCGCCTGGTCCCACCAGGTATTGGCATTGCCGTGGAGCTGGATGCCCGACACCTGACGGGCAAACGGAACGCATTGCAGAACACCAGCGGTCGCAGGCGTAACGATCAGGAAAGAGAGCGCAAGCATAGCAGCGGCGATAAGCCGTTGAAAACTAACGATCATGCGAATGCGACCCCGACTTTGATTCAGGCTTTTGCCCCGTTGAGATGCTTTAGGGCAGAGCCAAGGCGCGTTGAAAAGTGCCGGGCGACGAGTCGTTGCGGTGGCGGGTTATATCGCGGAACGAAAAACATGACCCGCCGTTACAGTCAGCCGGGTTGCAGATGATAATTCGTTGAAAAGGCTCGATTCCGTGCCTGTCATCCATACCTGCCCGCCCGTATGTTCCAATCGGTCGAACAAGGCGGCCCGTCGCGACGGGTCGAGATGCGCGGCCACTTCATCGAGCAACAGCACGGGCGGTTGGCCGCGATGTTCGGCGACCAGCGTGGCATGAGCCAGCAGGATCGACAGCAGCAAAGCCTTTTGCTCACCGGTCGAACACAGGGCGGCTGGCTGGCCCTTGGCGATGTGGAGCACCGACAGGTCGTGCCGGTGTGGCCCGGACAAGGTGCGCCCCGCCGCGGCATCGCGCCGTCTTTCCCGCGCCAGCCGTTCGGCCAGGGGCAGGTCGCTGCCATCCTCCTCGCTTTCTATCGCGATCATCGGACGGGCAAAGGGTGCGTCGGGCTGCCCCGCCAGGGCCAGGTTCAGCCGCGCGACCAGATCGCTGCGCGCTGCCGCCAGCGCCGCGCCATGCTCGCCCATCTGTGCCTCCAGTGCGCTCAGCCACGCCGGATCGGCCCGGCGCTGGTCGGCGAGCAGCCGGTTGCGCGCCCGCATCGCTGCATCATAACGCGCGCTGTGGGCGGCATGGGCTGGATGCAGCGCCAGCGTCAATCGGTCCAGAAAACGCCGCCGCCCGCCGGGACTGTCCAGAAACAGCCGGTCCATCGCCGGGGTCAGCCAGACGATCGACAGATGGTCGGCCAGTGCATTGGCCGATGATGCTACGCCACCGATCCGCACCTGCCGTCGGTCGGGCGTCGCAGCGACCACGCCGGTGCCCAGCACGACCCCATCCACCTCTGCCGCGATGCCAAATCCGCCCGGCCCGTCCTGCCGCGCCATGGCCCGCAACGCCGCGCCACGCAGCCCGCGTCCGGGCGCCAGCATCGACACCGCCTCCAATATATTGGTCTTGCCCGCGCCATTGTCGCCGGTCAGCAGGATGAAGCCATGATCGGGCACGATCAGCCCGTCCGCATGATTGCGGAAATCGCTCAGGGTCAGGCGGCCGATCATCGTCCGGCTGTAGCCCGGTCCATCGCCATGGGAAAGCGTTTAGCAGCGCTTGCGCGTCACCGCCGTCCCGTCATTGACGATCGTCAGCGTCGCACCGTCCGCCGCCGGTCGCAACGTCAACGTGCGGGTCCAGCTTTGACCTTCGCCAGTGAATGCCGCCTTGACCGCGACTTCGGCTTTCGCGCCGGGCGTTACCGCTTCGACCGTACCGACGCTTTCATGAAAAACCAGCTGGTCGGGCAGGATGTTCAGTTCCAGATCGGCCGCCCTGTCCCCGCACTGATTGCTAACACCGGTCCAGCGACCCTGTAGATCGATCGGAATCTTCCCCGATGTCGCCTGGTCGGGCGATGGTGTTGGCGCCGTAACATTGGCTGGCGGCGGCGCTTCCGGCGCAGGCTCGATCGGAGCATTGATATTGGCCACGACGCCCGGTTGCGACGTCTGCTTGTCGGCAGGCTTGTCGCAGGCAGCAAGGGCGATCACCGGCAGCAGGGCAAGGGCAGGGCGCATCCTGCAAGAACCGGCGAAACGCCCGGCGGTTCCTGTCTCCTGCCGTGACGGACCTTTGCGGGCATGCTATCCTCCGGCCCGATCATGAAGGAAGGAAAGCATGGCATGCCGGTGCTGGGAATGGGCGGACTATTTTTTCGCGCGCATGATCCGGATGCGCTCAATGCCTGGTATCGCACCCATCTGGGCGTGGGTGCGGGCTGCGTGTCCGATCCCGACGCCCAGCCTGACGAATGGACCTGGCGAACATTGGGCGGACCGATGGTGTTTGCCGCGTTCAAGGCCGACAGCGATTATTTTGCCGCGGACAAGGCGTTCATGATCAATCTGCGCGTTTCCGATCTCGATTCCCTTCTGACCGGCTTGCGGGACGCGGGCATTGCCGTCATCACCAATGCGGAATGGGATCATCCCGATGTCGGGCGTTTTGCCCGCATTCATGATCCCGAAGGCAATGCCATCGAATTGTGGGAGCCGCCCGCGCCCGCCGCCTGACCGTCCGTTTAAGGAGCCTGATGATGAAGCGTCTAACCCTGTTGCTTGCCGCCGCCGCCACCCTGCTGGGATCGAGCGGGGCCATGGCTGCCCTTGCCGTCGGGGCCAAGGCACCCGATTTCACGACGCGCGGTGCGCAGGCGGGCAAGACGTTTACCCTGACCCTGTCGCATCAGTTGAAGCGCGGCCCGGTCGTCCTCTATTTCTTCCCAAAGGCGTTCACGCCGGGCTGTTCGGCCGAAGCGCGCGAATTTGCCGAGAATATCGACAAGTTCAAGGCAGCCGGCGCGACCGTCATCGGCATGTCGGCAGACCCGGTTGATGATCTGGTGGCGTTTTCGACCAAGGAATGCGCGGGCAAGTTCGCCGTTGCTTCCGCCGGGCCAGGGATCGTGTCGGGCTATGACGTCGCGCTCAAGATGCGGCCGGGCATGACCGACCGTACCTCCTATGTCATCGCCCCGTCTGGCCGCATCGCCTTCGTCCATTCGGAAATGAACTATGCCGAACATGTCAAATCCACCCTGGCGGCGGTGCAGGCGATGAAGCAGAAATAGGCGAACCTGCTGACACCCGTTCGCGCGCCTGCCAAAAGACAGTCCTTTCCTTCGCGAAGGGGGATAGGGCGTCGACCAGCGCAGGGCGAACGGGTGCCGGACTATCCGGCCAGAAAATCCCCGCTCGCAATCCGCTCCAGCCCGGTCACGTCGCGCGTGTAAATATAGGTCCAGGCCTCGATAGGTCCATCGGGGGTCTGCACTGTCACCTTCTCCCGCCGATATTCATGCGGTTCGGGGAAATGCACGGTACATTGCTCATATTCGTCCAGTCGGGCGAGTAGCGCTGCCGGGTCGGGCAGGGCGAACAGGTGACCCATCACCTCGCCTGCATCATCGGGCACGAAGCCCGGATAGGTTTCCACCCGATATAGCGAGCCGCGCGCCGTGGCCAAACCGACGGCGGGGGCCATGCTGCGCAGCCAGCGCGCCATCGGCCCGTCGAAGCCGGGGCGCAACGTGCCATAGACGAAAAGCAAGGGGCTGCTCATGCCGCTCCTGTGAAAATTATACCGATAAACGGGAAATTTCCCCAACTGATGGAAATGAACGCGGGCGAAATTGCCGATATGGCGCCTGAAAATCGCGGATTTCCGGGGAAAAGTGAAACTGGCACGGCTCCTGCAATCCTGTTTGGCATCAAGGCCGGATCATCCGACCAGCCAAAAATCAGGGAGTTTCTACCATGTCCATCGCCAAGGTCCACAACGCCGCCGTCGCTCTTGTCGGCGCTTTCCTCGTCGCCAGCCTGTTCGTCAGTGCTGCCGTGCCGGTCCTGCCGATCGCCTGATCGACCCGTATTTTTCAACTGCATTACCAGAAGGCCAGATTCATGAACAACAGCTTCACCCTCGACCGTCGCCACGGCAAGATCATGGGCGTGTGCGCGGGCTTGTCCAACCGCACGGGAATTGACGTCACGCTGATCCGCGTCGCCACTGTGTTGCTGACGCTCTGCGCACTCGGCCCGGTCGGCGTTGTGGCTTATCTGCTCGCTGGCTGGCTTGCTGAAGGCTGAGCCAACGCCAAGTTGGATCACAGTCGTTCCATAATAAAAGAGCCGCCCCGGCATTGGCCCTGGGCGGCTTTTTATCATCCCGATGATTGGGGATATAGAAGAGCGCGGATAGCGCTCAGGCGTAAAGCACCGAATAGAAGGTCAGCATCTGCACGCCAACCGCAACCACCAGCGCAGCGCCCTGAAAAGCCTGTCGCATATTTAACTCCAATATGATCGTTCATTGCCGCCCCATATGGGCGGACCGGGCCTATGCGCCCGTCATGATTTTGTAACAATCGCAAAGCACGGCATTTCGATTGCAACAAATGCAACAGACTGTGACTATATGGCCGCACTCAGCGCCAGCGCCGCCGCAGGATTGCGCACCTTCGCGCCACTGATGAAGAAGGCAAAGGCATCGCCTGCCGCGGCCTGCGTCCGCAACCGTTCCGCCCAGTCCGTCAGCGCCGCCGCGCTATAGCCCGTGCTTTCGTCGTCCAATGTCTGCATCAGCCGCGTGTAGGAAAAGCCGACATCGGCACCCCGGATCGCCGGATAGGTCTCATGATCCGCCAGTACGATCGCCGCTCCCGCGTCCTGCGCCATTGCCAGAAAGGCCGGATCGTCGAAACTGGCGTGCCGCACTTCCAGCGCGTGGCGCAGCGGCACGCCATCGACGCTGGCGGGCAGCAGCTTCAGGAACGCGCCGAAATCGTCGGGATCGAACGCCTTGGTCGGCATGAACTGCCACAAGATCGGACCCAGCCGGTCGCCCAGTTCGGCTATGCCTTGCCCGACAAATTTGCTGACCGATTCGCCCGCTTCCGCCAGCACCCGCCTGTTGGTGCAATAGCGCGAAGCCTTGACCGCGAACTGGAAGCCGTCCGGGACCGCCTTCGCCCAACCCGCGAAAGTCGCCGGTTTCTGCGTGCTGTAATAGGTCGCATTAATCTCGGTCGCGGTCAGATGTTGCCCGACATAGGCCAGTTCATCCTTCTGCCGCAGCCCGGCGGGATAGAAAGTCCCGCGCCACGGCTCGAACACCCAGCCGCCAATGCCGATCCTGATCCGTCCCGCCATCCCGACCTCCCGCTCAAAATTGCGCTACCTATGTCTATCTCACTGTCGGCCTTTTCAACCCGATCAGCCACGGCTTGACCCCGCGCGTCGGTTTCGGCTTCCCGTCGATCCGCCGCGCTCGCAGGATTTTGACGGGCTTTATGATCATCTGCGCCCGCATCGGTCCGGTTCCGCAACAGGTCGGCACCGCCAATATCTTTTTGACCACGTCCATCCCGCCGACGACATGGCCGAACGCGGCATAGCCGATAGATCCGTCGCGCGCATCCATCGTTGGGGTCGCGCCGATGGTGATGAAGAAATTGCCCATCGCCGAATTGGTCCGATTGGGCCGCGCCATGGACAAGGTGGCGTCCAGGTGGCGAATCCCGGTCTGGCTGGTCGGCTCATGCACCACCGGCGGCAGCGATCGCCGCACGTCCATATCGATCCCGCCCTGGATCAGTCCTTGTTTCGGATCGCTCTTGCGCCGCGCCGCACGATAGAAGGTCACGCCATCGAACCGCCCGTCATCCACATAGGTCAGGAAGTCGGCCGACGTCCGCGGCGCGCGCTTCGTATCGAGTGCCACGGTGATCGTCCCCACCGACGTCTCGATCGCCACCCGGATATAGCCGGGCGTCGCTCGGTTCGTGGGCGCCGCACTGGCAAAGCTGGACGAAAGCAGGACCGACAGAATGGCAAGACAACGGGCAAACAGACGCATCGACAGACAAACACTCGCGGCAGAAGGGGGCAAGCCCAAGGCTAAAGCCGCCGCATGGTCAGCGCAATCGCCCACTACCCTATTGGCTGCGGTTGGCGTGATGAAGATGAGGAAAAAATGGTGCCCGGAGACGGATTCGAACCGCCGACACAGCGATTTTCAATCGCTTGCTCTACCAACTGAGCTATCCAGGCACGGCCAACTGCGGATGGCTCCGCCCGATGGAAGCGTGCCTATAGTCGTCAATCTGCGTCGCTGTCTAGCCCATAATCGCTGCTTTTTTGCATCCCTTCGTCTGCCGCTGGCCCCGGCACGCGATAGCCTTCGCCCAGCCATTGCAGCAGGTCGCGGTCGCGGCAGGCGGGGCTGCAAAACGGGCGGGTTTCGGGCTTTACGGGCTGGCGGCAGACCGGGCAGGCGGCGGCTTTAGGCGACATGGCCCGCCCCCAACGCCAGCGTCGCGTCGGCCGTCAGGGTGATCGCACCGCCGCGCCGCTTGGCCAATTGCTCGATCCAGTCACTCTTGCGATGGAGCAGGTCGATGATCGCAGGAGCAGCGGTCAGTGTCACTGCGCCGCCATTGCCGTGCCGCTCCGCCCGGCGCAGCAACGCCAGTGCCGCCGTCTCGACCGGATCGGCGCGCAGCAGTTCGATAAGGTTGGCCCGCTCGCGCTTGCGGATGATCTGGAGGAAGCCAAATCCGTTAACCGCCGTGCGCTCGAATGGCAGCGGCAGATATTTGTCGATCTGCGCCGCGGCGATCATCCGCTCATCCTTGTTGTTCATGGTCGGCAGGTCGATGCCGATCGACCCGGAAAGTCCCATGCGGCGAATCGTCTGCGCCGCGATCTTGGCGCCCTTGGGACCAAGCTGGGCAGGTGGCAGCGACCCGTCAACGTCGATCAGCAGCATGGCGGGCGTAACGTAAAGACGCAGCGCGGCGGCTTCCGTGCCGACATCTCCACTGATCGCCTCTTCCATCAATTCGGTCCAGCCGACCGCTTCCAGTCGGTCCTCCTCATGCGCGGGGCAGGGGACGACGGGGACGCCGGTGGCGCGCAGCCGTTGCAGCAGGCTTGGCCCGGCATGCGGCTTGCTGCCTGGTTGGGCGATCCGGCCCTTGGCGCGCTTGGGACGGCCCTCTTCGGGGATCGCCTCGCGCAATATTTCGACCAGCACGGTCGACCCTTCCGACGTGCGCGGCGGCATTGGCTCGATCAGCACCTCTTCCTGGCTTGTCAGCCGGACAACGCCGCGCTTCTTGGGGATAAGCGTCTGGGTCAGGCGCCCTTGTGCTACCGCACCTGCGCGCTCGCCACCAGTTTCCCGCTCGATCAGCGCCTCGACCAGGCGACCATTTTCCACCAGCGCGGCACGGGATTCGCCAATGCCTTCTTCATAAAGCCATTCGGCCATGTCTATTCCTAATCGAGAGCATAACCCGCCGCCTTCAGCAGCGTACGGGTTTCGTAAAGCGGCAGGCCCATGATCGCGCTGTGGCTGCCCTGAATTGCGCGGATCAGGCCAGCAGCGCGACCCTGTATGGCGTAGCCGCCCGCCTTGCCCCGCCATTCTTCGCTGGTAATATAGCGGTCGATCTCGCTGCGTTCCAGCGACTTGAAGGTAACGATATTGGTCGACAGGCGATGCCGTGCGTGCCCCGTTGTGTCGATCAGCGTGATCGCGCTCAGCACGCGATGTCGCCGCCCGGACAGCAAGGTGAGGCAGGCGCGCGCTTCCTCGGCCGTTTCCGCCTTGGGCAATATGCGGCGACCGGCGGCAACGACCGTGTCGCCTGACAGGATCAACGCGCCCGGATGCCGCGCCGCGACAATCGCTGCCTTGTCCGCGGCAACCCGCGCGGCATAGACGGACGGCAATTCCGCCTTACGCGGCGTTTCGTCGCAATCGGCGGGGTCTACCTCATCGGGCGCAACGCCGATCTGCCCCAGCAGCGCCAGGCGCCGGGGGGAAGCGGAAGCAAGAATGAGCCGCATCGGGCCTGACACCCGTTGGCTTATTTGAAGCGGTAGGTGATCCGACCCTTGGTCAGGTCGTAGGGCGTGAGTTCGACCAGCACCTCGTCCCCCACGAGGACGCGGATGCGGTTCTTGCGCATTTTACCAGCGGTATGGCCGAGGATCTCATGATCATTCTCAAGCCGGACGCGGAACATGGCGTTGGGGAGAAGCTCCACAACCTGTCCGCGCATTTCAAGCAGTTCTTCTTTGGCCATAATATCCCGAATTCAAAAAATCGCGTCGCCATAGCGCCAATTCATGCAAAATGAAAGGCGGCTTCATGCGCTGAAATGATCGCCTGCTGCGACGAGTGCGGCAAAGATGCGATCCAGCTGCTGTTCGTCGACACAATAGGGCGGCATCAGATAGATGGTGTTGCCCAATGGCCGCAGCAAGAGGCCATGTTGCAGGAAGAAGGCGCGCAACCGCGGCGCGAGGTCCGACAGATAGCCCGCATCCGGTGTGACGATGTCGATCGCCGCGATCGTACCCAGCTGGCGCGGATTGGCGAAGGCGGGATGCTGCGCCAAGGAAGCGAGCCGCGTCGTGATGCCATCGGCCAGCGCGGCGAGTCGGCCACGCACATCCTCTTCGCGCCAGATGGCCAGATTTGCCACGGCAGCGGCGCAGGCGATGGCGTTGGCGGTGTAGCTGGACGAATGGTAGAAGAGCCGGGCGCGGTCGGTCGACCTGTGTGCCTCGAAAATGCGCGCCGTCGCCAGTGTCGCGGCGAGCGGGATCGCGCCGCCGGTTATGCCCTTCGCCACCGCCATAATGTCCGGCACTACTCCAGCCTGTTCGCAGGCGAACAGCGTGCCGGTGCGGCCCCAGCCGGTCATGACTTCGTCAGCGATGAACAGCACGTCATGGCGACGACAGATGGCGGCCATGTCGCGCAGCACATGCGGCGGATAGAGCAGCATTCCGCCCGCACCCAGGATCAGCGGCTCGACGATGAAGGCCGCTGGCTTGTCGCGGCAGGCCGCTTCGAGCGCGTCAAGGCTGGCCTGCTCCTTGCCAGGCGCAGGGAAGGGAATTGTGCCGACATCGAACAAAAGCGGCGTCCAGGCGGCATTATAGACGCCGCGTTCACCCACCGACATCGTGCCGATCGTGTCGCCATGATAGCCATGTTCCAGCACCAGGATGCGGCTGCGCGCCTCTGCCTGTCCATCGAGTGCCAGATTGTGCCAATAGCCCAGCGCCATCTTGAGCGCGACTTCGACTGCCGTTGAGCCGCTGTCGGAAAAAAAGACGTAAGCCAGTGGGTCGCTATCGGGCGATCGTGGAGTAATCTCTATCAATTCGCGGGCGACTGTTTCGGCTGGTTCATGGGTGTAACCGGCAAAAATCAGCTGATCGAGTTGCCCGGCCTGCTGCGCGATGGCGGCGGCGATGCGCGGATGGCAATGGCCATGGGTCGTCACCCACCAGCTCGAAATCGCGTCGATCAGACTGCTGCCATCGGCCAGATGCAGCAACGCCCCTTCGGCGCGCACGACATGGGGGATCGGCTCGTTCAGGCCATGCTGGGTGAAGGGGTGCCAGACGGGGGAGGTCATATGGCGCGGCTTTAGGCCAAGCCCTTGCCCATGACCATCCCCCGTGCGGCCCTTACCAGATCTTCACCCGATCTTCCGGCTTCAGGCTCAGCTTGCCGTCGGGTGCCGGCTTGAAGGCGTCATACCAGGCGTCGAAATTGCGCACGATGTCGGCGCGATACTGGGACGGGGCGTGGGGATCGGTAACCAGTCGCTGGCGCAGGTTCGCCTCCCGATAGTTGCGCCGCCATACCTGCGCCCAGCCCAGAAAGAAGCGCTGGTCGCCGGTCATGCCGTCAATCACCGGGGCCGGCTTGCCGCCCAGCGAAGCATGATAGGCGTCGAGCGCGACCGCGAGGCCACCCAGATCGCCGATATTCTCGCCCAGCGTGAACGCGCCCTTCACATGCACGCCGGGGAAGGGCTCATAGGCGTCATATTGCTTGACCAGCTTGTCGGTCAGCCCCTTGAACTTGGCGACATCGGCTTCGGTCCACCACTGGTTGAGCTTGCCGGTCTCGTCATATTTCGCGCCCTGATCGTCGAAATGATGGCTCAATTCATGGCCGATCACCGCGCCGATGCCGCCATAATTGACTGCCGGGTCGGCATGGGGATCAAAGAAGGGCGGTTGCAGGATGGCGGCCGGGAAGACGATCTCGACCATGCCGAAATTGGCGTAGGCGTTGATCTCCATCGGGGTCATGCCCCATTCCCAGCGATAGATGGGCTTGCCCAGCTTGCCGATATTATAATCGAAATCAAACTGGTTGGCGCGCATCGCATTGCCCAGTAGATCGCCACGCTGGATGGTCAGGCCCGTATAATCGCGCCACTTGTCGGGATAGCCGATCTTGGGGGTGAAGGCGGCCAGCTTCTTGTGCGCGCGCGCCTTGGCGGTGTCGCTCATCCATGGCAGGCCGTCGATGCGGCGGCCCATGGCGGCGAGCACATTTTTGACCAGAACGTCCATCGCCGCCTTGGTTTCGGGCGGGAAATATTGCGCGACATAGACTTTGCCGACTTCTTCGCCGAGCGAATCCTTGAGGAAATCGACGCCGCGCTTCCAGCGCGCCTCACGTTCCGGCGTGCCGGACAGGGTAGTGCCGTAAAAGGCGAAGTCGGCATTGGCGATGCTGTCGGGCAGCTTGTCGGCATAGGCGTGCAGGCTGCGCAGCAGCAGCGCGTCCTTCAAAACGCCGATCGGCGCCTTGGCGATCAGCGCGGCCTCGCCAGTAATGGCGGATGGCTGGGCGACAAGCAGTTCGGTCGGGGTCAGGCCGTTGGCCTTGAAATAGGCGGCAAAGTCGAATCCGGGTGCGGCCTTTTGCAGCGCGGCCAGCGTCAGCTTGTTATAGGTCTTGTCCGCGTCGCGGCTGTCGATCTGGGTCCAGTGAACCTTGGCGATCTCCGTTTCGAACGCCATCAGCGCGGCTGCGCGCGCCTTGGCGTCGCTTTCGCCCGCCAGTGTCAGCATATTCTCCAGATGCGCGACATAGGCGGCGCGGATCTTGGCCATTTCCGGCTTTTCATCCAGATAGAAATCGCGGTCGGGGAGGCCGAGGCCGCCCTGGCTCATGGAGAGGATATAGGTTTCGGGGTCTTTATCGTCCTGCCCGACATAGAAGCGGAACGGGCCGCTGATCCCCGCGCGGGCGGCCTTGGCGGCGACAAGGGCGTAGCCGGCCTTGTCCTTCACGCCCTTGATTTCGCCCAGCCAGGGCTTGATCGGGGTCAGTCCCTTGGCCTCTACCGCGGCGGTGTCCAGATAGCTGGCATAGGCCGCGCCGATCTTGCTGTCGGGATCGTCCTTGGCCGTTTCCAGGATCGCGCGGGTGCGGGCACGCGACAGTTCGTCCAGCGTGTTGAACGCGCCATAGTTGGATTTGTCGGCGGGAATGGGGGTGTTCTTCGCCCATGTGCCGTTGGCGTGGAGGTAGAAATCATCGCCGGGCTTTACCGACGGGTCCATGCCTGCGGCGTCGAAGCCGTAGCTGCCATAAGTCGGCTTGGCGGTGGCGGGGGTCGCGGTCGAGGGGGCAGGCTGTTGCGCGTGCGCGATAGCGGCGGTCAGCGCCAGCGCGGAGGCGGCGGCGCGCAGGAAAAGGTGGTTCATCAAAGCATCCCTTGCTTGGCAGTAGGCGCAACGTAGCGCGCCCGGCATGACGGGACGTTGAACGCCTGTCCAACAGTCCTGTCCATGTCGTTGGTCGAATATTATCGACCGTTGAAAGGATCGGAAAGCCGGATGTGGCTGGCGAACGCGGCGGCCAGCGTGGCGGGGTTCAGCGGATCGAGCAAGGGCAGGCGGCCAAGGCTGCGGACATTGGCCAGCTGCGGGATGATCCGTTCATTTTCCTCATGCGGTTCGCCGATGAAGGCGATGCCCGCAATCGGCACGTTGCGGGCGCGGAGCGCTTCGATGCTGAGCAGGCTGTGGTTGATCGTGCCGAGTGCGGTGCGGGCGCACAGGATGACGGGCTGACCCCAATGGGCGAACAGATCAGCCATGAGCAGTTGTTCGTTGACCGGCACCAGCAGGCCACCAGCGCCCTCTATGACCAGCGGGCCATCGACCTGCGGCAGGGCGAGTCGGTCGAGCGAGATTTCCACCCCGTCGATCCGGGCGGCGAGATGGGGGGAGGCGGGGGTGTTGAGGCGATAGGCTTCGGGCAGGATGTGGCTGGCGGGCAGGCCGGACAGGCGGGCAACCTCCTCCTTGTCGCCGTCGGGTTCCACGCCGGCCTGGATCGGCTTCCAGTAATGTGCGCCCAGCGCCGCCGCCAGGCCAGCGGCGAACACGGTCTTGCCAATGCCGGTGTCGGTGCCGGTGACGACATGGATGCTCATCGCACGATCCTTTGCAATTCGCGGCCCAGCGCGGCGATGTCGGCGCGGCTGACGTTGAGCGTCAGCGAGATACGCAGGCGGCTGGTGCCGGGCGGGACGGTGGGCGGGCGGATGCCGCGCACGTCGAAGCCGGCTTCCTGCAGGGCGGCGGCGGCGGCCATCGTGCGGGCGTCGTCGCCCAATATGACCGGCACGATCTGGCTGCGCGGGGTGGGCAGGCCGAGCGGGCCGCAGATCGATTCGGCGGCGTCCTGCCGCAACGTCGCCAGCCGGTCGCGCAGGTCGTCCGCTTCCTCGATCCGGTCCAATGCCGCGGACACGGCGACCGTCATCAGCGGCGATGGCGCGGTGGAGAAGATGAAGGCGCGGGCGCGGTTGATGAGATAGTCGATATGGATGCGCTGGCCGCAGATCAGCGCGCCCTCGACGCCCATCGCCTTACCGCAGGTGTGCAGGGTGATGACATTGTGCAGCCCGTCTAGCCCGGCAGACAGACCGCGCCCGCCCGGACCGAATACGCCGGTGCCATGGGCTTCGTCCAGAATCAGCATGCCGTGATGCCTGGCCGCCAATTTGGCGAGATCGGCGAGCGGGGCGATGTCGCCATCCATGGAGTAGAGCGTTTCAACCGCGATCCAGATGCGCCCCTTGCCCCCTTCTGCGCGGAAGGCGGCGATCAGGTCGGCAAAGCTCTGCACGTCATTATGGCGGGCGAACACGGCGGTCGCCTTGCTCATGCGGATGCCGTCATGGGCGCTGGCGTGGATCAGTTCATCGGCAACGATCAGGTCGCCGCGCTGGGGCAGGGTAGCGAACAGGGCCAGATTGGCGACATAGCCATTGGCGACGAACAGGGTGGCCTGGGTGCGGAAGAA
Source organism: Sphingobium sp. B2 (assembly GCF_007693735.1). Lineage (NCBI taxonomy): Bacteria > Pseudomonadati > Pseudomonadota > Alphaproteobacteria > Sphingomonadales > Sphingobiaceae > Sphingobium > Sphingobium sp. B2. The sequence continues at coordinate 159,174 of NZ_VDBZ01000001.1, forward strand.
ATCAGCGGCCTTCGCCTCCAGCCCTTCATGTTCGGGGGCATTGCCGCGCAGCAGCCGCGATCCGCCGGACCCGACCGGCACGCCGCGCCCGATCGCGTCGGCAACAGCGCCTGCAATGATTGGATCGCCCGACAGGCCGAGATAGTCGTTGGAAGCGAAATCGCGGCCCGTCCGGGGGATCAGGCGGCGCAACCGGCCACGCGATTCGAGCGCGACCAGCTGTCTGGCAAAGGGTTCGGCGGTCATGGCCGGGGCTATAGGCGCGGGGGCGGAACTTCGCAAACTTCGCCCATATTCATATATGCAAATTTCAGGCGAAACCTTGCGCGGCCCCAGACGCGGCGGCGGGGGTGAAACGGACGATAGGAAAGAGCGGGACGGGCGGAACTATAGCAGGAGGGGGTGGTGTAGGACAGGGCGACCCTTCAACGCCGATCGCCAAGGCAGATTGATGTCGCCGTGAAACGGAGGTCGGGCGTCTTGCCCAGAATCATCACCTAGAAGCTGAACCCCAGCGACACAGACGCGACATGGTCATTGCTGTCGTCGGCGGATGGGCGGAAGCCGTGCTGGTGGAGATAGCCGATTTCCATATTCACATTTTTGGCGAGCGGCGTGGTGATGGCGATCAGGTTGCGCATCCGTTCCTTGCCCTGGACCCGCTGGAAATTGGTCTTGTTGAGATCGAAGAAGCTTTCATGGCTGAGCACCAGCGCGGTCTTTTTGCCGTCCTGAAACGGCAGCACGAACTTCACATAGGGACGCAGGCGATAGGCCGTGCCATCGACGCCGTCGCGCCAGCGCTCCTCCATCCGCATCCGTGCGCTGAGCGAGCCGCGACCGATTTTCAGGATATTGTCGGCGGTGATCTGCTGGCGGCCGCGATGCTCCATGACGGTGAAGTCGCCCCCTGCATATTGCGGATCATGGGTATAGCCCGCCCATAGCGTGACCTGCTTGCTGATCCTGTAACCGACCAGCGTATTGGATTCGACTTCATACAGCCCCTTGCGGTCGTCACTGAAGCGCAGGACGACTTCCTGCGACAGCCGCCATTTGTCGCCCAGTTTCACCGTCGCATTGGCGGTGGTCCATAATTGTTCATCCTCGCTGGCGCGGGCGGCATTGGGCAGTGCCAGCGCGGCAAGCAGGGGCAGAAGCATAAGGGACAGGCGCATGGGTCATCATCTCCACCGCCTGCGTGGCGGTGCGGCGCCTCTATGACCGTTACGTTACAATGTGGTGACTGAAAAATTGCGGTTTTGTGACACAATGTTGCCAGGCGAGGCTGTCACGCCGGGTTATGCGCTTTCAAAAAGGCGTCCATCTGTTCGAGAAACTCCAGCCGGTCCGCTTCACGGGAAAAATGATGATCGGCAAGCGGTTGTTCGACATAGATATAGTCGCGCCCCTCGACCTTGCCTGCGGCCTTGAGCTTTTCGGCCATTTCGCGGGATTGGCTGACCTGAACGCGCCGGTCCTTCTTGCCGTGCATCAGCAGGATGGGCGTGGCAAACTGGCTGGCAAAATGGACTGGCGAGACCGACGCGAAATCGGGAGCCTGTTCCTTCAGCCAGTCCTGGCGCGTGCTATGGTTGAGGAAGCGACGATCATAGCGCATCATCGCCGCCAGGTCCGATACCCCGGCATAAGAGACGGCGCAGCGATATTTCGCCGGATCGCGCTGGGCCGCGCGCATGGCGGCATAACCGCCATAGGAAGCGCCCACCATGCAGATGCGTTTGGGATCGGCAATGCCTTGCTTGACCGCCCAGTCGACCGCATCGTTCAGGTCGTCCTGCATGGCAAGGCCCCATTGCCCTTCGCCCTTTTCCGCAAAGGCGGTGCCATAGCCCGACGAGCCGCGATAATTGGGTTGCAGCACGGCATAGCCGCGCCAGGCGAGGAACTGCACCCACCAGTCCCAATCTTCGCTGTCACGGGCGAACGGGCCGCCATGGGGCATCAGGATGAGCGGCAGATCCTTCGCCGCCGATCCGACCGGCAGGGCCAGGACGGCTGCGATGTCCAGCCCGTCGCGCGCCTTGTAGTGGATGGTCTTGACCGGGCCGAGATGGGTTTTCGTGCTGAACCGGCTGCTGACCTTGGACAACAGGCTCATCGCGCCTGCATTGGTATCATAATAATAATAGGCGCCCGGCTGATCGGCCGAGCCGACATGGACGATCATCCTTTGCCGGTCGCGGCTGAGCGATATGATACGCGCGCGCCGATCGGGAACCGCCTTGTCCAGATCCGCCTGAATCTTGGCCAGAGTGGCGTCGAACCAATGGACCGACGGCCCGTTTGCGGTGTAGGCCACACCGGCGAGCGCCATTCCGCTGCTGTCGGTCGATATGCTGCCTATGTCGAAACCCGGAGCGGAAAAAATCTTCTTCCCCAACTCCAGCGTGGTCAGGTCCAGTTCGTAGAGGGCATCGGTGCCCTCGCGATCATCTTCTGCAATCGCCTTGTTCGGATCTGCGGTAAAAAGCAGTGGCGAGACAAGGGATTCGCCACGGCGGCGATCGGCGCGATCGATCGTTCGGAACGATGCTTTCCCGTCCGGTCGATAGACAAGTTTCGCCGTTCGCGTCGCATCACTATAGCCCACGCCCATGCGAACCGTGCCGGCTGCGTCGGCAAACCAGCTGCGCACGAACGTTTTCGGGGCGACGACGCTGTGCATCCGTCCGGTGCTGACGTCAATTTCATCGACCCTTGGCCAGAAACCCGGCTCGTTATAAAATATGGCGGTCTGGTATGAGAGCATGATGCGCGGCGTGCCGTCGCGCGCCATCCAGATGACATCGTCGGCATTTTGCGCAGCGTCCTTTTTCGCCAGCAGGATCACCTTGCTGCCATCACGTTTTATGCTGACGACGCGGCTGATATACCAGGGCGTCCCCTGCACATTGCTTTCAGCGCCCACGCCAGCAATCAGCCAGTCGTCATTGACCCATTGCCACCAGTTGAGGTCGTTGTCGCTCAACCCTATCGATCGGATACGGTCGGCGCCTTCATGAACGTCGGCGATGACGAGTCGCTGTTCGCCGTTCACCGCCACGCGGCTGGCGATATGCAGGCCGTTGGGCGACAGGGCCGGCGCATCCATGAGCGGCAGCGCGGCGAAATCCTTAAGCGTGTAGGCCGGTGCGTTGGTCTGGGCCGGAGCAACGGGGGCGTCGGTCTGCGCCAGCGCCGCGAAAGGCAGGGCGCTGCTTGCCAGCCATGTGAAAAACGCTTTCATTCCTATGCCCCCGAAACGACCAACCCCGCCCTGGGAAATAGGGCGGGGTTGGCGCTTCGTCACGATATTTTTGTTATCGTTTCAGTCCGTTGTGGGGACTACATGCCCCCATGCGCCAGCGCGGCCAGCAGCAGCAGTGCGACGATGTTGGTGATCTTGATCATCGGGTTGACGGCCGGGCCGGCCGTGTCCTTGTAGGGATCACCCACCGTGTCGCCGGTGACGGCGGCCTTATGGGCTTCGCTGCCCTTGCCGCCATGATGGCCATCCTCGATATATTTCTTCGCATTGTCCCATGCGCCGCCGCCACTGGTCATGGAGATGGCGACGAACAGGCCCGACACGATGACGCCCAGCAGCAGCGCGCCAAGGGCGGCAAAGCCGTTGGAGACGCCCGCGACAGCGGCGATGACGAAATAGACGATGATGGGCGCAAGGACGGGCAGGAGCGAGGGGACGATCATTTCCTTGATCGCCGCCTTCGTCACCAGATCGACCGTGCGGGCATAATCGGGCTTGCTGGTGCCGTCCATGATGCCCTTGTTTTCCGCGAACTGCGCGCGGACGTCTTTTACCACGTCACCGGCGGCGCGGCCCACGGCCGTCATGCCCATTGCCCCGAACAGATAGGGGAGCAAAGCGCCCAGCAGCAGCCCGACGATGACATAAGGGTTGGAGAGGCTGAAATCGACCGGGGCGGTAAGGCCCAGCGCCGAATTGTAGAATTTCAGATCCTCCGTATAGGCGCCGAACAGCACCAGCGCGGCCAGCCCCGCCGAGCCGATGGCATAGCCCTTCGTCACCGCCTTGGTCGTGTTGCCCACAGCGTCGAGCGCGTCGGTCTTGACCCGGACGCTGTCATCGAGATGCGCCATTTCGGCAATGCCGCCGGCATTGTCGGTAACAGGGCCATAGGCATCGAGCGCCACGACCATCCCGGCAAGCGCCAGCATGGCGGTTGCGGCAAAGGCGATGCCGATCAGGCCCGCCAGCTGATGGGCGACGATGATGCCCGCGACGATGACCAGCGTGGGCAAGGCGGTCGATTCCAGGCTGACGGCCAGCCCCTGAATGACGTTGGTGCCATGGCCGGTTTCGGACGCCTTGGCGATGGAGCGGACCGGGCGATAATTGGTGCCGGTATAATATTCGGTGATGACGACGAGCAGCCCGGTGACGGCCAGCCCGACCATCATCGACCAGAACAGGTCCATGCCGGTATAGCCGCCGACCCCGTCCAGATCCGCACCGAACACCGCGTTCATGTCGCCCAGCGTGCGCCAGCTGACATAATAGATGGCCGGGATGGAAAGGATCGCGGTGACCCAGAAGCCCTTGTAGAGCGCCCCCATGATCGACTGGCTGGACCCCAGCCGCACGAAATAGGTGCCGATGATGGAGGTGATGATGCACACCCCGCCCACGATCAGCGGGAGCGACATCAGGCTCATCTTGAAGGCGTTGTCGACGCCCGCGACCAGCAGCGCGATCAGCACCATGGTCGCGCCGACGGTGACGACATAGGTTTCGAACAGGTCGGCGGCCATGCCCGCGCAATCGCCGACATTGTCACCGACATTGTCGGCGATGACGGCGGGGTTGCGTGGGTCGTCTTCCGGTATGCCGGCTTCGACCTTGCCCACCAGATCCGCGCCGACATCGGCGGCCTTGGTAAAGATGCCGCCGCCAAGGCGCGCGAAGATGGAGATGAGCGACGCGCCGAACGCCAGCGCGACGAGGCTGTCGATGACGAGGCGATCGTCGGGCGCATGGCCGGCCGGGCCGGTCAGATACCAGAAGAACAGGCTGATCGCGAGCAGGGCAAGGCCCGCCACGAGCATGCCGGTGATGGCCCCGGCGCGGAAGGCGACGGTGAGGCCGCTTTGCAGCGTGCCGCGACAGGCTTCTGCGGTGCGGACATTGGCGCGCACCGAAATATTCATGCCGATAAAGCCCGCCGCACCCGACAGGACCGCGCCGATCAGGAAGCCGACCGCCGAGGTCAGCCCCAGAAAATAGAATACCAGCAGCGCGACGACCGCGCCGACAATGGCGATGGTGGTATATTGGCGGCCCAGATAGGCTTTCGCCCCTTCCTGAATGGCGGCGGCGATCGATTGCATGGTGGCGTTGCCCGCAGGCGCATTGAGCACCTGCCGGCTGGTGAACAGGCCGTAGAGCACGGCCAGCAGGCCGCACCCTATGGCGATGATGACGATTGGCATAGACGTTCCTCTCCCCCGTTTATGACTTTCATCGGCCGCTCCGCAGGGAATGACGGGCGAACGAAGGGCGCATAGGCGGGCGGCCGGACGGAGGGGGTCCGGCATCTGGCACCGCGTCAATCAGCAACAGGCACACGCACATAAGCGGTCCAACCGGGCTGAGAATAGGGTGAGATGAAGCTACAGGCCCGGCAGCGCGCGTCAAGCGGGTTGGGGGACTATCCGTGTTCCCAGCCAAGTGTGGCCGGTAATGGCACGGTTGCGCCGTCGATCATAAGGGTCAGGCCCGTCCCGGCACTGACATGGCCGATGCGGATGGCGCGGACGGGGGGCGTTTCGCCGCGCGGCAGGGTGAAGAGCAGTTCATAGTCGTCCCCGGCCTGGGCCGCGGCGATCTGCACCGCGGTGCTGGCCCCGCGCACGCTCTCCAGCGCGGGGGACAAGGGGATATGGTCGATGGTGATGGCGACGCCGCTGGCCTGCGCCATCCGCTGCGCGTCGATCAGCAGGCCGTCCGACAGGTCCATCATCGCGCTGGCCAGCGGGGCGATCAGCGCGCCTTCGGACAGGCGGGGACGGGGGCGGCGATAGGCGTCGACCAGCGGGCCGGACGCGCCGGGATCGGCACGGGCAAGGGTGAGGCCGATGCCTGCGTCGCCGACCGGGCCAGTGACATAGAGCATGTCCCCCGGCTGCGCGCCGTCGCGGGTGGGGATGGGGCCGCCTGCCTCGCCGATCGCGGTCAGCGTGTAGCTGCGTGGCGCGCCATCGGGCATCTTGACCGTATCGCCGCCCAGCAGCGGCAGGCCATGGCGGTCAAGCGCCTCGCCCAGCCCGTCGAGAAAGGCGGCGTCCCACGCTTCGTCGCCCGACAGCGCATAGTTGAGCAGGCAGCCGACCGGCCGTGCGCCCTTGGCCGCGAGGTCGGACAGATTCACGGCAGCGAGTTTCCAGCCAATGTCGGCGGGCGGATCGGTGGGGAGATAATGGACCCCCTCCACCATCGTGTCGCTGGTGAGGATGAGTTTCGTGTCGCCGACCGGCAGGATTGCGACGTCGTCCATCAACCCCTGCGCGGCGGGATGGTTGGCCAGCAGGCGCAGCAGGGCGAGGAAGCGGGATTCGGCGGACATGGCAGGAGTCTAGCCTTCTGACCATCAATCCGAAATGCTTTCATCCGTTCGTTTCGAGCGAAGTCGAGAAACGCCGCGCACAGGTTTCTCGACTTCGCTCGAAACGAACGGAGGGGGGTTATGACCCTGTCTCTTATACACATCTAGATGTGTATAAGAGACAGGGTCATAACCCCCCTCCGTTCGTTTCGAGCGAAGGCGAGAAACGCCGCGCACAGGTTTCTCGACTTCGCTCGAAACGAACGGAGGGGGGTTATGACCCCCGCGCGTCCTTGGCCACGGCATCCAGCAAGCCGTTCACAAAGCCGGATTCGCGCTTGTCGTAGAAGGCGTGGGCGACATCGACATATTCGCTGATGATCGTCGCGGTCGCGATGTCGGCGCGGGCCAGCAGTTCATAGGTGCCCGCGCGCAGGATCTGGCGCATCGGCTTGTCGAGCCGGTCTAGGCTCCAGCCGCTCGACAGGCGGGCGACGATCAGCGCGTCGATCTCGTCCCGGCGCTTGTCCACGCCGGACACGATATCATCGAAAAACGGCTCCTCCGCCGGGGCGTAGGTGACATCCTCGATCGTGGCGCCCAGGCGATGGGCATGGAATTCGTGCAGCAGGACATGGACGGGCGTACCCTCCATTTCGAGCTGGTACAGCGCCTGGACCGCGGCAAGGCGCGCGGCGGAGCGGGATTTGGAGCGTGCGTTCATAATGTCTTCCTTAGCCGTTCGGGCTGTTTTTACGAGTCGCTTGCCTCGAAAAATGTCGAAGCCCTCTGCTGAGCGAAGCGGCTTCGCCTCTGCCCAGCCCTTCGACTTCGCTCAGGACGAACGGAATTTATGTTAAACGGAGAGATACTGACGCCGCGTGCGCTGGCAGGCCTTCGGCCTGCGCCAGCGCCACAGCCGCCGGGCCGATCGCGCGGATCGCGGCATCGTCGAGGCTGAGGAAGCTGGTGCGTTTCATGAAGTCCAGCACCGACAGGCCCGACGAGAAGCGCGCGCGACGGCCCGTGGGCAGGACGTGGTTCGGCCCGGCGACATAATCGCCGACCGCTTCGGGCGTCATGCGACCCAGGAAAACCGATCCGGCGTGCCGTACCTTGGCGAACAGCGCGTCGGGATCGTCCACCGCGAGTTCGAGATGTTCGGCGGCGAGACGGTTGACCAGCGGCATCGCCTCTTCAAAATCACGCACGATGATGATCGCGCCATTGGCGGTCCAGCTGGCGCGGGCGACCTTTTCCGTGGCGAGTTGGCCAAGCCGCCCGTCGACCGCGCGATCGACCGCATCGGCAAAGGCCGCGTCATCGGTGAACAGGATCGACTGGCTGGTCGGGTCATGTTCCGACTGGCTGAGCAAGTCGGCGGCGATCCAGTCGGGATTATTCCTGCCGTCCGCGACGACGACGATTTCCGAAGGCCCGGCGACCATGTCGATGCCGACCACGCCGTAAAGCTGGCGCTTGGCTTCGGCGACCCAGGCATTGCCGGGTCCGGTGATGACGTCCACCGGGGCGATCCGGTCTGTGCCATAGGCGAGCGCGGCGACGGCCTGCGCCCCGCCGACGCGCCAGATTTCCTCTATCCCCGCAATCTGCGCGGCGGCCAGCACCAGCGGGTTGATCTCCCCATTGGGGGTGGGTGTGACCATCGCGATGCGCTGCACGCCCGCGACCTTGGCCGGGATGACGTTCATCAGCAGCGAACTGGGATAGGCGGCGCGCCCGCCCGGTACATAGAGGCCCGCTGCGTCGACCGCGCTCCAGCGCGCGCCCAGGCGCACGCCCGCGCTGTCCACGCCGTCGCTGTCCACGGGCCGCTGCTTTTCATGATAGGCGGTGATGCGCGCGGCGGCGAGTTCGAGCGCGTCGCGCAGCGGGGACGAGAGCGTGTCGAGCGCAGCGCGGGTTTCCGCCGCCGTCACGGCCCATCCGGTGACGTTCAGGTCATGATGGTCGAAACGCTGCGTATAGTCGGCCAGCGCCGCGTCTCCGTTTGCGCGCACGGCTTTCAGGATCGCGGTGACATCGCGCGAGACATCTTCATCGGCTTCGCGGCGCGCGTCGACCAGGTCGGTGAAGGCGGCGGCGAAATCGGGCGCGGTGGTGGTGAGGCGCTGGGTCATGGACGTGATCCTAACGCCAGAAAACCGCGTGCTCCCGCGCAGGCGGGAGCCCAGTCGACAGGGCGGAGCTGGGCTCCCGCCTGCGCGGGAGCACGGTAGTTCCGGTTACGCCGCATCCTTGACCCCCACGGCCTTGCGAAACGCCTCCACCATCGGCGCGAGTTCGGCCGAGCGCATCTTGAAGGCGGCGCGGTTGACGATCAGGCGGGCGGAAATGGGCATGATGATGTCGGTTTCGACAAGGCCATTGGCCTTGAGCGTCGCGCCCGACGAGACAAGATCGACGATGCGGCGCGAAAGCCCAAGCGATGGGGCCAGTTCCATCGCACCGTTCAGCTTGACGCATTCCGCCTGAAGCCCGCGCGCTTCATAATATTTGCGCGTCAGGTGCGGATATTTGGTGGCGACGCGGACATGGCTGATCGCGGCTTCATCTTCATCGGCCAGATCGGCTGGCTGCGCGACCGACAGGCGGCAATGGCCGATGTCGAGGTCGACCGGCGCGTATAGTTCGGAATAGTCGAATTCCTCGACCACGTCGGAGCCGACAATGCCGATCTGCGCCGCGCCATGGGCGACGAAGGTGGCGACATCGAACGCGCGCACGCGGATGATCGAAACATTGGCGTGATTTGTCGCGAAGCGGAGCGCCCGGCTCTTCTTGTCATGAAATTCCGCCTCCGGCTCGATACCGGCTTTGGCGAGCAAGGGCAGCGCTTCATCGAGGATGCGGCCCTTGGGAATGGCGAAGGTGAGGGTGCGAGTCATGACGCGCGGGCCTTAGCGGGGCCGGGGGGGCAGGGCAAGGATTTGGGGCGTTGCTACTAGCCAGCGATCGAAAAGGGCATAAGGTGGCGCGATGTCCATACTCATTGACATTATCGCAGGTTTCTTCACGAGCGACCTGTCTGTGGGCTGGAAGCTAATTGCTATTTTGGGCTTGGCATTGCTGGGGCTGGCGGCGATTTTGGCAGCGGCCTGATTGCCTTCCCTTCCGTCATCCCGGCGGAAGCCGGGATCCCGCTTCTTGTGTGGCTCGCGAAGAAAAGCGGGATGCCGGGTCAAGCCCGGCATGACGAGGTGGTGGAGGTTAGGCCACTTCCGCCATCGCGCTCTGCGTGCTGGCGATCCAGCCGCCGCCCAGCACATGGTCGCCGTCATAGAGCACCGCCGCCTGTCCCGGCGCGACGCCATATTCGGGGGCGTCGAACAGGAGTTGACCGTCCATCAGCCGCGCGGGCACGGGTTTCGCCATAGACCGCACCTTGGCCGTCAGTGGCCCGGCAAAGTCGCGGCCCAGCCAGTTTATGTCGGTGAGGGTCGCGCCCGATACCGCCAGTGCGGCCTTTGGTCCCACGATCACGCGCTTGCCCGCCGCATCCAGGCGGATGACGTAGAGCGGATCGGGCTGGCCGCCGATTTCCAGCCCCTTGCGCTGGCCGACGGTGAAATGGATCATCCCCTTGTGCCGGCCCAGCGCCCGGCCATCGACATGGACGATATCGCCGCCTTCGTCTGCGTCGGGGCGCAGTTTGCGCACGATCTTGGCATAATCGCCGTCGGGGACGAAGCAGATGTCCTGGCTGTCGGGCTTCAAGGCTACGGCCAGCCCCAGTTCGGCGGCGATTTCGCGCACCTGCGGCTTGGGCAGGGCGCCCAAGGGAAAGCGCAGATAATCAAGCTGCGCCTGGGTGGTGGCGAAGAGGAAATAGCTCTGGTCGCGGGCGGGATCGGCGGCGCGGTGTAACTCTGCACCCTGCGGCCCCTCCACCCGGCGGACATAATGGCCGGTGGCGAGGCAGTCGGCCCCAAGGTCGCGCGCGATCTGGAACAGGTCGGTGAATTTCACCCCCATATTGCATTTGACGCAGGGGATGGGGGTACGCCCGGCCATATATTCGTCGGCAAAGTCGGCAATCACGGATTCGCGAAAGCGGCTTTCATAATCGAACACATAATGGGCGATGCCGATCCGGTCCGCCACGGCGCGCGCGTCGCGTATGTCCTGCCCGGCGCAGCAGCTTCCCGTGCGGCCAACCGCCGCGCCATGATCGTAAAGCTGGAGCGTGACGCCGATCACTTCCGCGCCGGTTTTGGCGGCGAGCGCGGCGACGACGGAGGAATCGACCCCGCCGGACATGGCAACGACGATGCGCCGCGCGTCAAGCGGACCTGTCAACTGGAATTGGGCTAGCTGAAACTCTGGCTGCATGGCTGTGCCTATAGGGATGATGGGCGTCGGGTGCCAGTGTTTCAGCTTTGCGACGAAGCGAGCGCGCATTTACCGACCCTTATCCATTGCCGTGTAGAAGCAGCGTCATGGATTTGAGTTTTCTTAGGACAGGCGGGCTTACCCCCGCCCATGCCAGACCCCTTGGCCGCGGACGCGTGCCGGTCTGGCCGTTCCTGCGCGCCGCCTGTGCGGCACAGCAGGCGGCCAGCCCGACGGCGCGGGCGGTTGCGGGCGTCCTGCGGGGGCAGGATGGAACGGAAGACTGGATTCAGGAACTGTCGGGAATTTTCGCGCCACGTTCCAGCGGCATGATCGAGGCCGTTCGGCTTGCAGGAAGCTTTAATCCGCTGATCGCGAACCGTTTAGCTGTGGGGAAAGGATGATGAAGGTGGCGTTTACCTTGGCGCTTTAGCCGTTCTTCAGGGCTGAACATATATCAAGGTTTCGCTGCTGGATTTGACAACGCCAGCGCCGCTTTTGAGGGTAGTAATGATTGAAAACCAGAAAATACGACCAGCCCAGGTCGTCGGGCCGCTCGGAGAACCGCTGACGCTGGACAGCCTGCCGCCACCGGACACGACCCGATGGGTCGTGCGGCGCAAGGCCGAAGTCGTGTCGGCCGTCAACGGCGGGTTGCTGACCGTGGATGAAGCGTGCGCGCGCTATAATCTGACGCTGGAAGAATTTGCCGGCTGGCAGCGGGCGGTCGACCGGTCAGGCATGCATGGCCTGCGCGTGACGCGCATCCAATATTATAAATCCCTCTATGAACGGCAGCAGAAATATTAATCTGTCGCCCAGGCATCGCTGATGCAGCATGAAAAGGGGCCGCCGGACAGCATCCGGCGGCCCCTTTTGCGCGAGGGCCGGTCCCGAAACGCGCCCTTGCGCAGCCGCACCGATAGCGGCCGGGTGGCGCTGAAATGGTCGGCGGCGGCAAAACCGCCTGTAACGACGCGGGACGGGGATGGTTTCCCGCCCGGAATCATTTTTGGCTCATGGAACGCTCCGCCCCGTGCACCGTTAATCCCGCAGCACCCAACCCGCTGGGGGCGTGGTCAAGGAGAGTAACATGGGCATCATTATGTGGCTTATCGTCGGAGGCATTATCGGCTGGCTCGCCAGCATGATCATGCGGACCGACGCGCAGCAGGGCATCCTGCTCAATATCGTCGTCGGCGTCGTCGGTGCGTTCATCGGCGGCATGATTTTCAGCGGCGGTTCGATCAACAATGCCGGCCTGTCGCTGTACAGCTTCCTGGTGTCGCTGGTCGGCGCAGTCATCCTGCTGGCGATCGTCAATCTGGTCCGTCGCGGGTCGGTGCGCTAACCGCACCCCCGGAAAGACTGACCACCCAAAAGACCGCGCCCCCAACCGGGCGCGGTCTTTTCATTATGTCCCGCCTATCGTCGCGCGGCGAACCAGCGATAGAGCGCCAGCACCGCGACCGATCCCAATATGGCGGCGATGAAACCTGCGCGCTCACCCGGCGCGTAGAAGCCCGCGAGTCGGCCGACGAAGCCCGCCAGCAGGGCACCGGCGATGCCCAGCAGGATCGTGACGATACAGCCGCCAGGATCGCGCCCCGGCATGATCAGCTTTGCGATTGCCCCCGCCAGCAGGCCGATGATGATCCAACCCAGCAAGTCCATGGCCCGCTCCTCCCTGTTGATCTTCGCGCCCACGCGCATAGCGCCATAATCGGGCGCTTTTGGCAAATGAATCCGCTGACGGGCGGAAATTGCAAATGATTGCGCTAACAATGCCGCCTGCCCTTTCCACCGTTCCGGTTTATACAATCGCGCAATATCGCTTTGCCCTCCCCCTTTGACCCATGATATTGGGGGTTGAGGCCGGTGCTATATTGATATAATACAGTTGCTGGATGGCGAAGCGCCGGAGAGACAGAATCGCATGAATTACGAAACCCAGGTCACGGCCGACTCAGCGGTCGTCATCGACGATGAGGATGCGCGTGCGCGCAAGCGGCGGCTGTTGCTGGTCGCGGCGGTGGTCATCGTGGCGCTGGTCGGCGGTGCGGTATGGATTTCGACCAGGGGTGGCGGCGCCGCTGCGCCTGCGGTCACGGCACAGGTGCCCGTCGTCACCGTCAACAGCCCCGGTCAGTCGACCGTCGCACGCACCGTGACCGCCACCGGATCACTTGCTGCGCGGATCGACATGCCGGTCGGCGTCGTGGGTGAAGGCGGCATGGTCACCCGCGTCTTGGTGCAGCCGGGCGACTGGGTTCGCGCCGGGCAGGTGCTGGCCGTGATCGAACGGGCGGTGCAGGCGCAGCAGGGCAATTCGCTCGCCGCGCCGGTCGATGTGGCCCGCGCCGTCGCCAAGCTGGCGCAGGCGCACCTGGATCGCGCCAAGGCGCGGGTCGGGCGTGGTTTCATCCTGTCTCTTATACACATCTAGATGTGTATAAGAGACAGGTGCAGGCGCAGCAGGGCAATTCGCTCGCCGCGCAGGTCGATGTGGCCCGCGCCGACGCCAAGCTGGCGCAGGCGCAGCTGGATCGCGCCAAGGCGCTGGTCGGGCGTGGTTTCATCAGCGCAGCGGATATCGACCAGCGCACCGCGACGCGCGACGCGGCCGTGGCCCGCGTCAATGTCGCCGTCGCCCAGCTGGCCGAACAGCGCGCCCGCACCGGGCGACTGGATATTCGCGCGCCCGCCAACGGCCTGGTGCTGACCCGCGCGGTCGAGCCGGGGCAGATTGTGGGATCTGGCAGCGGCGTACTGTTCCGCATGGCCAAGGATGGCGAGATGGAATTGCTGGCGCAGGTGGCCGAGGGCGACCTGGCAACGCTGCGTGCGGGCAACAGCGCCATTGTGACCCCCGTGGGTAGCAAGGACCAGTTTGCCGGACGGGTATGGCAGGTGTCGCCTGTGGTCGATCCGCAGACGCGGCAGGGCATCGCCCGCATCGCGCTCCCCTATCAGCCCGCGATCCGGCCGGGCGGCTTTGCGTCCGTCACGATCACCAGCGGATCGGGCAACGCGCCCTTGCTGCCGGAATCGGCGGTGCAGAGTGATCCCAAGGGCAATTATGTCTATGTCGTCAATGCCAAGAATGAAGTCGAACGGCGCAACGTGACCGTGGGTCAGGTGTCGGAGGCCGGCGTTGCCGTGACGAGCGGCATCACGGGCAATGAAAAGATCGTGACGTCGGCCGGCGCCTTCCTGACGCCGGGACAGAAGGTCAAGCCGGAGCGCCTGAAGGCTTCGTAAGAATATTCGGCGGCCCGCATCGGGGCGGCTGTGCGACGGAATGAACGGACGGATCGCGTCCGGCGAAGGAAGCTGTAGCCCATGAATTTTCGCAATATATCGGCTTGGGCCATTCGCAATCCGGTGACGCCGCTCGTCATGTTCGCGGCGCTGTTGCTGGCTGGTCTGGTCAGCTTCAGCCGGATGGACATCAATAATAATCCCGATGTCAGCTTCCCGATGGTCAGCGTGGTCGTCAGCCAGCCCGGCGCGGCCCCGACCGAACTGGAAACCCAGGTTACCCAGCGGGTCGAAGCGGCGGTGCGCGGCATCAGCGGGGTCGATGAAATCACGTCCTTCGTGTCCGAAGGCCGATCGCTCAGCAACATCCAGTTCGCGATCGGTACGCCCGTCGACCGGGCGGTCAATGACGTCAAGAACGCTGTCGATCAGATCCGTAGCGACTTGCCCGACGGCATATTGGAACCGCAGGTTACCCGCGTCGACATCGACGGCGGGCCGATCGCCTATTTCAGCGCCGAAGCGACCGACATGACGCTGGAGGAACTGTCCTGGTATGTCGACAATACGGTCGCAAAACGATTGCGGTCGGTCGGCGGCATGGCGGCGGTCAACCGCGGCGGCGGGGTGAGCCGCGAAATCCGGGTCATTCTGGACCCGGCCAAATTGCAGGCGTTCGGCATCACCGCGGCGCAGGTGAACCAGCAGCTTAATCAGGTCAATCTGAACGCAGCGGGCGGGCGCACCGAAATCGCAGGCGCCGAACAGTCGATCCGCGTGCTGGGCAACGCCGCCAATGCGCGCGACCTGGGCGCGACGCAGATCGCCATCAGCGGCGGCCGGACGGTCAAGCTGGCCGACATCGCCGATGTGCGCGACATGTATGCCGAACAGCGCAGCCTGTCGCTGATGAACGGGCGCCAGGTCACCAGCTTCAGCCTGGAAAAGGCCAAGGGA
Source organism: Sphingobium sp. B2 (assembly GCF_007693735.1). NCBI lineage: Bacteria > Pseudomonadati > Pseudomonadota > Alphaproteobacteria > Sphingomonadales > Sphingobiaceae > Sphingobium > Sphingobium sp. B2. The sequence goes on from NZ_VDBZ01000001.1 coordinate 174,332, forward strand.
TCGTCCGACGTCACTGTCTATGACGATGCGATGAAGGAACTGGAAAAGCTGAAAAAGGAAAACCCCAAGGTTACCTATAAGCAGCTTTATACCAGCGTCGATTATACCAGGGAGCAATATCATAGCGCGATGGCCGCGATGATCGAGGGCGCGGTGCTGGCCGTGGTCGTCGTGTTCCTGTTCCTGCGCGATTGGCGCGCAACGATGATTTCGGCCCTGGCCATCCCGTTGTCGGCCATCCCGACCTTCTGGTTCATGGACATGCTGGGCTTTACGCTGAACGGCATTTCCTTGCTGGCGCTCAGCCTTGTGGCCGGCGTGCTGGTCGACGATGCGATCGTGGAGATCGAGAATATCGTGCGGCATATGCGGATGGGCAAAAGCGCCTATCAGGCGTCCATCGATGCGGCTGACGAAATCGGCCTTGCCGTGCTGGCGACGACGATGGCGATCGTCGCTGTGTTCCTGCCCGTCGCGCTGATGCCGGGGATTTCCGGGCAGTTCTTCATCCAGTTCGGCATGACCGTGGTCGTATCGGTTCTCATGAGCCTGGCGGTCGCGCGCCTGATCACGCCGATGATCGCCGCCTATTTCCTCAAGGCCCATGGCGCGGCAAGTCATGGCGAGGGGTGGCTGATGGATCGCTATATGGCGGTGCTGCGCTGGTCGCTCGACGAACGCCGCGCCATCGCCCATCGCGCACGCGGCGGCTGGCGTCGTTTCACCAGTGTTTTCCTGGACCACCGGATGTGGACGGTCGGCTTCGGCTTCCTGGCGTTCATCGCCACGATCGCCGCCTTCGCCACGCTGCCGATGACGTTCCAGCCGGTCATCAACACCGATTTCAGCCAGGTGAAGATCGAAACCGTGCCGGGCAGCACATTGGCGCAGACCACCGCCATCACGCGCAAGGTGGCCGATATGCTGGCCGCCGACAGCGATGTGGTGGAAGCTGCCTTTGCCGATATTGAAACCACCAGTGCCGACATATTCCTGACGCTGAAAAAGGATCGCCCCATCTCTTCGGTGGAATGGGAACGCAAGGTTGCGCCCAAATTCCAGACGATTGCGGACGCGCGGGTGAATTTCCAGTCGCAGTCGGGCGGCGGCTTTGGTCGCGACATCATCCTGATGTTCGGCTCTGACGATCCGGTAAAACTGGAGTCGGTGGCCAATCAACTGGTCGCGGAAATGTCCAAGATCCGCGAACTGCGCGCGCCGCGCGTGCAGGGCGACATGCAGCGTCCCGAAATCATCATCAAGCCGCGGCTGGACCTGGCCGCCAGCATGGGGGTGACCACTGCGGCGCTGAGCCAGACGATCCGTATCGCCACGATCGGTGAGATTGACCAGAACAGCGCGAAATTCTCTCTGTCGGACCGCCAGATTCCGATCCGCGTGTCGATCGCAGAGGATAGCCGCAAGGATTTCAGCACGATCGAAAATATGCCCGTACCCACCATCAATGGCGGATCGGTGCCGTTGAAGGTTGTCGCCGACATCAGCTTTGGCGCGGGACCGACGCAGATCCGTCGTTACAACCAGATCAGGCGCATCGTCGTGGGCGCCGATCTGGCGCCGGGCATCGTGACCAGCGAAGGCATGGCCAAGCTCAACGCTTTGCCGCTGATGAAGGCGATCAACGAAGGCCGCGTGCCGGGCGTGCAGAAGATCAATGCGGGTGACGCCAAGTGGCAGCTGGAAATGCTCCAGAATTTCGCCATCGCCGTGGTGTCGGGCATATTGCTGGTGCTGGCGGTGCTGGTGCTGCTCTACAAGCGGATCATGCCGCCCTTCGTCAATCTGGGGTCGCTGCTGCTTGCGCCCCTTGGCGGCGCGCTGGCGCTGCATGTCGCGGGGCAACCGCTGTCGATGCCGGTGTTCATCGGCCTGCTGATGCTGCTGGGGATCGTGGCCAAAAACTCCATTCTCGTCATCGACTTCGCGCTGGAGGAGATGGAGAAGGGCGTGCCCAAGTTCGAGGCGATCATGGATGCAGGTCACAAGCGCGCCCAGCCGATCGTCATGACGACGGTGGCGATGGTCGCGGGCATGGTGCCCACGGCCCTGTCGCTGTCGGGTGACGGCGCCTGGCGCGCGCCGATGGGCATTACCGTGATCGGCGGGCTGATCCTGTCCACCGTGCTGACGCTGGTGATCGTGCCGGCGACCTTCAGCCTGGCGATCGCGATCGAAAGCTGGGTCGGGCCGCGCCTGGGCCGGGGGCTGCTGACCTACAAGCCGGGCGACGACAAGGAGACGCCGGGGCACGTGCAACCGGCGGAATGACGCGCGCGGTGCCCTTCCCAAAAGAACGCTTTGCCTGAACGAAACGGCGGCGTAACCGTTGGGGAGCCATGAAGCTGCTCCGCGTCCCCCGGTCCATCGGCGAAAGCCAGCCCAATCCCGCGCGACGGATGCGGCTGCTGGCGACGGGCATGTTGCTGGCGATGGCGGCGTTGTTCATCGCCGCGCGCAGCACCGTGCATCTGCATCCGGCCATCGGCTTCGTGCAGGCCTTTGCCGAAGCGGCGATGGTCGGTGGCCTGGCGGACTGGTTCGCGGTCACGGCCCTGTTCCGCCATCCGCTGGGCCTGCCCATTCCGCACACCGCGATCATTCCGCGCAACAAGGACCGGATTGGCGATACGCTGGCCCTGTTCCTGCGCGACAATTTCCTGACCCCCGCCGTGGTCGCCCGGCGCATGCGCGGCATGGATGTCGCGGCGGCGGCGGGGCGGTTCCTGGCCAGCCCGTCGGCGGGCGACGGGCGGCTGCGCGAGGGTGCGTCGCGCCTGATCGCCGACATGCTGGAGGCGCTGGACCAGGAACGGTTGGGCGGCATGGTCAAGGGCGCGATCGGCCAGCGGCTGCGCGGCATCAATGTCGGCCCGCTGGTGGGGCAGGCGATCGAGGCGGCGATGCGCGACGGTCGCCATGCGCCGGTGATGGACGGCATCATCCATTGGGCCGATCGCACGCTGGAAGCGAACGACCATCTGATCCGCCAGATGGTGCATGACAAAGCGGGCAAGCTGTTGCGATGGACGGGGCTGGACGAAAATCTGGCCAATGCGATCATCGACGGGCTGCGCAAGATGCTGGCGGAAATGGCGGCCGATCCGGGGCACAGCCTGCGCTTGAAGGCCGAGGAGGGGATGGCGAAGCTGGCTTTCGACTTGCAGTTCGACATCGAGATGCAGGCGAAGGCGGCGCAGATCCGCGACGAGATTCTCGACAATCCGGCGATGCAGCGCTGGATCGACGGATTGTGGGAACAGGCGCGCGGCGGCCTGCTGCGTGCGGTGCGCGATCCGGGCAAGGCGATGGCCGGGCGGCTGGGCGAGGCGCTGCGCCAATTGGGTGGTACGTTGCAGGGGGATGCACGGCTGCGCCATGTCATCAACCGCTTTGTCCGGCGCGCGGCGGTGGGGGCGACCGCGACCTATGGCGACGCCATCGTCCGGCTGGTGAGCGACACGGTGCGTGGCTGGGACGCGGGCACCATCACCAACCGGCTGGAGGGGGCGGTGGGCCGCGACCTGCAATATATCCGCATCAACGGCACGCTGGTCGGCGGGCTGGTCGGCCTGGTGATCCACACTGTCGACACGCTGTTCTGAACGCGCTGATCCGGCGACTATGTATCGCTAAAAATCATGTTGCATCATATCATAGAAATATGATGTAACATGTCACGCACCGTTCAAAAGCGGACGGGCGGGAGAGGAGTCGGGCAATGCGTTTGAGCATCATGCAGGCAGCTATCGGACATAGGCATATAGCAGGCGGAGGCGACAAGCCGGCACCGTCGGGCTATCGCGGCGGCACCGGATCATCGGTTGGCATTGGCGGCGCGATCGCCGTTCACGCGCTGGTGATCGGGGCGTGGCTGCTGATCCCCAAAGAGGTGATCGATACGGTGATCACGCGCCCGTTCGAGACCTATGCCGTGCCGGAGGAGAAAGCGCCGCCGCCAGAGCCGGTCGAAACGACGATCGAGCAGCCGATCAGGACTCGCCCGACCCAGCAGCAGCCGACAACTGCCGACCCGATCGTGACTGGGGCGCAGGGCGATCCGGTCGTGATCGGCAGCGCCGGGACAGGGGAGGGGATTGATCCTGGTCCCACCATCATCCTGCCGCCTGCCGATCCGCCCCGTGCGCCGGTGCTGGTCGACGCGGGTATCGATCCGCGCGCGCTGCCCCAGTTCCAGCCCGATTATCCCGGTGCCATGATCCGGCAGGGGCTGGAAGGATCGGTGACGGTGCGGGTGACGATCAACGCCGAAGGGCGCGTGACCGACATTGCGCGGGTTTCGGCAACGGATGAGAGCTTCTGGCTGGCGACCCAGCGCCATGCGCTGCGCAAATGGCGCTTCCGCCCCGCCACGCGGGACGGCGTGCCGGTGGCGACGACGAAGATAATGACGGTGCGGTTCACATTGACGGACCGATAGATTTTTTTGCGCCCCGCCCGCCAGCGGGAGGGGGTGGGGGAAGCGCGACGGCAATTGCCGTGCCTTCCCCCTTTTGCATCCGGGCGCGGCCTGCACTATATGGGCGACATGGCGATATTTCCCCGTCCCGTTTCCCCCAAGAGCGCGCTAGGCGATCTGTGGGGCTATTTCCGGCAGCCGCGCCAGCATAAATGGCCGCTGCTGGGGGTTTCCATGGCGTTCACCTGGGTCATCGTGTGGGCTTTCATCACCGATGCCAACACCAACACCATGCCGACGCGCAACAAGATCATCTATTTTCAGAGCTGGGACGCGAATCGCAGCGATGCCGCGATCATCCTGCAACAGAAAATGGACCTGGCCCGGCGCGACGCCATCCTGCAGAAAAAGCAGGTGGAGATGCAGAAGATTGCCGATGCGTTCGGCATCGACTGGCGCGCTGACGAGGCCCGCAACACTGCGCGGCGCAAGGAAGCGGTCAAGCAGATCAACGCCATGCTCGACCAGCGGCTGGTGAAGGCAGAGGCGGAGGTCCAGCCAAAGCCTTCATCCGAACAGGAAGTCGCCAAGCCCTGAGCCAGACGTCGACGTCTACCGCCGACCGGCGCTACATGGCCGCCGCCATCGCCTTGTCGGGGCGCGGGCGTGGCCTTTCCACCCCCAATCCCAATGTCGGCTGCCTGATCGTCCGGTACGATCGGATCGTGGGGCGGGGTTGGACCCAGAAGGGTGGGCGCCCCCATGCCGAGGCGCAAGCGCTGGCGCAGGCGATGGAGCAAGCCCATGGCGCGACCGCCTATGTGACGCTGGAGCCCTGTTTTCATCTGTCCCCGCGCGGGCCGCGCTGCGCCGACCTGCTGGCGCGCGCAGGCGTCGCGCGGGTGGTGATCGCGCTGCGCGATCCCGATCCGCGCACCGATGGGCAGGGTGCGGCCTGGCTGCGCGAGCGGGGTGTGACGGTCGAGATGGGGCTGATGGCGGAGCAAGCGGCGCGCGCGATGGCGGGCTTCGTTCTGCGCCAGACGCGGGGGCGGCCGCATGTGACGCTGAAACTGGGCCTGTCGCTCGATGGGCGGATCGCGTTGGCGGATGGGTCCAGCCGCTGGATCACCGGGCCTGACGCGCGCGCCCACGCCCATGTCGAACGCGCCCGGCATGATGCGATCGTGGTCGGCGGCGGCACGTTGCGCGCCGATGCGCCGGGGCTGGACGTGCGGCTGGCGGGGCTGGAGGATCGCTCGCCGCGCCGGGTGCTGCTGAGCCGCAGCGACGCGCCTGTCGGTTGGGAGCGTATCGGCGCGCCCGAAGAGATAGCGGCGCTCGATCGGGTCGATCATCTGCTGGTGGAGGGGGGCGCGGAAACGGCGGCGGCCTTTTTGCGGGCGGGGCTGGTCGATCGGTTGCTGCTGTATCGCGCGCCGATCCTGATCGGTGCGGGGCTGGCGGGAATCGGCGACATCGGCCTTGCGGATCTGGCCCACGCGCATGGCCGCTGGCGACTGACCGACGAACGGCGGCTGGGCGTTGATCGTCTGGAGGTTTACGAGGCGGTGGCGAGCGCTTAGAGGAACGACCAACTCATCCCGTTCGCCCTGAGCGAAGGCTTCGACTTCGCTCAGGGCGAACGGACAATTGGATTTCTACCTATGTTCACCGGCATCATCACCGACATCGGCACCATCCGCGAGGCGGAACAGCGCGGCGACCTGCGGCTGGTGATCGGCAGCGCCTATGACATGGAGTCGGTGGCGATCGGCGCGTCGATCGCCTGTTCGGGCGCGTGCCTGACCGTAGTGGAAAAGGGCGCGGACTGGTTCGCGGTCGACCTGTCGGCGGAAACGGTCGCGCGCACCGCGCCGGGCCTGTGGGTCGAAGGCGGCCGGCTCAACCTGGAACGTGCGCTCAAGGTCGGAGACGAACTGGGCGGGCATATCGTCACCGGGCATGTCGATGGCGTGGGTCATCTGGTGTCGGCCACGTCCGAAGGCGATTCGACCCGGCTGGTCATTGCCGCGCCTTCCACGCTGGCCGCAGCGCTGGCGGCCAAGGGATCGATCACGCTCGACGGCATTTCGCTGACAGTGAATAATGTCGAGGATCAGGCGGATGGCAGCGTGCATTTCGGCCTGAACATCATTCCGCACACCGCCGCTGAAACGACGCTGGATGCGCTGCCGCAGGGGCGTGCGTTCAATCTGGAGATTGACGTGCTGGCCCGTTATCTCGACCGGATGATGAGCCTTCGCACGCGCGCAATGTGATTGCCTCTTGAAATAATCACATTGTAATGTGATATGCGGATCATCCCGGCGTTCGGGAAGGAGTCCGCTGCCATGTCCTCTACCCTGATTGATACCGTCCGCAGCCTCGTCACCGATGGTGGCATGTCGCGATCCGGCCTGGCCCGTGCGGCGGGGCTGCACGCCAATTCGCTGCGCAAGCTGGGCGAGGGGGACTGGAACCCGACCGCCGATACGCTGGGCAAGCTGGAAGCCTATCTGTTGAAGCGCGAGGGCGGGACCGCGCTCGCGTCGCCGGAAGAAATCATCAACGAAGCGCGCAATGGCCGCATGTTCATTCTGGTCGATGACGAGGATCGCGAAAATGAGGGCGATCTGGTGATCCCGGCGCAGATGGCGACGCCCGACGCGATCAATTTCATGGCCACCCATGGGCGCGGCCTGATCTGCCTGGCGCTGAGCAAGGCGCGGGTCGATGAGCTGGGGCTGAGCCTGATGAGCCGCAACAATGGCACCCGCCATGAAACCGCCTTCACCGTATCGATCGAGGCGCGCGAGGGGGTGACGACCGGGATCAGCGCAGCCGACCGCGCGCGCACCATCTCCGTCGCGATCGACGGGTCGAAGGGCCGGGGCGATATTGTGACGCCGGGCCATGTCTTTCCGCTGGTGGCCAAGGATGGCGGCGTGCTGGTGCGTACGGGCCATACCGAAGCGGCGGTGGACGTCGCGCGGCTGGCGGGCCTGAACCCGTCCGGCGTCATTTGCGAGGTGATGAAGGACGACGGCACGATGGCGCGCCTGGACGACCTGATCCCCTTTGCCGCCAGGCACAAGATGAAGATCGGCACGATCCGTGACCTGATCGCCTATCGCCGCCGCCACGACCATATCGTCGAACGCCGCGCCGAAACCACGTTCCAGAGCCAGTGGGGCGGCGACTGGAAGGCGATAAGCTTCTACAACAAGGCGACGCGGACCGAGCAACTGGTTTTGCAGAAGGGCCATGTCGACCCGGACACGCCAACGCTGGTGCGGATGCACCAGTTCGCGCCGCTGACCGATACGTTTGGGAAGCAGGGTCCGCGCGCCGGCCTGTTGCAACGGTGCATGGAGATTATCAGCGCGGAAGGCGCGGGCATCATCGTCCTGCTGCGCGGCGACGAACCGGACATACTGACGCGTATCCTCCAGCAAAATGCCGGCATTGCCGTCGGTGATATGGATGAATTGCGCAACTATGGCGCGGGCGCGCAGATATTGGCCGAACTGGGCGTGCATGACATGGTCCTGCTGACCAACAGCCATCGCAGCCTGATCGCGCTTGACGGCTATGACCTGGCCGTGGTTGGGCAGCGTCCGATCGAGCTGTAAAGGATTTATCATGGCCAAGTTCCTGATCGTCGAAGCCCGCTTCTACGACCATCTCAACGACCTGCTGATCGAGGGCGCGAAGGCTGCGCTGGACGATGCAGGGCATAAATATGAGGTGGTGACGGTGCCGGGCGCGCTGGAAATCCCCGGCGCGATCGCGCTGGCGGCGGAAAGCGGCCGCTATGACGGCTTCATCGCCATCGGCGTCGTGATCCGCGGCGAAACCTATCATTTCGAGGTCGTGTCGAACGAAAGCGCGCGCGGCCTGATGGCGCTCAGCATGGATGCGATCGCGATCGGCAACGGCATATTGACGGTCGAGAATGAAGCGCAGGCACTGACCCGCGCCAAGCGGACCGAAAAGGACAAGGGCGGCGAGGCGGCCAAGGCGGCCATCGCCATGCTGGCCCTGCGCGAGCGCTTCGGGGCCTAGGCTGTTTGCGCCCCCGCACGCGGGAGGCGCAATGACAGAGCAGATGGACCATGGCCCCCGAAGGCCGGGAAATACCCGTCGTCCCCCACGGGGCGACGGGTTCTTTTCGATCAGGCGGTGGCCCGTTGCTGCTCCAGCGCGGGATAGTTGGTATAGCCATCCTCGCCCGGACCATACCAGGTTTCCATCCCCTTGATCGGGTTCAGCGGCGCGTCGCTTTCCAGCCGCTCCACCAAATCGGGGTTGGCCATGAACGGGCGACCGAAGCTGATCGCGTCGGCAAGGCCGCTGTCCAGATCCGCTTGCGCCCGTGTCTTGTCATAATCGCTGTTCAGGATCAGCGGACCCTTGAAATGCTGACGGATCAGTGGTGACTGGCGCGGCACGTCGGTTGCGCCGAACGTGCCTTTCTCCCCCGGTTCGCGCAGTTCGAGCGACGCGATGCCGATCGCGTTCAGGACTTCGGCGGCATGGGCGAAAAGCGGGCCGGGATTGCTGTCATTGACGCCCTGGCTGTCGCCATTGGGCGACAGGCGTACCGACACCTTGTCCGCGCCGATCGCGTCGACCACCGCCTGTGTGACTTCCGCCAGCAAGCGCACGCGGTTTTCGATGCTGCCGCCATATTGATCGGTGCGGAAATTGGCATTGTCGCGCAGGAACTGGTCGATCAGATAGCCGTTGGCGGCGTGGATCTGCACGCCGTCGAAACCGGCGCGGATCGCGTTGCGCGCGGCGGTGACATAGGTGTCGATCAGGCCGGGAATTTCCTCAAGCGTCAATGGACGGGCCGTTTCGAACGGCGCTTTGCCCTCGTAGGTATGGGCCTCTCCCGCCGTAGCGGTGGCGCTGGACGACACCGGCTGTTCGCCCGTGACGCTGCTATGGACCTGCCGCCCCATATGCCACAGCTGGACAATGATCCGCCCGCCCGCGTCATGCACCGCCTGCGTCACCGGCTGCCAGGCCGCGACCTGTTCGTCCGACCAGATGCCCGGTGCATAGGGCCAGCCCAAACCCTGGCGGGAAATGCCCGTCGCTTCGCTGATGATCAGCCCAGCGCCCGCGCGCTGGCGATAATAGTCAACCATGATAGGGGTCGGCACATGATCGCGAGTCGCGCGGCCACGCGTCAGCGGCGCCATGACGACGCGGTTGGGCGCGCCAATGGCGCCGATCTGGACGGACTCGAACAGCTTGGACATGAAAATTCCCTTTATAAAAGTTGCAAATTGCAACGGGACGTAAAGCTGAAAGCCAGCTAGGGAGCCGCGATGGTCAGTTCAACCCCCAGTGCCCGTGCAGGCATGCCCAAATTTGCATTTCCAGCACTGATACTGGCCAATCTCATCCTGCCACTCGGCCCGGTGCTGGTGCGGATGGCCGATGTGGGGCCGGTAGCGGCGGCATTCTGGCGGTTGACGCTGGCCCTGCCATTTCTCCTGATCCTCGCCCTGCCGCGGTTGCGCCGCACGATGCCGACGATTCGCGAATGGTCGGCGCTGATCTGGTCGGGGCTTTTCTTCGCAGCGGATCTGGCGGCGTGGCATATCGGCATTCTCTACACCAAAGTCACCAACGCCACCATATTCGGCAATATGAGCGGTCTGATGCTGCCGATATGGGGGATGGTCGTGCTGCGCCAACGGCCCAGGGCCATGCAGGCGATCGCCCTCACCCTGGCGACGGCAGGTGCGGCGGTGATGATGGGGGGCAGCTATGAACTTTCGCCGCGTTACCTTCATGGCGATCTGCTCTGTCTGCTCGCCGGGGCGACCTATACCGGCTATCTGCTGATCGTGCAGCGGGCGCGGGTGCGGCTCGACAGTTGGTCGGTGCTGGCCATGTCGACCCTGTTCAGCATCCCGCCGCTGCTGCTGTGCGCGCTGTGGCTGGGCGAACGGATCATGCCGGGCGACTGGACCCCGCTGGTGGTGCTGGCGCTCAGCAGCCAGCTGGTCGGGCAGGGGCTGCTGACCTATGCGATCAGCTGGTTCACGCCGCTGGTGCTGGGCCTGAGCCTGCTTTTGCAACCGGCCGTGTCGGCGGTGCTGGGCTGGGTGCTGTTTGGCGAATGGCTGAGCATCACCGATATGGTGGGGACGATGGCGGTCGCTGCCGCGCTGGTGCTTGTGCGCTTGCCCTCGCGCGCCTAGATTGATGGCATGAGCGACGATATTGCCGACATGACCCTCGATGAAATCCGCGTCCTGCTGGCGCCCGTGCTGGCGCGCCATGCGGCCTTTGACGGGTGGCGCAAGGAAGCGGTCGCCATGGCTGCGGCGGAAAAGGGCGTGGACGCGGATATTGCCGCGCTGGCCTTTGCCGACGGCCCGGTCGACATGATCGATGCCTGGTTCGCCAGCATCGATGCGCGGATGCTGGACGCTTTGCCAGCCGACACGCTTGGCGAGCTGTCGATCCGGCGCAGGATCATCGCGCTGGTGGAGGCACGGCTGGACCTGCTGGCGCCCGACCGCGAAGCGTTGCGCCGCGCCATCGCCATCCTTGCCCTGCCCACTAATGCGGCGCGCGCGACCCGGCTGGGCTGGCGCGCGGCCGATGTCATGTGGCGCGCGGCGGGCGACACTGCCACGGACCTTGCCCATTATACCAAGCGGATGACATTGGCCGGGGTCTATGCCGCCACGCTGCTGGTGTTCGTGGACGACGAAAGCGAGGCCCATGCCGATAGCCGCGCTTTCCTGGCCCGGCGGATCGAAGGCGTGATGCGGTTCGAAAAGCTGAAGGCGCAGGTCAAGGGCGTGGGCGGCGGCGAGCGGCTCAGCCTGGCGCGCTTCATCGGGCGACTGCGCTATCCGGCGGTGTGATCTGTCGCGCTGGCGAACATTTCCTTCTGGCCTTTCCTAATCGGTATTGATAGTCACTCGCAGCAACTGACCTGTGAGTATCCATTCCGTGCGTCTGACCGAACTGCCCCTGCGCCAGCCCGCCTATGTTGACCTGATCGACTGGTCCGCGCTTTCCGCGTCGGAAGGCCAGCGTCTGCGCGAGTTTGGCCTGTGCGAAGGCGCGAGCGTGGAGGCGCTGCACCATGGCGGCCTATGGGGCAAGGGGCCGATCGCCTGCAAGGTGGGCCGCATGACCATCGCCATGCGTCGCAATCACGCCGCCGCCGTCACTGTCCGCACCGGACCGGACGCTGCGCCATGAGCGTGCTGCCGCTCGTCGCGCTGGTCGGCAACCCCAATGCGGGCAAGAGCGCGCTGTTCAACGCCCTTACCGGCGCGCGGCAGAAGCTGGGCAATTATCCGGGTGTCACGGTCGAGCGCAAAGCGGGGCGGCTGGCGCTGGCCGATGGTCGCCCGGTCGAACTGGTCGACCTGCCCGGTACATACAGTTTGAACGCCGCCAGCCCGGACGAACAAGTCACGCGCGACGTCGTGATGGGGCGGCAGGCCGGGGAAAGGCAGCCGGATGCGCTGGTGATCGTGGTCGATGCGTCCAACCTCGACAACCATCTGCGTTTCGCGCTGGAGCTGATCGCCCTTGGCCTGCCGACCATCGTCGCGCTCAACATGGTGGACCTTGCCACGCGCGACGGGCTGGAACTGGACGCTGCCGTCCTGTCGCGCGAACTGGGCGTGCCGGTGATCGCCACCGTGGCGGTGCGCAAGCGGGGGCTTGATCATCTGCGTGAGGAACTGGCTGGCTTGCTGGGCAGCGTCGCGCCCGAAGCCAAAGCGCCGCTGCCGGAGCGCGATTTCGATGCGGTGCGCGATGAGGCACGGCGGATCGCCCGCGCCGCCATCGTGCGCGAAACCCCCTCGCGCCGTCTGACCGCCGCGGTCGATCGGGTGGCGCTGCACCCGGTGTTCGGGCTGTTGCTGTTGCTCGGCCTGCTGTTCGTCATGTTCCAGGCGGTCTATGCCTGGTCCGAAGCGCCGATCGCCATGATCGAGGGGCTGGCGGAGGCCGCCGCCAACAGTGTGCGCGATGCGCTGCCTGACGGAATGCTGCGGTCCTTCCTGGTCGATGGCGTCATCAACGGCGTGGGATCGGTGGTGGTGTTCCTGCCGCAGATCCTGATCCTGTTCTTCTTCATCCTGATGCTGGAGGCGACCGGCTATATGGTCCGCGCCGCTTTCCTGATGGATGGGCTGATGGCCAGGGTCGGCCTGTCGGGGCGCGCGTTCATTCCTTTGCTCTCCTCCTTCGCCTGCGCCATTCCCGGCATCATGGCGACGCGGACGATCGCTGATCCCAAGGACCGCCTCACCACCATCCTGATCGCGCCGCTGATGACCTGTTCGGCGCGACTGCCGGTCTATGCCGTCATCATCGGCGCCTTCATCCCCGCGCGCGACATATTGCCGGGGGTGGGGCTTCAGGGGTTCGTCCTTTTCTGCCTCTATATCTCAGGCATTATCGGCGCGATGCTGGTGGCGCTGATCCTGCGCATGACCGTGACCAAGGGCGCGAGCGGCGGCTTCCTGATGGAAATGCCCAAATATCAATGGCCCCGGCCGCAGGACATAGTGCTGGGCCTATGGCAGCGCGCGGTCATCTTCCTGAAGCGCGCAGGCACGATCATTTTCACGTCCACCGTGATATTGTGGCTGCTGCTGTCCTACCCCAAGCCGCCCGAAGGCAGCGCGGTCAGCCAGGTCGATTATTCGATTGCCGGGCGGATCGCCGGCGGGCTCAATGTCATATTGGAGCCGATCGGCTTCAACCGCGACATTTCCCTCGCCCTCATCCCGGCGATGGCCGCGCGTGAAGTCGCGGTGTCGGCGCTGGCCACCGTCTATTCGATCGATGCTGGCGATGATGAGGCGTTGCTGGAGCGCAGCCTTGGCGATCGGCTGAAGGACCAGTGGCCGCTTCCGACCGCGCTGGCCTTCCTGGCCTGGTTCATTTTCGCGCCGCAATGCATATCGACCATCGCCGTGACGCGGCGGGAAACGAACGGCTGGAAATGGCCGCTGTTCATGGTCGGATACCTGTTCGTGCTGGCTTATGTCGCAGCTGGCCTGACCTACTGGACCGCGACCGCAGCTGGACTATAAGGGCCGCTTTAAGGCTTTCGGAGGAATCATGGCAGGCTCGGTCAACAAGGTCATTCTGGTCGGCAATCTGGGCGCCGACCCGGAGGTCAAGAGCTTCCAGAATGGCGGCAAGATATGCAATTTGCGCATCGCTACGTCCGAAAACTGGAAGGATCGCAACACCGGCGAGCGCAAGGAGCGCACCGAATGGCACAGCGTCGTGATCGGCGGCGAAGGGCTGGTCGGCGTGGCCGAGCGGTTCCTGCGCAAGGGGTCCAAAATCTATATCGAAGGCCAGCTGCGCACCCGCAAATGGCAGGACCAGAACGGCAATGACCGCTATTCGACCGAAGTGATGGTGCAGGGGCCGGGGGCCGTGCTCACCATGCTGGATGGCGCGCCCGGTGGTGGCGGTCAGGGCGGCGGTGGCCGATCGCAGCAGGGAGTCAGCGATTGGGGCGCGTCGTCGGGCGGCTATGACGATTTTGGCGGCGGCAATAGTGGCGGCGGCTTTGGCGGTCGCTCGTCGAGCGGTGGTCGCGGCAGCGCAGGCAGCCCCAATTTCGACAATGATCTGGACGACGAAGTGCCGTTCTGACCGGCCTCTGTCCGCAAGAAAGAATCCAGTCCAATGCAGGTTCTTTTGACCGGATCTTCAGGATGGCTGGGGCGCTTTCTGGCGCCCCTGCTGCGCAGGGCGGGCCATGATGTCACTGGCCTGGACGTGGCGTCCGGTGCCGATACCGACATCGTCGGGTCGGTCGCCGATCGCGCCCTGATCGACCGGGTCTTTGCCGAACGCGGCATCGAGGCAGTGATTCACGGTGCCGCGCTGCACAAGCCGGACATCATCCGCTATCCGGCCCAGCGCTTTGTCGATGTCAATGTAACCGGCACGCTCAACCTGCTGGAGGCAGCGGTTGCAGCTGGGCATGATCGTTTCGTCATGACATCCACCACGTCGCTGATGATTGACCAGCGCATCCGCGACGAAGCCGGGGACGCGGCGATCTGGCTGGATGAAAGTGCCGGGCCGCTGGCGCCGCGCAACATCTACGGCGTGACCAAGCTGGCGGCGGAGGGGCTGTGCCGCATCCACCACCTGACACATGGCATCGGCTGCGTCATCCTGCGTACCGGGCGTTTCTTTCCCGAAGATGATGACACCCATCAGCTGCTGTCCGGCCCGAACATGAAGGCCAACGAACTGCTGCATCGCCGCCTGACGGTGGAGGACGCGGCACGCGCGCATCTGATGGCACTGGAACAGGCGCCGGCCCTGGGCTGCGAAACATTCATCCTGTCCGCGCCGACGCCCTTTTCGCGCGACGAGGTGCGGGGGTTGAAGCAGGACGCGCCTGCGGTCATTGCCCGCCATTTTCCCGATGCGGCCAGCCTCTATGCCCGACAGGGCTGGAACCTGCCGCGAAGCATCGGCCGCGTCTATGACGCCAGCCGCGCCGAACGGATCATGGGCTTTCGCTGCGAAACGGATTTCGGGTCTGTGCTGGCGGCGCTGCGCGAAGGGACCGATATGCCCTTCGCGCATGACGCCAACTATGTATCGCCGCAGGTACAGTCCTTAGCGGACTGATTTCGACATTCGCATGCCACCCGGCATCCAACGATGTCGAACGTCAGAACAGGACGACTAAGCCGCCGTCGCCACGCTGTCGATGCCCAGTTCGGTGAGCGCAAATCCCCGGATATGGTCGCGCAGATCTTCACGCTCCAGCGCCAGTGCAAGATTGGCCTCGACATAGCCGGCCTTTGACCCGCAATCGAAGCGGCGGCCGTCAAATGTCACGCCATGGAAAGGCTGCTTGCCGATCAACGCTGCCATCGCGTCGGTCAGCTGGATTTCCCCGCCAGCGCCCTTTTCCTGCGTTTCCAATATCTTCATGACATCGGGTTGCAGGATATAGCGGCCTGGCAGGATCAGGTTGGACGGCGCGGTCCCGGCGGCGGGCTTTTCGACCAGCCCCTTCACCTCCGTCAGCACGCCATCGCGCGCGCCCGGATCGATCACGCCATAGCTGGGCGTCTGCTCCATCGGGATTTCCAGCGCGCAGACCAGATTGCCGCCGACCTTTTCATAGGCGTCGACCATCTGCTTCATGCAACCATTGCCCGGCGCGCCCTTCATGAATTCGTCGGGCAGCAGGATGGCGAACGGTTCGTCACCGATAATGTCGCGCGCGCACCAGATGGCATGGCCAAGGCCCAGCGATTCCTGCTGGCGCAGGAACACCGCATTGCCCGGCGCGAGCCGCGTTCCTTCCAGCGCGGACAGATCCTTGCCGCGTTCGCGCTGCAAGGTTTCGCATTCGAAGGCCATGTCGAAATAATCTTCGATCGCGCCCTTGCCGCGACCGGTGACGAAGATCATCTGCTCGATCCCGGCCTCGCGCGCCTCATCCACGGCATATTGGAGCAGCGGACGGTCGACCACCGGCAGCAATTCCTTGGGCACCGCCTTGGTCGCGGGCAAAAAGCGCGTGCCCAGTCCCGCGACAGGAAAAACAGCTTTGCGAATCGGCTTGTTCAAGTTGGACTCCCCTTAACCCCAAGGCCCCCACGGCCCGACATGATTTGCCGCACATGCGAAAAAGGTCAAGCACAGGGGCGGAATTTCCCGTGTGCGCTGCACCCTATACTGCCAGCAGCCGGTTAGCGATCGTTTCCAGATCGCTTATTTCGTGATCTAATTGCTCAAATGTGACGAATTGGTGGATATTGCGATGGTCACGGCAAATAAAGCCGCCCGGCTCCGGCTGGTGAAAGCCCTGGATGATGAGCGCGCGGAACCTGTCGATCCGCTGGATGTCGCGTTCGATGGCGGCGATTTCGGTCAGCGCGCTGGCGTTGCGCCGGTCGCGCATCGCCACCATCGTGCGCAATTCGGTCATCAGCTTGGCCATGGACGGGCGGGTGCGCGCACCCACGGTACGAACGTCGCCCATCTTTTCGCGCATCAGACCGATCTTGGTTTCCAGGCTTTGTTCCAGCATCGTCCAAGCGCATACCAGTCGCCCGACCGCGCATAGCAGCGCCGCATCCTCCGGCGCGTAATCCGACACTGTTTTTCCACTCACGTCCGCAACCAAATGTACGCCCACGCCCCATTCTCCTTATTCATCCCTGTCCTGCGCAGACGGAGACGGATAGGCCAGAGCGGCAGGCGCCATCGCTCGTGGCGGTGGCACGGAACATCGGAAATTGTGCAATATTGGCGGCGAGCCGATTGGCCTATCGCTTAGAAATCAATCGCTAAGCCTTTGCGTTCCCAATCGCCGTAGCGAACCGGGCTCAACTCTTCCTGAGGCTGGGGCGGGCTGTCGATCGGGTCCGGCTGCGGCACGGGCGGGCTTTTGGACAGGTGGGCGGGCGGCTGCACATGCGCGGGGCGCTTGCCATTATAATGTCCCATCAAGCCGCCTTTCGATTGCGGAGCGCTACGGCAGCGCCCTGTGCCAGTGCTTTCATTTGGGCGACCGCCGATCCAAGCGCAAGGGCGGGGTGGCATGGCGAACCTATCTTATCCGTCCAAAATCGCCTAGGCGCTGCCCCATGGCTCAATCTTCCCGCCCCGCTGACGTCCCCGGCCTGCCTGCGCGTCGTTCCGCCCTCAAACTGCTCGATGCCGTGTTGCGGCGCGGCGACCCGCTGGAAATCGCGCTGCATGGCGCCTGTCAGGGGCTGGCCGACCGCGCGGACCGGGCGCTGGTCCATGCCATTGCTGCGGAAGTGCTGCGCCACCTGCCCGATCTGGACGCGCTGATCGACGGCGCGACACGGCTGCCGCTGCCCGATGATGCCAAGGCGCGGATGGTGCTGCGCATCGCACTGGTGCAGGTGCTGGTGCTGGGCACCGCCCCGCACGCCGCGATCGCCACGGCGCTGCCGCTGGTCGATGGCGGGCCGCGCAAGCTGGTCCATGGCGTGTTCGGCACGGTGACGCGCAGCGCGCCGGTGCTGCCCGATCCGCCGACCCTGCCCGCCGCCGTCGCCGATCGCTGGGCCGGGCAATGGGGCAGCGCGATGGTGGAGGCGGCCGCGCGCGCCTATGCCATCCGTCCGCCTGTGGACGTGAGCCTGCGCGATCCGGCCGCCACCGCCGAATGGACCGCGCAACTGGGCGGCGTCAGCCTGGCTCCCGGCCATGTCCGCCTGCCCGACGGGGCCAATATTCCCGATCTGCCTGGCTTTGCCGATGGCGCATGGTGGGTGCAGGATGTTGCCGCATCCTGCCCGGCACGCCTGTTGGGTGCCGGGGAAGGGCGTCATGTGCTGGACCTGTGCGCAGCCCCCGGCGGCAAGACGATGCAACTGGCGGCGGCCGGATGGCGCGTGACCGCGATCGACCAGTCGAAAAAGCGGCTGGAGCGGCTGACCGAAAACCTGACCCGCACCGGCCTGTCTGCCGATGTCGTGCAAGCCGACCTGCGCCAGTGGCAGCCGGACCAGCCGGTCGACGCCATATTGCTCGACGCGCCCTGCACCGCGACCGGCATCTATCGCCGTCATCCTGACGTGCTGCACCGTATCGGCCCGCGTCAGATTGCCGAGCTGGCGGAGTTGCAGGGCGCGTTGCTTGCCCGCGCCGCCGACTGGCTGAAGCCTGGCGGGGTGCTGCTCTACGCCACCTGCTCGCTGGAACAGGCGGAAGGGGAGGAACAGATCACCCGATTGCTGGCCGCCCGCCCGGATTTTGCGCTGGTGCCGGCGCAGGCGGGCGAATTGCCCGACGGCATGACCCCCACGTCGCAAGGCTGGCTGCGCACGCTGCCCGACACATTGGCGACCCAGGGCGGCGCGGACGGATTTTTTATCGCGCGCCTTGCAAAAGCAACGAACTAAGCCTTAACCATGGAGCGCTTAGGATGACCATTCCCTGTCTGGAAGGTGCGCCGTGCGTCCGATCGAACCCTTGCCTTTGCACCATAGCTGGCCGCTCTACGACCTGCACGAACATCTCGCCCCGGTGATGCTGGACCCATCGCTGGCGCGCAACGATGCGGCGCTGGCGGAACGGGGGCTGGGCCTTTGGCATTGCGACCTGACCGATGACAGCCTGACCTGGACGGCCGGCGTCTATGATATTTTCGGGCTGGAGCGGCATATTCCCGTGCCACGCGCCCTGTCCGTATCGCTCTATGCCCCGGATTCGCGCGAAGCCATGGAGCGGCTGCGCACCTATGCCATTCGCCACAAGCGGGGCTTCACCCTGGATGTCGACATTCATCAGGCCGACGGGATGGGGGCGTGCGCCATGCGGTTGATCGCCGCGCCGGTACTGGACGATGGGCAGGAGGTGATCGGCCTGCACGGCGTCAAACAGATGCTGCCGCACGGGACCACCCCTTCGCACCGGCTAGATCCAACGATTTTCGTTATGTTATAGCGGCTTGGGCGCGTTCCTTGCGCCGCATCCAAATCACCCGTTGCCCTTGGACCGAGGCATAGCTAAGGCGAACGGTTAATGACACCCTCGATCCTGATCTCGCCCTCCATCCTCTCTGCCGACTTCGCCCGTCTGGGCGAGGAAGTCCGCGCGATTGACGAAGCGGGCTGCGACTGGGTCCATATCGACGTGATGGATGGCCATTTCGTGCCGAACATCACGATCGGCCCGGCAGTGGTCAAGGCGTTGCGGCCGCACACGAAAAAGACGTTCGACGTCCATCTGATGATTTCCCCGGTCGATCAGTATCTCGACGCTTTTGCGCAGGCGGGCGCGGACATATTGACCGTCCATCCCGAAGCGGGGCCGCACATCCACCGCTCGATCCAATATATCAAGTCGCTGGGCGTTCAGGCTGGCGTGGTGCTGAACCCCGGTACGCCCGCCAAGATGCTCGATTATCTGATCGATGATGTCGACCTGATCCTGGTCATGAGCGTCAATCCCGGTTTTGGCGGGCAGAGCTTCATCGAAAGCCAGCTGCGCAAGATCGAAGCCTGTCGCAAGATGATCGACAAGAGCGGGCGCGACATACGGTTGCAGGTCGATGGCGGCATTGATTTCACCACCGCGCCCAAGGCGATCGCCGCCGGGGCCGACGTGCTGGTCGCGGGCACCGCGACATTCCGCGGCGGGCCATCGGCCTATGCCGACAATATCCGGAAGCTGCGGGGCGGGTGAACGAGGTCCGGCGCATGTCCGCCCGCAAGGTGCCCGAACCCGCCGCTCCGGAAAGCAGCGACGACGGCATCGAACAGGGCAAGCGTCTCATCCGCGTCGCGGATGACAAGGGGCTGTCGCTGGCGCAGAAGATCGCCAATCATTTCTATCTGCTCAGCTGGAAAACGCCGATCCACGGCCGCAAGCTGCGCGGCAAATATCCGCTCAAGCTGCTTGCCGTTCCCGATGACGAATTGCCCGGCGACACGCGCGCGGGGCAGGCGATCCGCGCGGGCTATTTCCTGTTTCGCGGCAAGAAGCAGATTATCGACACGCTCGATTTCGCACGGCTGGACCTTGATCCCGCCTTTGCCGACTATCTGCACAGTTTCCGCTGGCTGCGCGATCTGGCGAGCGTCGCCAGTCGCGAACAGGCCGCGCCGATCGCCGAAAGCGTCATGCGCAAATGGCTGGCCGTGCATGCCGAAACGCCCAGCGAACAGGCCTGGCGCGCGGACAATGCGGGCTGGCGGCTCTTCTTCTGGACTGCCCATGCGCCGCTGATCCTCTCGTCGAGCGATCTGGTCTATCGTTCGCTGGTCCTCACCTGCATCGCCCGCACGGCGCGGCATCTGGACCGTATCGCCGACAAGGCGCCCATGGGCCTGCCGCGCATCGTCGGCTGGAGCGCGATCGTCGCTGCTTCCATGCTGATGCCTGGCGGCGCGGCGCGCAAATTGTTCGGCGAAGCGGGCCTGAAACGCGCGATCGACAGCGGATTCTACCCCGATGGCGGCATCGTTTCCCGGTCACCGCTGGCGCAGATAGAGGCTGTCATGGCGCTGTCCATGCTGCGTGCGGTCTATGACGTACGGCGCGAAACGGCTCCCGGCTTCCTCTATGACGGGCTGAACCGCATCGTCCCCGCCTTGCTGGGCCTGACCCATGGCGATGGCGGCCTTGGCAACTGGCAGGGCGCGGGCGCGATCGATCCTGCGATCGTCAATGCCGTCATCGCGGCCAGCCGGGTGCGCGCCCGGCCGCTGCGGCAGGCGCGCGACTGGGGTTATCAGCGGATCGCGGCGGGCGCGAGCGTGGTCCAGATCGACGCCGCGCCGCCGCCGGTCGCGCGGCTGGCCGACGCAGGCTGCGCCTCGACCGGCGCGATCGAAATCAGCGATGGCCCCCATCGCCTGATCGTCAATTGCGGCGGCGCGGGACTTGAGGGGGCATGGATACCCCGCGATCTGGCGCAGGGGCTGCGCACGACCGCCGCGCACAGCACGCTGGTGCTGGACGATTGCAACAGCACGGCGCTGATGCCCGACGGCACGCTGGGGCGCGGCGTTACCGAAGTGGAACTGAACCGGCAGGAACTGGACAATGGCAGCCGGGTCGACCTGTCCCATGACGGCTATGTCCGCCGCATCGGCTATGTCCACCGCCGCCTGCTGCTGGTCAGCGGCGATGGCAAGGAAATTCGCGGCGAGGATATGCTGACCCCGGCGCAGCGTCGTCGCAAGCCCGCCAAACTTCCGGCCGTTTTGCGCTTTCACCTGGCGCCGGGCGTCGAACCGACGCTGACCGCGGACAATCAGGGTGCGCTGCTGCGCATCGACATGGGCGCGTTGTGGCAGTTCCGCACCGGCACCGGCATATTGACCGTCGAAGACAGCCTGTGGGTCGATGGCGACGGCAGGCCGCATCCGACCAAGCAGATGGTGGTGACCAGCGAGGCGCTGCCCGGCGGATCGAGCATCGGGTGGCTGTTCAAGCGGGTGGGGTGAGTGCTGGCAGTGGGACGATCTGTCGGTGCGATCATTGTTGCCTGCATAGGCCTTTTCCTCGCAACCTGTGTCATTACGCTCTGCGCCACGGGTGTTTTGGGCCGTCCAGCATTTAGCGCGATAGTCCAGCCGGCCGCCTTATTGTGGCTGCTCATTCCTTGGTTAATTTTGGCTATATGTATTAAAAAGTGCAGTCGGCGATCGACCGTATTTTGCGCTGCGCTAGCCGCTACTGGCGTGTTTATTTCCATCGCTGGGGATTTTCATGGACGTGGGGGTGCGGGCGCGGTGGGTGATGGGCTATTGCTGGGCCGGGAAGGCATAATTGCCTATACCCTGACGTGCGCAATCATCATTGCATTCTCCGCAAAGCTACAAAATCATTCAATCAAGCCAGCAGCTTTGGCGGGATTTCTAACCTTCACCTCGTTGACGGCGGGATGGTGGGCTGGGTTGAACTACTGGGCTAACCAGACGCCATCCAAAGTCATTGAGGCCGCCCGTGATATTGCGGGTGTTGCGCCTTATTGCATAGCTACCCATGACGGGCAGGTTCATCGGAATGGTGACCTCGTCGGGCTGAAAATCCTGAGTCCGGGCGACAAGGGCGTGCATTGGGATTTCCATGCGCTGCTGAAAGTTCAACGCAATGCTGAGATATTTTATTATAATTGGTCGCATCACGCCTCGACGTTCCTGCCTGTTAATCAGCGCGCACGCGAAGGGTTGAGGCTCGATCAAAGGAGAATCTGTATCGCCAAGCTACAATTCGCTCGGGCACTGAGCGGTTAGCAAAACATGGTAATCCGGGCGCTTCTCGGGGGCTGTCCTTTTCCTTCACAGCCGATTATGGGGCTAGCGCAAGTTCAACGCCAATCCCGCAACGGAAATACCGCCCATGACCGCAACCCCCGCCGACTATCCCATCAAGCGCGCCCTGTTGTCCGTGTCGGACAAGGCTGGCCTTATCGAATTGGGGCAGGCGCTGGGGAAGCATGGGGTGGAGCTGGTGTCGACCGGCGGCACGGCCAAGGCGCTGCGCGATGCGGGCCTGACCGTCATGGATATTTCCGATCTGACCGGCTTCCCCGAAATGATGGATGGCCGGGTCAAGACGCTGCATCCCAAGGTGCATGGCGGGCTGCTGGCCGTGCGGAACAACCCTGAGCATGTTGCGTCGATGGACGAGTATCAGATTGGTGCGATCGATCTGGTCGTGGTCAATCTCTATCCCTTCGCCGCGACCGTCGCCAAGGGGGCGGAGCGCGAGGAGATTATCGAGAATATCGATATTGGCGGGCCGTCCATGGTGCGCTCTGCGGCCAAGAATCATGAGAGCGTGGCGATCGTCACCGACCCGGCCGATTATGCCCGGCTGATCGCGGAAATGGATGAGAAGGGCGGGGCGACCAGCTACGACTTCCGCCGGATGCTGGCGGCCAAGGCCTATGCGGCGACCGCCGCCTATGATTCGATGATCGCCAGCTGGTTCGCCTTTGCCGATCAGGGCGTGACCTTCCCCGAAACGCTGGCCGTTGCCAGCACGCTTGGCACTACGCTGCGCTACGGCGAAAACCCGCATCAGTCCGCCGCCCTCTATCTGCCCACTGGTCCGTCGGCCAACGGCATTGCCCAGGCGAAGCAGATTCAGGGCAAGGAACTGTCCTACAACAATTACAACGATGCTGACGCCGCGCTGGAGCTGGTCAGCGAATTTCGCGACGGCCCGCCGACCGTGGTGATCGTCAAGCATGCCAACCCGTGCGGCGTGGCGACCGGCGCGACCCTGATCGAGGCCTATGAGGCTGCGCTCGCGTGCGACAGCGTGTCGGCCTTTGGCGGCATCATCGCCGTCAACCGCCCGCTCGACGGCCCGACTGCCGAAGCGATCAGCGGTATCTTCACCGAAGTCGTCGCCGCGCCCGATGCCGATGACGCGGCGCGCGCCATCTTTGCCAAGAAGAAGAATCTGCGCCTGCTGCTGACCGGCGACCTGCCCGATCCCGCGCGCCCCGGCCTCCAGCTCAAGACGATCGCGGGCGGGGTGCTGGTGCAGAGCCGCGACAATGGCCGGATCAGCCGCGACGCGCTGAAAGTCGTGACCAAGCGCGAACCGACCGAACAGGAACTGGCCGACTGCCTCTTCGCCTGGACCGTCGCCAAGCATGTGAAGTCCAACGCCATCGTCTATGCCAAGGGTGGCAGCACTGCCGGTGTCGGCGCAGGCCAGATGAACCGCCTCGAATCCGCGCGCATTGCGGCATGGAAAGCCAAGGATGCCGCCGAAAAAGCAGGCTGGAGCGAACCGCGCACCATCGGATCGGCAGTCGCGTCCGACGCCTTCTTCCCCTTCGCCGACGGCCTGCTGGCGGCAGTCGAGGCGGGCGCGACCGCAGTGATCCAGCCGGGCGGCTCGATCCGCGACGATGAAGTCATCGCCGCCGCCGATGAAGCGGGCCTTGCCATGGTCTTTACCGGGATGCGCCACTTCCGGCATTGATGCTTGTTCAGCCGTACCGGCGGCCAATACGCAAATTGATCTGCGCGTGCGAAACAAATCCTTTCGCACGCGCAAAATAACGGTTTTCCGCCACTTTTCGCCAATTGGCCTCTTTTCATTTTATTCGGGCAGGCCTATTTAGGCGTGGACCCGGTGCCCCAAGTCAGGTGTTGGGCAAAGAACAGAAAAATGTTCGACAGGAGAAACAGGATGACTGCAAAGACGCTGGTGGCGCTGGCCGCCACGATGGCCCTCGCGCTGCCCGGCGTGGCAAGTGCGGGCAATGACAATATGGATGTGATCGTCGATGGCCGTGCGGGTACGGAAACCCGCTCGATTGCCGTTTCGGTCGCTGACCTGAACCTGGCCAGCACCGCTGGTCTGCGCCGCGCCGACTATCGCGTCACCCGCGCCGCCAAGCAGGTCTGCGGTTTCGTCAATGGCTCGATCATCCCCGTGACCCAGGATTATCGCAATTGCTTTGGCGAGGCACTGACCGGCGCTCGCAGCGATCTTAACGCCATGGCCCAGCGCCAAGGCTGATCATCTGCCCGGTTCCCCTCACGAAGGGGACTGCAGGGGGCCGTTCCGCGTCGCGGGGCGGCCCTTTCTGTTGTTGCCCGATGGCGCGTTTGCTGCCTGATCCTTACCGCGCATTAACCACTCCTTAGAATATTTCCTTCACTCCCAGGGTCACGAATGACCATCCGGGGGAATTGCCTGTCATGCCGCGTATCGACCAAAGCGTGGACGTCGCCATCATTGGCGCAGGCCCGGCGGGCCTGACTGCCGCCTATCTGCTGACCAAGCAGGGTTATAGCGTCACGGTGATCGAAAAAGACCCTGTCTATGTCGGCGGCATCAGCCGCACGGTCGAGCTGGACGGTTTCCGCTTCGATATTGGCGGCCATCGCTTTTTTTCGAAATCGCAGCAGGTCGTGGACTTGTGGAACGAGATATTGCCTGACGACTTCATTCAGCGCCCGCGGATGAGCCGCATCTATTATGAGGGCAAATTCTACAGCTATCCGCTGCGCGCGTTCGAGGCGCTGTGGAATCTGGGCGTCTGGCGCTCGACGCTCTGCATGGCGAGCTTTGCCAAGGCGAAGCTGCTGCCCAACCGCAATGTCCGCTCCTTTCAGGACTGGACCGTCAATGCGTTCGGGTACAAGCTTTTCTCGATCTTCTTCAAGACTTACACCGAGAAGGTGTGGGGGATGCCGTGCGATGAAATGTCGGCGGACTGGGCAGCGCAGCGGATCAAGGGCCTGTCGCTCTGGGGCGCGGTCACCGACGGGCTGAAACGCTCGCTTGGCCTCAACAAGAAGCCCAATGACGGCATGGCGACAAAGACGCTGCTGGAAACATTCCGCTATCCCCGCCTTGGCCCCGGCATGATGTGGGAAAAGGCGCGCGATCATGTGGTCGATGGCGGCAATCAGGTATTGATGGCGCACAGCTTCAAAAGGCTGGAGCAGGACCAGGGCACCGATCGCTGGCGGCTGGTGGCGCAGGGGCCGGAGGGTGAGGTCATCATCAACGCCGCGCATGTCATTTCGTCCGCGCCCATGCGCGAACTGGCCGGGCGCATCCATCCGCTGCCTGCGACCCTGCCTGAGGCGATGGACCTTAAATATCGCGATTTCCTGACCGTGGCGCTGATGGTCAAGGGGGATGATATTTTCCCCGACAACTGGATCTATATCCACGACAGCAAGGTGCAGGTCGGGCGTATCCAGAATTTCCGCAGCTGGTCGCCGGAGATGGTGCCGGACCCGACGCTCGCCTGCGTGGGGCTGGAATATTTCTGTTTTGAAGGGGACGGCCTGTGGGCTTCGTCCGACGCTGATCTGGTCGCGCTGGCGACGAAGGAAATGGCGCAGCTGGGCCTGTGCAACCCCGGCGATGTCGTTGGCGGCGCGGTGGTAAGGCAGGAAAAGGCCTATCCGGTCTATGACGACGCCTATGCCGCCAATGTGCAGGCGATGCGCACCGAACTGGAAGCGCGCTACCCCACGTTGCACATGGTCGGTCGCAACGGCATGCACCGCTATAATAATCAGGACCATGCGATGATGACGGCGATGCTTACCGTGCGCAACATCGTTGCGGGCGCGCGCATCCATGACGTCTGGTCGGTCAATGAAGATGCCGAATATCATGAGGCCGGCGAAGAAGGTCAGGACGCCGACGCGCAGGCTGCGCTTGCCAGCACCCGCGCCGTCCCGTCGCGCCTGAAGGCTGCCTGATCCGGTGGGCATGTTGGTGGCGCTGGTTTCGCGTCTGATGTTTGCCCGCTATCTGCTGGCCAGCATCTGCGCGCTGTCGAGCGACATGGCGCTTTTCCTGATGCTCGACCATGTCGGCGCCGCCCCCATGCTGGCGGCGTTTGGCGGTTATGCCGTCGGTCTGATTGTCCACTGGACCATCAGCGTCCGTTTCGTGTTCGATACCGGCACCGGCCCGACCCACGCGCAGCGCGCCGGGTTCGTGGCGAGCGCCCTGCTGGGGATGGGCATTACCCTTTCCATGGTCGGCGGGCTGAGCCTGATCGGCGTTGCGCCGGCGATCGCAAAATTGCTGTCCGTGCCGGTCAGCTTCCTCACCGTTTATGCGATCCGCAAATATGGCGTCTTTGCCCGCGCCTGACGGAAAGCGGGCGGCGCTGCTTGCGCTGCTTGCCTGGCTGCTGTGCAGCGCGGCTATGCTGTGGCTGTTCCGGGGCGATTTCGCCACGCTTGGCTTTCGCGATCCCGATGACGCCATGCGTCTGGTGCAGGTCCGCGACTGGATCGGCGGGCAGGCCTTCTGGGATGTCAGCCAGCATCGCGTGAACCCGCCCATAGGCGGGCCGATGCACTGGTCGCGGATCGTCGACATGCCGATCGCGGCGCTGATCCTGCTGCTGCGCCCGTTGCTGGGCATGGCCATGGCGGAACTGGTCGCCTGCGCCGTCGTGCCGCTGCTGCTGCTGGGCGGGCTGACCGCAGCGCTGGGCGTCGCCACGCGCCGGATTGCCGGTACGATCGTGGCGTTGCTGGCCGTCATCCTGCTCCTGACTGCCCCGTCGATCCTGGTCCAGTTCACGCCGCTCAGGATCGACCATCATGGCTGGCAGATCATGGCAGCCGCGCTGGCACTGGGCGGGGCGATGGACTTGCGCCCGGTGCGCGGGGGCATAGTTGCGGGACTGGCACTGTCGCTCTGGCTCCAGATTTCGAGCGAAGGGCTGCCCTATGCAGCGCTGTTCGCTGCGCTGTTTGCCCTGCGCCACTGGATCGACCGGGCCGAAACGCCGCGCTTCGTCGGCTTCACTGTCGCACTGGGCGCAGGCGCGCTGATCCCGCTCATCTTGTTGCGTGGGCCATCTGCCGTGCTGGCGCGCCAGTGCGACGCGCTCTCCTTCGTCTATGTCTGGCCCTTGGTCGCGCTGGCGGTTGCGACGCCTGCCGCCGCAAGATTGATTGGGCCGTCCACCGCGCTAAGTCGCTGCCTGATCGGCGCGATCGGGGGCGTCGCGGCGCTGGCAACCTTCCTGCTGATCGGCGGGGCGTGCCTGTCGGGTGATCCCTTCGCGGCGTTGGGACCGCTGGCCTATAAGCTCTGGTATTTGCAGGTCATGGAGGGGCGGCCGATCTGGGAACAGAGCCGGTTGATGGTGGGCGTCATCCTGCTTCCCTCGCTATTCGGCCTGATTGCAACGCTATTGGCGGCGCGCGCGGCTAGCGGCCCGGTGCGGATGCGCTGGCTGACAATGGCGCAGCTGCTGGCCGGGGCGATGCTGGTGGCGATCATGGTCATGCGGGCCGTGTCCGTGGCGCATCTGTTCGCCCTGCCCGGCACCGCCTGGCTGCTGTTCGCCCTGTTCCGCCGGGTGCAGGCGTCCGCCAGCGCGATCGTGCGGATAGCCGGTTCAGTCGCACTCGTGCTGCTGACCCCGGCTGGTCTCTGCGCACTGTGGGTGGCGTTGGCCGCGACGCCCGAACAGGCCCGAAATGCCAGCGCCAATTGCCGCGCGGCCACGGTGCTGGCCCCGCTGCGCACCCTGGCGCCCACGACCCTGTTCGCGCCGATCGACCTTGGCCCCGACATTCTCGTCCAGACCCGCCATAGCGTCATCGGCACGGCCCATCACCGCAATGCAGCGGGGATTACGGCGGTGATCGAAGGCTTTGTCGATGCACCGGACCAGGCAAGAACAGTGATCGGCGCAACCAGCGCGCGCTATGTCGTGACCTGTGACGGCCTCAACGAATATCGTCTCTATGGCCAAGCCAATGGCAAGGGTCTGGCGGCGATGCTGGCGCGCGGTACGATACCGCAATGGCTGGAACCCCTGCCGACCAAAGGTCCGCTGAAAATCTACCGGATCAGGCCGCCACGAAGCTGAGCGCGACGCCGTTCATGCAATAGCGCAGGCCCGTGGGCTTTGGCCCATCGTCGAACACATGGCCCAGATGCCCGCCGCAGCGCGCGCAATGGACCTCGGTCCGGGGATAGCCCAGCGCGAAATCGCGACTGGTGCCCACCGCCTTGGGCAGTGGGGCGTAGAAGCTGGGCCAGCCAGTGCCGCTGTCGAACTTCGTCTTGGAGCTGAACAATTTTTGTCCGCATCCAGCGCAGGCGAAAATGCCCGCGCGATGTTCCTTGTTGAGCGGGCTGGTGAAGGGATGCTCTGTCGCCTGCTTGCGCAACACATTATAGGCGAGAGGCGAGAGCCGCTTGCGCCATTCCGCATCGCTCAGGGCATAGGGATAGGCGGCCTCCGCCGTGCCAAGGCCCAGCCGCCACCAGCCCAGCGCCATCGCGCCGGTCGCTATGCCGCCCAGGAAGAATCGCCGGTTCATGACGCCATTAAACATGGTTCAGCCTGTCGTGTTCCTGAACAGGCGTTTCCACCAACTGCCGCCCGATTGCATGACATGGCGGCGGAACAGCAGCACACCCACGCGGATGATCAGCGCCACGAACGCCGCCTGCCACAGCAGCGCCAGCACATGCGGCCACAGCGCATCGGATTGCGCCGCGCGCGCGATCATCGCGAAGGGTGAACTGAACGGAAAGATCGTCGCCGCGACCTCCGCAGGCGATCCCATATGATCGACGGCGTAGCTGGCGAAAAAGAAGATCAGCATCTGCCCCATGGTCACCGGCATGTTCAGTGTCTGCACTTCGCGCACCGTAGCCGCCTGCGCGCCGATCCCCAGGAACAGAGATCCCAGCAGCGTATAGGCCATGGCGAAATAGAGGGTGGCAAGGATCAGGAATATCGGCCAGCCCACCGCGGGGGCTGGCAGGCTGGACTCGCCCCCATGCAGCGCCAGGAAGATCGCGAAGGCGGTGCCGCCCCAAAAGGCGATGCCAACAAAGCTCATCGCCAGCATCGCCATCAGCTTGCCCAGGAAAATCGCGTCTATCGGCACGGCAGCCGCCAATATCTCTATGATCTTGTTCGTCTTTTCTTCAACCAGATTGGACAGGATCATCCCCGCCAGCAGGATCGTCAGGAAAAACATCACCACCTGCGCCATACGGCCGATCAGCAACCGCGCTTGCGCCTGTGCGCCAAGGCTCTTGGCGACCTCCTGCCGCTCCACCTGCACCAACCGCAGCGTATGTTCCGCTTGCGCCGCGCTGGCGATCAGGCTCATATCGCCCTGCAACTTGTCGAGATCTTCCGCTTTGCCGGTCAGGATCGGGTGCGCGACTGATCCGGAAAGGATCGCCACCACCGCCGAATCAGGGCGCGCCAACTGCTCGCGCGGTGCCGGGGTCAGCGGCACGCGCCGCAGCCTGACCAGCGCCTGATCCCCCATCCGTTCGGTCAGACGGGCATGGGCACGCTCCAGCTTCGCGGCCTCGCCCGCTGGCATGGCGATGCCCACCAGCGGGCGCAGGTCTGTGCTGGCAATCTTCTCGCCCAAGCCGCCAAGGGCCATGCCGATCAGAATGGGCAGCAACGGGCCGAGCAGAAAAAGGATGAAGGTGCGCGACAGCACGACGGCGGTGAAGTCCCGCCGGGCGATGACCAGCGCGGCGCGCAGCATCTCTCTCATGCGTCCTGCTCCCGTGCCTGCGCTTCTTCCATCTGGCGCGCGGTCGCGGCACCGGCGATGGCGACGAAGGCGTCGTGCAGGCCCGGCCGTTCGATCGACAGGCTTTCAATCCCCGCCTGCCCATCCAGCAATGCGCGTAACAGCGGCTCGATCCCGTCTTCAGGCAGGGTGAAATGCCATGCCCCATCCTCCACGACGGTATCGGCGGGCAGCGCGCGCCGCCACGCCCCGTCGCTGGCTTTGGTGCGCAGCCGCACCTGCGGGCGCGGCTTGTCGCGCGCGTCAGCCAATGTCCCCTCGAATCTTATGCGTCCGCCCGCGACGATGGCGATCCGTTCGCACAGCCGTTCGGCATGGGCGATGACATGGGTGGAAAAGACGATGGTGACGCCCCGACGCGCCTGCTCACGGATCAGCGCCTCCAGCTTCTCCTGATTGATCGCATCCAGCCCGGAAAACGGCTCGTCCAGCAGGATCAGCCGGGGTTCGTGGATGATCGTCCCGAACAATTGCACCGTCTGCGCCATGCCCTTGGACAGCTGGCGGATCGGCTTGTCGATCGCGCCGCCCATGCCGTGCCCCTCCAGCATCGCCCGCGCCCGTTCGCGGCCCTGCTTCAGCGGCAACCCGCGCAGCGCGCCCATGAAGGCGATCGCTTCAAACGCCTTCATCGACGGATAAAGCCCGCGCTCTTCCGGCAGATAGCCGACCTGCCGCGCCATCCGCAGCGGGGCGGGGTCGCCCAGCAGCGACCGCGTGCCCTCGTCCGGGTCGATGATGCCCAGCAGGGTGCGCAGCAACGTCGTCTTGCCCGCGCCATTTGGCCCCAGCACGCCATAGATGGACCCGGCAGGCACGGCGATGTCGACGCCGTCAACCGCGCGGAAACTGCCGAATGTCTTGACAAGGCCATGGCCTTCGAGCGCATAGCGGAGGGGCGGGGCCGGAGTGTCGCCGTTCATCCGCTCCTGATAGTGTCCCCCCATGCCAACGCAAATGGAAAGCTTGGAAACCCGTCTGAAGGTGCAGGCCGCGTCGCTGGGCTTTGCCGCTTGTGCCATCGCGCCTGCTGACGTGGCGCCGCAGGCCGGGAAGCGGCTGGGCGAATGGCTGGATGCGGGCCATCATGGCGACATGCTGTGGATGGAGGAGCGCGCGGGACAACGTGGATCGCCACGCGGCCTGTGGCCGGACGTGCGCAGCGTCGTCATGCTGGGGATGAGCTATGCGCCGGGGCGCGATCCGCTGGCGCTGGCGGACGTGCCGGACCGCGCGCGCATATCCGTCTATGCGCAGGGCAAGGACTATCATGATGTCGTCAAGAAGGGTCTGAAAAGCCTGGCCCGCTGGCTGGTGGATCAGCAACCCGGCGCGCTCAAGGTGTTCGTCGATACAGCGCCGGTCATGGAAAAGCCGCTGGCGCAGGGGGCGGGACTGGGCTGGCAGGGCAAGCATAGCAATCTGGTGAGCCGCCAGCATGGCAGCTGGCTGTTCCTGGGGGCCATCTACACCGAAATCGCGCTGCAACCCGACGCGCCGGAGGTCGACCATTGCGGCAGTTGCACCGCCTGCCAGACGGCCTGCCCGACCGATGCCTTCCCATCCCCCTATGTCGTCGATGCCCGCCGCTGCATTTCCTATCTGACGATCGAGCATAAGGGGCCGATCCCGCACGAACTGCGCGAAGGCATAGGCAACCGCATCTATGGTTGCGACGATTGCCTGGCGGTCTGCCCCTGGAACAAATTTGCCGATCAGGCGGCGGCCAACAAGGCGTTCGTGGGCCGCGCCGAACTCGCCGCGCCTGCCCTTGCCGACCTGCTCGCGCTGGACGATGCCGCGTTTCGCGAAATCTTCTCCGGCTCCCCCATCAAGCGCATCGGCCGCAATCGCATGGTGCGTAATGCGGCGATCGCGGCGGGCAATAGCGGCGACGCGCGCTTGCTCGGCCGGTTGCAGGTGCTGGCGGGCGATGACGATCCGGTCGTGGCGGAAGTGGCGACCTGGGCGATCGGGCGGCTGTCGGTCTAGCGCGCCCGCAACGCCGTCGCGCAAGCCGACGGATCGACATCCGTGCCAGCAGGCGAGCGCGCGTCCACATGGGTGACCACCGGCTCCTTGCCGCGCGCGGGGGCGTAGAGATAGGTGTCTAGGACGCAGCGGCCATTGGCAAATTGCAGCTTGCGCACCGTTGCCTCGCGAATGTCGAGCCGGGGCGTGCCGAACATCTGGGTCAGGGCGCGCGCGTCCGCGCCCATCAAGGGACCGGGCTTGCCAAAGGCGCTGGCCGGGGGACCGGCGGGCGGGGGGGCGATCCCGGTCTGCGGCACCACGCTGCCAGCGCCACAGGCGGCAAGCGGCAGCGACAGCAGCGCGATCAGGGTAAGGCGGGGGGCGTTCATACAGACTTCCTTCTGACGCCGTGCAGCATGTGGACCGCCATAGCCGCGCTCCAGATCGGCGCAAGCAGGTTGACCAGCGGGACAAGGAACAGAAGCGCCGAAGCGAGCCCCAGAAGCCATCGGCTGCCGCGCGGGATCGGCGGATGGCCGGGATGGCGTGGCTCCACCATGTCGGCCAGATCGCGGCCCAGCAGATAGGCGTTGAGTGCCAGAAACAGACCGATCGTCCCCACGCCTGTCACCAGCAATGCGATATAGGCAGGCAGCGCCAGCAGGTTCCAGCCGATCGTCCGCGCGACCGAGGCCAGCGCATAGCGGATGCTGCGCGCCGGTCCGACCGGGCGCGCATGGGCCGCAGCGTCCGGGTAACTGTCGCTCTCGACGGCGGCGACAATGTCGTCGGCGAACAGGCCCATCACCGCCATCGCAGTCGCGCGAAACAGCAGCCATCCTGCCGCGACGACGATCAGCGCGGTCGCCGCCGCCTCCGCCAGGCCGCCGCCGCCCCAGCCATAATGGAGGCGCAGCGCATGGAATCCTGCCCACAGCCCCACCGCCAGCAGGGCAAAGACCAGAAGCGTCAGCAGCAATGTCTTGACCAGCAGCCGCCTGGCGGCGGCATGGAAGATCAGCGGGAAGGCGCGCAGCGCGGCGGTCAGGACCATCGCGTCCTTATCCCGCCTGTCGCGAGGCCCGTCAATCGCACGCTGTTGCATGGCGACACGCGCGCCGATAGAGACGGCACCCGGACATTCCCCGTACCATAAGGATTTTGCGTGACCGCTTCCGCTTCAGTTTCGGCCCCGACGCTTGACGTCATCGCCATCGGCAACGCCATTGTCGATGTTCTCGCGCGCAGCGATGACGCCTTTCTGGCCGAACATGCGCTGACCAAGGGCGGGATGCAGCTGATCGATGCCGATATGGCCGAAGCGCTCTATGCCGACATGCCCCAGGCCAAGGAAATCAGCGGCGGATCAGCCGCCAACACGCTGGCGGGGCTTGCCGCGCTGGGCAAGACGTGCGGCTTTATCGGCCAGGTGAATGACGATCAGCTGGGCACGGTATTCGCCCATGACGTTCGCGCGCTCGGCATCCGGTTCGACACACCGGCGATGACTGGCGACGTGCCTACCGCCCGCTGCCTGATTCTGGTGACCCCCGACGCGCAGCGTACGATGAACACCTTTCTGGGCGCATCGCAATTTTTGCCCGAAGCCGCGCTTGACCTCGACATGATCCGGTCGGCGGGCATCCTCTATCTGGAAGGCTATTTGTGGGACCCGCAGCAGCCGCGCGCGGCGATGCGGGCGGCGATCGACGCGGCGCGCGGCGCGGG
The DNA here is from genome assembly GCF_007693735.1 of Sphingobium sp. B2. Classification (NCBI taxonomy): domain Bacteria; kingdom Pseudomonadati; phylum Pseudomonadota; class Alphaproteobacteria; order Sphingomonadales; family Sphingobiaceae; genus Sphingobium; species Sphingobium sp. B2. Next base: position 208,055 of record NZ_VDBZ01000001.1, read on the forward strand.
ACGCAAGGTCGCCTTCACCCTGTCCGACAATTTCGTCATCGACCGGCATCGCGCCGATTTTCTGGACCTGATCGATCATGGCCAGATCGACATCCTTTTTTCCAATGAAGGCGAAATCCAGTCGCTCGCGCAGATCGACGATTTCGACAAGGCCGTGGCGACGATGGCGGCCAAGGTGCCAGTGCTGGTGTCGACCCGCAGCGAAAAGGGCGCGGTCGCGATCGTCGATGGCATGCGTTACGAGGCACCCGCTGCGCCGGTCGCGCAGATTATCGACACGACGGGCGCTGGCGATCTGTTCGCCGCCGGTTTCCTTGCCGCCCATATCGACGGGCGCAGCGTGGCTGATTGCCTGGCATTGGGTGCAGCGGCGGCGGCCGAGGTGATCTCCCACTGGGGCGCGCGGCCGGAGGATGATCTGGGCGTGATCCGCGACAGGCTGTTCGCCTGATCAGTCCGCCTTGCGCTTGCGGAACAGGGTGCGGTCATCGGGGCCAAAGCCCCAGCGCCAGATGACCACGCCATAAGCGCCCAATATCGCCCAGACGCCGACGACCAGTTCGACCCATTCCAGGCGCGGCGGCAGGGCGACGAAGGCCGCGCCGACGATGCAGGCAACGCCTGCTGCGCTGAGCAATGGCCAGCGCCAGGCGTTGATCGGCGCATCGAGCAGTCGCGCGAGCAGCCGCGCCTTGACGAAGGCGCCGACCGCCAGCGCAAGGCACAGCGCCAGCGCCGGGGCGGCGGCGACCGCCATGACCGGGAGGCCAAGTCGACGGGCGAGCAGGATCAGCGCGAAGCTGAAAACGGCCTGACAGCCGATCATGCCGAGCGAGATCATCAGATTGCGGTGGCGCGCGATATAGACCAGCGCTGATTCGCTGACGACCGCGGTGGCGGCGATCACTTCGGCCAGCAGCAGGAAAGCCAGCGCCCCGGTGCCGCTGACGAAATGCGGGCCAACCAGCCCCATCACCGCTTCGCCGGGGATGCCGAGCGCAAGCGCAATTCCGGCCTGCGCGGCGATGATCCAGAACCCGACCTGGCTGACCTGCCGCGCGATCCCGGCCAGATTGCCCTCCGCCAGATTGCGGGTGATGACCGGGCCCAATATCGGGTCGAAGCTGGTCTTGAGCTTCTGCGGCAGCGATGCGACCTGTTGCGCGACATAATAGATGCCGATGACCGCCGGGCTGACGAACAGGCCCAATATGGCCATGTCGAGCCGCCGCGATCCCCATTCCACCCCGTCGGCAGCCGCTAGCGGCAGGTTGCGCCGCGCCAGCCGCCACAGTCGGCCAGAATCAGGCCGCCAGCCCACAGGCAGGCCATAATGACGCGCCATCGGAATGATGGAGGCGATGAAGGCGGCGATCATCGACACGGCGTAGGACAGGATCAGCCCGTCACGGGTCGAATAAAAGGCGAAGGCGAAGGCGCCGATGCTGATGGCCCAGGGTTCTATGATAGAGCGCGCCCGCACTGTCGCGCCAACGTCGAATTTATAGGCGCAGGCGGCCAGCGCCACGTCCGACCCGGCGACCGCGATGACGACCAGCGCCAGCAGCCGGTCGAGGCCGTTGATGCCGCTATTGGGGAACATGGCCTGCGGAAAGGCGACCAGCAGGCCAGCGCCCGCCAGCGCGGCGATCATCGTCACCAGCATTGCGTCGGTGACGACATGCGCGTGGGGCCGTTCGGTCTGGCTGAGCGCCCCCGCCAGCCCGCGTTTCAGGCCCAGCGTCGCGAGTTGCGCGACAAATTCCACCACCAGCACGGCATAGGCAAAGCGGCCCAGCGCTTCGGCGCCATAGACGCGACCGGCGATGAACAGGAAGGGCAGCCGCGCGGCCAGGCGAAGAAGGAAGCCGAACACATTGGTCCGCCCGCCCTTCGCCAGGGCGGCGATGTCATCCTCGTCCTTAGGCGCAGGATGCTGCCCGGCCAATCGATTCCCCTCTGTCGTCGCGTCTGTTGACCCAAATGTAGCCATGATGGTGCGGGCGCGCGATGGCTTATTCGGGCCGCAACGGACGCGCGAGCAGCGCGTCGATCACGGTGCCGAGCGGTGCAGAGTCGGCCAGCAGGGCGCAGACCGCTTCGACCACCGGCATTTCGACCCCTGCCGCGCGCGCCGCATCGCGCAGCACCGGGGCGGTAAACGCCCCTTCGGCCACGGTACGGCGGTTGGACAGGAGTTCAGCGGCGCTACGCCCTTCGCCCAGCCCCTTGCCCAGCGAGAAGTTGCGCGAATTGGTGGACGAACAGGTCAGCACCAGATCGCCCAGCCCCGATAGTCCGGCCAGCGTCTCTGCCCGCGCCCCGCGCGCCAGGCCAAAGCGCGTCATTTCGGCAAAGCCCCGGCTGATCAGCGCCGCGCGGGCATTAAGGCCCAGACCCGCGCCGTCCGCCACGCCACAGGCGATCGCCAGCACATTCTTGACCGCGCCACCGATTTCCGCGCCGGTCACGTCGTCGGACAGATAGGGCCGGAACGCCGGGCGGGCGATCCGCGCCGCCAGTTGCGCGCCCAGCACGGCATCGTCGCACGCCAATGTGATCGCGGTCGGCAAGCCTTTGGCTACTTCATGGGCGAAGGTCGGGCCGGACAGGACGGCGATGGGCGATGTCGGCTGCACGGCGCGCGCCACTTCACCCATCAGCAGGCCGGAGCCGGCCTCGATCCCCTTGGAACACAGGACGAGCGGCACACCGGCTGGAGCCTGGCGGACGACATCGCGCAGATGTTGCGCCGGGCTGACGACCAGCACCATGTCGCAATCGCCAAGGTCGGCCATCGCGCCGGTCGCCCGGATCGACGCGGCCAGCTTGATGCCGGGCAGATAGAGCGGATTTTCGTGCCCGCCATTGATCGCGTCGACCACTTCGGTCTCCAGCGCCCACAGCGTCACGGCCTGCCCGTCGGCGGTGAGCAGCTGCGCCAGCGCTGTGCCCCATGCGCCGGCTCCGATGACGCCCGCCTTCATGCCTTGCCCATTCATGCTTTCACTCCGGCGCCACGCGCCTTTTCCGCTGCGGGATCCAATGGCCAGCGCGGCCGGGCGGGAACGGTCAGATCGTCGATCAGTCCTGCGGCGAAGCGCTCGGCCCCGGCCCAGGCGATCATCGCTGCATTGTCGGTGCACAGCCACAAGGGCGGCGCGACGAAGGGCAGGCCATGGTCCGCCGCCAGCTGTTCGAGCGCGGCGCGGATCGCCTGATTGGCTGCGACGCCGCCCGCCACGACCAGCGCGGTCATGCCATCCGCCTGCGTCAGCGCGCGGCGGGTGCGGTCGATCAGGCAGTCGATCACCGCCTGTTGGAAACTCGCCGCAATGTCCGGTTTCGAATATTGCCCGGACTGGACCGCGCGCATGACAGCGCTTTTCAGGCCCGCGAAGGAGAAATGCGGTTCCGCCGTGCCGAGCAGCGGGCGGGGCAGGGGAACGGCCCTGGGATTGCCCTGTGCCGCCGCCTTTTCCACCTGCGGGCCGCCGGGATAGCCAAGCCCCAGCAGCTTGGCGGTCTTGTCGAACGCTTCGCCCGCCGCATCATCGATCGTGGTGGCCAGACGCGCATAGTCGCCGGGGCCGCGCACCAGCAAAATCTGGCAATGGCCGCCCGACACCAGCAAGAGTAGGTAGGGGAATTGCAGCGTCCGGTCGGACAGGCGGGGCGAAAGGGCGTGGCCCTCCAGATGATTGACCGCGATCAACGGCTTGCCCGCCGCATGGGCCAGCGCCTTGGCCGTCACCAGACCCACCATCACCCCGCCGATCAGGCCCGGCCCGGCGGTCGCGGCGATCACATCGACCTGATCGAGTGTCATATCCGCATCCGTCAGCGCGGCTTCGATCAGGGGCGCCAAGGCCTCCACATGGGCGCGGGCGGCGATTTCCGGCACGACGCCGCCATAGGGGCGGTGCGCCTCTTCCTGCGTGGCCAGCCGATGCGCCAATATCCTGCCGTCGGCCGTTACCAGTGCCGCTGCGGTTTCATCGCAGCTCGATTCCAGGCCAAGGATGATTGTCATTGCCGCTTCCATCTAATGCCCGCGCCCATTAGAGCAAGCCGCATATGATTTTGTTCGACCGACCGTTGCGCCTCGGCACCAGGGGTTCGCCCCTTGCGCTGGCCCAGGCCCGCATGACCGCCCGCGCTTTGTGCGACACCCATGGCTGGCCCGATAGCGCCGTGGCCATCGTCACCGTCCAGACCAGTGGCGACCGGATACAGGACCGCGCATTGGCGGAAATTGGCGGAAAGGCGTTATGGACCAAGGAATTGGACCGTGCGCTGGCGGAGGGAGGCATAGATTTCGCCGTCCACAGCATGAAGGATGTGGAAACGCTGCGCCCTGCCGCGATGCGTATCGCCGCAATGCTGCCGCGCGCCGATGTGCGCGACAGGCTGGTCGGGGCAGACAGTTTCGATGCGCTGCCCGACAATCCGGTGGTCGGCACCAGTTCGCCGCGCCGCGCCGCGCAGGTGGCGCGGTTGCGACCGGACGCCACCATCACGCTGTTCCGGGGCAATGTCGCGACGCGGCTCGCCAAGCTGGCAGCCGGCGAAGTTCATGCGACGCTGCTGGCGGCGGCGGGGCTGGACCGGCTGGGGCAGGGGGATGTCGGTATCACGATTCCCGTCGACACGATGCTGCCCGCCCCGTCGCAGGGGGCGGTGGGGATAGAGACGCTGGCCGACAATGAAGCCGTGCTGGCGGCGCTGGCCGCGATCAGTGACGCCGATACGTTCGATTGCGTCATGGCCGAACGGAACGTGCTGATGGGTCTGGGCGGCACCTGCCATTCGCCGATCGCCGCGCTGGCGCTGGTGGATGGCGACCGGCTGCACCTTCGCGCAGAGATCATCAGCCCCAGCGGGCAGGAGACCGTGCGCGATGAAGCGCGGATCGACCGGCATGACAGCGATACCGCGCAGGCGATGGGTCGATCGCTGCTGGACCGGGCCAGCCCGGCGCTGCGGTCCCTGTTCGAGGGATGAGGCGGGTTATTGTCCTGCGGCCCGAACCGGGGGCAGGCAGGACGGCGCAGGCCGTGGCGCAGCTGGGACTGGAGGCGGTCGTGCATCCGTTGTTCGCGCCTCAGGCGCTGGAATGGACGCCGCCGCCTGCCGGGGATTTCGACGCGCTTTTGATGACCAGCGCCCATGCGGCGCGGCTGGCGGGTCCGGCACTGGCGGCCTATCGCGGACTGCCCGCTTATGCCGTAGGCAGCGCGACGGCGGCGGCCATGCGAGCGCAGGGCTTTGACGGGGTGAGCGCAGGCGATGCCGACGCCAGCACGATCGCCGCGCGGATCGCAACCGACGGCCATCGCACGGTGCTGCATCTGGCGGGTACGACGGTTGCGCCCATGGCGACAGGATCGCTGCATGTCAGGCGGATCGCGGTGTATAGCATGACCAGTCTGCCGCCCGATCCTGCGCTGTTGGATGATGCGATGCCGGGATCGGTGCTGCTGGTCCATTCCCCGCGTGCGGGCGAGCGGCTGGCGGAGCAGGTCGCGCCGACTGCGCGCGCTGCGCTGCATATCGTCGCCATCAGCCCCAATGCGCTGGTGGCGTGCGGAAGCGGCTGGGCCAGCGGCCATGCGCCCGACCAGCCGGGGGATGACGACATGCTGGCTCTCTTGCGCGGTTTGTGCGAATGACGGATGTCATGACAGGCAAGAGGGGCAGCATGAGCGACGAGGATGGCCTTGGCAGCATGACCCCGACCCCGCCTTCCGCCCGGCGACGGAGCATGGTGCCGCTGCTGGTTTTGATCCTTCTGGCCTTTGTGGTGGGGGTTGGCGTCACCATCTGGGCCTGGCCGCAAATCCAGAGCCGCATGGACGAACCGCAGCCACAGGCGGCCAGCATGGCCCCGCCACAGGCCAGCACTGTCCCACGGACCCTGACGCAGCGCTCCTTGTCTATCGACGCCGCGCGGATGCTCGACGCGCGCGTGGTGCAACTGGAGGAGCGGTTGACGCGCATCACCGTGGAGGCGCAGGCGGCATCGGGCAATGCTGCGCGAGCAGAGGGGCTGCTGGTCGCCTTTGCCGCGCGCCGGGCGCTCGATAGCGGGACGCCATTGGGCTATATCGAAGGGCAGTTGCGGCTCCGCTTCGGCCAGGCCCAGCCGCGCGCGGTCGCGACCATCATCAATGCCGCGCGGGAGCCGGTGACACTGGCCGACCTGCGCGGCGGGCTGATCGACATTGGCGAGCGGGCCACAACGCCGCCTGCCAATGCGAGCTGGTGGAGCGCGCTGGAGCATGAAGCGCGCGAACTGGTGACGATCCGCCGGGCGTCGTCTCCTTCGCCCCGTCCGCAGGCCGGGTTCGACCGGGCAATCCACTATCTTGACGGCGGGCGCGTCAATGCCGCGCTGGCAGAGGTCGAGCGGCTGCCAGGCCGTGCGGCCGCTGATCGCTGGATCCAGCTTGCCCGCCGCTATCTGGAGGCGCGTCGGGCTCTTGACCTGATCGAAACGGCAGCCATATTGGAACCGCGCGTGTTGCGCAGTGCGGAGGGCGCGCCGGTCGCGCAGACGTCGCCGCTTGCCCCCTGATCCGATATTGCGATAAACAGTTTATCAGTTGCGACGAAACCGATGGACGCGGACGGCGTTTGTCACGACAGTGTCATCTTTGCCTTCAGGCCAAAGGGATTTTGTCGTCGTGCCTCCTTATGCTGCCGTCACCACTTTCTGGAAGGATCGCCTGGCGTCCGGCCCCCGTGCCGCCCGGCCTTCGATTCAGCATCTGGTCGGCAATATGGCGCTACCCTTCGATCTGGCGCGGACGCGGGCGCAGGCCGATATATTGGCGCGGACGATCCAGGGCGATGGTCGCACGCTGCTGCTGATCCCAGGCCTGCTGGCATCGGATGCGCGAATGGAGCCGATGCGCGCGATCCTCAACAAGTCCGGATTTGATGCCCATCATTGGGGCATGGGGCGCAATTATGGCCCGAAGCCGGACAGCCTGGACGCGATCGACCGGCGGGTGGACGAAATAAGGCGGACGACCGGCGGGCCGGTGACGCTGGTCGGCTGGAGCCTTGGCGGACTATATGCGCGCGAATATGCCAAGCTGGCGACGGCCAAGGTCGGCGGCGTGGTGACGCTGGGCACGCCTTTTTCCGGAGACCCGCGCGCCAATCATGCCTGGCGGCTGTATCAGCTGGTGTCAGGTACGCCGGTCGATCGCCCGCCCTTTCCCTGCATGCGGGAGGTCAAGCCGCCCGTTCCGACCGTGGCGCTCTGGTCGCGGCGCGACGGGGTGGTCCTGCCCGAATGCGCCAAGGGGCGCCGGGGGGAGCGGGATAGCGCGATCGAGGTGGATTGCACCCATATGGGTTTCGCGGCCGCCCCGGAAGGCATCGCCGCCGTGGGCAAGGCGCTGGCCTTGACGCGCGCCTGAGGCGATCCAGGCCCGCGTAGAGCGGATCGCCTTTAGGTCCGCAGCCGGGCCAGGGCTTCGTCCCGCCCGATCAACGGCAGCAATTGTCCCATGTCCGGCCCGTGATCCAGTCCGGTCAGCGCACGACGCAGCGGCAGGAACAGCGCTTTTCCCTTGCGACCGCTTTCCTCCTTCAGCGTATGGGTCAGCGTGCGCCAGATGTCGGCGTCGAAGGGGGCGTCCGTCAGGATGGCGCGGGCGCGGGTCAGGAAGTCGCGGTCCTCCGCATCCGGCGCGGGTGCGTCCACGGGGCCGGTGACGATCCGCCACCAGTCGGCGGCACCCGCAACCGTCTCCAGATTGGGACGGATGGCGTCCCATGCCCGGCCATCCATGCCATCGGGCAGACGAGTGGCAACCGCGTCATAGGGCAGCAGATGAACGATCTTCTGGTTGAGGGTGGCGAGTTCGCCTTCATCGAAGCGGGCGGGGGCGCGGCCAAAATGGGCAAAGTCGAAACTGTCGATCAGCGGCTGCATGTCCGCGAACGGCTCGATGGGTTGCGAACTGCCCAGCCGCGCCAGCAGCGAGGCGATGGCGGCAGGCTCCAGCCCGATTTCGCGGAAATGGGCGACGCCGAGCGAACCCAGCCGCTTGGACAGCTTGCCCTCGCTTCCCGTCAGCAACGCTTCATGGGCAAAGGCCGGGAGCGGCGCGCCCAAGGCCGTGAACATCTGGATCTGGGTCGCGGTGTTGGACACATGATCCTCCCCGCGCAGGACGTGGGTGACGCCCATGTCAATGTCGTCGATCACTGACGGGAGCATATAGAGCCAACTGCCATCGGCGCGGCGAATGACCGGATCGGACAATGTTTTGGGGTCGAAACGCTGCTCGCCACGGATGAGGTCGGTCCAGACGATGGGCTGGTCATGGTCCAGCTTGAAACGCCAGTGGGGCGCGCGTCCTTCGGCTTCATAAGCGGCGATCTGATCCGGCGTCAGCGTCAGCGCGGCGCGATCATAGACCGGCGGCAGGCCGCGCCCCAGCAGGATTTTGCGCCGAAGCTCCAGTTCCTGTTGCGTCTCATAGGCGGGATAGACATGGCCCGACGCCTTGAGCGCCTCGAACCGCGCTTCATAAAGGGCGAAGCGGTCGGACTGCTTCGCTTCGGCGTCCCAACGGAGCCCCAGCCATTGCAGGTCGGCGCGGATGGCGTCGGCATATTCGGTGCGTGAGCGTTCGAGGTCGGTATCGTCGAGCCGCAGGAGAAATTGCCCGCCGCTCTTTTGCGCCCACAGCCAGTTATGCAGCGCGGCGCGGATATTGCCGACATGAAGGTGGCCGGTGGGCGAGGGGGCGAAGCGGGTGATGACGGTCATGTTTATCACTCATTCCCCGTTCGGTTCGAACGGAGGTTTTTAAAGGGTGCGAAATGCGTTGGTGATCGGATAGCGCCGGTCGCGGCCGAAATTGCGGCTGCCCAGTTTGACGCCGGGCGGGGACTGGCGGCGTTTATATTCCGCGACATAGAGCAGCCGTTCGATCCGCGCGACCGTATCACGATCGAACCCGCGCGCGACCAGTTGCTCCACCGATAATTCTTCCTCCACCAGGCCATAGAGGATCGGGTCCAGCACCTCATAGGGGGGCAGGCTGTCATCGTCGCGCTGGTCGGGGCGCAGTTCGGCGCTTGGCGGCTTGGTGATGACCCTTTCGGGCATGACCGGGCCGGCGGGCCCAAAGCCTTCGCCCAGCGTCGGGACATTGTCGTTGCGCCATCGGCAGAGGTCGAACACCGTTGTCTTATAGGCGTCCTTCAACACTGAATAGCCGCCCGCCATGTCGCCATAAATGGTGGCGTAGCCGACCGACATCTCGCTCTTGTTGCCGGTGGTCAGCAGCATGTGGCCGAATTTGTTGGACAGCGCCATCAGCGTCACGCCCCGGATACGCGACTGGATATTTTCCTCTGTCAGGTCGCGCTGGCGACCCGCAAACACCTCGCCCAGCATCGTGTCGAACGCGCCGACTGCCGGTTCGATGGGGATGGTGTCGTACCGCACGCCCAGAAGCCGCGCGCATTCGACGGCATCGTCCAGGCTTTCCTGACTGGTGAAGCGCGACGGCATCATCACGCACCAAACGCGATCGGCCCCCAGCGCATCGACCGCGACCGCGGCGGAGAGCGCCGAATCTATCCCGCCCGACAGGCCCAGCACCACGCCGGGAAAGCGATTGCGGTTCACATAGTCGCGCAGGCCCAGCACCATCGCATTATAAATGTCGGCGGGACGCTCATCCAGAACATGGACCTCGCCGGGCAGGCAGACCCACTGGCCGTCCCATTTCTCCCAATGGGTCAGCACCAGTGCTTCTTCCCAGTCGGGCATTTGCTGGGCGATGCCGAAATCGGCGTTCATCACGAAGGACGCGCCGTCGAACACCAGTTCGTCCTGCCCGCCGACGCGGTTGAGATAGGCCAGCGGCAGGCCGGTTTCGCGCACCCGTGCGCCCGCCACCATGGTCTGGCGGCGGTCATCCTTGTCCACCTCATAGGGGCTTCCATTGGGGCTGATCAAAATCTCCGCCCCTTCCGCTTTCAGATGCGCGGTGACGAAGGGGAACCAGATGTCCTCGCAGATCGGTACGCCGATCTTCACCCCGCGAAAGGCGATCGGCGCGGGCAGCGGGCCGGGCGCGAACAGGCGCTTTTCGTCGAACGTGCCATAATTGGGCAGTTCGCGCTTCTGCCGGATCTGCGTGACTGCGCCGCCTTCCAGCAACGCGACGACGTTGAACAGGACGCCCTGGGCGGCAACCACGGTGCCGACCAGCATCGCCGGGCCGCCATCCGCCGTCGCCTGCGCCAGCCGGTCCAGCTCCTGATTCGCGCGCTCGACCAAAGCGGGTTTCAGCACCAGATCTTCGGGCGGATAGCCGATCAGCTGCAATTCGGGATAGACGATCAGGTCCGCGCCCACGGCCCTGTCCCGCCACGCCAGCATCGCGTCGGCATTGGCGGCAAGGTCGCCCACCGATTGGGTCATCTGGGCAAGGGCGCTCACGAGTTTGTCGGTCATGGTCGGGCCGTTAGAGCATTTTGCCGCCACGCGCAAAAGCGCCTTTCCAGCAGGAACGGACGCGGCTAAAGGGGCGGCGTTTTCACGCAGCGTCATCAATTCGTCACGCCGCCAAATAGCAGGGGAACTTGGCCATGAAGCTCATGACCGGCAATTCCAACAAGCCGCTCGCGGCCGCCATCGCCGATTATATCGAAATTCCCCTGACCGACGCCAGCGTCCGCCGCTTCGCCGATGAGGAAGTGTTCGTGGAAATCCACGAAAATGTCCGGGGTGAGGATGTGTTCGTGATCCAGTCCACCAGCTATCCGACCAACGATAATCTGATGGAATTGCTGATCATGATCGATGCGCTCAAGCGCGCATCGGCCAAGCGTATCACCGCGGTCGTCCCCTATTTCGGCTATGCCCGGCAGGACCGCAAGCCCGGCCCGCGCACGCCCATCAGCGCCAAGCTGGTCGCCAACCTGATTACCAAGGCAGGTGCCGACCGCGTCCTGTCGGTCGATCTGCACGCGGGACAGATCCAGGGTTTCTTCGACATTCCGACCGATAACCTGTTCGGTGCGCCGGTCATGTCGGCCGACATTCAGGCGCGCTTTGGCGATCGCAACATCATGGTCGTGTCGCCCGACGTCGGCGGCGTGGTGCGCGCGCGGGCGCTGGCCAAGCGGCTCGACAATGCCCCGCTTGCCATCGTCGACAAGCGCCGCGAGCGCGCGGGCGAATCGGAAGTTATGAACATCATCGGTGACGTGTCGGGCCGTTTCTGCGTGCTGATCGACGACATCGTCGATTCGGCGGGGACGCTGTGCAACGCGGCGAGCGCATTGAAAGCCGCAGGGGCAGAGGAAGTCGTCGCCTATGTCAGCCATGGCGTGCTGTCGGGCGGCGCGGTCGCGCGGGTCGAGGCGTCGGACCTGCTGGAACTGGTGATCACCGATTCGATCCAGGGGACGGACGCGGTCAACAATGCCGCCCATATCCGCCACCTGCCGATCGCCCCGTTGCTGGGCGAGGCGATCAAGCGGATTGCGGACGAAAGTTCGGTGTCCAGCCTATTCGATTGAGCGGTCTAACCCGCTGGCAGCAGCACCAGCGGCAAGGACAGGATCATGATCAGCGCGGCCACGACGCGCTGGCCGCGTGATATGCCGAGCGGCTTGCCCTGCCAGATCATGGGGCAAGCCAGCACTGCGAGCGCGATCAGCAGGTTGGACAGGGTGGCCGCGCCGCCGACCGGCATGTCCTGCCGCAGCGCAAGCCCTGCGAACAGGCCGACAAAACTCAAAAACCAGCCGATCAGCGCCATGCGCCCGCTCCCGTCATCCAGTCCCCAAGACTAGCGCGACGAGGTTGCCGAAGGCTTAAGCGGCCCAGGGATCGTAGCTGCCGAAGCTCCAGACATTGCCTTCCGGGTCGAGCGCGCTGTATCCGCGCCCCGGATAACCGTCATTATCGTGCGGCTCATCGACCACCACGGCGCCTTCGTTGCGGGCATGAAGGCAATGGGCATCGACATCGGGCACCACGACATAGACGCACCCCGTCACCCCGCCCAGGTCGCGCGCGGTGGACCATGTGTAGAGCGATTCGGCGGCCATGTCCTGCACACTGCCCAGCATCACCATGCCGTCATTCAGCACCAGTTGGGCATGGTGGATGATGCGGGGGTCGGCATCATCGGCATAGACGGCGTGGCGCACGAAACCGAAGGCTTCGCACAGAAAGTCGATAGCGGCGGGGGCATCGGCGTAGCGCAGGCATGGGATAACGGGCGAACCGGGCATTTTTCCCTCCTTCTCCATAGATCCGCAGTCTAGCGCAACGGCCGCGCAGCCGCTAGGCGAAGGGCATGACCACCCGTGATGATCTGGCCTTGGCCAACCACCTTGCCGACGCCGCCGGCGCGGCGATCCGCCCCTTTTTCCGCGCCCGCTATGACATGGAATATAAGGCGGACAAATCGCCGGTGACGCAGGCCGACCGCGCAGCAGAGGCGGCGATTCGAGCGATTTTGGAGAAGGAGCGTCCGGGCGACGGCATCATTGGCGAGGAATATGGATCGGTGCGGGAAGGCGCCGAGCGGGTATGGATACTCGACCCCATCGACGGCACCCGCAGCTTCATCGCCGGGCGGCCGATCTTTGGCACGCTGATCGCGCTGACACAGGGCGGCTGGCCGACGATCGGCGTCATCGACCAGCCGATCGCCAAGGAACGCTGGGCCGGGATGGCGGGGCAGCCGACGACGTTCAATGGCCAGCCGGTTCGCACCCGCGTCTGCCGCGCACTGGAAGGGGCGGGCATTGCGACGACCAGCCCGCACCTCTTCGACGATGGCGATGTGCCTTATTATATGGCGCTGGTCGCGGCGGTTTCCGGTGGATCGCCGCGCCAGGGGCCGGTCTATGGCGGCGATTGCTATAATTACGGTCTGGTCGCGTCCGGCTTCCTCGACATCGTGATCGAATCGGGTCTGCAATCCTATGATTTTGCCGCGCTGGTGCCGGTGGTCGAGGGCGCGGGCGGGTTGATGTGCGACTGGAATGGCGAGCCGCTGACGGCGGACAGCGATGGGCGTGTTCTGGCGCTGGGCGATCCGGCCCGGCTGGAAGATGTGCTGGAAGCGATGGCGGCGGCGACAGACCATCATCATCATTGAAATTCCGCGAATCGCTTGCCTTTCCGTGCATACCCGCCTATGCGCGCCCTTCGCGATTCAGTGGGACCGCCCGGCTAACTAGGGCTGCCGGGGCTGTCTGCAATCGTCGCGCTACGCAAAGGAGACGAAAATGCCCAAGCTCAAGACCAAGAGCGGTGTGAAGAAGCGCTTCAAGTTCACCGCTTCCGGCAAGGTCAAGCACGGCGTCGCTGGCAAGCGTCACCGCCTGATCAGCCACAACGCCAAATATATTCGCCAGAACCGTGGTACTTCCGTGCTGTCCGATGCCGACGTGGCTCACGTCCGCCTCTGGGCACCCTACGGCCTGAAGTAAGGAGTAAGGGACAATGGCACGCGTAAAACGGGGTGTAACCACCCGCGCCAAGCACAAGCGGATTCTGGAACAGGCGAAGGGCTATTATGGCCGTCGCAAGAATACCATCCGCGTCGCCCGTCAGGCGGTCGAAAAGGCCGGCCAGTACGCTTACCGCGATCGCAAGGTCAAGAAGCGCAGCTTCCGTGGCCTGTGGATCCAGCGCATCAACGCGGGTGTTCGCGCTGAAGGCCTGACCTATTCGCAATTCATGCATGGCCTGAAGCTGGCCGGCGTGCAGCTGGACCGCAAGGTTCTGGCCGACATTGCGATGCACGAAGGCGAGGCGTTTAGCGCCATCATCGCCCAGGCCAAGGCTGCGCTGCCCGCAGCATAAGGCCGGTCGGTCGCAAGATCGTCAAAAGGGCGCCGGGGCAGATGCTTCCGGCGCCCTTTTTGTTTGTTGCCAATGCTCCGTTCACCCTGAGCGAAGTCGAAGGGCATCACCGAACGGAGTGAGGTGCCTTCGCTACGCTCAGGCGGGGGCTTCGACAGCTCAGCCCGAACGGATTTGGGGGTAGCTGTAGATCATAAGGACCAACTCGATGTCGCTGCATCTCTGGTGGCTATATGTGACCGCCGTGTTCCTGATCTCCGCCACGCCGGGGCCGAACATGCTGCATGTGATGACGCAGAGCATTGCCCATGGTCCGCGCCGCGCGCTGGCGACCATGGCGGGTCTGATGAGTGCGGTGCTGCTGTGCCTGATCGCGTCGGCGCTGGGGCTTGGGGCGTTGCTCAAGGCTTCGCCGCGCCTGTTCGACGTGCTGCGCTATGCCGGGGTCGCCTATCTGGTCTGGCTGGGGATCAAGGCATGGCGCGCGCCAGTCGGCCTTGCCGCCACCGCCGCGCCCGCACGGTCCCATCATGCGCTTTATGCGACCGGGCTTTTGACCGGATTGTCCAATCCCAAGCTGATCATCTTTGCGGCGGCCCTGTTTCCGCAGTTCATCGACACGGACCGTCCGTTCGGGGTGCAGCTGGCGATCCTGGTGGTCAGTTTCGTGGTGATCGAAAGCTTCTGGTACAGCATTTACGCGCTCGGCGGGGTCAAGCTGGCCCGCTGGCTGGAGCCGGTGAACCGCCAGCGCCTGTTCAACCGGGCGAGCGGCGTGATGTTCGTTGGCTTTGGCGGCGCATTGCTGGGCGCGCGCGCGTAAGCCCTTCTGTATCCAGCGTCATCCCCGCGAATGCGGGGACCCATCTCCGGCGGTGTGAATGAAGCGCGAGATCAGCCCATCGGTGTATATTCTGGCGAGCCGCAGGAACGGCACATTATATACCGGCGTGACGGTCGACCTTGTAAAGCGTCTCTATGAGCATCGAAACGGCTTGATCGACGGCTTCACCAAAGACTACGGCGTGAAACGTCTTGTTTGGTTCGAGCCGCATGACCGTTTGGAAAGTGCCATCCTACGTGAAAAGCGGATCAAGAAATGGAACAGGCAATGGAAGATCGGGCTGATAGAAGCGGAAAATCCCGATTGGGATGATCTGGCATTGGGCTTTGGCTTTGAGCCATTGCCCTCCCTACGCAGCGACTGACCGAAAGGTCGGGAGATGGGTTCCCGCTTTCGCGGGAATGACGAGATGGTGGTGACGAAGATTTATGACAGACATTAGCGCATTGAAAGCCGGGCTGATCGCCGACATTGATGCCGCAGACACGCTGGACGCGGTGGAAGCGCTCCGCGTCGGCGCGCTGGGCAAGAACGGGGTCGTGACCGGGCTGCTCAAGACGCTGGGGGCCATGTCGCCGGACGAGCGGCTGGAAAAGGGGCCGCCGATCCAGGATCTGCGCGAATCCGTGACCGCCGCGATCGTCGCGAAGAAGGCGGCGCTGGAGCAGGCGTCGCTGGATGCGCGTCTGGCGTCGGAAAAGATCGACATGACGCTGCCCGCCGATGTGGGGCCGCAAGGGTCGGTGCATCCGGTTTCGCAGGTGATGGACGAACTGGCGGAAATCTTCGCGGACCTGGGCTTTTCGGTCGCGACCGGACCGGAGATCGAGGACGACTGGCATAATTTCACCGCGCTCAACATTCCTGAGACGCATCCGGCGCGTGCGATGCACGACACATTCTACTTCCCCGACGAGGAAGGCCAGAAACGGATGCTGCTGCGCACCCATACATCGCCGGTGCAGATTCGCACGATGATGACGCAGGAGCCGCCGATCCGCATCATCGCGCCCGGCCGCGTCTATCGCAGCGACAGCGATGCCACCCACACGCCGATGTTCCACCAGATCGAGGGGCTGGTGATCGACAAGGGGATCACCCTCGGCCATCTCAAATGGACGCTGGAGACCTTCCTGAAGGCCTTTTTCGAGCGCGAGGATATCGTGCTGCGGCTGCGCCCCAGCTATTTCCCCTTCACCGAACCCTCTGTCGAGGTCGATGTCGGCTATACACTGGTGAACGGCCAGCGCGTGATTGGCGGCGACGGCGATGCAGCAGATGGCGGCTGGCTGGAGGTGCTGGGCAGCGGCATGGTGAACCGTCGCGTGATCGAGGCATGCGGACTGGACCCTGACGAATGGCAGGGCTTTGCCTTTGGCACCGGGGTCGATCGCCTCGCCATGCTCAAATATGGGATGAACGATTTGCGTGCCTTCTTCGACGGCGACCTGCGCTGGCTCAAACATTATGGTTTTTCGGCGCTGGACGTACCCACGCTGAGCGGAGGAGTGGGCGCATGAAGTTCACACTGAGCTGGCTCTGTCTCTTATACACATCTAGATGTGTATAAGAGACAGGACCTGGGCTTTTCGGTCGCGACCCTGTCTCTTATACACATCTAGATGTGTATAAGAGACAGGGCTCAAGACGCATCTCACGACCGATGCGGACCTGGCCACCATCCTAAAGACGCTCAACGCCATCGGGCTGGAGGTCGACGGTGTCGAAAACCCGGCAGAAAAGCTGGGTGGCTTCAAGATCGCGAAGGTCTTGACCGCCGATCGTCACCCGCAGGCCGATAAATTGCAGGTTCTGACCGTCGATCATGGCGATGGCGCACCGCTTCAGGTCGTGTGCGGCGCGCCCAATGCGCGCGCGGGTCTTGTCGGCGTGTTCGGGATCGAGGGTGCTGTCGTTCCCGCCAATGGCATGGTGCTGAAAAAGACCGCGATCCGGGGCGTCGAATCCAACGGGATGATGTGTTCGACCCGCGAACTGGAGCTGGGTGACGATCATGACGGCATCATCGAACTGGATGCAGCCGCGCCGGTCGGGCAGGTCTATGCCGACTGGGCGGGCCTAAATGATCCGGTCATCGACGTGTCGATCACACCCAACCGGCAGGATTGCATGGGTGTGCGCGGCATCGCGCGCGATTTGGCGGCGGCTGGGCTGGGTACGCTGAACGCCATCATCGTGCCGGATATTGCGGGCGTGGGGCCGGGTCCGGACGTGCGGACCGAAGATATGGAAGGCTGTCCGGCCTTTTTCGCACGCACCGTGCGCGGCGTCACCAACGGCCAGTCGCCCGAATGGATGGCCAAGCGCCTGAAGGCGATCGGGCAGAAGCCGATCAGCACCCTGGTCGACATCACCAACTATATCATGATCGACCTGGGCCGACCGCTGCACGTCTATGATATGGCAAGCCTGAAAGGCGGCCTGGTCGCGCGCAAGGGCAAGGCGGGCGAACAGGTGCTGGCGCTCAACGGCAAGACCTACACCGTCGATGAGACGATGACCGTCATCGCAGACGACGAAGCTGTCCATGACATTGGCGGCATCATGGGCGGCGAACATTCGGGCGCGCAGGACGGCACGACCGACGTGCTGATCGAATGCGCCTATTTCACGCCCGAACGGATCGCGATGACAGGCCAGAAGCTCAGCCTGACATCGGACGCGCGCGGACGGTTCGAGCGCGGCGTTGACCCGGCCTTTCTGGACGATGGCCTGTCGATCGCGACCAGCCTTGTGACGCATCTGTGCGGTGGTACGCCCAGCGAAGCGACCCATGCGGGCGCGCCGCCTGTGACGCCCAAGCTGGTGGATTACCGGCCCGACCAGTGCCTGACGCTGGCGGGCGTCTATGTGGCGGCGGACGAACAGAAGCGCATCCTCGAAAGCCTGGGCTTTGTCGTAAGCGGGCAGGACAATCGCACCGATTATGAGGATGGCGTGCCGGTGACCGTGCCGGGCATCTGGTCGATCACAGTGCCGAGCTGGCGCCGCGACATTGATGGCTGGCCCGACATTGTCGAGGAAGTAGTGCGGATCGTCGGGCTGGAGCATGTGCCATCCACCCCGTTGCCGCGCATGCCGGGCGTCGCCCGCCCGACCGCGACGGCGGAGCAACTGGTCGAGCGCCGCGTACGCCGCTCGGCGGCGGCGCGCGGCCTTGCCGAGGCGATCAACTGGTCCTTCCTGTCGGAAAAGGAAGCCGCTTCCGTGGGCGGGGGGCAGTGGACCCTGGCCAATCCGATCTCGGAAGATTTGAAGGTCATGCGCCCTTCGCTGCTGCCGGGCCTGCTGTCGGCCAGTCGCCGCAACATGGATCGCGGTGCTGCGTCGGTGCGGCTGTTCGAGCTGGGACGGCGCTATTTCAAACAGGGAGAGCGGGCGACCGTTGGCTTCGTGCTGGCGGGCGAAAAGCAACCGCGCAGCTGGCAGGATGGCAAGGCCCAGCCCTTCACCGCCTATGACGCCAAGGCGGACGTCACGGCGCTGCTGGCTGCGGCGGGTGCACCGGTCGCCAACCTCCAGAATTTCGGCGAGGCGTCTGCCGCCTATCATCCCGGTCAGTCAGGCACGCTGCGGCTTGGCCCCAAGGTGGTGCTGGCCGAATATGGCGTGCTGCATCCCGGCCTTGCCAAGCAATTCGGGTTGAGCGGCACGGTGGTCGCGGGTGAAATCTTCCTCGATGCGATACCGGGCAAGCGCAAGTCGGGCTTCATGCGCGCGCCCTATGCGCCACCCGCCTTGCAGGCGGTGAAGCGCGACTTCGCCTTTGTCGTGGCTAACTCGGTCGAGGCCGATGCGCTGGTTCGCGCCGTCAAGGGCGCGGACAAGAAGGCGATTGTGGACGCGCGCCTGTTCGACGTCTTTACCGGGCCGGGCGTGGACGAAGGCAGTAAGTCGCTCGCCATCGAAGTCACGCTCCAGCCGGGCGAGAAGAGCTTTACCCAAGAGGAGCTGGACGCGATCAGCGCGGCCATCGTCAAGGCGGCGCAGAAGCTGGGCGGGGTGCTGCGCGGATAGGATGGAGCGAGGGCGGGTTCAGCCCGCCTTCGCCCGCAGCGCGATCGCCATGCCAGCCACCGCCAGCATGGCGCCGCCAGCTGCCAGCCCCGTCCAGCGATAGCCCTCCAGCAAGGTGGAGATCAGCATCGCGATTACCGGGATGAGGACGCTTGTATATGCCGCGCGACCCGCGCCCATGCGCTGGATCAGGCGGAAATAGAGCGGGAAGGTAATGACCGACCCGACCAGGCCCAGCCAGGCGACGCCCAGCCAATAGCCCGTACGCCATTCGGCCACCGGCGGGCCGACCGTGGCAAGCGCATAGGCGGCGTCCACCGCCGCGCCGATCAGCATTGCCCAGGCTAGCACCGCGATCATCGACAGGCGGCGGGCAATATCCATCCCCTGCATGACATTGGCGGCAGAAGCGCTGAGCAACCCGGCGAGTGCAAAGCCGACCCCCGCCAGCACGTCGCCCGGCGCTATGTCGGCGGTGTGATATTCATGGGTCAGCATCAGGATGATGCCGGTCGTCGCCACCACCGACCCGGCAATGAAGGCGCGACTGACGGGCTGACGGAAAATCAGGAAGGCCAGGATGGAGTTGGGGATGAGCAGCATGGCGTAGATCACCGCGACGACGCCCGACGTCAGGGTAAGTTCGGCACGATAGACGAAGTTGAAATTGAGCACGAACTGCGCCGTGCCCAGTAACGCGGCAAAGGCCACCCCCGCGCCGCCAATCCGCAAGGACACGCCGCGCATCCGGCAAAAAATGGCCATGGCGACCCCCGCCAGCGCGAAGCGGTAGCAGACCGACCAGCTGGGCGGCACGCTGCCAATCTGGTCGCGAATGACGATCCAGGTCGAACTCCAGATCAGCGTGACGAGCGCGAAGGGGACGAGTATGCCGCCTTTCGCAGTCGGTTCAGCCATGGTCGAGTGCCCGCAACGCGGCGACGAGCGGCGCGACGCTGGCGGCGTCCTGCGACCAGTTGGTGACCAGCCGCGCGGCCCCTTCGCCCCAGTCGTAAAAGTCGAAACCCTGCGCCCGCAGCGCCGCTGCATCGGCGCCGGTGAGGCGGATGAACAGTTCATTCGCTTCGACGCGGTGGAGCAGGCGGGCGGGCACGGCCTGCGCCAGTGCCTGCGCCGCGGCATTGGCGGCACGGGCGTTGGCCAGCCACAGGTCGCCTTCGACCATCGCCAAAATCTGCGCGGCAAGATAGCGGCCCTTGGAGAATAGATGCCCCGACCGCTTGCGCCAGCGGGCAGCCTCGGCGGCGCGGGCGTCTGCCTGCGGGCCGAAAAAGAGCAATGCCTCGCCGATCATCCCGCCATTCTTGACGCAGCCAAAGCTGAGCGCGTCGACGCCGGCGCGCCATGTCAGATCGGCGGGCGCGCAGCCCAGATGCGCCACCACATTGGCAAAACGCGCGCCATCCATATGGAAGCCCAGGCCGTGGGTGCGCGCGATGTCGCCCAGCGCTGCGACCTCGTCGGGCGTGTAGGCGCGGCCATATTCGGTGGCGTTGGTGATGCTGATCGCGCGGGCTGGCACCTGATGCACGTCCGGGCGGATCGCCGCCAGCCGCGCGCTGACCATGTCGGGATGAAGTTTCGCGCCCTCGCCGGGCAAAGCCATGAGGCTCGCGCCATGGGTGAAGAATCCGGGCGCGCCGCATTCGTCGACGACGATATGCGCTTCCTCATGGCAGATCACGCCGCCATAGGGCGGGCAGAGCGTCGCCAGCGCGATGCTGTTGGCGGCCGTGCCGGTCGCGATCCACAGCGCCCGGACACGCGTGTCGAACAGGGCCGAGAAAGCGTCATCCAGCCGGGCGCTCCACTGGTCGCCATCATAGCCATGATCGGCCCGGTCGGCAGCGGCTATCGCCGCCATCACCTGCGGGCATAGCGGGGTCGCATTGTCGGAAAAAAAGTGCATGGCCAAGCGATAGCGGGCGGACAGGGGAGCGCCAAGAGGCCAGCATGGCAATACTGGCCTGATGGGTCAGTATAGTTGACGTTGTTTCGCGCGTCTATTTGTGACATAGGCTCGCCCTCCAACCCAAGGAGACAGACTATGGACGTCGAGCAGACATCCCGCTTCACCGTCACGCCAAGCCCCAGGGCTTTGTCGGCGGACGAGCGTGAGCAATTGCTGGCGGACCCCGGTTTCGGGCGTATCTTTACCGATCATATGGTGACGATCCGCTACACCGAAGGGCAGGGCTGGCACAGCCATGCCGTCGGGCCGCGTGAGCCGTTCCAGATCGACCCGGCCTGTGCCGTGCTGCACTATGCGCAGGAAATCTTTGAAGGGATGAAGGCGTATCGGCTGGCGGATGGCAGCATCGCCATGTTCCGCCCGGAGGAAAATGCCCGTCGCTTGGCCGAATCGGCCGAGCGCATGGCGATGCCTGCGTTGCCGCAGGCGGTTTTTCTCGAAGCGGCCGAGGCGCTGGTCAAGATCGATGCCGACTGGATTCCGGACGGCGAAGGCAGCCTCTATCTGCGCCCCTTCCTGTTCGCGAGCGAGAATTTCCTGGGCGTTCGCCCGTCCAACGACTATATTTTCTGCGTCATCGCATCGCCCGCCGGTGCCTATTTCAAGGGCGGCAAGAAGGCCGTGACCCTGTGGGTATCGGAACATTACACCCGCGCTGCGCGGGGCGGCACAGGCGCTGCCAAATGCGGCGGCAACTATGCCGCATCGCTGATCGCGCAGAAGGAAGCGATCGGCCATGGCTGCGATCAGGTCGTGTTCCTGGACGCAGCGGAGCATAAATGGGTCGAGGAACTGGGCGGCATGAACGTCTTTTTCGTCATGGATGACGGATCGATCGTCACCCCCCCGCTCGGCGGCACCATCCTGCCCGGCATCACCCGCAATTCGATCATCACCCTGGCCCGCGCCAAGGGGCATGACGTGCGCGAAGAACCCTACAGTTTTGCTCAGTGGCGCGCCGATGCGGCCAGCGGCAAGCTGCGCGAGGCTTTTGCCTGCGGCACGGCGGCGGTCGTCACGGCGATCGGCACGGTCAAGAGCGTGGATGGCGATTTCACCATCGGCAATGGCGATGGTGGCATCGTCACCGAAACCCTGCGGGCGGAACTGACCGGCATCCAGCGCGGAACGGTCGCCGATCCGGCAGGCTGGGTACGGATGGTTTGATATTTGGACGCATAGTGCTCCCGCGCTGGCGGGAGCACTATGCTATTTGGTTCAGGTCGCTTCCCAATCGTCCCCCAAGCGCCTAGATAGCGGGTCATGGAACGCTTCGACGTCGTGATATTGGGTGGGGGCCTTGTCGGCCTGACCCTTGGCATCGCCCTTTCCGGCCATGGCGTGCGCTGCGCCGTGATCGATCCTGCCGATCCGGTGGACACGACCGCCAATGGCTTTGACGGCCGCGTATCGGCAATCAGTTCGACCAGTTTTGCGATGCTGTCGGCGATCGGCGTCGCGCCGTTTCTGGAAGGGAAGGGTTGCCCGATCGACCGGATCTGGGTCAGCGACGGGCTGGAGCCGGGGGCGCTCGATTTCGTGCCGGATGCCGACGATGGCGTGATGGGGACGATGATCCCCAATCGCGACCTGCGCATTGCGCTGGCGCAGGCGGCGGCCGATGCCGTCCATCTCACCCGCTTCCAGCCCGACCGCGCCATCCATGTCGACCGGAACGGCGATGGCGTGACGCTGACGTTGGCGAGCGGGGCCGTGATCTGTGGCGCGCTGCTGGTCGCGGCGGAGGGGCGCAACAGTCCGACGCGCGAGGCTGCGGGCATCCGCACCACGCGCTGGCAATATAAACATACCGCCATGGTCACGGCGATCGACCATGAAGTGCCGCACGCCAACACGGCCTATGAGATTTTCTATGTCGGCGGCCCATTCGCGCTGCTGCCGATGCTGCCTGGCACGCGATCGGCGATCGTGTGGACCGTGCCCACGCAGCAGGCGCCCGCCATGCTCAAACTGTCCGAGCGCGCCTGGCTGGCCGAAGCGCAGAAGCGGATCGGCGGCTTTCTGGGCGAAATCCGTCTGGCAGGGCCGCGTTCCTCCTATCCTTTGGGCTTCCACCACGCCGCGCGCATTACCGATACGCGGTTGGCGCTGGTCGGCGACAGCGCCCACGCCATCCACCCGATTGCCGGGCAGGGGCTGAACCTGGGCTTCCGTGATGTCGCCGCGCTGGTGGAGGTGCTGGTGGAGGGCAAGAGGCTGGGGCTTGATCCGGGCGACGCGCAATTGCTGGCGCGCTACCAGCGCTGGCGGAGCCTGGATTCGCTGTCGGTCAGCGTGGCGATGGACGGGCTGGTACGGCTGTTCGATGTGCCGGGGCGTTTGCCTGCCTTGGCGCGGCGCGCGGGACTGGCCGCGGTGCAGCGGACGTCGCTGCTCAAGGGGCGCTTCATGGCAGAAGCGCGCGGTCAATCAGGCGCGCTGCCACGGTTGCTGACGGGCGAGATGGTCTAGTCATTCGTTTGGCATGCCCTGCGCTGGTGGCAGGGCAGGGTGATCAGGCCGTTCATCCAGCAATCGTAACCGTCATATCATCCGCCGCAGCACATTGTCCTTCAGCACGACATGATGGCGCAGCGCAGCGGCGACATGGACGATGATCAGCGCTGCCCAGGCAAAACCCATCACCTCATGCCCCTCACGGGACAGACCGACGATCGCGTCGCCCTTGGTCACCGCCAATTTCGGCACGTCGAACAGGAAGAACCAGTTGAGCGGCCGCGTACCCGCCGATGTCATGATCCAGCCGGTCAGCGGGACCAGGATCATGAAGGCGTAAAAGACGCCATGGGTGGCGTGCGCCGCCGCCTTTTCCCAACCCGGCATCGCGCTGGGGAGCGATGGCGGGCGGTGGCCGACGCGCCAGGCCAGTCGCACCAGAGTAAGCGCCAGTACCGTGAGGCCGATCGACTTGTGAACCGGCATCACCGCCCAATCCTTGGGCAGGGCGTCATGCCCGATGCCAAGGACCAGATTGACGATGATCAGGACCGCCAGAATCCAGTGCAGGGCGCGGGCGACGGATGTATAGCGGTCCATGGCAACTCCTTGGGCGGGCGCGTCAACCCTGCCGGTTTGCGACGAGATTGTCGACCACCGACGGATCGGCCAACGTGCTGGTATCGCCAAGCGCCTGGGCCGACACTTCGCCCTCTGCAATCTTGCGCAGGATGCGGCGCATGATCTTCCCCGACCGGGTTTTGGGCAGGCCCGGCGCGAACTGGATGGCGTCCGGCGTGGCGATCGGGCCGATTTCGGATCGGACCCATTTGATCAGCGTCTTGCGCAGCTCGTCGCTTGGCTCGTCATGCGCGTTGAGCGTCACATAGGCGTAGATGCCCTGGCCCTTGATATCATGGGGGAAGCCGACGACGGCGGCTTCGGCAACGCTTTCATGCAGGACCAGCGCGCTTTCAACCTCTGCGGTGCCCATGCGGTGGCCCGACACGTTGATGACGTCGTCCACCCGGCCAGTGATCCAGTAATAGCCGTCCGCATCCCGCCTCGCGCCATCGCCGGTCGTATACTTGCCGGGGAAGGTGGTGAAATAGGTCTGGAAGAAGCGATCATGATCGCCCCACACGGTGCGCATCTGACCCGGCCAGCTTTGCGCGATGACGAGATTGCCTTCGGTCGCGCCCTCCAGCACATGGCCTTCCGCATCGACAATCTGCGGCACCACGCCGGGCATCGGCAGAGTGGCGGAGCCGGGCTTCAGGTCGGTGGCGCCGGGCGTCGGCGCGATCATCGCCGCGCCCGTTTCCGTCTGCCACCATGTGTCGATGATCGGGCAGCGCCCTTCACCGACAACGCTGTGATACCAGCGCCACGCTTCCGGGTTGATCGGCTCGCCCACGGTGCCCAGCAGCCGGAGTGATTTGCGGCTGGTCGAATGGACGAATTCGTCGCCTTCCTTCATCAGCGCGCGCAGCGCCGTGGGGGCGGTGAAGATGGTCTGGACCTGATGCCGGTCGACCTCTTCCCAGATGCGCGCTGGCGTCGGATAGTTGGGCACGCCTTCATACATGAGCGTGGTGGCGCCGTTCGCCAGCGGGCCATAGACGATATAGCTGTGGCCGGTGACCCAACCGATGTCGGCCGCGCACCAGTAAATGTCGCCGGGCCGATAGTCGAAACAGAGTTCGTGCGTCAGGCTCGCCCAGAGCAGATAGCCGCCGGTCGTGTGCAGCACGCCCTTGGGCTTGCCGGTCGATCCCGACGTATAGAGGATGAACAGCGGGTCTTCGGCATTCATCGGTTCGGGCGGGCAATCGGGCGAGACGTTCGCGGCTTCCTCATGCAACCAAAGGTCGCGACCGGGCGTCATGGCCACAGTGCCGCCGGTGGCCTGCACGACCACCACTTTCTTCACACTGGGGCAATCCTTCAGCGCGGCATCGACATTGGCCTTGAGCGGCACCGTCTTGCCCGCGCGACGACCCTCGTCAGCGGTCACGACCAGGGTGGAATCGCAATCGATGATGCGCCCGGCCAGCGCTTCGGGGGAAAAGCCGCCGAACACGACGCTGTGAACCGCGCCGATCCGAGCGCAGGCGAGCAGGGCGAAGGCGGCTTCGGGGATCATCGGCAGATAGAGGGTGATGCGATCGCCCTTCCTGGCGCCAGCGGCTTTGAGCACATTGGCCAGGCGGCACACCTGTTCATGCACCTGTGCATAGCTGTAGCGGCGCGGCTCCGCATCAGGCGAATCGGGTTCCCAGATGATCGCGGTCTGATCGCCGCGCGTCGCCAGATGGCGGTCGATGCAGTTGGCACTGACGTTCAGCACGCCGTCGGCGAACCATTTGACGCCGAAGTCGGCCTCGGCAAAGCTGCTTTCATTGGCGCGGGTCGGCGGCGTGATCCAGTCGAGCCGCTGCGCCCGTTCCAGCCAATAGGCGTCGGCATCGTCAATCGAGCGGGCATAATCGGCAGCGCGCGCGGCCTTATCCATCAGCGCATTCTTGGCCCAATCTTCCGGCACCGGGAAAAAATCATCAGACATCGGGCACCCCTTCCGTAGCGAAACCGTTGTTTGGATGGCCTTCTATCGTCCTGACACGAGGATCGGAAGCGCTGTTCATGCCGTTTATCATCATCCTTTTGGTCGATATGACCGGAGCGCCAGATCGACCGTCTTTCATTTTGCCGCTTTCCCCGGCGCTCCGGCACGCCTAACAGGAATCGCCTATGTGGCTTCTCTATCAATTTCCGCTCTGCCCTTTCTCTCGCAAGGTCCGCCTGCTGCTGGGGGAGAAGGGTGTCGGCTATGATCTGGTACGCGAATCGCCCTGGGAGATGCGCGACGAATTTCTCGATCGGAACCCGGCCGGGACGACGCCGGTGCTGATTGACGAGGCCAAGGGCATCACCCTGATCGACAGCCAGGCGATCTGCGAATATTTCGAGGAAACGGTGGAGAAGTTCCCGCTCATCTCCGGCTCGGCTGCTGGCCGGGCGGAAGTGCGGCGGCTGACCGCCTTTTTCGACCAGAATTTCTATGGCGACGTGGTCGGCCCGCTGCTGCACGAGCGGATGAAGAAAAGGCTGATCGAGCGCGCTCCGCCCGACGCGCGCATCCTGCGCGAGGCCATGAAGCGGGCGAATGTCCATCTGGATTATATGGACTATCTGCTCGACCATCGCAGCTGGATGGGGGGCGGTACGCTCAGTCTGGCGGACATTGCGGCGGCGGCGCACCTGTCGGTCGCGGATTATCTGGGCGGCATCGACTGGCAGGGCCATGAGCCGGTGCGGCGCTGGTATGCAGGTTTCAAATCCCGCCCGTCCTTCCGGCCGCTTCTGTCCGAAAGGATGGAGGTGATTACGCCCCCGCCCCATTATGAAAAGCCGGATTTCTAAGGAACGCCCGACGCGCGCCCCTTTCAGTCCGTCTCTGCCGCCAGATAGACCCGGTTGCGGCCATGTTCCTTGGCCAGATAGAGCGCGCGGTCGGCGGCCTTCAGGGCGCTGCGCGGGTCTTCATAGGCCAGCACGTTGGCAACGCCGGCGGAAAAGCTGACACGTTCCATCCGTTCGCCATTGGTGCGGTTGACCAGGCTGCGGGTGGACAGATCCTCCCGCACGGCATCGACGGCCTCGCATGCTTCGGCAGCGGTCTTGCCGCGGAACAGCATGACGAACTCCTCGCCACCATGGCGGGCGACATGGCAATGGTCGTTGGATACTTTGGCCAGCAGACCAGCGACGAATTTCAGCACCCGATCGCCCGTTTCATGGCCATGCGTGTCGTTGACATGCTTGAAATGGTCGATGTCGCAAAAGGCGACGGACAGCGTCTCGCCATTGTCCTGCGCCAGCTTCACTTCCTCCCGCAGCACGCCTTCAAAGGCGCGGCGGTTGGGCAGGCCGGTCAGATGATCATGTTCGGCCGCGCGGCGGGCATTTTCTAGGCTGGATTTGAGCGCCTGCGTCTGCTTCTGATTTTCGCGTAGCTGGGTTTCGACCAGTCGCGTCTTTTCCACCATCGACCGGGTCAGCCCGACAAGGCGCGCCAGTACGGGTTCGGCATCACCGCCCTCGGCCAGACCCTTGGCCTGCTCCTGCAATGCGGCGCCATAATCCTTGGCCGAATTGCGCGATTCGTGCATCAGGCCGGTAAACTGGGTCAGATTTTCCTCGACCTTGTCCAGCATCGTGGCGAGCGAATCGGGCGTGACTTCATCCGGGTTCTGACTGGCCGCGACCGATTCGATCCAGCCGTTGGTGATCTTGCCGCGCTCCATCAGCACTGCCTTGATCGCCTTTTCCACGCCGATATTCGCGCCGGTCAGATAATCGAGCGCCACGCTGAAATTGATGGGCGTCAGGTCCAGATCATGGGCGAACAGGAAGTCGCCAATCTCTTCATAAAGGCGGCGGCGGCGCGTCACTTCGCGGTTCGCGGCGGACCCCGCGCGGGGGCGCTGATCTTCCGCGCCACCCTCGTCGTCATCGGCCTTGCCCGACAGGCCTTTCGCCCATCGCGCCAAGCGGTCGGTCAGCCCATGTTGCGGGCTAGCGGAAGGTGAAGTTGCCCCGTTCATGAGGGCTATAACGGCGGTCGCGGATTAAGGTTAAGAGCCAGGACAGATAAAAATTCGCTCGGCGTCCCATCAGATATCGGCGGCGATCAACCAGTCGCGGAAGATTCGCACGGCGCGGGTCTGAAGCGCGCGGGGGCGACAGACGAAATAATAGCGATAGGGGCTCTCGACGCGGATCGGAAACAGGCGGACCAGCCGGTTGTCGGCGGCTTCCTTGAAATGGCTGGCGTGCATGAAGGCGACGCCAAGCCCCTGTGCTGCCGCTTCCAGCATCAACTGTCCTGAATCATAATTGTCCGTCGCCAGCGGTTGCAGGTCGGGCAGGCCGACCGCTTCCTTCCAGGCATCGAACGCCAACGGCATGTCGCGGTGGAGCAGCACGGTATGCTGCGCCAGTTCCCCCGGCGACGTCAGCGCATGGGGCGATTCGAGCAGAGATCGCGCGCCGATGACATAGACTTCGTCATGGTCCAGTTCATGCGCATAGAGCGCGGCGTCGATATCCTTGGCCAGCACGATCGCCGCGTCCAGCCCTTCACCCAGCCGGGCGACGGCATGGGGCGTGGTTTCGATGTCGATGTGCAATTGCGGGTGCAGCGCGCGCAGCGCACCCAGATGGGGAAACAGCCTTTGGGTTGCGAACAGGGGCATGACCGCCAGTCGAAGCCGCAACTGGTTGCCGCCGCTCTGGATATTTTCCAGCGCCTGCGCAAGGGAATCTAGGGCTGGCGCAATATCGTCCAGCAGCCTCTGCCCCTCGGCATTGATCTCAAGCGCCTGATGCTTGCGGTCGAACAGGGGGCGGCCGATGAAGCGCTCCAGCGCCTGAACGCGGCGGCTGAGCGCTGGAGTCGAGAGCGCGAGTTCTTCCGCCGCAGCCTTGACCGAGCCAAGGCGCGCAACCTGAACAAAGGCCTCCAGGGCCGTAAGGGGCGGCAATCTGCGCATCTGTCTTCACTAATCCGAAGCCGGTGCGCTGCGTCGCATCATGTCTTTTTGTCGATCGCAGCGGCAGCCGGTTTCAAGCATCCTGTCCACACTCAGCAGGAAAATCTCCAAAATGGCAAGATGCATTTTCTGCAACTCCCCTTTTCTTTTCGCACTTGCAATAAATTCTGCCGCGGTGCACATAGGGGGTGCCTTTCAGGCATCCTCTCCTAAAACTTTCCGGGCTGGCCTTTGGGCCGGCCCTTTTTTTGTGCGCAGGGCTTCGCCGCCTGCCCCTTTTCCTTGGCCGCGTCGTTTCCTATTTCGTGATTGAGCGACAAGGAGGGGTCCGCAATGGCGGAAGATGACGTAACGGGACGGCGGATTCAGGTTGCCAATGCGCGGCCCGAAGATGCCGGACGCGGGCTGGCGCGGCTGCCACTGGCGGTTATGGCGCAGCTGAGCCTGGCTGAAGGCGATGTGATCGAGATCATTGGCAAGCGATCGACCGCTGCGCGGGTAGTGCGCCCCTATAAGGAAGATGAAGGGCTGGACGTGCTGCGCCTGGACGGGTTGCAACGGGCCAATGCCGGTGTCGGCTCCGGCGATTTCGTCCATATCGACAAGCTGGAGTCCCGCGCAGCCCAGCGTGTCGTGTTCGCGCCTGCACAAAATAATCTGCGGCTTCAGGGGCATCCCGAAGCGTTGAAGCGGGTTTTCTTTCAGCGTCCCCTGACCGCAGGCGATGTCGTCGCGACGGCGGGGCAGCAGCAGGTGCCACCCGGCGACATGCCGCCCCAGTTGCGGCAGATGCTGGCCGCGCCGGCTTACGCCCTGCAGGAAATCCGGCTCGTCGTCGTATCGACCATACCCAAGGGCATCGTTCATATCGACGCGGAGACCGAGGTCGAGCTGCGCCCGGAATATGAGGAACCCAAGGAAGCGCGCCGTGCTGACGTCACCTATGACGATGTTGGTGGCATGGCCGATACGATCGACCAGTTGCGCGAAATGGTCGAATTGCCGTTGCGCTATCCCGAACTGTTCCAGCGTCTGGGCGTCGATCCGCCGCGCGGGGTGATGCTCCATGGCCCGCCGGGTACGGGCAAGACCCGGCTGGCGCGCGCGGTTGCCAATGAATCGGAAGCCGAATTCTTCTTGATCAACGGGCCGGAAATCGTCGGGTCTGCCTATGGCGAATCGGAAAAGCAGCTGCGCGAGGTTTTCGAGGCGGCGTCGAAGGCTGCGCCGTCGATTCTGTTCATCGACGAGATTGATTCGATCGCGCCGAAACGGGGGCAAGTGACCGGCGAGACCGAAAAGCGGCTGGTCGCGCAACTCCTGACGCTGATGGACGGGCTGGAGGCACGCACCAATCTGGTCGTGATCGCGGCGACCAACCGTCCCGAAGCGATTGACGAGGCGTTGCGGCGTCCCGGCCGGTTCGACCGGGAAATCGTCGTCGGCGTGCCCGACGAGCGTGGGCGGCGCGAGATATTGGGCATCCATACGCGCGGGATGCCGCTGGGCGATACGGTCGACCTGTCGGAACTGGCACGTATGACCTACGGCTTCGTCGGCGCGGATCTGGCCGCGCTGACTCGCGAGGCGGCGATCGAGACGGTGCGACGGTTCATGCCGCGCCTCAATCTGGAGGACGGCACGATCCCGCCTGACGTGCTGGAGGAATTGTCGGTCACCCGCGACGATTTCATGGCCGCGATCAAGCGCGTCCAGCCATCGGCCATGCGCGAAGTGATGGTGCAGGCGCCCAATATCGGCTGGTCCGACATTGGCGGGCTGGATGACGCGCAGATGCGGCTGAAGGAAGGGGTGGAACTGCCGCTGAAAGACCCCGATGCCTTCCGCCGCATCGGCATTCGTCCGGCCAAGGGCTTCCTTCTCTACGGCCCGCCCGGCACGGGCAAGACCCTGCTGGCCAAGGCTGTGGCACGGGAGGCGCAGGCCAATTTCATCGCCACCAAATCGAGCGACCTTCTGTCCAAATGGTATGGCGAGAGCGAGCAGCAGATTGCCCGGCTGTTTGCCCGCGCACGACAGGTGGCGCCGACCGTCATCTTCATTGACGAGCTGGACAGCCTGGTCCCCGCGCGGGGCAATGGCATGGGCGAACCGCAAGTGACCGAGCGGGTGGTCAATACCATCCTGGCCGAAATGGACGGGCTGGAAGAATTGCAGTCGGTGGTGGTCATCGGCGCGACCAACCGGCCCACGCTGGTCGATCCGGCGCTGCTGCGGCCGGGGCGGTTTGACGAACTCATCTATGTGCCGGTCCCCGATCGGGCGGGCCGTCAGCGCATCCTGTCGATCCATACCGGCAAGATGCCGCTGGGCGATGATGTCGATCTGGCTTCACTGGCGGCACGGACCGAACGCTTCACTGGCGCTGATCTGGAGGATCTGGCGCGACGGGCCGGCCTGTTCGCGCTGCGCCAGTCCCTGTCGGTCGACAAGGTGACGATGGCCCATTTCGAAGCGGCGCTGGAGGAAACGCGCGCATCGGTGACGCCGGAAATGGAGCATGAATATGAAAAGATCCAGGCGACACTGAAGCAGAAGGCGTTGCAGGTCGACCCGATCGGCTTCGTTTCCCCCGGCATGTTGCGAGGGGCGAGTTGAAGGGACAAGCAGGCGGCGAGGGAAACCATATGCCGCCTGCGCGTTCCTTGTCATGTAAATGCAAAGCGGCTTGCCAGTCGCACTGATATTTGCGACGCCCGACCACGATCATAGACAGACGGATAGTGATGGCCTCCATTCCCTTGAAAAAGAAAAATATTCCGGGCGGCAAACCAGGTGCTGGCCGGTTTCTCCAGCAATGGGGCATGTTTTTCCGCCAGTTCGTCAGGCATCCCGGCATGATCGGATCGATCATTCCTTCCTCTGCGACGCTGGTGGACCGGATGCTGGATCAGGT
The DNA here is from genome assembly GCF_007693735.1 of Sphingobium sp. B2. NCBI lineage: Bacteria > Pseudomonadati > Pseudomonadota > Alphaproteobacteria > Sphingomonadales > Sphingobiaceae > Sphingobium > Sphingobium sp. B2. The sequence continues at coordinate 239,726 of NZ_VDBZ01000001.1, forward strand.
CGATTGGCACAATACGCGGCTGTTCGTGGAATATGGGCCGGGGGTAGGCACCTTCACGCAGGCGATACTTGATCGGTTGCACCCCGACGCGACCCTGTTGGCGATTGACCTCAATCTGGATTTCGTCGCCTATCTGGAGGCGCAATTCGACGATCCGAGGCTGAAGGTCGTGCATGGGTCGGCTGCCGACGTGCGGCGCTTTATCCGGCAAGCGGGTCATGTCCAGGCGGACTATATATTGTCCGGTATCCCCTTTTCGACATTGCCCGACACGGTGGGCGCGTCCATCTGTGCTGAAACACGCACCGCATTGCGGCCGGGCGGCGCTTTCCTGGTCTATCAATATTCACGCTATGTTCGCCGTCTGCTGGACCCGTTATTCGCGCATGTCCGTGAAGGACGGGAATGGCGCAATATTCCGCCTTGCTGGATGTTCTGCGCCATGCGGGAAGAAGCGTTGGCGCAAGCGGCTTGATCTGGGTTAATCCAGAACAGTAACGCCCAGAATCACTTGCCCCTTTTCCTTACGTTTATTTGACTTAAACCAAATATTGCGTATCGGATGCCTGCTCGACTGTGGGGGTTATGGGGGATGGCGTCACGCGCCACGAATGGGGATGAATGGGCAGACCTGTTTCTGTCCGCCGCGCTGGACCCGGAAAACTGGGACAGGGCGATCAGGGCGATGGCCGCCGCGACCGGGTCGCGTCATGGCCAACTGATCGGCTTTGGTCCCGGCGCCAGCAGTTTCAACTGGATCAGCGACATTGATGACAGCATCGTCGCTAAGACCGCGACGATCGACCAGTCCCGACCTGACCTGAATTATCGCGTCGCGGCTGACGCTTTGCGCGACAGTCCGACCATCGTCCACGAAGCGCAATATGATGTGGCGCGCCAGTCGCTGCGCGCGGACGACTATCTCGACCTTTGCGCCGATTTCGACATTTTCAATGGCTGTCAGACCCGCCTTCTGGCGGGACGGGAAGGGATGATCGGGCTGGCGTTGCTGCGCGACAGCAAGGATGGGCGCACAACCCAGGAGCAGCGCGACCTGTTTGGCGCGATTGCCCCGCACGTCCGCACGGCCGTGTTGCTTCAGCGCGCGATCGAGCAGCAGGGATTTGCGCTGTTGTCCGGTACGTTCGAGGCGATGGACCGCGCCTGCTGGCTGCTCGATGCGACCGGGCGGGTTGGGGGCATAACCCCGCGCGCCGACGCGCTGCTGGCCACCAGCCGCATTCGCGTCCGTGATGGCTGGCTGGCCAGCGAACGGCCCGATGAAAGCCGCGCCATCGCCCGCGCGGTTCGCGCCGTGATAGACCCGCCTGGCCGCGCTGCCGATCCGGTCGCGCTGCGCGATGATAGCGGGGGCGTGGGCATCATGCTGGAATGCTACCCCTTGCCCAGTCGACCCTGGGCACTGCCTTTCGCGCCGCGCGCCATCATGATCGCGCGGGTTGGCGCGCCGACGGACCGGCACGTCCAGCTATTGATGCGGACATTCGGCCTGACCCCGGCCGAAGCAGACATCGCCATCCGGCTGGCGGCGGGCCAGTCCCGCGCCGACATCGCGGCGGCGCGCGGCGTATCGGCCGAGACGTTGAAGGTGCAACTGCGCAGCATCTACGACAAGACCGGATGTCGCCGGGAGTCGCAACTTGTGCGGATCGTCGGCCTGATCAGCCATTGACGGCATCCCTTTCGGCGCGCCTGCACTGTCCGAAGGGATGAGAACCTAAGTCTAATTTTCCTGTCCGTTCGGACCCGCCACTCTCCTGCTTCGGCCGGGGGGAAACCGGCGTCACGAACGGGAGGATGATATGAAAGGGACGTTGCGCCTGATGAGCGCGGCGGGAGCGCTGCTGCTCGCCGCCACCGCTGCACCGGCCATGGCCGGCACCACGGCCGATCTGCTCAAGCGCCTGCATGAAAAGGGCATCCTGACCGATGAGGAATATCAGGAGCTGCTGAAGGGCCAGAGCGCAGAGGCCGCGCAAGCGCCGCCAGTCACCCCGGATGCGTCGGGCGGCAAGCCGCTGGTCCGCATGGCCGACAGCGGTGTGGGGCTGCAAATGGGCGATGTCACGCTCAAATTCTCCGGTTCGGTCAATGGCTTTTACGTCCATGACAATGGCGAGGCGCCCAATGCGACCAACACCGTCGTCGGCGGCGTGGCGACGGTGGGCGGCAACAGCTCGGCGATCCGCAATGGCCTGCTGCCCGGCTTCTTGAAGGTCGAGGCGATGACGACGCAGGGCGGCTGGGACGTCGGCGCGCATTTCGGCATGTATCCCGGCATCAATTCGGTCAATTATGCCGCGGGCGGCGGGGCCAACAGCCCCGGCAATCCCCGCGCGCTCCAGACCGCCGGGATCGACTTTCGCCAGACCTATCTGACCTTTGGTCGGGCCGGTTTTGGTGAAGTGAAGATCGGCCGCGACATCGGCCTGTTCGGGTCCGAAGCGATCCTCAACGACATCACCCTGCTGTCGTCGGGCACGCCGGCAGGCAATGTCGCCCCGTCCAACACGACGCTGGGACGGATCGGCACTGGCTATATCTACACCGATTTCCAGCCGCAGATCACCTATACCACGCCCAATTTCAACGGCTTCACCGCCAGTGTCGGCATTTTCGAGCCCTTGTCCTCGCTCACCGGCCCGGCGGAATCGAACAAGCAGCCGGGCTTTCAGGCGAAGTTCGTCTATGACGGCAAGCTGGGCGATGTTGCGACGCGGCTGTGGCTGTCGGGGATCAGCCAAAAGCATAATGTGATTGCGGGTCCGGACTATACCGGCTGGGGCTGGGACGCGGGTGCCAAGGTCACGTTCGGGCCGGTCACGCTGGTCGGCACCTATTATGATGCGTCGGGCCTGGGCACGACCGCGCTCAACCTGTTCGATACCGATGGTCTTGGTAACCGGCGCGACAGCCATGGCTTCTATCTGCAGGGGTTGGCGACGTTCGGCAAAATCTCGGTTGGCGGCAGCTACGGTGAAAGCCATCTCGACTATGCCAATGCCGCAGATGCACTGGCCAATCCGCTGCTCGTGGACAAGAATGGCAGCTGGGTCGGGCAAGTGCGTTACGGCCTCAACAGCTGGGTGACGCTGCTGGGCGAATATGTTCACACGACGTCGAAAGCGCATAATGGCAATGAGGCCAGTTCCGACGCGCTGGCGGCCGGGGCGATCCTGTTCTTCTGACAGACTGGTCGACCCAAGGAACAATGTCACGGGGCGGGGACTGCATCCTAGAAAGGGTGCGGTCCCTTTCCGTTTGCAAAAATGCTGAAAAATCAGGACAGGGGGCGCCGAGGGGATTGTCATGAAAACCACCATTCTGCCCGCCTTGCTCTTGTCCATTCCTACAGCCGCGCTGGCGCAGGCGCCGGACGATGCGGGGGATACGCCGTCGATCATCGTCACTGGCACGGGCCTGTCGCTGCCGCCCGGCACTCCGGCCTATGGGTCTGTGGTGATCGACCGCGCCCGGTTGCAGGACAGCGCGTCGGGCCGGATCGAAAGCGTGCTGGGCGATGTCGCTGGTTTCCAGCAGTTCCGCCGGTCCGACAGCCGGTCCGCCAACCCTTCGGCGCAAGGCGCTACCCTGCGTGCGCTGGGCGGCAATGCGTCCAGCCGGACGTTGCTCCTGCTGGACGGCGTGCCGATGGCCGATCCCTTCTTCGGCTATATTCCGTTCAACGCGCTGGTGCCTGATCGGCTGTCGGTCGTGCGGGTGACGCGCGGCGGGGGTATCGGCGCATTTGGTGCAGGGGCGGTCGCGGGCACGATCGAACTGGCGAGCGCCACGCGCGATCAACTGCCGACCTTTGCCGCGAGCGCCTTTTATGGCAGCCGCGATTCGACCGAATTGTCCGCCAGCCTGACGCCGGATCTTGGCAGCGGCTATGTGTCGCTGTCCGGGCGGTGGGACAGGGGCGACGGGTTCCAGACCACACCCAAGGGACAGCGCGTCGCCGCAACCGTGCCCGCCGCCTATGACGGATGGTCCACCAACATCCGCGCGGTCGCGCCTGTCTCCGCGAACGCCGAACTGCAATTTCGCGCAACCCTGTTTGAAGATAAGCGCACGCTGCGTTTCGCCGGTGCGGACAGTATGAGTCAGGGGCAGGACGCCAGCATCCGCTATATCAATCGCGGGCCGTGGCAGGTCGATGCGCTGGCCTACATACAGGCGCGCAATTTTTCTAACATCGTCATGTCGTCCTCGACCTTCCGCAAGTCGCTAGACCAGCGCAACACGCCCTCGACCGGCCTTGGCGGCAAGATCGAACTGCGCCCGCCCGTCGGTGGCAACCATCTGCTGCGCGTCGGTGTCGACACCCGCTTCGCCACCGGCGACATGTTCGAGGACGCCTTCAACGCGAATATCGCCAGCAACCCGGCGACCTTCCGCCGCCATGCCGGGGGTAAGGAACTGACCAGCGGTATCTTTGTCGAGGATGACTGGACGATTGGCAAGCTGGTCCTGACCGGCGGGGTGCGGGCCGATCGCTGGTCGATCCGCAACGGCTTTTACCGGCAGGTCAGTGCGACGACCGGGGCAGTCACCAACAGCGCCTTTGCCGACCGGTCCGACTGGGAAGTGTCGGGCAGGGTCGGCGCGCTCTACCGGGTGACCGAGGCGATCGCGTTGCGCGGCGCGGCCTATAGCGGCTTCCGCCTGCCGACGCTGAATGAACTCTACCGTCCGTTCGTAGTCTTTCCGATCACGACGCAGGCCAATGCCGCGCTGACCCCGGAAAAGCTGAAGGGGGCGGAAGCAGGCATCGACCTTACGCCCGCACCGGGCGTCACCCTGTCGGCCACCGCCTTCTATAACCGGCTGGACGACGCCATCGCCAATGTCACCATCAATGCGACCACCCGCCAGCGTCGCAATGTCGACCGCATCGTGGCGAAGGGGATCGAACTGACGGCGGCAGCGGCGCTGGGGGACATGCGCCTGTCCGCCTCCTACGCCTATAGCCATAGCAGCGTGCACGCGACCGGTGAGCCATTTGACGGCCTGACCCCGGCGCAAAGCCCCCGCCATGCCGCCAGCGCGACCATTGCCTATAGTCCGGCGCAGGGGCCGACCCTGTCGACCACGCTGCGCTATGTTGCCAAACAATATGAGGATGACCTGCAAAGCGACGTGCTGCCTGACGCGCTGACGCTCGATGCCATCGCACGGCTGCCGGTCGGCCATGGCGTGACGCTGGTGGCACGGGGCGAAAATCTGTTCGACGAGAAGGTTGTGACCCGCAATGCGGGCGGGTCCATGGACCTGGGCACGCCGCGCACGCTGTGGATCGGCATCAGTTTCGCCAACTGACAAGCCGGTCTTACGGCAATCATGCATGATCTTGTCTGCGTCGGCAGACCGGCTATGGCTGTGTCATGACAGAGCAGGGCAATTGGGCGATCGGGGCCGACGTCACGATCGCGGACGTGGCCGACCGGGCGCAGGTATCCATTCGCACGGTCTCCCGCGTGATCAACGGATCGCCCAAGGTCAATGCCGAAACCCGCGCGAAGATAGTGGACGCGATCGCGGCGCTGGGTTTCCGCCCCAGCGCGCGTGCGCGGGGACTGGCGACCGGACGCTCCTATCTGATCGGCATGATCCATAATGACGGGAATGTGCTGGTGCTGGGCGACGTGCATCGCTGCGTCGCGAACGAAGCGACCGCACAAGGCTATGAAGTCATTGCCCACGCAACCCTGACGGGTCAGGACGGTTCGGTCGAGGATGTGCTCGATTTCGTGCGGCGCTCCCGCGTCGATGGCGTCGTCATTCTGGCGCCGGTCTCCGGTGTGCCGGGCCTGGCTGACGCCCTTCGGACCCTGGGCATCCCGGCGGTGGCGCTTGCATCGGTCCGCCTGCCCGGATTCGACGCCATGCTGGTATCGGGCGAACGCCATGCGGCCGTGCGCGTGGCCGAACATATCGTGGCGCTAGGCCATAGGCGCGTGGCGCATGTGTCGGGACCACCCGCAATGCTTTCGGCGCAAGAGCGACGCGCGGGTTTCCGGTCCGCCTTGGCGGCTGCGGGCGTGGCGTTGGTGGGCGAGGAGGCAGGCGATTACAGCTTTGAGTCAGGCGTGGCGGCGGCCGAGCGGTTGCTGTCGATCGACCCGATGCCGACCGCGATTTTTGCCGCCAATGACATCATGGCCGCAGGCGTGATCAAGGTAGCTGCCTCGCGCCGTCTGGTGGTGCCGCGTGACCTGACCGTCATAGGATTTGATGGCAGCCTGTTGGCCAGGATGATCGTCCCGGCGCTGACGACGGTGCAGCGGCCCATGGGGGAGATGGCGCAGATGGCCGCCCGCTGTCTGTTCGATATCATCGCCAAACGGTCTGTCGACACACTGATCGAGGTCGACCTGCCGCTGCTGATCGCGGAATCGAGCGCACCGCCGCCCGCCTGACGGCAAGTTCATGTCGATGTCCGGGGGAGAAATGGTGCTGCCGGTGAGGATTGAACTCACGACCTCAGCCTTACCAAGGATGCGCTCTACCACTGAGCTACGGCAGCACTATTTCATGTCCGCGGGCCTGTTCGGCCTGCGGAGCCGGGCCTATGGCTGTGCGCGCCGCCCTTGTCAAGGCGGGTTGCGGCGGATGCCACATTTTGCTTAAGGCCATGCCATGACGAGCGAACAGGATGACCGCAAGGCGCGGCTGGCGCAGGCGTTGCGCACCAATCTGCGTCGGCGCAAGGCACAGGCGCGGGAAATCCTGCCTTCGCCGCCCGCGCCCGATGGCCCCAAGGATTAAAGCGGCGCGCAGGCGCTCTCCAGCCACGCCTTCGCATCGCCATCCAGCTGCGGCCCGACGACCGACAGCACCTTGGCATGATAGGCATCGACCCATGCCCGCTCGCCGGGGCTGAGCAGATCGAGCGCGATCAGATGACGGTCGATCGGGGCGAAGGTCAGCGTTTCAAAGCCCAGCATCGGCTTTTCCGCGCCCGCAATGGCCCGTTCCTCCACCAGCACCAGATTTTCGATGCGGATGCCATATTCGCCCGTCTTGTAATAGCCAGGCTCGTTGGACAGGATCATGCCTGCTTGCAACGGCTCGTCGCCGCCGCCGAACGTCGCGATCCGCTGCGGTCCTTCATGCACTGACAGGAAGCTGCCAACGCCATGGCCGGTGCCATGGGCATAATCCAGACCCTGCGCCCAGAGGAACTGCCGCGCCAATATGTCGAGCTGCCCGCCACGCGTCCCCACCGGGAACACCGCGCGCGCCAGGGCGACATGGCCTTTCAGCACCAGCGTGAAACGCTCCTGCATCTCGCGGCTAGGCGCGCCGATCGCCAGCGTGCGGGTCACGTCGGTCGTGCCGTCGCGATATTGGCCGCCCGAATCGACCAGATAGAGCGTGCCCGTCTCGATCGGGCGGTTGGTCTTTTCCTCGACCCGGTAATGCACCACCGCGCCATTCGGGCCGGCCCCGCTGATCGTGTCGAAGGACAGATCCTCCAGCAGGCCGGTTTCCTTGCGGAACGCTTCCAGCCGGTCGGCAGCGGTCATTTCGGTCTGGCCGCCCTTGGGCGCTTCCACGGACACCCAGTGGAGGAAGCGGCTCAAGGCTGCGCCGTCACGGGCCTGCGCTGATTTGTGCCCGGCAATCTCGATCGGGTTCTTGATCGCCTTGGGCAGGATAGCAGGATCGCGCAGCGGCAATATGGTCGCGCCGCCGCTGTCGAGCGCCTCGAAGATCGCCGCCACCGCCCGTTCGGGATCGGCCACCACGCTTTTGCCCGCAAAGCCCGCCAGCGCATCGGCAAAAGCGGCGCGATCATGCACCCGCACGGCATTGCCCAGATGCTTGGCGACGGCTTCGTCCATCTTTTCGGGCGCGACATACAGGTCCGCAGTCGCGTCGGCATGGACGATGGCATAGGCGAGCGCGACTGGCGTCCGGTCCACATCCTTGCCCCGGATGTTGAAGGTCCAGGCGATGGAATCCAGCGCGGAGAGCACCGCGGCATCCGCCTTTTTCCCGACTAGCCAGTCAGCCATCGCCTGCCGCTTTTCCGCCGCGCTCTGCCCGGCATAGCGATCGTCATGGACGACCAGCCGCGCGTCGCTGGGGGCAGGGCGGTCGGGCCACACCAGGTCGATCGGGTTGGTGTCCACCGCCACCAGCGTCGCGCCCTTGTCCGCCAGTGCCGCGCTCGCCTGCTCCACCCAGGCACGGGTATGGAGCCAGGGATCATAACCGATCCGCCCGCCCGCCGGGGCATGGGCCTTCAGCCAGTCCGCGATGGAGGTTTGCGGGACGCTCTCATATTGCCACAGCGCGCCGTCAACCTGCTCGCGCACCTGCAACGTATAGCGGCCGTCGACGAAGATTGCGGCCTGTTCCGGCAGCACCACGGCGCTGCCCGCCGACCCCTGGAACCCGGTCAGCCAGGCGAGGCGCTGGGCGTAGGCGCCGACATATTCGCTCATATGCTCGTCGGTCAGCGGCACGACGAAGCCGTCCAGCCGGTCGCGCGCAAGCTGGTCGCGCAGGGCGTTGAGACGGTCTTGATAGGTGGACATTCATGCTTCCTTGCGTATCGGCCCTCTTGCGCAGGCCATAATGACAACAACATAAGCAGGCTGTGGCCTATATGCCAGCGCTCGCCTTGTTCTCGCAGATGGATAGTGAATGACCGTAAACACCATGTCGCCCGTTGCCGCTCCCGTCGCACTAGCGCGGCCGCACAGCATTACCCATCATGGCATCACCGTCAGCGATGATTATGCCTGGCTGCGCGATCCGGGCTATCCCGATGTCAAGGACGCGGACGTGCTGGACTATCTGGCGCAGGAAAATGCCTGGTTCGAGGCGGCGATGGCCCCGCACAAGGGGCTGACCGACGCGCTGTTTGCCGAGATGAAGGGGCGCATCAAGGAAGATGACAGTTCCGTTCCGCAAAAGGATGGCGACTATATCTACTGGCGCGCATTCGAAACCGGCGCGCAATATCGCAAATGGTATCGCAGGCCCGTGGCCGCCAAGGACGATGGAAGCGCTGACCAGCTGATACTGGACGAACCGGCGCTGGCGCAGGGCCATGACTATTTCCGGCTGGGCGCGATGTCGGTCAGCCCGGATGGCCGCTATCTGGCCTATGCGATCGACAATGACGGGTCGGAACGGTTCGAGGCGCGGATCAAGGATCTTTTTACCGGCGAGATTTTGCCGGAGTCGATCCCCGACACCCTGTCATCGCTGGTGTGGACGTCCGATAGCAAGGGGCTGCTCTACGGCCTCGCCAATGAAAACTGGCGGACCGACAACGCCCGGCTGCACTGGCTGGGGCAGAGCGTCGAGTCCGACGTCGAACTGTTCCACGAGGCCGATGAGGGGTTTCGCGTCTCGATCGGCCTTACCTCGTCGGAAAAATGGATCGTCATCGCGACGGGCGATCATGTGACGACCGAAGCCTGGCTGATTCCCGCCGACAATCCGACCGCGCCGCCCCTGCTCGTGTCCGCGCGGCAGGCGGGCCGGGAATATGATGTCGATGAACATGAAGGCACGCTCTACATCAGGACCAACGACACCCATCCCAATTTCCGACTGGTTACAGCCACGCTGGCAGCGCCCGGTCAATGGACGGAGGTGATCGCGCCCGATGCACATTTCTACCTGACCGATTTCACCCTGTTCAAACGCTTCTACGTCACGGAAGGGCGGCTGGACGGCCTCGATCAGATCGAGCTGCGCGATTATGCGACGCACATGCCCAAGCGACTGCCATTCCCGGAGGCAAGCTATTCCGCGTCGCTGGATGACAATCCCGAATATGACGTGACGGTTCTGCGCATCGGCTATGAATCGATGGTCACGCCCGACACGATTTTCGACTATCATATCGCGCAAGAGCGGTTCGAGCTGCTCAAGGTACAGGAAATTCCGTCAGGCTATGACGCAAGCCGCTATGCGACCGAGCGACTGATGATCCCGGCGCGCGACGGCACGCAGATTCCGGTGTCGATCGTCTATCCCGCCGGTTTGCCGCGCGATGGCAGCGCGCCGCTGCACCTCTATGGTTATGGCGCCTATGGCATGGCGATGGAGCCGGGTTTTTCGACCGGGCGGCTGTCGCTGCTGGATCGCGGCTTCGCCTTCGCCATCGCCCATATTCGCGGCGGCGATGATCTCGGCCAGCAATGGTATCTCGACGGTAAGCTCGACAAACGCAACAACACCTTCACCGACTTTGTCGATGTGGCCAGGGGGCTGATCGACCTTGGCTATAGCAGCAAGGGACGGATCAGCATTTCGGGCGGCTCGGCGGGCGGCGAACTGATGGGCGCAGTCATCAACAGTGATCCCGATCTGTGGGGCGCGGTGGTGGCGCATGTGCCCTTCGTCGATGTGCTCAACACCATGTTGGACGAAACGCTGCCGCTGACGCCGGGCGAATGGCCCGAATGGGGCAATCCGATCGAGGACAAGGCAGCGTTCGAGACGATCCTGGCCTATGACCCCTACGCCAATGTGAAGGCGCAGAGTTATCCGCCGCTGATGGTGACCGCCGGGTTGAACGATCCGCGCGTCACCTATTGGGAACCGGCCAAATGGGTGGCCAAGCTGCGCGCGACCAAGACCGACGACAATGTCCTGCTGCTCAAGACCAATATGGGCGCGGGCCATGGCGGCAAATCCGGGCGGTTCGAGAGCCTGCACGAAAGCGCGGAGGAGTTTGCCTTCATTCTGTGGCAGATGGGGATGGCTGGAGCGTGATATTTTTCCAAATCCGTTCGGTTCGGGCAGCTTCAAGCGAAGTCGAGAAGCGCCCGACAAGAACAAAGGTGTCGAGAATTGTTCTCGACAGGCTTGAACAGAACGGAGGATAGAGATGGCTTCGTCCTACACCACCCAGATCACCGCCCAGCCGGCCGACATCGACATACTCGGCCATGTCAACAATGCGGTCTGGGTCCAGTGGATGGAGCAGGTCGCGACCGAACATTGGACCCATGATGCTGATCCGGCGCATGTCGAAGCCTATGTCTGGGTCGTGACCCGTCACGAAATCGACTATCGCGGCAATGTGGCGGAGGGCGAGACGGTGACGGCCCGTACCTGGATTCCCGATGCCCCCCGCGGCGCGCGCTTCGACCGGCTGATCGAATTCAGCGGCCCTGATGGCAAGGTGAAGGTCACGGCCAGATCCACCTGGGCGATCGTGGACAAAAGCACGGGCCGCATATTGCGCGTGCCGCCGGAGGTGGCGGCGAATTTTGTGGATTGATGGGCGGGGGGCCACTGCCTTCGCTCGAAACGAACGGATAAAAGGTTTATTCCCGCACCACCTCAAACACATCCCCAACCCCCGGTTCGACCGGCATATCGTCCCGCTCGGCCGCCTGCCGGTTCCACATCACGGCATAGAGGCCGTCCGCCCGCACCAGATCGGCGTGGCGGCCCCGTTCGACGATGCGGCCCTGGTCCAGCACGATGATTTCGTCGGCGTCGACCACCGTGGACAGGCGGTGCGCGACGATCAGGGTGGTGCGTTTGCGCGCAATGTTGCGCAGCACATCCTGAATTTCATTCTCCGTCCGGCTGTCTAGCGCGCTGGTCGCTTCGTCCAGTACCAGCACTGGCGGGTCTTTCAGCAGCGTGCGGGCGATCGCCACCCGCTGCTTTTCCCCGCCTGACAGTTTGAGGCCCCGTTCGCCCACGCGCGTATCATAGCCCATCGGCAGGCCGAGGATGAAGTCGTGGATCGACGCGGCTTTGGCTGCGGCCTCGATCTCCGCCTGGCTCGCGCCCTCGCGGCCATAGCCGATATTATATCCTACCGTGTCGTTGAACAGCACCATGTCCTGCGGCACGATGCCGATCGCCGCGCGCAGCGACGCCTGCGTCACGCTGGCTATGTTCTGCCCGTCTATGCTGACCTGGCCCGATTGAATATCGTAGAAACGGAACAGGATGCGCGCGATGGTGGATTTGCCCGCGCCCGACGGCCCCACGATCGCCAGCGTCCGCCCGGCAGGCACGGTGAAGCTGACATCGTGCAATATCTCGCGTTCGGGATCATAGCCAAAGCGTACATGATCGAACCGCACTTCGCCGCCCGATGCGATCAGGGCAGGCGCGCCGTCCATGTCGGCAATCTCCTGCTGCGTGTCCATCAGCCTGTACATCGCTTCCATGTCGATCAGGCCCTGCCGGATCGTGCGATAGACCATGCCGAGCAGGTCCAATGGCCGGAATAACTGCGCCAGCAGCGTATTGACCAGCACGACATCGCCGGTGGTGAACTGCCCGCGGCTCCACCCCCACACGGTATAGGCCATCGCGCCCGCCATCATCAGGTTGGTGATCAGCGACTGGCCGATATTGAGCCAGGCCAGGCTATTCTCGCTCTTCACCGCCGCCTGCGCATAACGGCGCATCGCCGTGCCGTAACGGCTGGCTTCGCGTTCTTCCGCGCCGAAATATTTGACCGTTTCGAAATTCAGCAGGCTGTCGACGGCATGGGCGACAGCGCTGGTGTCCATGTCGACCATGTCGCGGCGCAACTGGTTGCGCCATTCGGTCACGGTGCGGGTGAACCAGATGTAAAGCGCGACCATGGCCAGCGTCACGACGACCAGCCATGCACCGAACTTCACGAAGAAAATGACGCAGACCGCAATCAGCTCCAGCACGGTGGGCGCAATGTTGAACAGCAGGAAATAGAGCATCGTATCGATGCTCTTGGTCCCGCGCTCGACAATCTTCGTGACCGCGCCCGTGCGCCGGTCGAGATGGAAGCGCAGCGACAGGCGGTGCAGGTGAACGAACACATCGTCGGCCAGCCGCCGCCCGGCTTCCTGCCCGACCTTTTCGAACACCGCATTGCGCAGATTATCGAACAACACGCTGCCAAAACGCGCGCCCGCATAGACCGCGACCAGCGCGATCGCCAGGCTGGCGGCCGGTTCCATCCCCGGCACCATCCGGTCGATCGCGGCCTTGTAGGCAAAGGGCATGGCCAGGCTGATGACCTTGGCCGCCAGCACGCACAGCATGGCGACGACCACCCGCCGTCGCAAAGCGGGCGCATCTGCCGGCCACAAATAGGGCAGGAACCGCCGGAGCGTCGCCCAGACGGGAGGCAATGGCGCGGATGTGGGCATGTCAGGCGGCATAGGCGCTATGTAGAGCGCGGCGCCAGATTATCCAGCGGTGGTTTAGAGGGTGCGATAACACACTCCTCCGTTCGTTTCGAGCGAAGTCGAGAAAGCAATGCACAGCGTTTCTCGACTTTGCTCGAAACGAACGGCTAGTTTGGAAACGGCATACCCCTACCGCCCGAATTTCTTTTGGGTCTTGCCATAGCGCAACTTCCGCGTGCCCGGCTTGCCTTCGGTCGCGCGTCCCTTGGGCGCTGCCACCTGTTGATCGTGCGGCAGGCCCAATTCCTCCGCCTCCAGCTTGCGGATTTCGTCCCTGATCCGTCCCGCTTCCTCAAATTCCAGGTCAGCGGCGGCGGCGCGCATCTTCTTTTCCAGATCCTCGATATAGGCGCGCAGATTGTGGCCAACCATGTGGGGCCGGTCGGCATCGCCGGTTTCCACCAGCACGCTGTCCTTGTTGGCCACATGAGCGATGATGTCGCCGATGTTGCGCTTGATCGTCGTCGGCGTGATGCCATGTTCGCGGTTATAGGCTTCCTGCTTCTCACGCCGCCGCCCGGTTTCGTTCAACGCGCGTTCCATGCTGCCGGTGATCCGGTCGGCATAGAGGATCACCCGCCCGTCCACGTTCCGCGCCGCGCGCCCGATGGTCTGGATCAGCGAGGTTTCGGAACGCAAAAAGCCTTCCTTGTCCGCGTCCAGAATGGCGACCAGCCCGCATTCGGGAATGTCCAGCCCTTCACGCAGCAGGTTGATGCCGATCAGCACGTCATAAACGCCAAGCCGCAGGTCACGGATCAGTTCGATCCGCTCCAGCGTCTCGACATCGCTATGCATGTACCGGACCTTGATTCCCGCCTCATGCATGAATTCGGTCAGGTCTTCGGCCATCCGCTTGGTCAGCGTGGTGACCAGAGTGCGATAGCCATTGGCCGTGACCTTGCGGCATTCGTTGATCAGGTCGTCCACCTGATCCTCGACCGGCTTGATCTCGACCGGGGGGTCAATGAGGCCGGTGGGGCGGATCACCTGTTCGCTGAACACGCCGCCGGTCTGCTCCATTTCCCATTTGCCGGGCGTGGCGGAGACGCTGACCGTCTGGGGCCGCATGGCGTCCCATTCGTTGAAACGCAGCGGACGGTTGTCGATGCAGGACGGCAGGCGGAAGCCATATTCGGCCAGCGTGATCTTGCGCCGATGGTCGCCGCGCGCCATCGCGCCGATCTGCGGCACGGTCTGGTGGCTTTCATCCACGAACAGCAGCGCGTTTTCGGGGAGATATTCAAACAGGGTCGGCGGGGGTTCGCCGGGCAGACGGCCGGTCAGAAAGCGGCTGTAATTTTCGATCCCCGCGCATGATCCCGTTGCTGCGATCATCTCCAGGTCGAAATTGGTTCGCTGCTCCAGCCGCTGCGCCTCCAGCAACTTGCCCTCGCTCTCCAGCTCCTTGAGCCGTTCGGCAAGTTCGAAGCGGATCGCCTCCATCGCCTGCTTCAGCGTCGGGCCGGGGGTGACATGGTGGCTGTTGGGAAAGACTTTCACATAATCGAGGCTGGCGACCTTCTTGCCGGTCAGCGGGTCGAACTCGACGATGGCCTCAATCTCGTTACCGAAAAAGGATATGCGCCAGGCTGTATCCTCATAATGGGACGGGAAGATTTCCAGATTGTCGCCCTTCACCCGGAAATTGCCGCGCGCAAAACCTGCGTCGTTGCGCTTATATTGGAGCGCGACCAGCTTGCGGATGATCTCGCGCTGATCCTCTATCCCGCCTTTCTTCATGGAAAAGGTCATGGCCGAATAGGTTTCGACCGAGCCGATGCCATAGAGGCAGGAAACGGACGCGACGATGATGCAGTCGTCCCGTTCCAGCAGCGACCGCGTGGCCGAATGGCGCATCCGGTCGATGCTCTCGTTTACGCTGCTTTCCTTCTCGATATAAGTGTCCGACCGCGCCACATAGGCTTCGGGCTGGTAATAATCATAATAGCTGACGAAATATTCGACCGCATTGTCGGGAAAGAAGCTTTTGAACTCGCCATAAAGCTGCGCGGCGAGGATCTTGTTGGGAGCCAAGATCAGCGCCGGGCGCTGCAACGCCTCGATCACCTTGGCCATGGTGAAGGTCTTGCCGGAGCCCGTAACGCCCAGCAGCACCTGATCGCGCTCGCCTGCCAGTGCCTGTTCCACCAGTTCGGGGATCGCGGTGCATTGGTCGCCCGATGGCTCATAATCGCTCACCAGCTTGAACGGGCGCCCGCCCTCGCTCTTGTCCGGTCGCGCGGGGCGATGCGGCACGAAGCTGGTTTCGGTGTCGGGCTCGTCGAGCGTGGTGCGGATCTGGATGGCCATGGGGGCAATATGGGGTGTTTGCGTCAGGACGCAATTGACGTCAGGGCTTCAACTCGAACGCGCCATTGGGCGGGGGTGGATAGATGACAGGCTTGTCACCGAAACGCGCGCGCAGGGCTTTGCGGCGGCGCTCTGGATCAATCTTGTCAACATTCACTTCTTCTGGATATTTCATGCTGACGTGAAATTTTTTGTCGACGATGGCATATTCCAGAACCGACCAGCGCATATTTGGCGCTTCCGGTTCGAGATACCAGGCCTTAAAGAGAAGGTCAGACAAATAGGCATCTGTGGGATCATACCAGCGCACCAGATCGCCTTCATCCTTGAAAATACTGGGTCTGACCCATCCGTCACCAATTTCCGCATAGAGGAATATGCCGTCAGGATCACCACCAACGATATGAGCAAGCTCGTGCCCAATGTCGTTCATAATTGGTCCGAGCAAATCCAATTTATCTTCCGGCATGTGCTTTGCCTTTCGCTTCGTTGTCGAAGTGTTGAATATTTGGCTCTCCGTCCACATACCATTTGACGGTAAGGCTATAGGGTCGTTTGGATGTTCCGTCATATAGCGGAACGATATTTACGGTGACTTTCTTTCCCGCCCGTAAGTCTTTGGCCCAGCCATCTTCCATGGCGCGATAGGCGCCACGGTGGAAATTCCGGTCCTGGGCGAAATGGTTGACGCTGTCGCCGGGACCGTTGAAGCGGGCAGCGATAAAATGACCGCCATCATCGCCCGGACGGCGATCTGGCTGACCCGCCTGAGCCTGAGCACGCCGTGAGCGCGCGGCAATCGGGCCGTCTGTAAGCTCAGCGACGACTTCCCTCGGTCGCGCAATGACATCAATATGGAAATCATAGCCATTCTTCGTCTCCTTGCGCCAGTTGTTGTCGAGGATCTGGCTTTCCAGCGACGGTGGATCAGCGGGGTCTGGCGGTGATTGTCCGCCATGCGTATCCATATAATGCGCCAAGGCCAGAAACTGGTTCTTGGCGGCCCGTCCGGCGTCCAGATAGGCCTGATGCCCATCCATTTCGGGGAAAATTTTGCAATGTCGCACCGGCTTGATATGCTCGGCTATCCACGGCCCAGCCCATGCCGACGCGATGAGGGGATAAGCGATGATCAGAGCTGTATTTGCCGCCGCCACCATGACCTTGCTGCTCGCTGCCTGCGGCGACAAGCCCGGCGACGCGCCAGCCAATGGCGGCGCGTCCATGACCAAGGAAGAGGTCAAGGCTGCGGTCGACAAGGTGCAGTTGAAGGCGGGCCAGTGGGAAGGGCGCTTCACCGTGCAGGATATCGACCTGTCCAACATGCCCGGCGCGCCCGCTGGCATGAAGGACCAGATGAAGAGCATGATGAGCCAGACGTCGCTCAAATATTGCGTCACGCCTGAAGAAGCGGCCAATCCCAGTGGCGAGATGTTTTCCGGTCAGGAAAACAAGGATTGTACCTATCAGGGCTTTGCCGTCAGCGGTGGCAGCGTGAAGGGGCAGGTGTCGTGCAAGGCGGATGGCGGCACGATGCAGGCCAGCATGTCGGGCACCTATGGGCAAGAGGCCTATTCGATGGACATGGACATGAAGATGGCGGGTGGCCCCAATGGCGCGGCCATGGCGATGAAGGCACGTTCCGAAGGCAAGTGGATCGGCCCTGACTGCACCAAGGCGGAATAAGTCTCCACGCATTTCCGCTTGCGCTTTGTGCGCGACGGGTAGAGCCTCTGGCCTGTTCCGACCAAGAGAACAGGGGAGAGGTTATGCGAAAGACCGTGCTGGCGGGGATGCCGCTTGCGATCATGCCGCTCGTAACGATGTTGGCCCTTGGTGGCTGTAGCGAACCGGCCCCGGCGCCGGAAGTCGAGGAAACGCCGATCCTGATGCAGGCGGGCGAGTGGGTGCTGACCCGCAAGACCACCGGTTACAACACGCCGACCGTCACGCCGGAGCAATATCAGGCGGCGCTCAAGCAGACGAGCGAGGATAAGGTCTGCCTTTCGGTCGATGCCGAAGGGTTGCCGGACGTTGCGGCAATGGCGGGCAAGGATGGCACGGACTGCACCTATAAGGACAAGATGGTCCGCAAGGGCCGCATGATCGCAACCCTGGCCTGTACGGCGGGCAAGGGCACGTCGGAAATTGCGCTGGAAGGCAATTATACCGCTGACACGCTGACGCTGGGCGAAACCATGACGCAGTCGGAAGGCGGCGGCGCGGTGCTGCGCGCGACCTATGACCTGTCGGGCAAGCGGGTAGGCGACTGTCCCAAGGGTTGACGCCGGGCAGGGCGCTATTCCAGCGCCCTGATCGCGCGCCAGTCGCACTGTCGCTTGCGCTTTGATCCCTTGTCCTGCGCCACGGCGGCGTAGGGCGGCACCAGCAGCGACTGGCCGATCCGCAGCGGGGCGAAGCGCTGGCGCTCTATGCCTTCGCACGCCAGGAACAGGTCCAGCATACGGGGCGGCGTATTCCATTGTTCGTAGGACAGGTGGAACGTCCCCCAATGGATCGGGATCGCGGTCGACGCGCCCAGCCGTTTGAACACCTCCACCGCCTGTTGCGGGCCGATATGCGCGTCCGACGCCATCTGCCCTTTCCAGAAGCGGAACGCGCCGATGGGGATCAGGGCCAGCCGGATCGGGCCGAAGCGTGCGGCTTCATAGGGCCAGCCCATGTCGCCCGCGCCGGTGTCGCCTGCAAAGAAGATGTTGCCCGCGCGGGTCTCGATCAGAAAGCTGGACCAGAGCGCGCGGTTGCGATCCGTGCCCCAGCGGCTGCCCCAATGATGGTTGCGGGTCACATGGACGCGATAGTCGGGGCAATGTTCGTAATTGCCGCACTGGATCACTGCCTGCGGGGCAAGCCCGTTGAGAGCCACGCCGCTGACCGACTGGCCCCAGTCAAGTGCGGTCGACGGGATGCCGTGCGCCTTCAATATGGTGTCATTGCCCAGGCTGGTGACGATCCTGGGCCGGTCGCGCTCCCACAATCGCTTCA
Source organism: Sphingobium sp. B2 (assembly GCF_007693735.1). Taxonomy (NCBI): domain Bacteria; kingdom Pseudomonadati; phylum Pseudomonadota; class Alphaproteobacteria; order Sphingomonadales; family Sphingobiaceae; genus Sphingobium; species Sphingobium sp. B2. Next base: position 258,241 of record NZ_VDBZ01000001.1, read on the forward strand.
GGGTCGGCAGGTCCATATGATCATAATGATTGTGGCTCAGGACGATCAGGTCGATCCGGGGCAGATCATCGAAGCGGACGCCCGGCGGGGCGATCCTCTTGGGGCCGAAGGGGGGCAGGGGGCTGGCATGGTCCGACCAGATCGGATCGGTCAATATGTTGATGCCCGCCGCCTGCACCAGCACCGTGGCATGGCCCACCCATGTCGCCACCATCCCGCGCGGCGCCGCGAAGGGCGCGGGGCGGGCGGGCTTGACGACGATTGCGTCGGGCCATTGTGGCCGGTCGTCATGGCCCAGAAGCCAGTTGGCGATAAAGCCCCGTCGGCTCGTCCCCGGCGGGGCGGGCACGTCGATCACGCCATCGGGATTGAAGAAATGCGCGCCGTCATAATGACGGCTCACCGGCCCTTCATAATAGATGCGGTCGAGGAAGGGCGGCACGATCGTAACGGCCAGGCACAGGGCGACCATTGCAAACAGCAATGTCACCCCGATGCCCTTCACGAATTTGGCAATCACTCCGCCGCGATGCCCGCCGCCTTGAACATGTCGGGATCGGTTGCTTCGTCCGCATTGGCGGGCGTTGCGCGGGTCTTGCGGCGGTCGAACGCGTCCCAGACCTCGTTCCACTGGCCGCGCGTCGCGCCCTTTGAATATTCGGTCGCGCGGGTTTCAAAGAAGTTGGCATGTTCGACGCCATTGAGCATCGGGGTCAGCCAGGGGAGCGGATGCTCGTCGATCATGTAGATGGGTTTCAGGCCCAGCTGGCCCAGCCGCCAGTCGGCGATATAGCGGACATATTTCTTGATGTCCTTGGGCGTCATGCCCGGCACCGGACCCATTTCGAACACCAGATCGACAAACGCATCCTCGATACGAACGGTTTTCTGGCACATGTCCATGATGTCGTCCTTGACCGAAGAGGTCAGGCACTGGCGTTCGGCGCAGAAGGCGTGGAACAGCTTGATGATGCCCTCGCAATGCAGCGTTTCGTCGCGGATCGACCAGGTGACGATCTGCCCCATGCCCTTCATCTTGTTGAAACGCGGGAAGTTCATCAGCATCGCGAAGCTGGCGAAGAGCTGCAACCCTTCGGTAAAGCCGCCGAACATGGCCAGCGTGCGGGCAATATCCTCGTCCGTGTCGACGCCGAACTGTTGCAGATAGTCGTGCTTGTCCTTCATCTCCTTATATTGGAGAAAGGCCGAATATTCGCTTTCGGGCATCCCGATCGTGTCGAGCAGATGCGAGTAGGCGGCGATATGGACGGTTTCCATGTTGCTGAACGCGGTCAGCATCATCTTGATCTCGGTCGGCTTGAACACGCGGCCATATTTTTCGTGGTAGCAATCCTGCACTTCCACGTCCGCCTGGGTGAAGAAGCGGAAAATCTGCGTCAAAAGGTTGCGCTCATGATCGGACAGCTTCTGCGCCCAGTCACGGCAATCCTCGCCCAAAGGCACTTCTTCGGGCAGCCAGTGCAGCTGCTGCTGCCGCTTCCAGAACTCATAGGCCCATGGATATTCGAACGGCTTGTAGACTTTGGAGGCTTGGAGAAGGGACATGGGGGTTACTCCTGCGGCAATGACCGCAAACTAAAAAACAGCATGATCGACCGGAACGCGCCTGGGCGCATCAACCGGCCGATCACAATATGTCACTGGCAGGCCAGGCACTCGTCATAATCGGTGCTGCCGCCGGCCAGTTCGAACTTGGGTGCGTCGATCGTGTTGTCGGCTTCCACGCCGCCCGCGAAACCCGCGCGCTGCACGCTCTTGGACCGCAGATAGTAAAGCGACTTGATGCCCAGTTCCCACGCGCGGAAGTGGAGCATCAGCAGATCCCATTTCTCCACATCGGCGGGGATGAACAGATTGAGCGACTGCGCCTGGTCGATATAGGGTGTGCGGTCGGCGGCCAGTTCGAGCAGCCAGCGCTGGTCGATTTCGAAGCTGGTCTTGAACGTGTCCTTTTCTTCCTGGCTCAGGAAGTCGAGATGCTGGACCGAGCCGCCATGCTCCAGGATCGAGTTCCAGACATTGGTCGAATCCTTGGCCTTTTCGACCAGCAATTTTTCCAGATAGGGATTCTTGATCGAGAAGCTGCCCGACAGCGTCTTGTGGGTATAGATGTTCGCCGGGATCGGTTCGATGCAGGCCGACGTGCCGCCGCAGATGATGGAGATGGACGCGGTCGGCGCGATCGCCATCTTGCAGGAGAAACGCTCCATCACGCCCTGATCGGCAGCATCGGGGCAGGGGCCGCGCTCGATCGCCAACTGCATCGAGGCTTCGTCAACCTGGCTCTTGATATGCTTGAACATGCGCAGGTTCCACGACTTGGCCATGGCCCCTTCGAACGGGATACCGCGCGCCTGCAGGAAGCTGTGGAAGCCCATGACGCCAAGCCCGACCGATCGTTCGCGCATCGCGCTATATTTGGCGCGCGCCATTTCGGGCGGCGCACGGTCGATATAGTCCTGCAGCACATTGTCGAGGAAACGCATGATATCCTCGGCAAACAGCTTCTCATCCTTCCACTCGTCCCAGGTTTCCAGGTTCATCGAGGAAAGGCAGCACACGGCGGTGCGGTCATTGCCGAGATGGTCGCGACCCGTCGGCAGGGTGATTTCGGAGCAGAGGTTCGATGTCGAGACTTTAAGGCCCAGGTCGCGATGATGTTTGGGCATCATGCGGTTCACCGTGTCGTTGAACACGATATAGGGCTCGCCGGTGGCCAGGCGGGTTTCGACCAGCTTCTGGAACAGCGCGCGGGCGTTGACGGTGCCACGGATCGACTGGTCCTTGGGGCTGCGCAGGTTGAAATCGCTGCCGTCGCGCACCGCTTCCATGAACTCGTCGGTCAGCAGCACGCCATGATGCAGGTTCAGCGCCTTGCGGTTGAAGTCGCCGCTGGGCTTGCGAATTTCAAGGAATTCCTCGATTTCCGGGTGCGACACGTCAAGATAGCAGGCGGCGGAGCCGCGACGCAGGCTGCCCTGGCTGATCGCCAGCGTCAGCGAATCCATGACGCGGACGAAGGGGATGATGCCGCTGGTCTTGCCGTTGAGGCCAACCGGCTCGCCAATGCCGCGCACGCTGCCCCAATAGGTGCCGATGCCGCCCCCGCGTGAGGCCAGCCAGACATTCTCGTTCCAGGTGTTGACGATGCCTTCCAGGCTGTCGTCCACGCTGTTGAGATAGCAGCTGATCGGCAGGCCGCGTCCGGTGCCGCCGTTGGACAGGACCGGGGTGGCGGGCATGAACCAGAGACGGGAGATATAGTCATAGACGCGCTGGGCGTGCGCCTGATCATCGGCATAGGCCGCTGCCACGCGGGCGAACAGATCCTGATAGCTTTCGCCGGGCAGCAGATAGCGGTCGTTCAGCGTGTCCTTGCCAAACTCCGTCAGCAGCGCGTCGCGCGACGGATCGGTCACGACGTCGAAGCGTCGTTCCTGCACCGAGGAAGAGGACAAAGGTTCGGCCTTGGTCGGCGCGACAGGCTGTTCGCTCACCCGGTCCATCACATCATCCATCACAGTCGCCACGTCGTTTGTACCACCCTGTCCACTATCACGAAAATCCATGTACGCCCCCGAATGTTCCCGTTCCGTTCGATTCGGTCAAGCGGTGTTCGGCAGGTGCCAACACCCTAGCAGATACCGTATCGCAACGGGGTCGAAATGGGACCAACTGACGGGATTGCAGGGACAAAATCCCCCTTGCGCTGAAAACCGGTCCAGCGACGCAATCACTATCTGTTGGGTGACCCCCGTTTACCCGATACCACAGATAGTGCCATAGCCTGTTTTGCGCGCAAGAGGGTAAATGACGGTTTAGGGACTCAATTCGTCGCTGTTCCGATTCCGTTCATCGCTGTTTCTACCCGTTGCGACGCAGCGACGCGTGGACTTTCCTCGTTCCCCCGAAAGACAAGAGAGAAAAGCGGAATAAAAAATAATTTTGGCTTGCCACGCAAATGCGTGGGCGCACGCAAAAGGGGCTATGGTGTCGCCTCCGACTGACTGCCCCGTTCCCCCTACGCAGAGGCCGACCGATGATTCTCTATTATCACCCGCTCTCTTCCTATTGCTGGAAAGTGCTGATCGCCTTTTACGAAAATGGCACGCCCTTCACGCCGCGCATGCTGGAGGGCGAGGGTGTGGCGCAGGAATGGCTGGCGCTGTGGTCGATTGGCAAATTTCCCGTATTGCGCGATTCGACCCGCGACATGACCGTCGCCGAAGCCAGCATCATCATCGAATATCTGGCGACGCATGAGCCGGGCACCTTCCGGCCGATACCGCTCAACCCCGACGCTGCGCTAAAGGTGCGGATGATGGACCGGCTGTTCGACAATTATGTGATGACGCCGATGCAGGCGATCGTCGCCGACCGGCTGCGCCCGGCCGACTCGCGCGACCTTTATGGCGTCGATCAAGCGCGCGCCCTGATCGCAAAGGCCTATGCCTTGCTGGAAACGCGCATCGGCGCGCAGGGATGGGCGGTGGGGGACAATTTCACCCTGGCCGATTGCGCGGCGGCCCCCGCGCTTTTCTATGCCGACAGGATCGCGCCGATCGGCCGCGATCATCCTCGCCTCGCGGCCTATCTCGCCCGGCTCGTCGCGCGGCCCAGCTTCGCGCGGGTGCTGATGGAGAAGGAACCATGGTGGCCGATGTTCCCCTTTGCGAACGGCTAGGCTTCCCCTCTCTGGACAGGCGGGCGATTCCTGATTAGCCGCTGCCCGAGCAGGAACCCGCCGTGCAGGGCCGGGCCGCAGACATAAGGGATTTGGGTAAGATGACGCTCATCAAGACCGCCGACCTGATCGAGAGCGTCGCCGACGCGCTTCAGTTCATCAGCTATTATCACCCGATGGATTATATCCGTGCGCTGGGCAAAGCCTATGAGGCTGAACAAAGCCCGGCGGCCAAGGACGCCATCGCCCAGATCCTGACCAACAGCCGCATGTGTGCGGAGGGGCATCGCCCGATCTGCCAGGACACCGGCATCGTCAACGTGTTCGTCAAATGGGGCATGGAATGCCGCCTGGACGACAATAGCCGGTCGATGCAGGAGGTGATCGACGAAGGCGTGCGCCGCGCCTATCTCAACCCCGAAAACCGCCTGCGCGCCTCCATCCTGCGCGATCCCGCGTTCAGCCGCCAGAATACCAAGGATAATACGCCCTGCGTCCTGTCGGTCGAAATGGTGCCCGGCAATAAGGTGGTGATCGACGTCGCGGCCAAGGGCGGCGGCAGCGAAAACAAGACCAAGTTCAAGATGATGAACCCCAGCGATTCGATCGTCGACTGGGTGCTGGAGATGGTGCCGCAAATGGGTGCCGGCTGGTGCCCGCCCGGCATGCTGGGCATCGGCATTGGCGGCACCGCGGAAAAGGCGGTCGCCCTGGCCAAGGAAAGCCTGATGGACGCGATCGACATGGGCGAGCTCAAGGCACGCGGACCGCAGACCGAGATCGAGAAGATGCGGGTCGAGATTTTCGACAAGGTCAATGCGCTGGGCATCGGCGCGCAGGGTCTGGGCGGCCTGTCCACCATACTGGACGTCAAGATTTACGACTATCCCTGCCATGCGGCGGGCAAGCCTGTGGCGATGATCCCCAATTGCGCCGCCACCCGCCACGCCCATTTCACGCTGGACGGCTCCGGCCCCGCCTATCTGGAAGCGCCCAAGCTGTCCGAATGGCCCGACGTCAACTGGACGCCGAGCAAGGAAGCGATCCGCGTCGATCTCAACACGCTGACGCCGGACATCGTCCAGGGCTGGAAGCATGGCGACCGGCTGCTGCTGAACGGCAAGATGCTGACCGGGCGCGACGCTGCGCACAAGCGGATCAAGGACATGCTGAGCCGCGGCGAGAGCCTGCCGGTCGATTTCAAGGGCCGCGTCATCTACTATGTCGGCCCGGTCGATCCGGTCGGCGACGAAGTGGTCGGTCCTGCCGGTCCCACCACCGCAACGCGCATGGACAGCTTCATGGACATGATGCTGGAACAGGGCCTGCTGGGCTGCGTCGGGAAGGCCGAGCGCGGGGTCGCGGCGACCAAAGCCATCGCCAAGCATAAGAGTGCCTATCTGATGGCGGTCGGTGGTGCCGCCTATCTGGTCGCCCGCGCGATCAAGGGGGCCAAGGTCGTGGGCTTTGAGGATCTGGGCATGGAAGCGATCTACGAATTCGATGTGCAGGACATGCCCGTGACCGTTGCGGTCGATAGCGAAGGCCAGAATGTCCACCATCTCGCCCCGCTGGTCTGGCAGGAAAAGATCAAGCGCGAAGGGTTGCTCGAAAACGCCTGATGCAAGCCGCCCCCCATGCCGTGCGTGGGGGGGATCAGCTAATCGCACCAACCTGGATCAAGGGGCCGGAACCCCGGCCGCTACACGGCATTGTCTCCGCACCTTCATGCTGGAGCCAGTCCCATGTCCTTCACGCAACTCGACCCACCCTTGCCCGTCCATGTGGAGGGCAAGGGGAAGGGCTATGCCTTTGCCGTCATCGATTATGGGCAGGAACATAATCTGATCTGGGTCACCGGCCTGTCCGATAGCGGCGAAATCTGGTGCGCGCCCAATCCGCTGGTGCGGCTGGAGGGGAACTGGACGATGGGGCGGAACCTGGCACACCATGTACCGCCAGGCGTCCAGCCCAGCTAAACGCAAACAACTGTCTGGCAAGCGCCATACACCGCTGTTATCCTGTCCCCCATGACGGGGGAAATCGACGCGGCGGGGGACGCCATCACCGGAGGCATGATCGCGCGCGCGGTCGAGCCGGGGCATGGCGAGTCCGATCATGATGGCCATGGCAAGTGCCTCAACTGTGGCGCGGAACTGACCGGCGCCTATTGCGCGCAATGCGGGCAGGCGGCGCATCTCCATCGCAGCTTCGGCGCGATCGGCCATGATCTGGCCCATGGCGTGCTGCATTTTGAAGGCAAGATATTCCGGACATTGCCCGAACTGGCGCTGCGTCCGGGTAAGCTGACGCGGCGCTATATCCATGGCGAGCGCGCGAAATTCGTGTCGCCTTTCGCCCTGTTCCTGTTCAGCGCCTTCCTCATGTACGCCATCTTCTCGCTCACCAGCGGCCATGGCGCCGGCGCGGGCAAGATGGTGCAGATGGACGATGGCGCCATCGCGGAACTGCGCGCCGAAGAGGCCAGGGCCGACGCGCGGATTGCGAAGATCGAAACAGGGTTGAAAGAGCCCGGCCTGACGCCGAAGCGGCGCGAGAAGCTGAACGAGGATTTGAGCGAGGCGCGCGAGGAGCGACAGGGCCTGACGCTCGCCGCCAACATGCCGCAAACCCTGCGTGGCGAGGGCATGCATGGCGGAGTCGCGGCCACAGTGGGAGAGGACGTCAGCGCGGCGGCGAAAGACTCGGAACTGGCCTATTACAAGCTCAAGGCCCTGTCTCTTATACACATCTAGATGTGTATAAGAGACAGGGCATGAATGGCGGAGTAGCGGCCACAGTGGGAGAGGTCGTCAGCGCGGCGGCGAAAGACCCGGAACTGGCCTATTACAAGCTCAAGGCCAATGCCTATAAATTCTCCTGGGCGTTGATCCTGTTTTCCATGCCGTTCGTATGGCTGCTCTTCCCGTTCAACCGCCGCTTCAAAATGTACGACCATGCGATCTACGTCACCTATTCGATCGCCTTCATGTCCCTGCTCTTTTCATTGTCGATGCTGTTGTCGGCGCTGCATGTCACCGCCGGGCTGGTGACGACGGCGCTGCTGCTCTACGCTGCCTGGCATATGTATCGGCAGATGAAGGACGCCTACAGCCTGTCGCGCTTTGGCGCGATGTGGCGGCTGCCCCTGCTCTATATGTTCGCCTGCGTCGCGCTGGCGCTGTTCTTCACCATGCTGGTGATGATGGGATGACGCCGGGCGTCCGGCGGCCATAGCAGCGCGATGATCACGTCCCCGATCTGGTTGCCCGCGACGCTGATGGCGGGCGGGATGCAGGCTTGGCGCACCGCCGTCCAGCGGCGCGTCAGTCATAGCCTGTCGCTCAATGCGGCGGGGCTGGTGCGCTACCTTTACGGACTGCCGTTCGCTATTGTGCTGCTGGGCGGATATTGGCTGGTCAATCCAGCGCCCCTGCCTGCACTCGGGCCGTTGTTCCTGCTTTTCTGCATCGGCGGCGGGCTGGCGCAGATCGTTGCGACCAACCTGCTGATCCTGGCATTTGGATACCGTAATTTCGTCGTCGGCACCGCTTATTCCAAGACCGAGGCGGTCCAGGGCGCGCTACTGTCCTTCCTGCTGATGGGCGAGCGTCTCTCGCCGCTGGCCTGGGGCGGGATCGGCTGCGGCGTGGTGGGCGTGATGCTGCTGTCGACCGGGGGCAGGCGCATGGGGGTGATGGATTTCGTCCGCGCGCTGGGCCAGCCCGCCGCCTTGTGCGGCATAGCGTCGGGATTTTTCTTCGCCCTGACCGCGATCGGCATCCGCCGCGCAACGCAGCAGGTGGACACGGGCGACGCGATCCTGGCGGCGCTGGTCGTGCTGGTCGTGACAGTCGCGCTTCAGACCCTGATGCAGGGCGGCTGGCTATTGGCGCGCGAATCAGGCGAAATGCGGCGCGTGTTCGCCACCTGGCGGGTATCGGGACAGGTCGGGATGCTCTCGGCGCTAGGATCGGCCTGCTGGTTCACCGGCTTTGCAACGGCGCCGGTCGCGCTGGTGCGGATCGTCGGGCAGATAGAGGTCGCCTTCACCATGGGTTTTGCGCATTTTTACCTGCGGGAACAGATGCAGCGGAGCGAGGCCATCGGGCTGCTGCTGGTGGTGTCCGGGGTGGTGCTGGCGCTGGCCGGATCGCTCTGACGCATCGCTAATCTTTCCTTTACCATGTTGAGCTAGCCCTCGATCCGTGGGTAGCGAAGCGAAATCCGAAACCGTTGCAAGAGCGGTTATGAAGGTGGCCAAATTGTCGGGCGACCTGGGCATACGCACGCTCGATCTACAGGCCGACATCAGCGAACTGGCCGACCGCGTAACGCAGCAGGCGCGCACGATCGAGGCGATCAGCGGCGCGGCGACGCAATTGTCGCACGATGGCGAAAGCGTGGCCAATGCCGGGCAGGATGCGCGCGCCAAGGCGGTGGCGGCCCGTTCCATCATCGACGATTCCGGGCGGCAACTCTCCGCCGCCCACCATGTCTTTGTCGATCTGATCGATCAGGTCAGCCGTATCCATGAGCGGCTGGACGGCTTTGGCGAAGCGCTCAAGACCGTCGCCCATGTCACCAATGTGATTAGCGGCATCGCGCGGCAGACCAATTTGCTGGCGCTCAACGCCACGATAGAGGCGGCACGCGCGGGCGATGCCGGGCGCGGCTGTGCCGTCGTCGCCGCCGAAGTGAAGAAACTGGCGCAGGAAACCGGCGCGGCCACGCACACGATCGAACAATCGATCGCGGCGTTGACCAGCGAGGCGGGCGGGATGCTCGACAGCATCAACCGCGGCGCGCAGACCGCGCGCACCGCGCAATCGGACACGCGCAACATCGAGGCGCTGGTGGAGCGGCTTGGCTCGCTCATGGTCGACCTGTCGAGCAATACGGAGGGCGTGGCCGAACGGATCGCGTCGATCGTGGGATCGGCGGGGGAAATCCGCACTGGCCTGGCCGCGCTGGCCAGCACATCGGCGGACAATGCGGGCGGGTTGCAACGCCTGTCGGGCCGCGTATCGACCGCCAGCGACGATACGAACATGCTGCTGCAATATCTGGCCGAAAGCGGGGTCGCGATTCCCGATTCGCCCTATATCAGTTTCAGCCTGGAATCGGCCGAGATCGTCAGTCGCGCGATGGAGCAGGCGATCGACAGCGGGCAGATCAGCGAAGCGGCGTTGTTCGGCGATCTGCCAACCCCTATTCCCGGCACCAATCCGCAACAATATAGCCATCCCGTACAGGATGTGATGTTGCCCGCCGCGCGCGCGCAGCAGGAAAAGGCGCGCGCCTTCACTGGCCTGTTCGGCATGACCTTCACCGACCGCAATGCCTTTGGCGCGATCGCCATGCCCGAACGCGCCCATCCGCAGCGGCCGGGCGAGGATGTATGGAATGCGGAATATTCGCGGCAGGGCCTGATCTTCGATTTCGCCGATACGCGCGAACAATGCCGCACGACGCAGCCCTTCTGCATCAAGGCGTATCGCCGCCTGACCGCGGCAGGCGATGTCATCCTGCTCAAACAGGTGATCGCGTCGATCCATGTAAAGGGCCGACACTGGGGCATACTCCAGATGGCCTATCAGGATCAGGGCTGAGGCAGCGATTATCGGATCGTCGCTGCACGATCCCGCCATTCTTCCGATTGCACCATCTTCGCCCTGCTCCCCGCCTCATCCTGCTCCACGATGAACGGGTGGTTTTGTGTCGTTCATGCAACAAGCTCTATCGTCATGGGTTCTGACATTCACGAATATGCCCATGCAAAGGACTCTGCCATGACGTTCACTTTCAGACAGGCTATTGCTGCCCTGTCGCTCGGCGCGATGACGCTGACCGGCCTGGCCGCAACGCCCGCTTTCGCCCAGCCGGGCCGCGACAATCGCGAACGGCGCGAGGATCGCCAGGACCGCAGGGCCGACCGTCGGGATGATCGCCAGGACCGACGCGCTGATCGACGCGCAGATCGGCGCGATGATCGCCGTGACTGGCGCCGGGATCGTCGGGACGACCGCCGTGTTGCCTATCGTCGGCCCGGTCGCGTGGTGTACCGCTATGACTGGAACCGCCCCGATCCGCGTTATGGCCGCAGCTACCGGCCCGACCGCTATTATCGCGCCGGTTATGCGCCGATCCGTGTCGATCGCCGCACCCGCATCTATCGTGGCTATGATGACCGCTATTATTGCCGCCGGTCGGACGGCACTACTGGCCTGATCGTCGGCGCTGCGTTGGGCGGCCTTCTCGGCAGCCAGATTGATCGCGGCCAATCCAATGTCGCGGGCATATTGATCGGCGGCGGCGCGGGTGCGCTGCTCGGCCGTGAAATCGACCGGGGTAGCCTGAACTGCCGCTAAGCGGGACGAAGGGGCGGGCGCTGCGCGTTCGCCCCGTTCAGCACCATCCGTGTCGCGCACCGTCCCATTCGCGTGCCAGCCCTTCGGCGACCAGCATCCCGCCGATCGATTCGCCGCCGCGTGTCACGACCCTCAGCGATCGACCATAGCGGTCCGTATCCCGGTCCCCGCTCTCCAGCGAGAACGCCCCCGCATTCATCAGGGCCTGCAACCGCTCCGTCGCCCGCGCGCCCAAGGCGCCCTCGGCGGCGCAGCGCGGCCCGTGGGTTTCGGGCGTGTCGATATCGGCAATCCGATATTTCTCGCCGCCAAACCAGAATGTGTCGCCATCGACGACGCAATTCACACCGCCCCCGCTATGGCAAAAGCCGAATTGCGCAGACAGCGCATCGGCGGCGACGCTTTGCCGGGGGTGCTCCAGGGGCGGCCAGGCACCGCGATCCATCCATATCGGCCCGTACCAGCCAAGCAACAGGCCCAGACATAATGTGTAGATCAGCGCCGGGCCGCTGAAGCCCGCGCTGCGCCGTCGCGCGCGCCCATATCTCTGTCTCGCCATGCCGCGACGATAGGCGGCTATTGGCAAAGGGGGCGTTAAAGCCGGTCCAACCTCTCGCCAATCCGGTGAGGATCGAGTTTGACGCGGATCAATGACGCGCGGTTCCAATGCGTCATGCTGGCCATTCCATCATCCGAAACGGAGCCAGTCGATGAACGCCGCCGCGCCGCCCAGCCCCTATGTCCGCATCGGCGGCGAACCGGTCGTCGCGGCGATCGTCAACCGCTTCTATGACCTGATCGAACAGGACAGCCTCTACGCTGACCTGCGCGCGGTTCACGCCGCCGATCTGGGGCCGGTGCGTTTGGGCCTGACCCGTTTCCTGTCGGGCTGGCTGGGCGGGCCGCGCGACTGGTTCGCGCGCGGTCAGTGCGTCATGTCGCTGCACCGCGCTTTCCCCATCACGCCCGCGCTTGCCGACGACTGGGCGCTGGCGATGACATGCGCGATTGCAGGTCAGCAGGATATGGACCCAGCGATCGGCGACGCAATGGCGCAGGCACTGGGTCACATGGCGCGCGGCATGATCAATTTCGCGCTCGACGGCAGCAGTGAGGCGGCCTGATCGACCCGATCAGTCCTCGCTGCTCTCCGCCCCGTCCTCATCATCCATTGCCGGTTCGCCGGCATAGGCGTCCATGTCGATCTGGCCGGACCGGTTCATGGCGTTCATCGTGTCGACAAGGTCGGGTACGTCGTCGGGGATGATCTGGGCCGGATTGCCATGTCCGCCATGCTCGCTCTCTTCGCTCAGGTCCGTCGTCCGCGTCCGCGCGGACTCCGCTACATCCTGCGCCTGCGTGCCCGCCTCATTCTGTTCGCTATTCTCATCAATGTCATTATCGGGGATCGGATCGGCCATGGACGCTCTCCTGTAGCTGGTTCAATCCCGTCCCAACGGTCCGCACGGCACGCCGTTCCGCGTCGCCGTCGCTGAATCCACTGGACAGCATCAGGCCAAGGGGGCAAGGGCGAGCGCGATCCTTTCGCACTGCAGCAGGAATCCATCATGTCCCGCCAGCTTATTTCGTCCGGCTCGCCCTTTGAGGCGCAGGTCGGCTATTCCCGTGCCGTCGTCCAGGGTGACTGGTGCTTCGTCGCCGGCACCACCGGCACCGATCCGGAAACCAAGACCATGCCCGACAGCGTGGCCGAACAGGCCGCCAACGCGCTCAAGGTCATCGGCGCGGCGCTGGAGGAGGCGGGCTTTGCCTTTTCGGACGTGGTGCGCGTCACTTATTACATCACCGACCCTGCCTATTGGGACGAACTGGGGCAGGCGACCGCTCCTATATTCGGCACCATCCGCCCCGCCGCCAGTTGCGTCGTCGCCGGACTGATCAAGCCGAACATGAAAATCGAAATCGAAGTCACCGCATTCAAAGGGTAAGCCGCCATGATCACGATGTACGGCATCAAAAATTGCGACACGATCAAGAAGGCCCGCAATTTTCTCGACAATGAGCGCGTCTCCTACAGCTTCCACGACTATAAGGTGTCGGGCGTGGACAAGGCCAAGCTGGAGGAATGGGTGATGGAACATGGCTGGGAAACCATCCTCAACCGTTCCGGCACCACCTTCAAGGCGCTGGATGCCGGGGACAAGGCGCATATCGACGCGGACAAGGCCATCCTGCTGATGATGACCAACCCGTCGATGATCAAGCGCCCGATTCTGGACACGGGCAAGCAAACCATCGTCGGTTTCAAGGCGACGACCTATGAGAACGCCCTGGCAGGTGCCATAGCATGACCGGGCGGCGCCTGATCCGCGCCTGCCTGACGCTCCTGTTGCTCCTGTTGCCGGTGGAGATGGCCATGGCCGAACCCTTGTTGATCGCCCATCGCGGGGCCAGCGGCGAGCGGCCGGAACATACGCTCGCCGCTTATGAGCGGGCGATTGACGAGGGCGCGGACTTTATCGAGCCGGATCTGGTGCTGACCAAGGACGGCATATTGGTCGCCCGCCACGAAAATGAGATCAGCGGCACGACCGATATTGCCGATCACCCCGAATTTGCCGATCGCAAGACGACCAAGACCATTGATGGCGCAGCGGTCACCGGCTGGTTCACCGAAGATTTTACCCTGGCCGAACTGCGGACCCTGCGTGCGCGCGAACGGCTGCCCATGCTGCGCCCCGCCAACACCCGCTTCAACGATCTCTATCTCATCCCGACATTCGAGGAGATATTGAAGCTGGTCCGCGCCAAGGAGGCGGAAGCGGGTCGCCGCATCGGCCTCTATCCCGAAACCAAGCATCCCAGCTATTTCGCCGGGATCGGACTGCCGCATCAGGCGCCGATGCTCGCGCTGCTGGAACAATATGGCTATCTGACGGAGGCCGACCCGGTCTTTATCCAGTCGTTCGAGGTCGGCAATCTTCAGGCTTTGCGCGCCGCCACCCGGCTGCGGCTGATCCAGTTGATCGACAGCACCGCTGGCCCGGCCGACCGGCCTGACCTGAGCTATGACGGCATGATGAGCGTCGAGGGGCTGCGCGCGATCGCCGACTATGCGGACGGCATCGGTCCTTCCACCAATCGCGTACTGGCCGACAGCGGCGCCACCGCGCTGGTGGGGCAGGCGCATGATGCCGGACTACAGGTCCATATCTGGACCTTGCGGATGGAAAATATGTTCCTGCCCGCCCAGTATCAGCGGACCGACGACCCGGAAGGACGGGGCGATTTTGCGGGCTATGTTCGCGCCGTGGCGGCGCCCGGTGTGGACGCGGTCTTTACCGATTCCCCCGCCCAGGCGCGCGCCGCGCTGGAGAAAGCCGCGCCCTGACTTGTCAAACGCCTGTCTCTTATACACATCTAGATGTGTATAAGAGACAGGTCTTTACCGATTTCCCCGCCCAGGCGCGCGCCGCGCTGGAGAAAGCCGCGCCCTGACTTGTCAAACGCATCGGCTGAGCGAATAACGGAAATATGCTGTCCCAAAAGACCCGTTATGCCATCCGCGCGCTCCAGCATCTGGCCGACCGCTATCGTCAGGGACCGGTGCCGCTGAACGAGATTGCCACGCGCCAGAATATTCCGGGCAAATTCCTGACGGTGATCCTGTCGGAATTGTCGCGCGAAGGGCTGGTGGCGACGCAGCGGGGCAGGGACGGGGGCTATTGGCTCGCGCTCGCGCCGGTCGACATCAGCTATGGCGACATTGTCCGCCTGACCCGCGGATCGCTCGCGCTCACCCCCTGCGCCAGCCGCTTTGCGCATGAAAGCTGCACCAACTGCCTGCCCGAATCGGAATGTCGCCTGCACCGGGTGATGCTTCGCGTGCGGGATGAAACCGCGCGGGTGCTGGACGGGATCAGCCTGGCCGAGCCGTTCGCGGCGCTGGGCGAGGCATAGGCCTTGCGCCGACCGCGTCGCTTCGCCACATCGGGCCTATGACGACATCCCCGCAAGCTACGTCCCAGCAGGACCGCCCGCTCAGGGCAACGCTGATCCCGGTCACCCCGCTCCAGCAGAACTGCACGCTTTTCTGGTGCACCGCCACCATGCGCGGCGCGTTCGTCGATCCGGGTGGCGACCTGCCGGTGTTGAAGCAGGCAGCGGCGCAGCATGGCGTGACGATTGAAAAGCTGCTCGTGACCCATGGGCATATCGAGCATTGCGGGCAGGCGGGCGTGCTGGCCCGCGACCTTGGCGTACCTATTGAGGGACCGCATGAGGATGACCGCTTCTGGATCGACAAGCTGGCGCAGGATGGCGCGCGCTGGGGCGTGCCGGGCGAAAGTTTCGAGCCGGACCGCTGGCTGGTCGATGGCGATCAGGTGACCGTGGGCGATCTGACCCTCGACGTCCTCCATTGCCCCGGCCATACGCCCGGCCATGTCGTGTTCCACCACGCCCCCAGCAAGCTCGCCATCGTCGGCGATGTGCTGTTTCAGGGGTCGATCGGTCGCACCGATTTCCCGCGCGGCAACCATCAGCAATTGATCGACGCGATCACCGGCAAGCTTTGGCCGTTGGGCGGAGATACAGCCTTCGTCCCCGGCCATGGCCAGATGAGCAATTTTGCCCATGAACGCCGCACGAATCCCTTCGTCGCCGATTCGGTGCTGGGCTGATCCTCGCGGATATGGGGATGTGACGGGCGCCCGCAGTCAGGCGCTCCATCCTTTATACATGGGCGGATAGCGCGGGCGGCGCCGGCATCTCGCGCGTGACGGTATAGGCGATCGTCAGCGCCGTGATCGCCAGGCCGGCCGTCACCAGCCATGTCAGCAGCGCACCGCCAGCCCGCCAGGGGGTGGGGGCTTCGGCATCCATGCCAAACGCATGGGCCACGCGCGCCACGATATAGACCAGCGCACCGATCCACAGCCATAGCGAAGCGCCAACCGCCAGTTCGACCACCAGGAACAGGATCAGCACGATCGGGGTATATTCGACAAAATTGGCGTGCGCCCGCATCCGCCTGGCCAGCAGCGTATTGCCCGCATCGCCATGCAATATTTTGCCCGAAATACGAATCCGCGCGCATCGCGTCGCTATCCACAGATTGAGCAGCGCGCAGGCCGCGGCGAAGGTCAGCGTGATCGGCAGGAGCATCGATTTTCCCTTCATTTCTATGCCCTGCACCCTAGCTGCTGCGGCTTGGCAGGCAAGGAAGGACTTGCGCCCCGATCAAAAAGCGCTATAGGCGCAGGGCTTCGCGATCACCCAGGGCCGCATGGGTCTGCGGCGCCTGTGGCGTCAGCTTTCATGTTGGATCTGGCCGTTCGCACAACCTGATAGATTTACGGAACAAGGTGCCGATATGGCTGTCCCCAAAAGGAAAACGTCCCCCTCCAAGCGCGGTATGCGCCGTAGCCACGATTCGCTGCGCGTCGAAGCGTTCCAGGAATGCTCCAACTGCGGTGAACTCAAGCGTCCCCACAATATGTGCGGCGCCTGTGGCCATTATAACGGCCGCGAAATCGTCGCCGTCGGGGCGTAACGACTTTTCGATCTCCGCAAAGGGGTGATCTAGGGTGTCCAGCCAGCCGCGAATCGCCATAGACGCGATGGGCGGGGATGAAGGCGTGCGCGTGATGATGGCGGGTGTGGCGCTCGCCCGTCACCGCCATGACGGGCTGCGCTTCACCCTGTTCGGTGACGAAACCCGCATCAAGGCGGCGCTCGACAACCATCCCAATTTGCGCGCGGCGTCCGACGTCGTCCATGCCGATACCGTCGTCGATGGCGCTGACAAGCCGAGCGTTGCGATTCGCAAGAAGAGCAGCTCGATGAGTATGGCCATAGCGGCCGTGAAGTCGGGTGATGCCGGTGCAGCCGTGTCGGCGGGCAATACCGGTGCGCTGATGGCCATGGCCAAGCTGGCGCTGCGCACCATGCCTGGCATTGATCGGCCCGCACTGTCGGCCCTGTTGCCCACGCGTGGCGACAATGACGTCGTCATGCTCGATCTGGGCGCGAACACCGAATGCGACGCCCGCAATCTCGTCCAGTTCGCGGTGATGGGGGCAGCCTATGCCCGCATCGCATTCGATCTGGAGCGGCCGCGCGTGCGCCTGCTCAACATTGGTACCGAAGAGCTTAAGGGTACGGACGAAATCCGCGACGCTGCGGCCATCCTGCGCGCTGCGGACGTCCTGCCGATGAGCTTTGACGGCTTTACCGAAGGCGACAAGATCAGCCGGGGCGATACCGACGTCATCGTGTGCGACGGTTTTTCCGGCAATGTCGCGCTCAAGACGATCGAAGGCACGGCCCGCTTCGTCACCGACGTGCTGCGCAACGCCTTCACCAGTTCGATCCGTTCGAAGATCGGCTTCCTGATCTCGAAACCCGCGATGCACCTGCTCAAGCATCATCTTGATCCCAACAATCATAATGGCGCGGTATTTCTGGGCCTCAATGGCGTGGTCGTCAAAAGCCACGGGAGCGCGGACGCCAAGGGCATAGCGAATGCGGTTCATGTCGCCGCCCGCCTGCTGGAAGAAGACATCACCCGCCGCATCGCGGCCGACATGGCCGCCGTTCAGGCGCTTATTGCCTCGTCGAAGCTGGAGCAGCCCGTCAAGTGATCCGTCGTGCGATTCTCCTGGGGACCGGATCGGCGCTGCCGGCGCGTGCGGTCAGCAACGCGGAACTGGCACAGACCGTCGATACCAGCGACGAATGGATTGTCGAGCGCACCGGCATCCGCAATCGCTATATCGCGGGCGAGGGTGAAACCACCGCCTCGCTGGCGGCCGACGCGGCGCAGGCCGCTCTCGATGCCGCGGGCGTTGCGGCGCAGGACATCGACCTCATCATTCTGGCGACAGCGACCCCGGACCAGACCTTCCCCGCCTCCGCTACCAGGGTGCAGGCCGCGCTGGGCATTGATGATTGCGTCGCGTTCGACGTCGCGGCCGTCTGCTCCGGCTTCCTCTACGCCATGACCGTTGCCGACAGCATGATCTGCTCCGGCGCGGCCCGGCGCGCGCTGGTGATCGGTGCGGAAACCTTCAGCCGTATTCTCGACTGGGAAGATCGCACCACCTGCGTCCTCTTTGGCGATGGCGCTGGCGCAGTCGTGCTGGGCGCGGAGGAAAGCGCGGATGGCGCGCGCGGCATATTGGCCAGCAAGCTGCACGCCGATGGCCGCCACAACGGCCTGCTCTATGTCGATGGCGGGCCGTCCACGACGCAGACCGTGGGCAAGCTGCGGATGAAGGGGCAGGAAGTGTTCCGCCACGCCGTGGTCAATCTCGCCTCGGTGCTGAACGAAGTCATGGCGACGGCGGGTCTGTCCAACAGCGATATCGACTGGCTGGTGCCGCATCAGGCCAATGCCCGCATTCTGGACGCTACCGCGCGCAAGCTCAAACTCTCGCCCGATCGGGTTGTCGTGACCGTCGATCGACACGCCAATACCTCGGCTGCGTCGGTGCCGCTGGCGCTCGATTGCGCCGTGCGCGACGGCCGGATCAAGCCGGGCGACCTTATCGTGCTCGAAGCGATGGGCGGCGGCTTCACCTGGGGTGCCTGCGTCCTGCGGGTCTGATCCCGCAAAATCACGCAACCTTGCCAAAGCCCTGCGAATCCCGCACATTCCCGCAAAGGCCATCCGACTATGGTGGCCCAAGGGGTGGAAATGGGGAATCCGATGATCGGCACAGGCACATTAACGCGCGCAGACCTTGCTGAAAGCGTCAACCGCCACGTCGGCCTGTCGCGGGCCGAAGCGGCAGCGCTGATCGAATCGATCCTGGGCCATATGTCCGACGCGCTGGAACGCGGCGAAAATGTGAAGATTTCGAGCTTTGGCACTTTCGTCCTGCGCGACAAGACCCAGCGCATGGGCCGCAATCCCAAGACCGGGGTGGAAGTGCCGATCGAACCACGCCGCGTCCTGACCTTCCGCGCCAGCCAGACGATGCGGGATCGCGTCGCAGGCGACTGACGGGCGCTAGTGGATTGATTTTGACATTTGCATCCCCTGGCGGCTGGGATGGGTCTGCAAATGTCAGAATCGGACCACTAGGATGGCTGGGTGCTGAGTTTCGCGACGATGGCCTGCGCCGCGCGCGTTACATCGTCCCACGTCTGCGCAAAGCCCGCCTCGTCGCCATAATAGGGATCGGTTACGCCGCTCCCCTCCCGTCCCGGCACCATATCCATCAACAGCGCCAGCGTCGCGCTTCCATCGGATGGCCGGATACGCCGCAGATTTTTGAGATTATCGCCATCCAGCGCGAAAATATGCGCGAAGCTGCGGAAATCGGCGGCGCGCACCTGACGCCCACGATAGCCCGATATGTCGATGCCGTGGCGCTGCGCCTGCCGCCCCGCGCGCGGGTCCGGCGGACAATCGACATGCCAGTCGCCCGTTCCCGCCGAATCAACGATGATGTCCAGCCCGGCCCGTTCCGCCTCCGCCCGCAAGGCAGCCTCGGCCAGGGGCGACCGGCAGATATTGCCCAGGCACATGAAAAGGACGGATGACATGGTTGGGCCCGTCATCCCTCCGCCACCGCCGTCGACAGGCCCAGTCCCGGTACGCCGATGGAGCGCTTGCCCGAAAAATCGGTGCGTGCGACGATGACGCCCAATTTCTCCATATAGTCGATCAACCGGCGCACTCGCCCCGGTGAACTGGTGCCATAGGCCCGCGCCAGCGCCGCATCGTCCGGGCAGGGCTGGCCCTGCATCGCGGCGCGCGCGATCAGCAGGAAGGGGGCCAGCATATCCTCCGGCAACGGGTCCGCCGCGCGCATCGCCGGTTCCCAGCGGACGTCGGCTGCATCCATCATCCCCGCCTGTGCCATGGCAAAACGCTTGCGGAAGGCTGGCAGGTCCAGCGGCGGGGTACGCAGCCCCTTCATCCGGCAGCGGACGCCAAAATCCTGATACAGCGTCGCTATGCTGGGCGCTGCATCGCCCAGATCGGCGACGATTTCCTCCAGCACTGCCATCACCACCGGCTCATTCTGGCCGAAATCCAGTTCAGGCGCGGCGGGTCGGGCCTGTGGCGAATCGGCCAGCGCGCGGATGATGTCCTCGGCGGCGCGGGGCGGGGGATCGGCACGGGGCGGCGCGACCGGCACGGCGTCCGCCGCTTCGGGGGCGAACAGCAATTCCTGAAAATCCTCGCCGCTGGTGACGGGGGGCGCCATCAGCTTGTGGGTGCCGCCGCGAGTGCTGGTCTTGACCGCGCCGATCTTTACCGCGACCGGACGGCGGCAGATCGCCGGACCCAGCGCCAGGAACCGTCCGCGCTCCAGATCGCGGATCTGCTCCGCCTGCCGCCGCTCCATCCCCAGCAGGTCGGCTGCGCGCGCCATGTCGATGTCCAGAAAGGTGCGCCCCATCAGAAAGTTGGAGGCTTCCGCCGCGACATTCTTGGCCAGTTTCGCCAGCCGCTGGGTTGCGATAACCCCTGCCAACCCGCGCTTGCGCCCCCGGCACATCAAATTGGTCATCGCCGCCAGCGATACCCGGCGCGCCTCGTCCGATACGTCGCCAGCGGCGGCGGGCGCGAACATCTGCGCCTCGTCGACCACCACCAGCGCAGGATACCAATGGTCACGCGGCGCATCGAACAGGGCGTTGAGGAAAGATGCGGCGCATTTCATCTGCGCGTCGATCTCCAGCGCTTCCAGGCTCAGCACCACCGACGCGCGATGTTCGCGTATCCGGGTCGCCATCTTGACGATCTCGCGCTCGTTATAGTCGCCCGCGTCAATCACGACATGGCCGTAGCGGTCGGCCAGCGTGACGAAATCCCCTTCCGGGTCGATCACCACCTGCTGCACCAGCGGCGCGCTTTCCTCCAGCAGGCGGCGCAGAAGATGCGACTTGCCCGACCCCGAATTGCCCTGGACGAGCAGCCGGGTGGCAAGCAATTCCTCCACGTCGACCAGCACGTCCTTGCCGTGGCTGTCGGTTCCTATGCTGATGCTGGCGGTCACGCTCGTCCTTTGGCCCAGCGGACCGGGTTGGCGCAAGAACTTGCTCACCAATTTTCAACCTGTGCCCATTAACCGGGGAGGATGGTTAAGAATCCCCTCCTCGTTCGTGTCCGCGACATGATGCGCAAACGTGCATTGCTGGCGGGTAGCAACAATCTGGGGGATACGATGGTGCCGCTTGGCGGCGTCATAATGCTGGCCTTGATCGGCACGGCCATTCTCCTTGGCCTGCTCAGCGCCCAGATCGAACGCAATGCCGACGCCTATCTGCATCGCGTCGTCAATGGTGCGTTGCTGCGTGAACGGGCCGCGGTGGGCGATGCTGTCATGGCGTCGGCGCGCTGGGACGATGCGGTAGGCCATGTTTATGGCGATTTCGACAGCGAATGGGCCGAAAGCAATTTGGCGACGGAAGTGGCCGATTCCTACGTGCTCGACGTCCGTGGACGGACGATCTGGTCGGCGGCGGGCAGCGAACTGCCCCGGCGCGCGCGCCGCCTGCCGCTGGACCAGGCGCTGGACCTGCCGGTACTGCATGAACTGATGACGGCGCTGCCGCAGGGCCATCGCGCCGCGCTGGATGAGCGCAAGGCCGTTGTCCGCTTCGTGCGGTTGCAGGGTCAGGCGGCGATCCTGGGCGTCCGCGCGATCACGCCGTGGACAGACGTCGCTCACTTGCCGTCCGGGGATGTGCGTTATCTGGTGCTGACCAAACCGATCGACGCCAAATTGCTGGCCGACATGAGCCGCACCAATCAATTGCCGCTGCGCTGGAATGTCGGCACTACCGGCGACACCGAAAACGGTATTCGGGGCAAGGATGTCACCGGGCGGGTGCTGGGGCAGGTGGAATGGCGCCGATCATCTTCGGGGGCGAAGGCGTTGCGCCAGATCATGCCCGCCGTCGCCATCATCGTCCTGACATTCCTGGCGATGTCGGGCTGGCTGGCATGGCGTCTGATGGCGGCGCATCGGGCCTTGCGCAAGCAGGTCCAGCTGTCGCGCGATGCGGAAAGTGAAGCGCGCTCCGCCGCCGAACAGGCCAGCAAGGCGCTGGTGCAGGCTGAAGCGGCCCGGCAGGCGTTGGCCGCCAGCGCCGATCAGGTCGCGGCGGAGGAACGGCGACATCAGGAAGAATTGCGGCGCAACGGGCGCGTGATAGCCGAAGCGCTGGAACGATCCATGGCCCTGCTGGTGACGCAGTTGTTCGAAACGGCTGCCGCGCTGGAACATAGCGCCGACGATACGATGCGCACGATCGACGAGCAGCAGCGGCATGTCGATACCGTGACGGCGCGCGCGCGCGATACCGCCGGATCGGCCCAGGCGATCGCCGCGACCATTGATGATCTGACGGCATCGATCGGGGCTTTCACCGGCACTGCCTATGACATCCGCGAATCGGCGGCGAGCGCCAGCGGACAGTCGGCCGCCGCCCACCACGCCAATGATAATCTGCGTCGCCATGTCGGCAGCGTCAACGAAGCGACGAAGCTGATCGCGGAGATTACCGGCCAGACCAACCTGCTGGCGCTCAACGCCACGATCGAGGCGGCCCGCGCCGGAGAGGCGGGGCGCGGCTTTGTGGTCGTCGCCAACGAAGTCAAGGCGTTGGCTGCCCAGACGGCCCAGACCACGCGGGAGATTCAGGCGCGCGCGGATGGGATCGAACAGGCGGCGGAACAGACCTTCGCGCTTGTTGGCTCGGTCGATACGGTCCTGGCCAGTCTGGTCGAAACGATCGGTGCGGCTGCCTCCTCCGCCCAGCAACAGCTTGCTTCGGTGGAGGATATTCAGCGCGTTTCCCGTTCGGTCGCGCTGGATGCGGGCGCCACCAATCAAGCGGTCGACGCCATTTCCCATGCCCTGCGGCATTCGGCGCAGGCCGCCGCTGCCACCCGTGCCCAGGGCGCGGCCGTACGACAGGGGGTGGAACAGGTGCAGGCAGAATTCGGCCGGCTGATCGAGGCGCTGAAGGCGGCTTGAATCGCGCAGCGCAAACGATGGGAAATGCTTGACCCTTTTACTGTTGCAATGCAGCATCGTTTCCATGGCGACTCTCTCCTCATCACCGTCCGCTCCTGCGATCACGCAGAACCCCGACATCCGCTATCTGGGGCGCCTGCTGGGCGATGTGATTCGCGCCTATGGCGGGGATAGCCTCTATCGCCAGACCGAATATATCCGCTCCGCCTCGGTCGATCGGGCGCGCGGCATACAGGGCGCGGACCTTGTCGATACCGGGCTGGACGCGCTCAGCCTCGACGACACGCTCAACTTCACCCGCGGCTTCATGCTGTTTTCGATGCTCGCCAATCTGGCCGAGGACCGGCAGGGGGTCGCGGCGGACCCAGGGGCCGATGTGGCGTCAGCGATCGCCCGGCTCGATTCGCACGGAATCGATCGTGACGCGGTGCTGGGGCTGCTGGCGCATTCGCTGATCGTCCCCGTTCTCACCGCCCACCCGACCGAGGTGCGGCGCAAGAGCATGATCGATCACAAGAATCGCATTGCCGATCTGATGCTGCTCAAGGATGCGGGTCGCCAGGAAACGGCTCACGGCGAAAATCTGGATGAGGCGATTTTTCGCCAGATCGCCCTGCTGTGGCAAACCCGTCCGCTGCGCCGTGAAAAACTGTTCGTCGCGGACGAGATCGACAATGTGCTCACCTATTTCCGCGACATATTCCTGCCTGTCCTGCCCGCCCTTTATGCGCGGTGGGAGCGGGTGCTGGGCGCGCGCCCGCAAAGCTTCCTGCGGGTCGGCAGCTGGATCGGCGGCGACCGCGACGGCAATCCCTTCGTGCAGGCGTCCCAACTGGAATTCGCGCTCAAGCGGGGGGCGCAGGCGGCGCTCGCTTATTATCTCGATGCGCTGCATGCGCTAGGCGCGGAACTCTCGCTGTCGACCGAACTCGCCCATGTGCCGCAGGCGGTGCTGGATATTGCCGACGCCAGCGGAGACGAGTCGCCCAGTCGGCAGGACGAACCCTATCGCCGCGCCATTTCGGGCATCTACGCCCGGCTCGTCGCCACCTATGTGGCGTTGACCGGGGATCAGCCTCCACGTCCCTCCAGCCTGAAAGGGCAGGCCTATGCCAGCCCCGCCGATTTCCGCCGCGATCTCGTCACCGTTGCCCAAGGGCTGGCGAGCGAGGGCAATGGCGCGCTGGCGACGGGGGGCGCGCTTGGCCGTCTGATCCGCGCGGTCGAAACCTTCGGCTTCCATCTTGCCACGCTCGATATGCGCCAGAATAGCGACGTGCATCAGCGCGTCGTCGCTGAACTGCTGAAGGTCGCGGGGGTCGAGCCGGACTATGCCGCGCTCGACGAATATGCCCGTATCGCGCTGCTGCGCCGGGAACTGGCCAATAACCGCCCGCTGGGGTCGCGCTTTTCCGACTATTCGGAGGAAACCGCGTCTGAACTCGCGATCGTCCATGCCGCCGCCGAAGCGCACCGCATCTATGGCCCCGCCTGCATCACCCATTATATCATTTCCAAGGCGGAAAGCGTGTCGGACCTGCTGGAGGTCAACATCCTGCTCAAGGAAGCCGGCCTGTGGCGCGCCGGCGCGGAAGGTTCGCCGCCCCAGGCGTCGATCATGTCGATTCCGCTGTTTGAAACCATCGCCGATCTGGAAGCTGCGCCGCAGATCATGTCGGCCTATTTCGGCCTGCCCGAAATAGCTGGCGTCGTGAAGCAGCGCGGCCATCAGGAAGTGATGATCGGCTATTCGGACAGCAACAAGGATGGTGGCTACATCACATCGACCTGGAGCCTGTTCAAGGCAAGCAAGGCGCTGGAGCCGGTCTTTGCCGAAGCCAGCGCGGCAATGCAGCTGTTCCATGGGCGTGGCGGCGCGGTCGGGCGCGGCGGTGGTTCCGCCTTCGCCGCGATCCAGGCTCAGCCGCGCGGCACCGTGCAGGGGCGCATCCGCATCACCGAACAGGGGGAGATGATCGCCGCCAAATTCGGATCGCGCGACGTCGCCATGACCAATTTGGAGGCGATGACGAGCGCGACCCTGCTCGCCAGTCTGGAACCTGAAGGCATTTCGGACAAGGATGCGGCGCGTTTTGCAGGCGCCATGGACGAACTGTCGCAAAACGCCTTCAATGCCTATCGCGATCTGGTTTACGGGACGGAGGGCTTCAAGGAATTCTTCCGGCAGCTAACCCCGATTCAGGAGATTGCGGGTCTCAAGATCGGCTCCCGCCCCGCCAGCCGCACCAAAAGCGACCGGATCGAGGATTTGCGCGCCATCCCCTGGGTGTTCAGTTGGGCGCAGGCGCGCGTCATGCTGCCGGGCTGGTATGGCGTTGGCCATGCGATCGCAGCCTTCGAGGACAAGGCGCTGCTCGCCGACATGGCGCAAAGCTGGTCTTTCCTGAAGTCGGCCATGGGCAATCTGGAAATGGTGCTGGCCAAATCGGACCTAGGCATCGCGGCGCGCTATCTGCCGCTGGTCGAAGACCAGGCGATGGCCGAACGGCTGTTTGGCCGTATCCGTGAAGGCTGGGCATTGACCCATGACGGGCTGATGGCCGCGACCGGGCAGAGCCGCCTGCTAGAAAAGAACCCGACGCTGGAAACGTCCATCCGGCTCCGCCTGCCTTATATCGAACCGCTCAACCTGCTTCAGGTCGAACTGTTGAAGCGCCACCGCGCGGGCGAGGATGATCCGCGGATCAAGGAAGGCATCGAATTGTCGATCAACGCCATCGCGACGGCGCTGCGCAACAGCGGATGAAATGGAAATCCGGAACGGCGGCAGTCCAATGCGCCGTTCCGGACCCAGTCCCTGATCAGGGCGAAGCCTGAGCGGGGATCGGCTGGTGGGGCGGGCCGTTACAGCCCGCCCGATCCTTTAGAATTTCGCGACGACACCCGCCATGGGGCGGATCGACCGGAAATTGCCCAGCGTGTCTGCCTGCACCCGGAAACGGATGTTGCTGCTGGCGGCCGAACCGCCCATGTCAGCCGCCGACAGCTCGACGCCCGCGCCATAGGTGGTGCCATGGAAATCCGGGCTATCGGGGCCAAGCGCGTCGAAATTGACCCACTTGTAACCGACCTTGCCGAAAATCAGGCTGTCCTTGCCCGCCTTGACGCCAACCCGGCCAGCTGCGCCATATTCCCAGTCGATGTCGCCCGAAACGCCCTTGGACGCGGACCCTTCGACGCCGACGACCAGCGGGCCAGCGACATTATAGTTCACGCCAGCGACGCCTTCGACCATCCGGCCCTTATAGCCGACCGGAGGAATGCCTTCCTTGCCGGTTTCGCTATCGAAATTATGCACACCGCCCATCACGCCGACATAGGGCTCGATGCGGCTGGGGGAACCAGCCTGATCCTGCGCCATGGCGGCGGGAACGAAGGACGCGGCAGCAACTGCCGTCAAAAGCAGTGTCTTCATGGGTATGACCCTTTTCTGTTGTGGATTGGTGCGACGGTGTGGACCCGCCGGGTCGCACGAACGAGCGCTACAAGCGGCTCAGGCGACGCGGGATAAATGGCCGGCCTTGCCCGAAGGTTTCCTGAACGGATTATAAATATCGCGCAAAAGGCGATTATGTGGCGGAAAAAACACGCTTTCTGTCACCCCGATGAACGAAATGCCACTTATCTGAACCTGCGATAAACACGCGGCTGCCCTGCCAAATCCATTCACAACCAATTCAACCGCCGGGCGTTACGTCATCATCAGATGGGAAAGAGGAGAAAGACGATGACGGGCTTCCGACATCGGATTCTGGCCGTGATCGGACTGGCAGGCGCGCTGGCACTGGGTGGCTGCGCCTATGATGATGGCTATGGTTATGGCGGCGTGAGTGTCGGCACCGGCTATTACGGCGGTGGCGGTTATTATGGCGATGGCTATTATGGCCCGACTGGCTATTATCAGCCCGGCTTCTACAATGGATGGTATGACAATTTCTATTATCCCGGCACCGGCTATTATGTCTACGACCGCAATGGCCGCCGCCAGCGCTGGAACGACCGCCAGCGCCGCTACTGGGAAGGCCGCCGTGCCGAGCGGCGCGATGACCGGCGTGACGACCGACGCTATGGTCAGTGGCGCGGGCGGGATCGTGACGGGCGCGATGGCCGCTGGCAGGGCCGTGATGGCCAGCCGGGCACGCCGGGCACTGGTAACTGGACTAATCGTCCCCGCCCGTCGCAGGGCAGGGACAGTCCGCGCGGTCGCGGCAATTGGCGCGGCAATGATGCTGTGCGCCCGACCCCGCAGCCGGGTCTGCGCCAGCCGCAGGGCCGCCCGCAAATGAACCAGCCTCGTCCGCAACGTAATTGGGGTGCCCGTCCGGCGCCGTCAGAACGCGCCGTTCGCTCACGCGCGCCCGGCGCCTCGCGGCAGGAACGTCCTGACTGATGCGGGGTTCGGTAAAGGCTATCATGCTGCTCCCCCTCCTGTTCGTCGCGGCCTGCGACGGGCGGGAGGAGAGTGCGATCGACAATCTCGCCAATGGCGCCAATGCGACCCAGGTGGAAAATAATGTCCGCGCTGAGGCGATGGCGGTCATGGAACCGCTCAACCCGCCAGCGCCGGGCACGCCGGGCGGCTTGCCCGACGACCGTACGCCGCTGGAAGAAGGGGCGATCGACCCCGGCAGCGGCCAGGGGGCGGCGCAGGTGGTGCAGGGTTATTTCGCGCTGCTGGAGGAAAAACGGTTCGAGGACGCACAGGATTTGTGGAATCCGACCGGTGCAATCGGCCAGCAGGACGACGCGCATTTCGTCGCGCGCTTCCGTGGCTTTAGTGAAATCCACGCCAATATCGGCGCGCCGACCGAGCCGGAGGGTGCGGCAGGATCGCTCTATGTCAGCGTGCCGGTGCAGATTTACGGCAGGCTCGCGGCCAATGGCAAACCCTGGTACGCGCTGCGGCAGGCCATATTGCGCCGGGTGAATGACGTCCCCGGATCAACCGCTGAACAGCGCCGCTGGCATATAGAAAGTTTCGGGCCTTATACGCCGCCAACTGTCGACGCAGCCGATAATGCGGCGCAGGCGACACAGTCCGTCTCCCCAACCGACGGGATGGCGGCGAAGCGCTGATTCATGACGCTCGCGCGGGCCGCTCGTTCCTCGACGGAGCGAAGCCTCTGATCGCGCCCATAAAAAAAGCCCGCCTCCAAGGTCTGGAGGCGGGCTTTTTATTCCGCAAAGTCAGGCGACGCTTGCCTTGACGATCTTGCCGGGCGTGCGCGGCGGCTCGCCCTTGGGCAGCGCGTCGACATGCTCCATGCCCGACGTCACTTCGCCCCAGACGGTATATTGGCCGTCCAGGAAGGTCGCATCGTCGAAGCAGATGAAGAACTGGCTGTTGGCGCTGTTCGGGTTGGACGAACGCGCCATCGAGCAGACGCCGCGCAGATGCTTTTCGCGGCTGAATTCGGCCTTCAGGTCCGGCTTGTCGGGGTGGCCGCCCATGCCGGTGCCGGTCGGGTCGCCGCCCTGCGCCATGAAGCCGGGGATGACGCGGTGAAACACGACGCCGTCGTAAAAGCCTTCCTTGGCGTTTTCCACGATGCGGGCGACATGGCCGGGCGCCAGGTCGGGCCGCAGCTTGATGACGACGTCGCCGCCACTGTCGAGGCTAAGGGTCAGGGTATCGTCGGCCATGAAAAATCCTCTCTTTGGGGGATGGGGTAGTGCTGGCACCCATATAGAGGCTGTAAGTCACGATGGAAGCCCGTGTTTTGGGCTTCTGGCCCGTCTGCGCCATTGCAATTATATTGTGCATGGGCGAAAGGATCGGAATGCAACAGGAACCGGACAGTAGGGGGCGCCATGAGCGAGCGCGGCGACATAGCCCAGCCCCTGTTGGACGGGGATGATGTAGAGGAAGCGATCGCCGCTGCGGCGGAATCGCGCCATGATGAGGATGATCGGCTAAAGCCCGAATTCGTCTCCGCCGTGCTGGACGCGGTGGAGGAAGGCGACGCCGAACATGCGCGCGACCTTGTCTCGCCGCTCCATCCCGCCGACATCGCCGACCTTCTCGAACTCACCCCGGCCGACCGGCGCGGCGAGCTGGCGACGGCGCTGGGCGATCTGGTCGGCGCGGAAGTCCTGTCCGAACTCAATGACTATGTCCGCGACGACCTGATCGGTGATCTGGCGCCCGAACAGGTCGCCGAATTCGCCTCCGAACTCGATACCGACGACGCCGTCGCCATGATCGAGGATATGGAGGAGGCCGACCAGCAGGCCGTCCTTGAGGCGCTCGACCCGGAAGATCGCGCCGCGATCGAAAGCGCTTTGTCCTACCCGGAAGAGTCCGCCGGTCGCCTGATGCAGCGCGATCTGGTCGCGGTGCCCGAACATATGACCGTGGGTCAGGTGATCGACTATCTGCGCGACAATGGCGACCTGACGACCGATTTCTGGGAAATCTATGTCGTCGACGCCATGCACCGGCCGATCGGCTATTGCCAGCTCAGCTGGATTCTCACCTGCCCGCGCAGCGTCGCCATGGCCGACCTGATGAAGCGCGAACAGACGCTGATCCCGGTCGACATGGATCAGGAGGAAGTCGCGTTGCGCTTCCAGAAATATGCGCTCATCTCCGCCGCCGTCGTCGATGGCAGCGGGCGGCTGGTCGGTATGATCACCGTCGATGACGTCGTCCACATCATTTCCGAAGAAGCGGGCGAGGATATTCTGCGCCTGTCGGGCGCGGGCGAGGGCGACATCAACGAACCGATATTGATGACCGTGCGCGCGCGCCTGATCTGGCTGGTCGTCAACCTTGGCACCGCCATGCTCGCCGCTTCGGTCGTCGGCCTGTTTGAAGGGACGATCGCGCGCTTCGCGATGCTGGCGGCGCTGATGGGCATCGTGTCGGGCATGGGCGGCAATGCGGGGACGCAGACGCTGGCCGTGGTCGTGCGCGCGCTTGCCACCAATCAGCTGACCAGTTCCAACACGGTGCGGATGATCGGCCGGGAATTCCGCATCGCCGCGACCAATGGCGCGGCGCTGGGGACGCTGATCGGCATCGGCTCCTACATCATCTACGGGCGGATCGACCTGTCGCTGGTGTTCGGCGCGGCGATCCTGACCAATAATCTGGTCGCGGGGCTGGCGGGTGTGCTGGTGCCGATCACGCTGGAACGCAATAATGTCGATCCCGCCGTGTCGTCCGCCGTGTTCGTGACGATGATGACCGATTCGCTGGGCTTTTTGAGCTTCCTGGGGCTGGCGACCCTGTTCCTGCGTTGAACCACGACGCGCGCGTCCCCAGATCGCCGCCATGCCGTTGCACATGACCAAGATCGCCTTCCAGAGCGAAAGTCCCGCCAGCCTGAAAGCCTGGCTGGAAAGCCATGCCGATGAAGCGCGGCTGACCACCCGCTATCTGCCCAAGCGGGTCGAGGAAATGGCGGGCGGATCGCTCTACTGGATTCACGGCCACCGCATCGTCGGCCGCAGCCCGATCCTTGGCTTCGCCGAAACCGGGCAGGGCCGCCACTGGATCCGCCTCGCGCCGACGCTGATCCCGGTCCATCCCATACCAAAGCGCGCCCATCAGGGCTGGCGCTATCTGGCGCAGGAGGATGCCCCGCGCGACCTGGGCGAAGGGGAGGAAGATGCCAACGCCGCCATGCCCGCCGCACTGCTGGGGGAACTGGCGAAACTGGGGCTGGTGTAGAGGTGCGTGCCCTTCTCCCCGCCGGGGAGAAGGATAGAAGCCTTACCGCACGCAGTGCGGTTAGGCGCAGTTGGAAGAGGGGGGCGTCCGCTAACGACCAATGTTTGCCCTTTGTTATCAATCTTTGCCACGCCCATTGCAGACATTAAAGATCGTGTGCGATGCTGCCAGCATGACATTGACGCGAAGATCAGTGATTGGCGGAATTGCGGCTGTGGGTCTGTTCGGCGCACGGGGGAGCCAAGCTCAGCAGATGAACCCTGACCTCAGCCATCTAACGCCTAAGCAGCGGGCGGAATATGAAGCCATGCATGCTCGAATGATGGCAGCGTTCAAGTATGAACGGATCACTGTTCCGGGCGCAGCGGCGTTGATAGAGTGGGAGAAGTTGAAAGGGGCGGGTCGAGGGTGGCCGGTTATCGTCGGTGACGATGAAGACCTCGAACAAATCGCAGGCCAGTTTACAATAGCTGACCCTGCTGTTTCAGGTGCAACTATACCGGGTCTGTCGTTGCGTTCGCCCGATGAGATTTTGACAGCAGCCACAACGCTACGGTTTCCCACCGATCTGCAAAAGTGGTCAGGCGCATACAAACCTGAAGACCTGACCGCGCCGATAGGCTCGTGGCCATCGAGGGTGGACAATGATCCTTCGGGGCCGACCATCGCAACCGACATCGTCTCCGGCAAATTCCACGACAGGGTCCACATTATACTCATCCCGACTAGGTCGAGTTGGGAGGTTCCAGCCTATCTGCGATGGGGGGACTGGAACGCCTGCCCGCCTCCAGAATATCATGTCGCAGCATTGCGGGCATGGCATGAACAATTCGGCGTGGAGCTGGTTGGCCTCAACGGCGACACGATGAACTTGCGGGCGGGAAGGCGACCGAGCACCCGCCAACGAGCAACGGCACTCGCCAAAGATCAATATGCATACTGCCCCGACATCGTAGACCAAGGTGTCGGCACGGTGTCTGCGCTTGCAGCGACGCTCATGTCATCGGAGTGGTGGTATTTGTGGTGGGATTGAGATGGGCACGCTCGTGTCGGCTAACCGACCTTTGCGCCTCATAACCCGACGGTCCGCAATCCACCCATCCCCACCTCACGCCAACGCCCGCACCCGCTCTCCTACGACGCGCAACTCCGCCACAAACCGCGCCCGCTCCTCCGCCGCTTTCGCCGCGTCGGGCAGTCGCAGCAAATAGCTCGGATGCACCGTGATCCAGCCTTCAGCGCCGTCCGCCAGTGGGATCGCCGTGCCGCGTAGCTTGCCGATCGTCACCACCTTGCCCAGCAGGGCGCGCGCCGCGGTTGCGCCCAGCGCCACGATCACGCGCGGGCGCACCAGCGCCAGTTCCTGTTGCAGCCACCATCGGCACGCCTGCACCTCGCCCGCCTGCGGGGTCTGGTGGATGCGGCGTTTGCCGCGCGGCTCGAACTTGAAATGCTTGACCGCATTGGTGACATAGGCCCGCGCCCGATCCACCCCGGCCTCCGCCAGCGCGGCGTCGAACAATTGCCCCGCCGGGCCGACAAAGGGCCGCCCGGCCAGATCCTCCTGATCGCCCGGCTGCTCGCCAATGAAGAACAGGGGCGCATCGACCGGCCCTTCGCCAAACACCGTCTGGGTCGCGGGGCCATGGAGCGGGCAGCGGGTGCAGCCGCGCGCATCCTCGCGCAGCGCGGTCCAGGCCGCCATGGCGTTGCCGGGCCGTTTTTCAGGTAAAGGGGCTGTTCCGATCATCGTCGCCTCGCGTGCCTGCGCGCCCGCCACCAGCGCCGGGATGAGCGCCGCTTCGGGCAGATTGCGCCAGTATTTTTTCGGCATTTCGGACAGCATCGCCCCGATCTTCAACCGTGCCGGATTGAAGATGGCGGCATAATAGCCCTTCCATATATCCTCTACCGGGTCGTCCCCCGGCGCATCGCCGCGCGTTGCGCCCGGTCCTTCGGACAGCGTCTCGCCATCCCAGTGGATGCTCAATTCGGGCGTAAGGATCGACCAGCGCATCGTCGCGAAGCGCCGCACGAAGAAGCCCGCATTGGCGCGCACGATATGCTGTTCCGGCTCGAACCAGGCGACAAAGCGTGTGCCATCCGCATCCTCCAGCGTACGAAAGCGCACAAAGGCGCGCATCTTGTGGATGTCACGCCGCACCGCCTTGGCCAGTCCCTCGATCCGGCGCAGCAGCGGATCGGCCTTGTCCTCCATCGTGCCAGGCCGATCGCGCAACTGCATCAGCAGCGCGTACAGCAGGGCGAAGCGTTGGGGGTCACGATGCAGGATCGCGCTCTGGGCCAGATCGACGAAGGCGCGCGGCACGCCAAAGGTGCCTTCAGCCGCAACGGGCGGCGGCGCATCGCTGGCGAACAGGTCGCCGTCATCCCTGCCGACCTGCCAGACGATGTCGGCCGGATCGACCCCAGCCAGCGCAAAGCCGCGCGCCTTTGCCCGCCATCCGTCAAAATCATCCGGGGCGGCCAGCGACGCGCGGTACATGGGCGTTTTAGCTGTCGGCCTCTGCGCGCGCCAGTTCGGCGGGCTTGCGCTTGGCAAAGGTGGCGGCCAGCGATTTTTCCTCGTCAGCCGTCAAATCCTTGGCGGCGTTCGGGAACATCTCTTCTTCCTCCTCCTCGATATGGTGGAGGTAGCGTTCCTTCATCTTGGCGAATTTCTTGCGCCATGCTTCGCCGTCGAACTTCAGGTCGTCCAGCTCTTCCAGATAATCGTCGATTTCCTTATGCTCGGACACGCTGTGCTGCGCATCCTCGCGCAGGTCCGGGCGTGCCAGCATGGTCGCATAGAGCGTCTCTTCCTCCGCCGCCGCATGGGCGCTGACCTCTACCTTGAACTGATCGAACAGTTTTTTCAGCCGGTCGGAATCGTCTTTCGCGTCCGCCATCTTGGCGAAAAGCTGACGATGCGCGTCATGATCCTGTTTCAGACGGTCGAAAATCGTGCGGTCGGCCATCACCTATCCTCCTCTTGGGTTCGGGAGGAGAACGGCGAAACCGGCAATAAGGTCCGCGTCAGCCGAACAGGAAGCGGAAGATGATCGCCACCGGTATCCACAGCATCGCGCCGACCAGACTGGCGGCCCAAAGCTGGAGCAGGTCGCGGCGGAACCGCAGCGCCAGCCCGTTGCGCGAAAGGTCGCTGCTCTCCAGCATCTGCCAGCGCCGTTCCAGCCCGCGCGCTGCAACGGCAAAGCCCGCGATCGCGACGATGATGCCCAGGTGCAGCACCAGCGATCCGCCCATTTTGGCAACGATGAAAATCTGCAACAGGCAGAAGGTGACGAGCGCCGCAGCGAGATGCGTGCTGATCCGCTTTGCGTAACCGACCTTCCGGCTGGCGATGGCATGACCGTCGAACATTGTCGCCAAGACCCTGACCCCCTTGGATGACTGAGTGTCAAGAGTTTCATGATCCATTCCTGCGATCAACCGGAAAATGCGTCATTTTCATGAAAAAAGATCAAGTTGTGCGGGGGCAGGGGTCATCTGGCTGCGCAGGTCCGCTTGATCGGAAAGCTGCACGGGGCGCCAATCGCTCGCAATCAGAAACGGGCGCAGCTTCTTGATCGATGTCGTCAGTCGCGCGACATCGTCCAGCCGCAACCGGCGGTGACGCCGACTGGCGAGGATGCGGTTGACCGCCTTCACCCCCAGTCCGGGTATGCGTAACAGCATTTCGCGCGGGGCGCGGTTGACATCGACGGGGAAAATGTCGCGATGGCGCAGCGCCCAGGCCAGCTTGGGGTCGATGTCGAGCGGCAGGCAGCCCGTCACCGGATCGGTCGCGCTCGCCACCTCCTCCGCGCCATAGCCGTAAAAGCGCATCATCCAGTCCGACTGGTAGAGCCGATGTTCGCGCAGCAGCGGCGGTCGCCTGAGCGGCAGCACGGCGCTGGGCGATGGGATTGGCGAAAAGGCGCTGTAATAGACCCGGCGCAACCTGTGCCGGTCATACAGGCTGCTGGCGCGCGTGATGATCGCGCTGTCGCTGGCATCGTCCGCGCCCACGATCATCTGGGTCGATTGCCCGGCGGGGGCAAAGCGCGGCGCATGACGATATTTGCGCCGCGCCTCGCCCATATCCTCCATCGCATGGCGCATGCCCGCCATCGCGCCTTCGATCCGCACGCCATCCTTTTCCGGCGCCAGCCGCTCCAGCCCCGCCTGTGTCGGCAATTCGACATTGATCGACAATCGGTCGGCAAACAGCCCGGCCTGATGCGCCAATTCGGGGTCTGCATCGGGTATGGTCTTGAGGTGAATATAGCCGCGGAAATCATGCTCTTCGCGCAGGCTGCGCGCCACCGCGACCATCTGCTCCATCGTATAGTCGGAAGAGGCGATGATCCCCGAAGACAGGAACAACCCCTCGATATAATTGCGCCGGTAGAAGCTGAGCGTCAGGTCGACCACCTCCTGCACCGTGAAGCGCGCCCGCCTGACGTCGCTCGACCGCCGGTTGATGCAATAGTGGCAATCGAAAATGCAGCTGTTGGTCAGTA
The DNA here is from genome assembly GCF_007693735.1 of Sphingobium sp. B2. Classification (NCBI taxonomy): domain Bacteria; kingdom Pseudomonadati; phylum Pseudomonadota; class Alphaproteobacteria; order Sphingomonadales; family Sphingobiaceae; genus Sphingobium; species Sphingobium sp. B2. The sequence continues at coordinate 293,502 of NZ_VDBZ01000001.1, forward strand.
ATATCTTGAGCAGGGAGATACAGCGGCCATCGGGCGCATAGGCATGGCATATTCCCATACCCTCGGTCGATCCGATCCCCTTGCCCCCGCGCGAATCCCGCTTCGCCGTGCCCGATGACGCGCAGGACGCATCATATTTGGCCGCGTCGGCCAGGATTTCGAGCTTTTGACGGGTGGAAAGGGCGACCATATCGTTCCTGATATGTTCTAAATTGCCCCCTGTCCACAACCTCGATCAACCGGTGGGCGGATCAGACTTCGCCGTCGAGCACCTGCCGTACCTTGACCGCCAGCTGGTCCAGCGTGAACGGCTTGGCCAGGAAGGAAACGCCGGGGTCCAGCATCCCGTTATGGACGATGGCGTTGCGGGTATAGCCGGTGGTGTAGAGCACTTTCAGCCCCGGCCGTGCCTCGCGCGCCCGGTCGGCCAAGATGCGGCCGTTAATGCCCGGCATGACGATGTCGGTAAAAAGCATGTCGATGCGCGGCTGGATCGTGAGCATCGCCAACGCCTGTTCGCCGTCCGACGCCTGCACCACGGTATAGCCCAGTTCGCGCAGCGAATCGACCGACATATGCCGCACCCGCTCTTCATCCTCGACCAGCAGGATGATTTCCTCGCCCTGTGCGCGGGGCAGGCTGTCGGACAGGGGGGCGACATAGCTGCCGGTCGCGTCCGGCCCATAATGGCGCGGCAGATAGATTTTGATGATCGTCCCCTGGCCGGGCTCCGAATAGATTTTCACATGGCCGCGCGACTGTTTTACGAAACCGAACACCTGGCTCAGCCCCAGCCCGGTGCCCTTGCCCACGCCCTTCGTCGTAAAGAAAGGGTCGAACGCGCGCGCAACCACGTCCGGCGGCATGCCGGTGCCGCTGTCGGTGACCGATACCATCACATATTGGCCCGGCGTCACCTCGTCATGGGTCGCGGCATAGGCATCGTCCAGATGCGCGTTGCCGGTCTCGATCGTCAGCTTGCCGCCGCCCGGCATCGCGTCGCGGGCATTGACGCACAGGTTGATGATGGCGTTTTCCAGCTGGTTGGCGTCGATGCTCGCGCGCCACAGGCCGCCTGCCAGCACGGATTCCACGCGCACATCCTCACCGATCGTCCGGCGCAGCAGTTCGGACATGCCACCGACCAGCTTGTTGACGTCGGTCGGTTGCGGGTCGAGCGGTTGCTGGCGCGAGAAAGCGAGCAGCCGCGCGGTCAGCTGCGCGGCGCGCTGCGCCCCTTCGGTCGCATTGTCGATGCCCTTGATGACGCGGGGGTCGCCATCGTCACCCAGCCGCCGCCGCGCCATGTCGAGCGAACCGATGACGATCGCCAGCATATTGTTGAAATCATGGGCGATGCCGCCCGTCAGCTGGCCGATCGATTCCATCTTCTGCATCTGGCGCAACTGCGCTTCGGCGGCCTCGCGCTCCTGCGCCTCGGTGATCAGCCGTTCGTTGGCCTGTTCCAGTTCCCGCCCATGCGCGACCGCTTCGCCCATGCGCCGCTGCGCGGTGCGCAGCGCCATCAGGCCCAGCAGAATGGCCAGCGCAGCGCTGACCGCAAGGCCGCCGGACACCAAAATGCTCAGCCGGTCATTGTTTGCCGTGCGCTCGCGCAACAACGCTTCCTCGCGCGCCTTCATCGTGGCGATCCGCGCCCGGATGCCCGCCATCAATATCTGGCCGCGCGTAAAAATGCTGGGATCGATGGGAAGCCCCGCCCGCTTGCGGGCTATCGCTCGTTCCAGATAGGCGCTGCGCCGCGCGATCAGATCATCCAGCCCGTCGACCGCTTGCGCCTGCACGGGATTGTCTCTCACATCCTGGCTGAGCGTCGCCAAATCCCTGCGCCACTGGCGATCGAATCCATTATAGCTGTCCAGAAATTCGGGCCGTCCGGTCAGCAAATAGCCGCGCTGGCTGCTTTCCGCCGCCTGGACCTGCACCATCATCGCCGACAGCCGGCTTTCCACCCGCAACGTATGTGCGACCCAATTGGCGCTCGTCTGCTGGCTGCGATACAGCCAGAATGTACCGGTCACCGCCATCATGACGACCAGCATTGCAAGCAATAACAGGATGATCGACCGTTCGGGGCGGATGGCAGGCATGGCGCCTTTCATGGTTAAATGCAGCGCGCAGGGCAAGCCCCAATGCAAAGCGTGCAATCCCCAAAGCCTTGCCATCGCGCCAGCATCGCGCCATCACCCGCGCCATGCACTGGCAATTCTGGATCGATCGCGGCGGTACTTTCACCGATGTGGTGGCGCGCGGCCCCGATGGGCGGCTGCGCACCGCCAAACTGCTGTCCAGCGACCCGGAACGCTATGCCGACGCGGCGGTAGAGGCGGTGCGCCGACTGACGGGGGCAGGGGAAGGGCCGATCCCGCCCTGTCGCCTGCGGATCGGCACCACCATCGCCACCAACGCCCTGCTGGAGCGCAAGGGCGAGCCGACCCTGCTCGCCATCACGCACGGTTTTCGCGACGCGCTGCGCATCGGCTATCAGGACCGGCCAGACCTGTTCGCGCGCCACATCATCCTGCCCGACCCGCTTCATGCGCAGGTGGCGGAGATGGATGAACGGGTCATGGCAGATGGCACGGTCCTGACCGCGCTGGACCGGGACGCCGCCCGCGCGGCGTTGCAATCGGCCTATGACGGCGGCCTTCGCGCGATCGCCATCGTGTTGATGCATGGCTATCGCTATCCCGCGCACGAACAGGCGATCGCAGCGATCGCCGCCGAAATCGGCTTTACCCAGATTTCGACCAGCCATGACGTCGCGCCGCTCATCAAGCTGATCGGGCGCGGCGACACCACATTGGCCGACGCCTATCTTTCGCCCGTGCTGCGCGCCTATGTCGACGGGCTGCGCGATGCGCTGGGCGATCGGGCCGACATGCTGTTCAGGCAATCGAGCGGCGGCCTGATCGACGGCATGCTGTTCCGGGGCAAGGACGCGATCCTCTCCGGCCCGGCGGGCGGCATCGTCGGCCTGGCCCGGACCGCAGAACAGGCCGGTTTTCGCGAGGTGATCGGCTTCGACATGGGCGGCACCTCGACCGATGTGTCCCACTATGCCGGAGCCTATGAGCGCGACAATGAGGCACAGGTGGCCGGTGTGCGACTGCGCGCGCCGATGATGCGTATCCACACCATCGCGGCGGGCGGCGGATCGATCTGCAGCTTCGTCGATGGCCGCTTCCGCGTCGGGCCGGAATCGGCTGGCGCGGTGCCGGGACCAGCCTGCTACCGGCGCGGCGGACCGCTTACCGTCACCGACTGCAACCTGCTGCTCGGCAAGATCCAGCCCGATCATTTTCCCAGCCTGTTCGGCCCGAATGGCGACCAGCCGCTCGATGCCGATGCGGCGCAGGCGCGCATCACGGCCATCTGCGCGCAGGTGCAGGCGGAAACCGGCCAAACCCTGAGCGTGCGCGACGCCGCTCAGGGCTTCATTGCCGTCGCCGTCGCCAGCATGGCCAATGCGATCAAGCGCATCTCGGTCGCGCGGGGCCATGACGTGACGCGCTACACGCTTGCCAGCTTTGGCGGGGCAGGGGGGCAACATGCCTGTCTGGTCGCCGATGCGCTCGGCATGGACCGGGTGATGATCCATCCGCTGGGCGGGGTGCTGTCGGCCTATGGCATGGGGCTGGCCGATCGTCGCGCGGTGCGCGAACGCACGCTGGCGCTGCCGCTGGACGCGCAGACCATGGCGGACCTCGATGATGCACTGACGGCCCTGGCCGCCGACGCCCGCGCTGACCTGCCCCAGGCCGACCGGATCGAAACGCTGCTGCGGCTGCGCTATGATGGCACCGACAGCCTGTTCGACGTGCCCCTGGCGGACATAGACACCATGCGCGCGGATTTCCTGACCCAGCATAACGCCCGCTTCGGGTTCGCCGGGCAGGGGCGCATCCTCATCGACATGGCCCGTGTAGAGGCGATTGCCGGGGCGAGCGAAGCGATGACCGACATCGCCGCCATCGCCGCGCAACCAGCACCGCCGCTCGCCCATGTCGATTATGCGGGCGAAGCCGCGCCGGTCCATGACCGGGCGGGCCTGGCCCTTGCCAGCATTATCGACGGACCGGCGCTCATCATCGACCCTGTGTCCACGACCGCCGTCGAACCGGGCTGGCGCGCGCGGCTCGACGCCATCGGCAATCTCATCCTCACCCGCCATGCCCCGCGCCCTGCGCCGCAGACCGGGGACGCCAGCGCAGTCGATCCCGTCCGGCTTGAAGTCATGGGCGGCCTCTTCATGGCCATTGCGGAGGAAATGGGCGCGGCGCTCCAGAACAGCGCCTCTTCGGTCAATATCCGCGAACGGCTCGATTTCTCCTGCGCCCTGTTCGACGCGGCGGGCAATCTGGTCGCCAACGCCCCGCATATGCCCGTCCATCTGGGCAGCATGGGCGACAGTATCCGTACGATCATGACGCGGCGCGGCATCGGCCCGGACGGGATGCCGGTCGACGGGCGCGGGATGAAGCCGGGCGACGTCTATGTCCTCAACGCCCCCTATGATGGCGGCACCCATCTGCCCGATGTCACCGTGGTCATGCCCGTATTCGTCGGCGGCGACGTCCCGGCCTATTATGTCGCGGCGCGCGGCCATCATGCCGACATTGGCGGCATCACCCCCGGATCGATGCCGCCCGGCAGTGTTTCGGTCGAGGAGGAAGGCGTCATCCTCGACAATGTGCTGCTGGTCGATCGCGGCACATTTTGCGAAGCCGACATGCGCGCGCTGCTGGCGTCGGGGCCATGGCCTGCGCGCAATATCGACCAGAATATCGCCGATCTCACGGCCCAGATCGCTGCCTGCGCACGCGGCAGTCAGGAATTGTTACGGATAAGTAATGATTATGGCGCGGCCACTGTCGCCGCCTATATGGGCCATGTGCAGGATCAGGCCGAATCCGCGGTCCGCCGCCTTATCGGTCGCCTGTCCGACGGCCATTTCACCTATGCGATGGACAATGGTGCGATTGTTCAGGTCACTGTTCAGCTTGACCAGGGCACCGGATCGGCCACGGTCGATTTCACCGGATCGTCAGCCCAGCTTCCCGGCAATTTCAACGCCCCCGCTTCGGTCGTCCGCGCCGCCGTCCTCTACGTCGTGCGTACCCTGATCGACGAAGCGGTGCCGATGAATGACGGCTGCTTGAAGCCCATCACCATCATCGTCCCTGAAGGCTCGATGCTCCGCCCCCGCCATCCTGCCGCCGTGGTCGCGGGCAATGTCGAAACCAGCCAGGTCGTCACCGACGCGCTGTTTGGCGCCCTGGGTGTCATGGCGGGCGCACAGGGGACGATGAACAACCTCACTTTCGGCAATGCCCGGCACCAATATTATGAAACCATCGCCGGGGGTTCGGGCGCTGGCCCCGACTTCGATGGCGCGCCGGTGGTCCAGACCCATATGACCAACAGCCGCCTTACCGATCCCGAAATCCTCGAAACCCGCTTCCCGGTCTTGCTGGAAGAATTTTCGATCCGGCCCGGCTCCGGCGGGCAGGGCGTGCATCGCGGCGGCGACGGCGCGCTGCGCCGCATCCGCTTTCTGGAGGATATGACCGCAGGCATCCTGTCCAACCGCCGCACCGTCCCGCCCTTCGGCCTTGCAGGCGGCGCGCCGGGCAGTCCCGGCCGCAATGCGATCGAACGGGCGGACGGGGGCATCGAACCGCTTGGCTCCACCGCCACAGCGGCCATGCGGGCAGGCGACATATTCGTCATCGAAACCCCCGGTGGCGGCGGCTTCGGCGCTTCCGATCCCGCTTGACAACAGCCCCGCGCGGGGCTGTTGTCACAGGCAGGGGGAGGGGTGAATGACGCCGGACGCAGCAACGCAGATCAGATGGGGCGTCGGGGCCGCGATCCTTGCCGTGGCACTGGTCGCGATCCTCGCGCTGGTCCCCGATCCCTTCTTTCGCCAGCGGGTGATCGCCACGACGCTGGATGATGTGGAGGGCGTTTCCCCCGGCGTGCAGGTCTATTTTCGCGGCGCGCCGATCGGGCAGGTCCGCTCGGTCGAACTGGACGGCCCCAGCCGCACCTTCGCGGTCCATATGGGCGTGGCGAAGGACTGGCGGCCATCCCCCTGCGCCTTTGCCACCGTCGCCGCCGCCAATCCGCTGACGGCCCCGCGCATCGAACTGGTCGCGCTGGAAACCGCGACTGCCCAATGCGCCAACGCCCGCCGCGCCTATGGCTGTGATCCTGTCGCCGGGCCGAAGCGCGCTGACGCCGTTGCCGGATGCCGCCGCCCCGCCGACCTGTTCGAAACCGCATCGGTCGCGATCGGCGAAGCTGCTGCCGTCGCCCGCACCGCCAACGCCATGGCGCAGCGGCTTTCCACGATGTTGCAGGGCGACGGAACGGGCAGCGCGGTCGATATGGCAAAGGTCGCCCGCAACGCGACGGAAACGCTGGCGGCGCTGAACTCGCTCAGCACCCAACTCGACCGCAGCTTCAGGCCGGGGCAGGGTGACATCGCGCTCACCCTCTCCCATGTCCGCAAGGCGACCGGGCGCGCATCCGAAATCGACGTCGCTGCGCTCAACGGCATATTGCGCGAAACCCAGGCGATGGTGGCGCAGAACCAGACCAGCATCGCCGGGTTGCTGGCCGAAGGGAAGGGCAGCGCCAGCGAAGCACGGATGATCCTCGAAGGGGCATCCGCCTCGCTGATCGCCACCAGCGCCAATCTGGAACGCACCAGCGCCAGCCTTGGAAATCTCAGCGAGCGGCTGGCGGGCGATCCGACCTTCGCGATCCGGGGCCAGCGCTACGCCGATCCGCCACCGCCGGGAGGAAAGAAATGATCCGCCTCGCCTCGATCCTCCTGCTCCTGACGCTCCCGGCCTGCGCTGCGCTGAAAGGCGGGGACGCCCCCGTCACCATGCGCCTCTCCCCGCGCTTTGCCGTCGGCCCGCTCCAGCCCGTGCCCACCATCGCCGTCGCGCCGGTGCAGGCGCGGGGATTGAGCGGCGGGGCGCGCTATGCCTATGTCGATGCCGCCACGCCCGGCGAAATCCGCCAGGCCGCGACCCTGTTCTGGGAAGAACCGCCCGCCACCATGCTTGCCCGCGCGCTGGTCGCCGGGCTGCGCACCCGCTTTGCCGCCGTCACCGGGCCGGACCTGTCGCTGGCTGCCGATCGCCGTATCGTCGCCACGCTCGACCGGTTCGAGGAAGTGACCGGCGCGGGCACAGCGCAAGCTGTCATCGCCTTCGACGTGACGCAAGTGGCGCAGGGCAAGGCGGTCTGGACCGGCCGCTACTGCGCGACCCAGCCGATCACCTCGGCGGCAGGCACGGCGCGCGCCGCCGCGTTTCAGGGCGCGATCGAACAGGCAGTTGCGGCCTTTGTCGAGGATGCCGTGTCGGGCAGGGTTACTACTGCTTCCTGTTGAACAACATTATGTGTTCCCGCGCAGGCGGGAACACAGTCCCACCCTTTGAACTGGGTTCCCGCCTGCGCGGGAACACATAGTGCTTGGCTCATACCAACCGCCCCGCCTCCAGCCGATAGACACGCTCGCACAATCGTTCCGCCAGCGCCGCATCCTGTGTCAGCAGCAGCAGCGCGCGACCATGCGGCACAGTCCGCCGCCGCCCCTGTTCCTCCAGCGCCGCGCCGCGCGCATAGGAGATGTGTATAAGAGACAGCGTTCCGCCAGCGCCGCATCCTGTGTCAGCAGCAGCAGCGCGCGACCATGCGGCACAGTCCGCCGCCGCACCTGTTCCTCCAGCGCCGCGCCGCGCGCAGAGGCGCCCTCGAACGGCTCGTCCCAAATCAACAGGTCCGGATCGCGCATGACGGCCCGCGCCAGTTCCGCCCGTCGCCGTTCGCCGCTGGACAGCATGTCGGCGCGGATGGCCGCCGCCTGCTCCAGCCCGTATTCCAGCAACAGCCGGTCGATCCGCCGTCTTGCTGTCTCTTATACACGTCTAGATGTGTATAAGAGACAGTGAAGGCCCGCGCCAGTTCCGCCCGTCGCCGTTCGCCGATGGACAGCATGTCGGCGCGGATGTCCGCCGCCTGCTCCAGCCCATATTCCAGCAACAGCCGGTCGATCCGCCGTCTTGCTCGCGCGTCGCGCCCGCCCATGCGCCCCAGCGCCAGCCGCATATTCTCCTCGACGGTCAGGTCGCCCAGCAACGACCCGCCCTGCATCGCCAGCCCGCACCGGGCGCGCAGCAAGCGGCGCTGGTCGGTATCGGCCTCGTCCAGCGCGACTCCCATCAGCCGCACCATGCCGCTGCCCGGTTCCGCCAACCCGACCGCCAGCCGCAACAGCCAGCCCTTGCCCGCGCCGCTCTCCCCCACGATGGCGACCCGCTCACCCGCGCCGATGTGCAGGTCGATCCGGTCCAGCACCCGCGCGCCGCCCAGCACCAGGCTGACGCCCTCAAATGCCAGCATCTCGCTCATGCCAGGGCTGTCCACAGGACCGCTGCGGCAAAAATTCCCAGCAACCCGGCGGTAAAGGCCGTGGTCGCGCGACGGCCAATATCGGCGGGGGACCGCACGGGCCTTGCCCCCACCGCGCCGCCCACGCCAAAGGCGATCAGCGCATAGACCAGCACCTTGGCCATGCCGGTCAGCATCGCGCCCGCCGCCTCATGGGAAAAGGCGAAGCCCGCCCACTGCGCCCAGCCGATATTGGCTATCAACCGCAGCGGCAGCGCACAGCCGACCAGCGCCGCCAGACCGGCAAGCATCATATGGATCGGCACCGACAGCAATACCGCAACCAGCGCCGGACCCAGGGCATGGCCGACCGGATCGCGCCCCAGCGCCTCCAGCGCGTCAATCTCCCGGTTGAGCGACATTGCCCCCAGCCGCGATGACAGCGCCACCGACACGCTGCCCGACGCGAACAGCCCGACGAGCAGCGGCACGATGTCGCGCAGCAGCGTTTCGGCCAGCGCCGACTGGACCGGAATCTGCGCATTATACAATGCCAGCAGCCGCGCTGCGCCGATCCCGGCGATCATCCCCGCCAGCGTGGCGAGCGGCAGCAGCGTGCGCAAGGGGCGCCACACATGCAGCGGCAAGCTATCGGCCAGTTGTCGCTGCGCCAGCCGGTCGCCCGCCACCAGCCGCCGCGCCATGCCGCGCGCCGCGCGCCCGATCAGCCACAGTCCCGCGCCTACCGCGGCGACGATCTTGCGGCTGCCCCTCAACGTGCCCATGGTGCCCGAACGATCGTGCCGCCGCCGCCCAGTTGCACGGCGCGATCATCCTCGATCGGGCCGGGCGTCAGGACCAGTTGCGCATCGGGCATGTCCCCCGGATCGGTCGTCGCGTATAGGCTGTCCGCCGCGCGCACCAGTGCTACCGCCATCCGCGCATCCGCACCGTCCAGCCTGTCGATGATCGCCTGAACATGGGCGTTCAGCAGCAACTGGACCAAATGTCCCCGCTGATGCAGCGCGCCCATCATCGCGCGCGCCCAGCCATCGGCCAGATCGCCCGCGAACAATGGCACCCGGTCGGGATATTGCGCGTACAGCGCCGCCAGCAGCGCGCCCGGATCGGGGCAGGTGCCATCGCCGCCGGGCAGGATGGCCACGCGCAGCACCCGCAAGGCCCGCCGCCCCGACGCGCCCAACAACCGCGCCATGATCCGCACCTGCTCCCGGTCCAGATCCTTGATCACCTCGCTCAACTCGTCATAGGGAATGATGTCCGGGTGCAGCCGCTTGGCATCGTCGCGCACCGCCCCGAATGTCCAGCCCTGCACCAGCTTGGCCGCCATCCAGCGATCATGTTCGGCGCGTGACAATTCCTCCAGCTCGTCGGGCGTCAGCACCAGCGACGGCCCGCTCCCTTCCACCAGCCGCGCGCCGATGTCGCGCAGCTTCAGGCTATAGCAGTCGGCGACCAGCCGGTTATCGTCGCGAAAGGATTCGGGCAGATCGTCCCACTCCTGCATCGACGCGCGCACGCCGATCCGCTCGCCTTCGGCAAAGCGTCCCTCCAGATAGAAATCATGGATCGACCGCGCCAGCACGTCATGCCGGTCCTGCAACAGCATGTCGGGATCGGCCAGATCGGCCAGTGCCCCGAACGGCAATATTCCTGCGCCCAGCCGCGCGTCATACCCGCTATCCATGCGCGCATGGATCGGCGGCGCGACCAGCGCAGCGGTCCGATAGCGTGCATCGACCGCCAGCGCGATCGCCAGCGTCCGATCGTCGCCGCCCGCATCGATCAGGATCGCGACGGGCTCCCCATGTACCGCGACATGCTGGTCGATCAGCGCGCCAATCCCCGCCGGGTCGGCGCGCGCCTCGACAAAGCGCAACGGCGACAGTGTGTCTGCGCCCGGATTGCGCGCGCGGAAACCCGCTTCGGCCTTCGCCGCATCGGCCAGATGAATGACAAAGCCCGGCTTGCCGCCATCGCGATAATGACCGCCCGCCAGCGTACGAAGCACATAACGTTCGATCAGCGGCGTGAAGCCGATGACCAGCACCCCGCGCCCCGCCTGTCCCGCACGGGCAAAAGCGTCGATCGGGCGGGCCAGCGCCAGCTGTCGCGCGGCGATGTCCGGCAGCGCCGCCATCCGTACCCGCGCGGTCTTGCGGTCGCCCTGCTCGAATCGCTGCTCGACGCTGCGTCGCAGGTCCAGATCATCGACGCGCAGGATGACGTCCAGCGGATCGCCGGCGGCGCGTACCCGCGCCGCCTCAGCCATCAGGATGGCGGCCAGCGCGATGTTGGTCCGCGCCTCGCGGCTCAGCAGCATCGCCGCCCGCGCCTTGTCCAGCGCCAGCGCCTGTACGCTTTCGTCCGTCGCCGCCTGCTCGACCTCCGCCGCCCCGGCTTCGATCGCGTCGGTGACCCAGACGGCGCGTCGATCGCGTGGCCACAGCAGCACCCGCCGCCCTTCGTTCAGCGCGCCGAGTGCCGCCCGCGCGGCCAGTTCGCTATCGGCGTCGCCGGAAATCACCAGATGGTCGCCGCGCGCCCGGACAAGCGCCAGCCGCCAGGGATTGCGTATCTGCGTCCACGCCAGCGCAGCCATGGACCAGACAGTCAGCAGCGGCAGCGCCCAGCGCGCGATATGCAGCGCGACGGGCAGGTCGCGGTCCTCCAGCGCCTGCGGGAAATGGCCGACGACCAACCCTAGCGACCGGAGTGCATCCTGCAGCAGGGTAGAGGCGATGCCTGCCTGTTCACAGGCCTGGGAAAAACCCCAGATTCCCAGCAGAAAGGCGATCCCCAGCGCCCCGAACCGCACGATCGGCGCGACGGGCGGTCGCCATGCTCCCTTGCGCCAGTGCATCGCCAGGATCAGTTGCTGGTATGCAGGCGGACGAAGGCGGCGGACACGCCGTCGCCGGACTGGCCGACCAGCTTGGCGCGCAACCGCGTCAAAAATTGCCGTTCGGTGCCATTGATCACTTCATCATCGCCAAACAGCGGCTTGTCGGACGCCAGCGCGACGATCATCTCCGGGCCGAAGGGCGGGGCGACCGCATAGCGCTGCGCGGTTTTGGACAGGCCGATCATCACCTGCCGCACCCCCTTGCCATCGGGTTCGGGATGGCCGCGATGCAGTTCCACCGCGCTGCCGTCGGCCTGGAGGTAGATGATGCTGATATAGGGCCGCGCCGCCGTGGTGGTGGCGCTGACGCCGAAAATTTCATTCTCCTTCATCGTCACCGGATCGCCGTCCCGCGGCGCGCCCGCCTCGGTCAGCGCCGCGATCCGCGTTCCCGCGCGGGCCAGCGGCGCCGCCAGAGTCAGCGCCGCCTCACATTGCGGCCATGGCAGATGGCGCACCTCGAACTTCGCATTCGGGTCCGCCTTCAACGTCGCCTCGCGCAGTGCCGCAATGGCGTTCAGGTCGCCGGAAAAGCCCGATACCGCGCCGCCTTTCACGCTGACGCCGCCGCATGGCATGGCGGCGGCCTGTTCGCGCAGGACCTGCGCCGCGCTCTTGGGCGCTGGTGTCGGCGCACCAGGCGCACCAGGCGCGACGGGCACGACCGGCGCTTCGAGCGAATAGGCTTCGCCCGTCAGCAGCCGGAAGGTCTCATAGTCGATCCAGGCATAGCCCTTGTCACCCCAGATCGGGCCCCAGCTGTTCATGATGCGCAGCGCCTGCCGCTCCTCATCATAGCCCACGATCGCCATGGCGTGATAACTGGCATGTTCGGGCTTTTCCGCGCGACTGTAGATGCCATCGCCGCGATGGGCCTTGAAATCGGCAGAAACCGGCATGGCGAATATCACTGGCGCGCCGCGCGCCAGCGCACCCTTCACATCGTCCAGGATGATCGGCGTGCGCCAGTCGTCCTTGACCTCACGATCGACCGCGCGCCAGTCGAGCAGGCGGTAATTGCCCGCCTTGGCCTTCAGCGCTTCGGGCGCGGGGATCGCGCATTTGGTCATGTCGTCGGGAAAGTCGGCCAGGCTGACCGTCCCCTCATTCTTGAGCAATGTCAGCGCCTGGACGATGCTGATCGTCCCCGCGCACGGCGATCCGGCCGGACGCAGCCTGTTATAGACATAGGCCGGACTCATCTGGTCGGCAGGGGTGGCCGGTTGTACAGCCTTGTCGCGGAAATTCAGGAAGGTGCGCGCGGCGTAGGTGGTCGCCCATGCGACGCAATTGGGCTGCGGTCCCTGCGATCCGGGCGGAGGATAGGCATTGGACAGGTCCACCCGCTTGGGCAGATAGGCGCGGAACCGCCCCTGTTTGGGCAGCTTGGCATAATCTTCGGGAGAAACAGGTTCAGCGCCGGTCATGAACTGGCTGTCATTGCCCTGCTGCGCGGACGATCCCGCGGCACAGAGCGCCAGCAATGCCGGACCGCCCCATGTGACGAAACGACGTGTCATCACCCGTTCCTCCCGAAATTTCTGGTTCTAGAAGCGATAGCCGATGGTCAGCGTCACCGCGTCATAATCGAAATCATGCGAAAAGCTGCTCGTGCCATGGGTGTAGATCAGGCCGATGCGCAGTTGCTCCGCCTTGCTCTTCTGCTCGGCTTCGCGGGTACGTACGCCGATGCTCAGCGCCGCTTCATGCACATTTTCATAGGATTGCGGATCGTCGGTCAGCTTGGTCCAGGTATAGCTGGCGCGCAGCGATCCCTGTCGCCCGCCGAACATCCGTCCCTTGAACGGCAATTGATAGGCGAGCCCGTTGCGGAAGGTGAAGACATTTTCCTTCAGATAGAAGGCGGGATCGCGCCCCAGCCCCCAATCGGTGGTGGTCGACCAGCCGATCATATTGCCGATGGTCAGGTCGCCGCGCCCTACCTGTGCGATCTTGTAGCGGCTGCTGGCCGACAGGGTAATGAGGTCGCTGCTGGTCGATCCGAAAAAGGCGCCCGCGTCGGTCACGCCATAGGCGACACGCGGGGTGATCAGCCAGTTGGGCTGGACGGGTATCTCGATCCCGGTGGACAGCGTCCCCATCGTCGCGGTCGCGCCATTGTTGACGTGCAGGACGTTCAGCACCGGGTCGATCAGCACGCGGGCGCGGCTGCCCTCGAATGGCCGCAGCGCCTTTTGATAGCGCAGCTCATAGCGCTGGCCTTCATTGCCATAGGCGCCCCAATAGGTGATCGCCGCGCCGATCGTGTCGGCATCCCCCTCCATGTCGAAACCCGGCGTGTCCGGATCGTCATCATAGTCCAGGTCATTCAGGTTCAACGCCGTCGATACCGCGCTATGTTGCAGACTGTTGGGACTGCCCACCGTCGCCAGATAGGGCGCGGCCTGCGCCATTCCCGGCACAATCGCGATCAGCGCTGCCGTCGCCAGATATATTCTCATTCTCTTACCCCCTTTGCGGCACCGGTTTCCCCGTCCGGTGCCAAACCCACATGAAAAATTGTCAGGACGCGGCGAATATCTCGTCCGGGTCCAGATCCCGCACGACCCGCAGCCCTGCATCCTGCCGTCGCTTGGTCGGCGGCACGGTGAAACGGTTGGCCGATCGCAGCGCATCGGGCGCGCTTTCGAACGACCCGCCCCGGATCACCCGCATCCGGCACGACTGGTCGGTGCAGCCCGATGTCCATTCCCACACATTGCCCTGCATCTGATTGAGGCCCAGGGCGTTGGCGGGATAGGCATTCACGCTTTCGGGATAACCGCGATAGGGCGCGGTGTCCGATCCGCGATAGCGGGCGGTATGGTCATAATTGGCCTGGCTCGGCGCAATATCGTCACCCCAGGGGAAAGCGGTCGGCGCGCCGCCCCGGCTGGCATATTCCCATTCCGCCTCCGTCGGCAGGCGATAGGTGCGGCCTGACTTGACGGTCAGCCAGGCCAGGAAGGCCTGCGCATCCTCATAACTGATGTCGGTCGCGGGGATCAGCGGGTTGGGATTTTCCTTTGCCCAATTGCCCAGCTTCGCGCAGGCATTGTCGCGCACGCAGCCATTCCATTCCGCGATCGTCACTTCATAGACGCCGATCGCGAAGGGCCTTTCGATCCGCACATCGGCCTGCACCGGCTCGTCGCTGCCGCGCCCCGGTTCCGACGCTGGCGACCCGAACGGCGTGGTGCCGGCGGGGATGGCGCGCATCCACGGGCAATTGGCGCAATCATAGAAGCGGTCATTCGCGGCCCGATCGCACGAAATGAAGCAGGGCGGTGCACCTTGCAGGCCATAGTCGAAGGTCGGCTTCTGGAAATTCTTGCCAGATGACAGCGCGACCCGATCGGACACGCGCTTCAGGGCGTCGGCGATATTCTGCTGCGGGCGGCGGATTTCCTCGGCCAGCACCTTGGAAAAGATACCGTCGTCGAACGCGAACTGGTCCGCGCTGGTGGAAAAGGCGACCAGATAACCCTGATCGGGCCGGATCGCGGCGGCGGGCGCGCGCACCATGCGGCGCAGACCTTTGCTCCCGGCCAGTTCACCCACGGCGCTCGTTTCGACCCCGGTCTGGTCGGCGATCATCTGCGCCAGTGACGGCGGCGGCGCGGCCAGGACGTTCCGGCACATGTCCAGTACGATCAGCATCGTTTTCGCGCCGGACCCCAGCAGGTTGCGGGTCAGCGCCGCGCGGGTCAGCGTCGCCGTTTCCGCCGTCACGTCGCGCCCGGCATCCACCGGCAGCAGCATGACGTCGCCATAGCTGCCCAGCGCCGCGCCATGGCCGGAAAAATAGAGCATCCCGAACGCCTTGGGTCCGGCGGCGGTCAGTTTCGCGCGGAAATCGGCAATCGCGGCCAGCATAGCTTCACGCGACAGGTCACGCCGCACCTGCACCGGCCCTTTGCCATTCGCATCGACAAAGCCGGTCGCGCTGAGCGCAGTGGCGATCTTGTCGCCATCGGCATAGGTGGACGCCAGCTTGTCGAAGGACTGATACGCGCCATTGACGATCACGAGCGCCAGCCGGGGTTCGTCCGCCGCTTGCGCCGCGCCGCCACCAGCCAGCAGAGCGACGAACAGGCTCAGCGCTGCCATGGCGCGGAACAGGAGCGCGGGAAACAAAACGGGGCGTGGGGTCATTTGGATGCCTTGCGCGGCGCGAATTCTACTTGAGTGACGATCTGGTCGACCGAATCAACATGCAGCACCGCGTCATAGGCGCGCGCGGCCTTATAGGGTTCAGCCGGGCCGCCGCCGAACAGCTTGGCAAGGAAGCCCCCCAAACCTCGACCCTTTTGGCAATAGGGGCTGACGGTGACCATGCCGCCGCTCTTTTCGACCTCGTTCAGCCAGGCGCCCAGCGGCGCGGGCGCTTCATTGGCGACCGGATAGGGCGATTCGATATCGACCACCACCGTCTTGCCCCGCCGCAGAGCGCCTTTGAGCGCGCGGTCGAACCGGGCCGGGTTGGCAAAACGAAGCGTGGGCTTGGCGAAGGGACGGTCGCACGACTTCAGCACGGCAGGAACCGGAACCGGCGCGCGCGCCGGGACTGGTCCCGCGCCGGCCGGGGCGGTCGGGCGCTGCTTTGCCGGCGCGATGGCATTGGCCGCGGGAGGGGCGACCGGCTGTGACGCATTGGCAGGCGCAGCCTGTTGCCCATTCGTAACGATATTCGCGGGGGACGTTTCGGGTTGCAGGATGCGCACGCCGCGCCCGGCAGCGCCATCGGTCGCGTCGCCCGCCCCGCCTTGCGCAGGTGTTTCGGTCGGGTTGGCCTGCGCCAGTGCGGCGGAGGAAGATCCTAACAAAAACCCCGCCGCAGCAATGGTTAAGAAGCTTCTGACTATTATCATCGTCCCACCCCGCGTCATGATATAGTTATTGCTCCCCAAACCATTATGAGATTATGGGGTAATAACTGAACAGGCAACAAAAAATCGCAGGAGATCCCAAGTGGGGAAGGGGCTTCGTGGACTCTGGGCAACAGTATTAACCGCTTTTGTCACAATAATGGTATCTCCTTCGCTCGCTAAAGCCGAAACCCGCGCCCTATTGGTGGGCACATGGCAGTTCCACTCGTCCCAGATCATGGATCTTGCTGGTCCCGAAAATGATCTTGCAGCGATGGAAACAGTGATTCGCGGCCAGGGCGCCAGCGATGTCACAATATTGCGCAATGAAGGTGTCAGTCGCACCACGGTCGAAACCGCGCTCCATGCTTTGGGGCTACGTTCCAAACCGGGCGACTGGATATTCCTTTACTATACCGGCCATGGCGCGTTGGCCGAAGCCAGCGTGAAGGGGACGCGAGACGGCGATACCGACCAGTTCCTGCCGCTGCCCGGTTTCGATCCTGACAGCAAGGACGCCGAACGTTTCATCGTCGACAAGGATTTCTACACCTGGCTGGCCCTCTACGTGCCGCGCGGTGTGCAGGTGCTGATGATGGCGGACACCTGCCATTCGGGCACGCTGCACCGATCGGTCGATCCGCGCGCGATGGGCATGACCCCGCGCCTGACGCTGGGTGGCCGCAACGTCGAACTGGGCTCTCGTCCCGCGCCGCGTTTCGCCAGCACCTTGGCTTCGGTCGAGGGCGCGGCGCTCACCGCCACGCGGGAGGATCTGCCCAACCTGTTCTATATCGGCGCTGCCCGCGACGATCAGATCGCATGGGAAAATGCCCTGCCGGTCGAAGGCGCGCCGACACGCGGTTTCCTCACATGGTCGTTCGAACAGGGGCTGACCACGCCAGGAGCCGATGGCAGGGGCATGGCGGCGGATCAGGATGGCGATGGCAAGCTGACCATCGGTGAACTGGGCACCTATCTCAATGTCCAGGTCCGCATGTTGAGCGGCCAGCGGCAGGAAAGCAGCATCATCATCCCGCCGGGCCGCGAAGGGCAGGGGCTGTTCGCCACCGTGCCGCCGCCGCCCGCGCCCCCGGTCGCGCCGCCGCTGCCCGGCCTCTACGTCGCTGATGTGAAGGCGCGGGCCAGCGTCGCCGGCCCTGACCATCCCTGGCGTGTCCTGACCGATGGCAAAGGCGCGGATTTCGTCTGGGACAATGTCCGCCACGTCATGCTCCGCCGCACGGGCGACGTGGTCGCGCAAAATGTCAAAACCCTGCCGCAGCTGCGCGGCGTCATCGACAAATGGGCCGCGGTCGAAGCGATGCGACCGCTCCTGTCCGAACGGCGCGCCCGGCTAGTCGTCGGCCCGCTCGACAATGGTGCGCGCTATCCGTCCGGCGCGCCGGTCACGCTGGCGCTACAGGCGGACGGCCAGCGTGTCGCCGCGCCACAATATGCCACTGTGTTCAACATAGCGTCGGACGGCACGGTCCAGCGCCTGTTCCCGGTCGCGCCGTCGGACGGCGACGGTCGCCTCGCCCCCGGCCAGTCGCTGCCGGTCCTCGAAAGCCAGGTCATCGCTCCCTATGGCGCGGACCATGTCGTTGCCCTAGTGACGCCCCAGCCGCCGGAAGCCTTCCGCGTCCTGCTGCGCACGGTCGAAAATCAGCGCGCCGCAAACTGGCTTGTCGCGCCGATCCGCGAATTGCTGGCCAAGTCGCCGGGGCAGGCGAGCCTGTCGATCGGCGAGCTTTATACCGGCAATTGACGCAATGCCTGTCGCGCCCGTCCGGTCAATTGCTCAAAATCACCGTCCGGCTCTTGGCCGCGCTCTTGTTGCCGATGTCGATGCGATATTCTCCCGACGCGCGGGGCGTCACCGCGCAGACCGGCGCGTAATCGGCATTGTCGTCCAGGCACAATTGCTTGCCCGACGCATCGAGCAGGCGGATATACATGCTGGTGCCGATGTCGCCGATCGCGCCGATGCGCAGCGGCTCGCCACCCTTGGCGATCACGGTGAAGCGATAGGCGTTGCGCGGATTGACGTCCTGTACCCGCCGCACCAGCCCCTTGCCGAACGCCGACGCCATCACCCCGCGCCCCGACGCGGACTGGGACAGGCGAATCTGCAACAGCAACGCCTGATCGTCACGGGCCAGCGCCTTTGCCTCGGCAAACAGCGCGTCGGGGGAAAAGGCCGCGTCGTCCCCTGCCGCTGCTTCGCCTTCGCTCATCGGCACCTGCTTCAGCATCCGTGCGGCTGTCAGCATCGCATAGGGATCACCCTCGCGCCGGGCGAAGTCGGCCACTTGCCGCGCGGCAATCGCCTGCGCGAACGGATCGGCGGGCTTGACTGCGGCGGGCTGGGCGGCGGGCGCGGCCTGCTGCGCCATCGCGCCACCTTGTGCCAGCATCATCGCAGCGCTTGCGACTAGGATTTTACGCTTCATGTCCAACCCTTTCAGCAAGATAATCTCCATTCCCGTGGATACTGCCACGGCCGTTGGAAAGCCAGTGCTGAGCGGCGGCGCGGACTTGGCCAAACAATTGACCGCGCTGGTGGGCGGGGCGGGGGCGGGGCGCTATGCCGCCTTCATCAGTTACAGCCATGCCGACATGAAGGTCGCCCGCTGGCTCCACCGCGCGATCGAAAATTATCGCGTGCCAAAGGCGTTGGTCGGCACGGCGGGCGATCGTGGCCCGATCCCCGCCCGGCTGCGGCCGATTTTCCGCGATGAGGATGAACTGGCGGGCGCAGCCGAACTCGGCCCCAAATTGCTGGGCGCGCTTGCCCGATCCGACGCGCTGATCGTCATCTGCTCGCCCACTGCCGCCCGGTCGGTCTGGGTCGACAAGGAAATTCGCAGCTTCAAGACGATCAATCCGGACGCGCCGGTGTTCGCGCTGATTGCGGCGGGCAAGCCCGGCGATCCCGATACGGACTGTTTCCCCGCGCCCCTGCTGTTCGCGCTGGATGCCCAGGGCCAGCTGGATCGCGCCCAGCCGCTCGAACCGCTTGCGCCCGACCTTCAGAAAAACGACCGCAATATCGTCAAGCTCAAGCTGATCGCCGGGTTGCTCGGTACGCCCTATGCCAGCCTCTACCGCCGCGACCAGCGCCGCAGCCGCCGCATCGCCGTGGCGCTTGGCACCTTTGCCTTTCTGCTGATTCTGCTGCTGAGCGGCCTGTCGATCGCCGCCTTCACCTATGCCCGCATGGCGGTGCAGCAGCGCAATGAAGCGCAGGCCGCGCGCAAGCTGGCGGAGGAAAATGCCGACAAGGCCGAACGCCGCGCCTGGCTGGCCCAGGTCGCGGCGCAGGAAGTGCGACGGCTGGCGGATGAGGGGAGTAGCTGCCCGCCGCCTTGAAGCCTGTGGAACAGGGGCTTAATCCCGCCAGCTCTGGTCCACCCGGTCGATCAGCCGCACCATCGCCTGGAAATCCGGCACGCCCGGCCCCACCGGCAGTTGCACCCCGGCCAGATCGCGCTGATGCACCGCGATCACTTCCGCGCTCAGTTCCACCGGCGTTCCCGCCGCGCCAGCCGCCACCTGAATCTCGCACGCGCGCTGGAGCAGCCAATGTTTCAGAAACGCCTCTGGCAGGCTCTGCGCCATCACCAGCGTGCCATGGTTGCGCAGCATCATCACCCGCTTGTCGCCCAGATTGGCGATCAACCGCTCGCCCTCCTCGCTGCGGATCGTGACGCCCTCAAAATCATGATAGGCGATTTGCCCGGCAAAGGCGGCAGCATAGAAGCTGATCGGGCGCAGTCCTTCGGCGGTGGCGCTCACCGCCATGCCCGCCGTCGTGTGGGTGTGGATGATGCAATGGGCGTCGGGCAGATGGCGGTGGAACACGCTATGCTGGACAAATCCGGCGCGGTTGACCGGATAGGGGCTGCCATCCAGCACCGCGCCGTCAATGTCGATCTTGACCAGATTGGACGCGGTCACTTCATGATAGCCAAGGCCGAACGGGTTGATCAGGAACGCGCTCTCCTCTCCGGGCACCCGCACGGTGATGTGGTTATAGATGAGCTCGGACCAGCCCATATGGTCGAATATGCGGTAGCAGGCGGCCAGCTGCTGGCGCGCCTCCCATTCGGCGGCGGACATATCGGGGCGTTTTGCGGCGCTGGCCATGGGCGATCCTCTCTTATATCATGGCCAGGACTATCCGCTTTCCGCGCCCGTTAGTCCATAGTGCGGGCTTTAGGGTTGAATTGCTGCGACTCTGCTGGTAGGGCGCGCCCCACACGGCGTAGGGTGACCTGCGACGACTCACAGGCTTTGCTATTGCGACGGGCTGTCGGGACGGATTGAAAAATCCCGGCAAAAGGCTCGTTTTCGATTGGAGATTGACGGACTTATGCAGATCATCGTTCGCGACAATAATGTCGACCAGGCCCTCCGCGCGCTCAAGAAGAAGCTGCAGCGTGAAGGCGTGTATCGCGAAATGAAGCTGCGTCGTCACTACGAAAAGCCGTCGGAAAAGCGCGCCCGTGAAAAGGCCGCCGCCGTGCGCCGCGCCCGCAAGATGGATCGCAAGCGCGCCGAGCGCGACGGCGCGAAGTAAGCGCCGCCGGGGCGGCCCGTGCCGTCCCGCTTTCCTGCTGCCTGCCTGCCCCTGAATTGCGAGAAGCGTCGCCATGTCCACAACGGCCGTTCCCCTTCGTCCTATCGCCAGGGGGTCTTTGACGCGCCTCTGGATTGGTGTCGCCGCGCTTGCGCTGGCGGCTGGTGGTCTGGCCTGGGCCGGGCAGCAGGGCGTCAAAGCCTCGCCCGCTACCTTCATGGCGCAGAATGCCGATGCTGAAGGCGTGATCACCACTCCGTCGGGTCTGCAATATAAGGTGCTGGCAGAAGGCACTGGTCCAAGCCCGACCACCGCCGACGTGGCGCTGGTGGGCTATAAGGGCACGCTGCTCGACGGCACCGTGTTCGACGAAAATCCGCAGGCGCCGATGCCGATCGACGGCGTCGTCCCCGGCTTCTCCGAAGGCCTGCAAAAGATGAAGAAGGGCGGCAAATACCGCCTCTGGATCCCGCCGCAGCTTGGCTATGGCGATCAGGCCGCAGGCCCGATCCCCGCCGGTTCGATCCTGGTCTTCGACGTCGAACTGCACGACTTCAAGTCGCGCGCCGAAATCATGCAGATGCAGCAGATGATGCAGCAACAGCAAGGCGCAGCAGGCGCCCAGCCGCCACGCTGATCACAGGCAAAGCCGATGAGACAAAAGGGGCCGCCAAAACGGCCCCTTTTTTGTGCGCCGGGCGGATGATGGCGGCGCGAAGCAAGGCTCCCTTCCCCCCTTGGGAGAGAGGGATACGAGGCCTTGGCGACGAAGTCGTCTAGGCGAAGTTGGATGAGGGGGATCGACGCTGGTGGCGCATGCCGCCTTGAGAGCGCGACACCCTCTCCCAGCTTCGACTAGGCAGCCAGCTGCCAAGTCTGCGCATCCCTCTCCCTCAAGGGAGAGGTACAAGGTGTCAGTCTGCAAGCGACTATTTGTTGCTATTCACATCAGTAATAGGCCAGCTTGAGACCGGGCATCGCCGGGACGGCTATCGATTCGCTAAATGACCGTGCCAGCGTGACGGAATTGGTAGACGCATCGCTACTGCGATCCTCACCGCGAGGTGGAGGTGCGGGTTCGATCCCCTGCCGCTGGCATCAATGACCTTTTTTGACCATGGAGGCTATCTGCGGCGTTCCTGATTGCCGCGCCTAGCGCAAGCCGAGATAAAGAGCGGCTAAGCCTCCCAATATGACGAGCACGAGCATGCCGCCCGACTTGAACTTGGTGGTTACATCGCGCTGACGCCTCGTCCACACATCTTCGGTAAAAGCAACCAGCGTAGGGAGATCCGCGTCCATTGGAACCAACTCGCCAATCTGCTGCAATGAGCGTCGAAGAAGCGCACACAGGCTATCAGGGTCCGCTGGCTGTTTGCTATTGCGAATAGTGACGCTTTCGCCATCTGTTTCGATCGAAAAAAGTTCACCCGTTGGGCCAAAGGCGCGCGTGTAGACTCCGCTCTCAACATCAAGCGGTTCAAGATGCTGCT
Source organism: Sphingobium sp. B2 (assembly GCF_007693735.1). Taxonomy (NCBI): domain Bacteria; kingdom Pseudomonadati; phylum Pseudomonadota; class Alphaproteobacteria; order Sphingomonadales; family Sphingobiaceae; genus Sphingobium; species Sphingobium sp. B2. The sequence goes on from NZ_VDBZ01000001.1 coordinate 315,807, forward strand.
CGGCCATTTCGATGGAAGCGAACACAAGGAGCGGCTCGTCGGCCTCGATGAAAAGGGTCGTCATGTCGGCAAACTGTCAACTACGCTAAACGTCAGCAAGGGGCGATTGCTGTCGGGTGGCGCTCTCACTGCCGAACATCAGCTATCGCCGATCACTCCCGAAACCTGCCAGTCAGCTTCCTACCCCTCCGGTCACCCCACCATCCTCAATGCTTCCCCGGCTTCCCCGAAGTCCCAGGCGCGGTCGGGTTCAGCAGCGTCGCGCCGCCGGGCAGGCCGGTGCCGCCCATGTCCAGGCTCAGCGCCGCCTTTTTCGCCACGCGGGTCGGGTCGTCGCGTTCCTTGATCGCCGCCCTGGTTTCCGCGTCCATATCCGCATCGTCCGCATTGTTGCCGCCACGGGTCCAGCCCAGGATGATCGACATGCGCCGGTTGCGCGGGTCATAGGCGTCGTTCTTGATAAAGGGTTCGCGGTCGGCGACGCCTTCGATCCGGGCGAAGCGATTGTTGGGGATGCCGCTGTCGGCCAGCGCCTTGCGCGTCGATTCGGCGCGGGTCGATGACAGCAGCCAGTTGTTCATGGTCCGGCCCGACGCATAGGGCAGGCCGTCGGTATGGCCGCGCACGATCAGCGGGTTGGGCATGGTTTGCAGCACGGTCGCGACTTCGCTGATCAGCGCGCGGGCCTGCGGCACAAGCCGGTCGGTGCCCATCGCGAACATCGCGAAATCCGCTTCGTCGATCAGGTCGATGCGCAACCCTTCGCGGGTTTCGGTGAAGCGCACATTCTTGCGCAGCTTCGCCATGCCCTTCTGCCGCGCCATGCGCGCTTCCAGATCCTTCTTGATCGATTCGAACTTCTGCCGGTCGGCGGCGCGCATCGCCTTGCCGCCCTGATCCTTGGTGCCGGTCGCGTCACGCGGGATGGTGATGGACAGGTTGCCCTGGCCGCCGGTGGTCGGGTAGTTTTCCTTGCCCGTGATGCTGTCGCCCCCCATCAGCCCGGTGGAGCCAGCCGACGCCATTTTCAGCTCGACAAGGGTCGGGGTGAAATAGTCGGCCAGCGCCTTGCGCTGCTTTTCGGTGGTCGCGCCCAGCAGCCACATCAGCAGGAAGAACGCCATCATCGCGGTCACGAAATCGGCATAGGCGACTTTCCACGCGCCGCCATGATGGCCGCCATGGCCATCGACGATGATCTTCTTGACGATGATTGGCCGGGGTTCCGGCTCGTTCGCGCCGCGCTTCTTTTCCGCCATGGCTTATTTGCCCCGCATGCCGTCGAACACTTCGGCAAAGCCGGGCTGATTGGCATGGGTCAGGCCGGACCGGGCCGCCTCGATCACCAGCGGCTGCGGATGGCCGTGCAGCGATGCGATGATGATCTGCTTGACGACATGGTAGATCGCCCCGTCCGCCTCGATAACCGAGCGGCAGCGGTTGGCGAAGGGATTGACCATGCCATAGGCTAGCAGAATGCCAAGGAAGGTGCCGACCAGCGCCGATCCGATCATTGCGCCCAGAATGGCGGGCGGCTGGTCGATCGACCCCATGGTCTTGACCACGCCCAACACCGCCGCGACGATGCCGAGCGCGGGCAGCGCGTCGGCCAGCCCCTGAAGATTGTCGGCGGGTTTGATCGCTTCATGATGATGGGTCTTGAGGCTGTTATCCATCACCTCCTCCACCGCATGCGGATCGAGCGTGCCGGACGAGATGACGACCAGACGCAGCGTATCGCTGATCAGGTGGATCAGCGCCTTGTCCTTCATCAGCTTGGGATATTCGGTGAAGATGGTGGAGGTCGAAGGGTCCTCGATATGCGGCTCCAGTGCCACCGGTCCCTCGACCCGCAGCGTTTTCATGAGCTTGCTCACCAGAAAGATGCAGTCCAGAAAATCCTGCTTCTTGTACTTGGCGCCCTTGAACACCTTGCCCAGGCCACCGCCCAGCGCCTTGAGGTCCGATCCGCTGTTGCCGATGATGAGCGCGCCGACTGCCGCGCCGCCGATGATCAGCATTTCGTGCGGCAGCGCGTGAAGCACCGGGCCAAGATCGCCGCCGGTGAAGGCGAAGCCGCCAAACACCATGACAAGCAGGACGACCAGTCCGATGGCTGCGAACATGCGAAATTCCCCGATATAAACGATCCGGCGGCGTTTCGCCCCCGGCGGCGTCCCATGCGACGCCCTGTCATCTGGTTAATACGGACTGGTTAGCGTCCGGTTTAGGACGACGACTTAATTTCGTCGGATCAGCTGATCAGGTCGAACAATGTCCGCTGGTTGATCCGGGCGAAGGCCGATTGCGCGGCTTCCAGCTGCATCAGCTGCGCCTTCACATTGGAAATGACTTCGGTCAGGTCCGTCGATTCCAGCGCGGAGCGCCGTTCGGTCAGATCAAGGTCGATGTCGGTCAGCCGGTCGCCGACCACATCCAGCCGGTTGCTGCGCACGCCCTGCCGCGCCAGTTCCACCGTGATATGGTTTTGCCCGATCTTCATCGCGTCCAGGCTCGTCGCAACCGCATCATCGTCCCCGCTTTGCAGGGCGGCGATGCTCTGGCCCAGCATGTCGTCGATCGACATTGGCGTGCCGTTGACGTCGATCCCTTCGGAAACTTCCTGTCTCGTCGCAACCACGGCCAGGTTGAGGCCGCGGCTGACCGGCACCAGCACGCTCTGCTGATCGTCGAAAACCGATACGCCTTGATAGTCCGTCTGGTTCAGCAGTTCGCTGATGGTCGCGCGGATGGTCGACATTTCCTCGTAGATCGCGACGCGGCTGGTATCATTGACCGATCCGTTGCGGGATGACGACACCAGTTCCTGCGCACGGGTCAACAGATTGTTGACCTCGTCCAGATTGGCTTCGGCATTGGCGGCGCGGGTCTTGCCATAGCTGATATTGGTCTGCCACGCGGACTGCTGCGCCTGCGCCCGGCCCACGTCGGACAGTTGCACCCAGGCAAGCGCGTCGTCTGACGGCTTGTTCAGCGTGACGCCGGTGGAAATGGCGGTCTGTCCGTCGACGATATTCTGCGACAATTGCTGCTGCCGGCGGATTTCGGCGAGCATGATCTTGTTGGTGATACCTACCATGGCTCAGCCCTTTCGCGGCTCAGAGAATCTGAAGAATGGAATCGATGGTTTCCTTGGCGACCTGCAAGATCTTGGCACTGGCCGAATAGGCCTGCTGGATGCGCAGAAGGTCGGCCGCTTCCATGTCCAGATCGACGCCGCTCACCGCTTCGCGCGCCGCGACCGCCTGGTCGCTGCGGCTTTGCGCAGTGGTGTTTTCCGACTTTGTCGCCGCCAGCAGATTGCCATGGGTGGCGATCAGCGCGGTCCAGGCCTGTTCGACGCTGCCATTGCCACGCAGGGTGGACGTGACGGTCAGCAGGTTGCCGTTCAGCGTGCCGTTCGATGACCGGGTGGCCAGTTCCGCCGGATCGGTGATCAACGCCGCGACACTGGCCGCGCTGCCGCCATAGGATAATAGCGCCGCGCCGGCATTGCCGGCATCGGTGACGCCCTGCGCGTGCCAGGCGTTCATGTCGGTGACGAACTGCCCGGCAATCGTGTCGAGGCTTGCGCGGCGGCCGGTGACGGTACTGGCGGCGGAAAACAGGCCGCCCAGCGCGCCATTGGCTGGCGTGGCGAGCGCCGTGCCGTCGGCCAGCGTCAGGGCCAGCGTGCCGTCGGCATTGCTGTTCGCCACCAGGCTGGCGGCGACATTGCCCTGTACCAGCGTTTGCCCGCCATAGCTGATCTGCGCGCTGTCATGTGCGCCAAAGCTGATCGTGACGTTCAGATTTTCGGTCAGGTCCTGCAAGGCGGCGTCGCGGCTGTCGAGCAACTGCGAATAAGCAGAGGTGCCCGGCTGCGCGCGCAACAGGCTGTTGTTGATGTCGGCCAGCGCTTCGAGCGAACGGTTGACCGTGCTGACCGACGCCTGCGCTTCGGTCGCAATGCCCTCCGACACGGCTTCCAGGTCCGCGGCGGTCTGGTTGAAGGCCTGCGCGACGCGGGAAATGCTGTCCAATGTGGTGACGCGCAGCGATGTGTCGGACGGGCTGGCGGCCAGCTTTTCCATATTCTGGAACATGCCGGTCATCAGCGCGCCGATGCCGGTGCCCGTGTCGTTGAGCGCATTTTCAGCGTCGCTCAGCCAGCGCAGCCGCGCGGTCGAACTGCCCAGCCCCATGCCGGTCAACCGCACCGTGGCGTCCAGATAGGGGTCGGTGCCGCGATTGATGCTCGTCACCTGCGTGCCGCCGAAATTCGCCTTGGACACATACATGGCCATGGTGGATGTGGACGCGCCGGATTCGGCCGTCGTCACGGACCGGCGAGCATAGCCATCGGTGCTGGCATTGGCGATATTCTCGCCAATCGCCGCCATCGCGGTGCGATAGGCGCGGGTGCCCGAAGCGCCGATGATGAACAGGTCGCTCATGGCGCGGTCGTCCCGGCGAGTGCGTCAGGCGCAGGCTTGGCGCCGAACTGCTTGATCAGCAATTGCGCGATGCCCAGGCTGTTGCCGCTCGCCATGGCGTCGGCGGTGCGCGAATCGGCCATCGACTGAAACTGCTCGGTCGCGCTGGAATCGGAAATGCCTTCGGCCAGGCTGGCGGATCGCATCGCGCCGATCATCTGGCGCAGGAAAATCGCCTCGAACTGCTGCGCGGTCTTTTCCAGACTGGCCTTGTTCGCGGGCGTAGCGCCCGACGGGGCGGTCGCGGAGGATGTCGCGCTGATCTGCATCACAATACCACCAGTTCCGCTTTCATTGCGCCCGCCTGCTTGAGCGCTTCCAGGATCGCGACCATGTCGGCAGGAGATGCCCCGATGGCGTTGACCGCCTTGACTATATCGGCCAGCGACGCCCCGCCTTTAAAATTAACCATAGGTTTTTTCTGTTCGTCGATGCTGATGTTGCTCGACTCTTCCTGCGCCGTCTGGCCCCGGCTGAATGGCGCGGGCTGGACGATGCGCGGGCTTTCATTGACGCTGACGGTCAATTTGCCGTGCGCGACGGCGGCGGGATGAATACGCACCGCGCCATTGATGACGACCGTGCCGGTGCGCGCGTTGACGATGACCTTGGCCGGTGCATCGGCGGGCGAAATCTCGATATTTTCGATCATGCCCATCATCAGGATGCGGTCCTCCGCCCCCGGAATGGCGTCGATCGTCACGGATACAGCGTCCATGGCGCGGGCGCGGCGATCGCCAAAGGCGCGGTTGATGCCGTCGGCTACGCGCAGCGCCGTGGTCAGGTCCGCTTCGGCAAGGTTGAAGGTCAGCGTGGGCGCGGTATCGAACCCGGTCGCCACTGCGCGCTCTACCGTCGCGCCGCCGGGGATGCGCCCGGCCGAGGGGATGTTGACCGACACCTGGCTGCCATCGGCGCCGGACACGCCCAGACCGCCGACGGCAAGGTTGCCCTGTGCCATGGCGTAGATTTCATTGTCCGCACCGCGGAGCGGCGTCAGGATCAGCGTGCCGCCGCGCAGCGACTTGGCCTTGCCCAGCGCCGACACGGTGATGTCCAGCCGCTGGCCGGGCTTGGAAAAAGCGGGCAGATCGGCGGTGACCAGCACGGCCGCCGCATTTTTGAGCGCGGGATTGATCCCCTGCGGCAGCGTCAGGCCAAAGCGCGAAACCACGCCCTTCATGCCCTCGGTAGCATATTGCAGGCTGTCGTCGCCCGTGCCTGCCAGCCCGACGACGATGCCATAGCCGGTCAGCTGGTTGGGGCGAACGCCCTGGAACGTGCCCAGATCCTTCACCCGTTCCGCCTGCGCGGGCACGGCGAAGGAGGCTAGCAGCAGGATCAGCGCGAGGAGAATGCGGCTATGCCATCCTCCCCTGGACGGGGAGGGGGACCGCGCCCGCAGGGCGTGGTGGAGGGGTGTCCCGCCAACGATAGGGCGACACCCCTCCGTCTGGCCGTTGGCCAGCCACCTCCCCTTGAAAGGGAGGATGAAGGTCGGGCGCGAGGCTAGGGTCACGAAACGCTCCATCAAAACGGGCTGATCTTTGAAAAGAAACTCTGCAGCCAGCCTTGCTTGCTGGCACGGGCGATCTCGCCCTTGCCGGTGTAGATGATCTTGGCATCGGCCACGCGGGTCGATGCGATGCGGTTGTCCGGGCCGATATCGGCCTGGCGGACGAGACCGCTGATCTGGATGAACTCGTCGCCACGATTGAGCGTCAGCGCCTTTTCACCGCGCACCAGCATGGTGCCATTGGGATATGTCGCCGCGATCGTCACGGTAATCTCGCCCGACAGCGCGTTGGACTGGGTTGCCCCGCCCTTGCCGTTAAAGCCGTTCTGGCCGCCCATGGCGACGTCGCTGGCCGAAAACAGCTTGGACAGCAGGCCGGTCGATGGCGGGGTCAGGCCCAGATTGCCGTCGCGGCTGGTGTCGGCGCTGTTGCTCTTGGTCGCCTGCGTCCGCTCGACCAGCACGATGGTGATGATGTCGCCCACCGCCGTCGCCCGCGCGCCGCTGGTCAGGGGGGTATAGCCCATGGATGCCTGAAAGATCGAACCATTGGATGGCGGCGCGACCGGCTGCGCCACCACGGTCGGCGCATAGAGTGCGCGCTCGGTATCGCGCTTCTTGCCCGCATAAGCAGGGGCGGCGGCGAAAGCGACCAGTGATGTGGCGGTGAAGGCGATGAGGAGGGTGCGCATCAGTCCGATCACATATTCTGGTTGACGTACTGGAGCATCTCGTCCGTCGCCTTGATCATCTTGCTGTTGACCTCATAGGCGCGCTGGGTCTCGATCATGTCGACCAGTTCCTCGACGACATTGACGTTCGACGTTTCGAGGCTACCCGACCGGATCGATCCGCGTCCTTCAAGGCCCGCGACGCCGACCTGCGGCGTACCGCTGGCGGCGCTTTCGACCAGCAGGTTGCCGCCGATCGCGGAAAGCCCCGCTGCATTCATGAAGGTCGCCAGTTCGATCTGGCCAAGCTGGGTCGGCGTCGCTTCACCCTGGAGCGTCGCGGACACGGTGCCGTCATTGCCGACCGTCACTGACGTCGCGCCTTCCGGCACGGTGATTTGCGGGATCAACGGCAGGCCGTCGCTGGTGACGACCGTGCCTTCGGCGGTGACGCTGAAATTGCCTGCGCGGGTATAGGCGATGGAGCCGTCCGGGCGCTGGACCTGAAAGAAGCCGGACCCTTCGATCGCCATGTCGAGCGCATTGCCGGTTTCGGTCAGCGTGCCCTGGGTGTTGATCTTGCTCGTCCCCTGCAACGACACGCCGGAGCCAAGGTTGAGGCCGGTTGCGAACTTGTTTTCGCTGTCCGAATTGGCGCCCGCCGCGATCATCTGCTGATAGGCGAGCGTTTCGAAATCGGCGCGGTCGCGCTTGAATCCGGTGGTGTTGACGTTCGCCAGGTTGTTGGCGATCACGCGCATCTTGGTGTTTTGCGCATCGAGGCCGGTGCGGGCGACATGAAGGGCGGCGTTGCTCATCGTCTCATCTCCGTAAAGCGTCGCAGTGAAGGGACGCCTGATGCCTCAATAAAAGCAAGGTTCGTGCCAGATTAACTATCAAGCCGCATCAGCGATGCGCCGCCATCGTCCAGCTGCTTGGCGGTGTCGATCAGCTTGACCTGCGTTTCAAACGCGCGGCTCGCCTCGATCATCTGGACCAGCGCGCTGGTCGGATTGACGTTCGATCCTTCGATCGATCCGCTGGTGACGGTGGCCAGCGGGTCTTGCGGCAATGCGCCGCCATTGACTTCGCGGAACAGGCCGTCCGTGCCCTTGGCGATGCCGGAACCCGTCGCATTGACGAGCTTGAGCGCATCGATCCGCTGCGGATTGGCCGCGTCGCCACCCTGCGGCACGCCCCAGATACTGCCATCCTGCGCGATCGACACGCTGTCGAGCTGGGGCAAGGTGATGGGCCCGCCTTCACCCAGTACGGGCATGCCGTCGCCGGTGGTCAGCAGGCCGCTGTCACTGATCTTCAGGTCGCCGCGCCGCGTATAGGCTTCGCTGCCGTCGGCGCCCTGAACCGCGAGCAATGCATCACCGTTCAGGGCCACGTCGAGCGCATTGCCCGTCTGGGTGACCGCGCCTTGCGCCATGTCGGCGGCGATCACCTGTTCGGATGCCTGTGCGCGGGTGTCGAACGTATCGCCCTTGATCCAGCGCGTCTCGGCATTGGCGATTTCGGCGCGAAAGCCCACCGTATTGGCGTTCGCGAGATTGTTCGCGATCGACGCCTGCCGGGCCATTGCGCCGCGCATCGCGGTAAGTGCCGTATTGACGAGCCGGTCCATGGAAAATTCCTACGTTCGCTGGAAAGTCGCGCCGGTCCGCACCCTGTAGGCAGAGACCGGCACGGCTCGCTTATCAGGTGCGGATGTTGACGATGGTGGTGGTCAGCGTGTTGGCCGCCTCGATCGCCTTGCTGTTCGCCTGGAAGTTGCGCTGCGCCGCGATCAGCGACACCAGTTCGTCGGTGATGTCGACGTTGGACCGCTCCAGCGACCCGGTGTTGACCGCGCCGAACATGCCTTCATTGGCCAGACCCAGGATCGGGCTGCCGCTGGCGACGGTGGACGACCAGTGCGCATCGCCCTGCTGGCGCAGGCCTTCCAGGCTGTTGAAGGATGCCATGGCGACCTGACCCAGATAGACCGTGCTGCCATCGGCATAGATGGCCGATACCAGCCCGTCCTTGGCCACGCCAACGCTGGTCAGCTGCGCGCCGTCGGGCAGACCCTGATAGGTGGTCGGCACCTGCAGATCGACCAGATCGGCAGGCGTGCTGGCAGACGTGGGAGGCGTGGTCGGAACGCCTGTATCGGGATCGACCGCGAACACCTGCATGCGTGCGCCGGTGGTGTCGACCGCGTAGCGATCGTCATCGACCGAGAAAGCGCCGTTGCGGGTGTAGCTGATCGTGCCGTCTTCGGCCTTGACGGTGAAGAAGCCTTCGCCGGTGATGGCCATGTCCAGCGTCTTGTCGGTGGTTTCGATCGTGCCTTGGGTAAATTGCTGGGTGATGCCCTGCACGCGCACGCCCTGGCCAGCGACCTGATGCGTGGTCTGCATCGGCGCGGCGGCGAAAATGTCGCCGAACTGCGCCTTGCTCTTCTTGAAGGCCGTTGAATTGACGTTGGCGACGTTGTTGGAAATGGCCGACAGATCGGCCTGCGCGCCCTTGAGGCCGGACAGGGAAACATAGAAGGACATGGCGTAACTCCCTAGGTGAACGGTAAATGGGGGTGAAATGAAGGGGTGAAAGCGACTAAATTAGCTGAGGCTGATGGCGTCCGACGGGCTGTAGGTGCCAAGCGCGGTGATGAGTTTGGATGCGGAGCCGTCCGCCGGAGACTGGACGGCGGCGATCGTCGCCCAGGTCGCGACCTTGCTGGGGGTCGCGCCCCTGACCTTGACCTGAAGCGCGGCGTTGCTGACGGTTGCGCCGGTGTCGTCCTTGCCATCCCAATAGAAGCTGACATCGCCTGCGGGCCGTGCGCCCAGATCGATCGACTTGACGACATTGCCATTGCCATCGACCAGATCGACCGATGCGCCATCGACTGCGGCAGGCAGGGTGATCTGGCCAGCATAGATGCCGCTTGTGTCAGGCGCTGCGATATTGCTCTGCACCAGCATGGATTTGCCGATCCAGCTCGCCGCATCGCCCAGGCGCGTGCCCGACAGCTGTTCCTTGATCGACGCCAGAATGGCGTTCATTTCGGCAATGCCGCTCGACTTGGTGATGGTCGCCATCAGCGACACCATTTCGGCGTTGTTGACCGGCTCGAACGGGTCCCTGTCTCTTATACACATCTGCCGATCCAGCTCGCCGCATCGCCCAGGCGCGTGCCCGACAGCTGTTCCTTGATCGACGCCAGATTGGCGTTCATTTCGGCAATGCCGCTCGAATTGGTGATGGTCGCCATCTGCGACACCATTTCGGCGTTGTTGACCGGCTCGAACGGGTCCTGTGTCTGCATCTGCGCGGTGAGCAGGCGCAGGAAATCCCCCTGACCCATTTCGGATTTGCCGGTGCCGACCTTGGCAGTCGGATTATAGACCGAAAGCCCGGCGCTGTCGGTGACGGTAGAGGTCGTCATTTGCCGATCCTTATGGTTTCGAGCATCAGGGACTTGGCGGTGTTGAGCACCTGCACATTGTTCTGGTACATGCGCGCCGTCTCGATCATGTCGATCATCTCGGCATTGCTATCGACCGCCGCTTCCCACACATCGCCATTGGCATCGGCCAGCGGGTGATTGGGATCGTGCCGTTTGGTCGGCTGCGCGTCGGTTGTGACCACCTTGTCGACCTTGACCGTCGACACGCCTGGGCTGTCGGTGACTGACTGGAAAACCGGCTTGATCGCGCGATAGGCTTCGGCGGCGCTGCCGGTGACATTGCCCGCGTTCGCCATGTTGGAAGCCGTCGCGTTCAGACGCACCAGCTGCGCGCTCATGGCGCGACCGGCAATGTCAAAAACATTCATGGGGCCAGAGCCGCTCATGCTCATTCTCCCTTCAGTGCGCGGTTGATGGTGTTGATGCGGCCCTCAAGGAAGGAGAGCGTCGTGCGATATTTGACGGCATTTTCCGCAAACAGCGTCTGTTCGGTGCTCAGTTCCACCGTATTGCCGTCCAGGCTGGGTTGCAGCGGGACGCGATAGCCCATGGCATCGTCGACGGCCTTGGACACGTCAGCCGCGCCGCCGCTTGCCTGCGTCGTCGCCTGCTTCAGCGCGGCGTCGAAATCGATGTCGCGCGCCTTGTAGCCGGGGGTGGAGGCATTGGCGATGTTGGACGCGAGCAGGGACAGACGCTGCGAACGAAGCGCCAGCGCCTTTCCATGGATCCCGAACAGACTTTCTTCCACCGACATGCCTATTGCCCTTTGCCAGGCCTAAAAGTTGGTCGACCGCTGCCGTTCTTATGCCTGATGGCGTTCGATACGGGCGATCCAGCCTGATATTCGCAAGAGCCGTGCCAATTTGCGCAGGTGACGCAGGGGTAGGGCGAAAATCCCCGGAATACGGGGCTTTGGCGGATAGGGGCGGCAAGGGCGGCAAGAAATTGCCGGTCGGCGGCACTGCCTTGCCGCTGTCCGGTGACGGCCAAAATGGGGACGAATTTGCATGATCGCGATGATGGGCCATCTGTTCGACCCGCTGACATTATTGGCCATGGTCGCGGGCATAATATTGGTCGCGCTGTTCCAGAACGGGGTCGCGGCGCTTGGCCGGGCGATCGCGGCGCTCGTGCCGCTGGTCACTGCCGATCCGACGCGGGATCGTGATGCGGCGCGCGTCGCCATGCTCAAGATCGATCAGGTGGCGCAGCTGCGCGGCCTGTCCTGCACTGACCGGGTCAAGACCGCCAATCCCTTCCTGACCGAAGCCGCCCGCAGGCTCGCCAACAGCGATCGCGCCGACCTGTTCGAACTATGGGCGGCGCAAGCGCTGGCCGACCGGGCGCAGCGCCATGCCGGCGCGCGCAATGTATGGCTGTCGATTGCTGATGCCGCGCCCGCGCTGGGCATGGCCGGGACGATCATCGGCCTTATTGGCATGTTCGCGGCGATGGATGATCCCGCCGCTCTCGGTCCCGCCATGGCGCTGGCGCTGCTCACCACCTTTTATGGCGTCGTCATCGCCAATATGATCGCAGCGCCCATTGCCGCGCGCCTGGCCGACCTGTCCGAACGCGAACTGGCCTGGCAGCAGGAGGTCGTCGCCCGGATGCTGGGCATCGCGCGGCGCGAAAATGCCCCGCTGCGCCGGGCGTCGATCCGCGAAGTCGCATGAGCGCGTCCACCACCGTCGCCGCGCGGCGCAACCGCTGGGCGGTCAGCTTCGCCGATCTTTTGCTTCTGCTCCTGGCCTTCTTCGTCCTGTTGCAGGCCAGCGGATCGCGCCGCGACGCCATGCTGGGGCAGGTCGCGCAGCAATTTGGCGGCCGCGTCATGCGGCCGGGCGTGGAGATTCGCGCAGTCGAACTGTTCGTGCCGGGTGAAGCCATGCTCACCGATCAGGGCCGCGCCCGCCTGTCCGTCATTGCCCGCCAATATGCCGGGCAAGCCGGTGGCGTGGAAATTCGCAGCCATGGCAGCGACCGCGCGCGACAGCGCTTCGACGACTGGGATCTTGCGGCCGCCCGTCTCGGCGCAGTCGCCCGCGCGCTCAAGCTGGACGGCATATCGCAGGATCGGCTGCGGATTCGCGGCCTCGATCAGGCCGATGGCAGGGGCGGGCAGGGGCAGGTGATCCGCATCGCACCGGGCGCCAAGACCGAATAACAGCCCAAACTGGCACTGATATTGCTGAATTCCCCGGAAAGACCCTCCGTCTTTTCAGGAGACAGAATGTGTTTCGAGCCAAGCCAATCCTTCTTGCCGCCATTGCCCTTGTAGCCGCGCAACCCGCGCTGGCGCAGCAGAAGTTCGAGAAGCTGGACCGGATCGACAGTCTGGTGGCGATGACCGTAGGCGCCAATCTGGGTGAACCGGGCGGCCCCGTCGCGCCGGTCGACCGCCGCTTGAAGCTTGCCGCTTGCCCAACCACCCCTGCGGTCGATGGCCCCATGTTCGGCGCTGCGATCGTCAAATGCGACGCGCTGGGCTGGCGCATTCGCGTGCCGCTGGTTGCGGGAGCATCCGCCACCACGTCGGGCGCTGTGCCGCGCACCGCTGCCGCCAACCGTTTCACCCCCGCTGCCCGCCCGGCCCCGGCGGAACATGTCGTCAAGCGCGGCGATCCGGTGCAGTTGATGGCCGGCAACGCCGCCTTCAGCGTCTCTCGCGTGATGATCGCGGATGAAGACGGCGCGGTCGGCGAAACCATCCGGGTGCGCGAGGACAAGAAGTCCGCACCGATTTTTGCGCAAGTCGTGGAAATGGGACTTGTGCGTATTCCTGGATTTAAGGATTTCTGAACCTGTCCGTTATAGGTGTAAGGGACGAGTGAAGGATTAGACCCATGATTAAGTCCGTCGGCCAAAGCATCAGCGCCGCCATAGAGGCGAACCGCCTGCGTGAGGGGGGCAAGACGCGCGCGTCGTCGGCCACCGGCTCGACCACCGCTTCATCGTCGGCATCGTCGGCCAGCCCAGCTTCGCGCATGGCGGCGGAAGGCGCGCCGATCGACATGGATCGTGTCGCCGCCATCAAGGCCGCGATCGCGTCGGGCAACTACCCCGTCAACCCATCGGCCATTGCCGAGCGCATGGTCGCGCTTGACCTGCCGGTCGCTGGTTAAGGGACCGGGCAGATGTCGCTTGGCCTTGCTGCGCTGGACGATCTGTTCGAAGCGTTCGAGGATCTGCGCGACGTGCTGGACGGCAATGATGCCGCGGCGATCGAGGTCGCCAGCAACCGGGTAAGCCACAGCGCCGCCGCCATCCGCGCCATCGGCGCATGGCGTTCCGAACCCCAGACCGTTGCGCGGCTGAGCGCGATGCTCCCTTTGATCGACAGCGCGCGGATACGGGTCAATCTGCTCGCCGATCATGCGAATCAGCGGCTGGCGATGCTCGCTGCCCATGGCGCGCGCAACGCCCCGCTGACCTACAGCCGCTAAAAAGGGCGACCAAACGCCAAGACGAAAAAACGGCGCCCATCGGCGCCGTTTTTCGTTTTTGGCGGATGTTCGCGCCATCAAAATCCTCCCCTGCAAGCGGAGGGGGACCGGCGCAGCCGGTGGAGGGGTGTCGCCCTATCGATGCCGCGCACCTGCTCCGTCTGCGTAACCGCAATCGCAGAAAAGCAAATAGTTGCGCCGGCATTAACCAAATCTTGGCATAAGCCTTGCTCTAATGCTCCCCAGAACCAAGTGGGGAACATGGACCAATGTCGGCTTTTGCAGACATTACAGCGACGGGGACATCGACAGGCAATCGCGTCACGAACGCGATCGCCATGGCGAGCCGCCGTACGGGCGTGGATTTCGCCTATCTGCTGGGTCAGGCCAAAATCGAATCCAGCATGAACCCCACCGCGCGCGCGACGACATCGTCCGCAACGGGCCTTTACCAGTTCATCGACCAGAGCTGGCTGGCGGTCATCGACCAGCATGGCAGCCAATATGGCCTCGGCTGGGCGGCCGACGCGATCAGCCAGGGCAGCAATGGCCGCTATTATGTGTCGGACCCGGAATTGCGCCAGCAGATACTCGACCTGCGCAAGCATCCTGAAACCGCGTCGGTGATGGCGGCGGAACATGCCGCCGACAACAAGGCTTTTCTGGAAAAGCGCCTTGGCCGGGAGGCCGAGCCGGTCGATCTCTATCTTGCCCATTTCCTGGGGGTAGGCGGCGCGAGCAAATTCCTGTCGGTCCATGACCGCGCGCCCGATGCCACGGCAGCCTCGCTCTTCCCGTCGGCGGCGCGCGCCAACCGTTCGATCTTCTACGATCGCGCCGGCCATCCTCGCAGCTTCGCCGACATTCGCGATCGCTTCGCCTCCAAATTGCAGAAGGGCGTCGATAGCCTGGGCGGTCCCGTCCAATATGCCGACGCTTCGCTGCCCGGCGGCGCAAAGACGGTGCAGCCCGCCGACTATGTGCGGATCGAAACCCAGCGCCTTGAACAGCAAATCGATGTCGGCATCCGGCCCCAGCCGCAAACCGCACGTCTCGCCTATCTCATGCTTGCCACCCTCGGAAGGTAACGGCTCCTCATGTCTCCCAACCAAATCAAAGCGAAGATCTGGATGAGCGCCGCCAAGGGGGCGGTGCTGCCCTTCGCGACGCTGATGGTCGTGCTGTTCATGATGGTGCCGGTCCCGGCGATCATGCTCGACATCGGGTTCATCACCAACATCATGATCTCGCTCGCCGTGCTGATGGTGGCGCTCAACGCCGCCAAGCCGCTCGATTTTTCGGCCTTCCCGACCGTGCTGCTGTTCGCGACGCTGCTGCGCCTCGCGCTCAACGTCGCGTCCACCCGCGTCGTGCTGGTGCAGGGGCATGAAGGGTCCGATTCGGCGGGACAGGTGATCGAGGCGTTCGGCCATTTCCTGATCGGCGGCGACTATGTCGTCGGCATCTTCGTGTTCGCCATCCTGATGATCATCAACCTGGTGGTCATCACCAAGGGCGCGGGGCGCGTGTCGGAAGTCAGCGCCCGCTTCACCCTGGACGCCTTGCCCGGCAAGCAGATGGCGATCGACGCCGATCTGAACGCGGGCCTCATGACCCCCGAAGAAGCCAAGCTGCGCCGCGCGGAAGTCGCGACCGAAGCGGATTTCTACGGCTCGATGGACGGTGCCAGCAAATTCGTGAAGGGTGACGCGGTCGCGGGCATCCTGATCCTGGTGATCAACATTATCGGCGGCATCATATTGGGTGTCGTCAGCCACGGCCTGACTATGGGGCAGGCGGCGGAAACCTATATTCTTCTGGCCATCGGCGATGCGCTGGTCGCGCAGATCCCTGCCTTGCTGCTGTCGATCGCGGCAGCCTCCATCGTCACCCGCGTCAAGAGCGAGGACGACCTGTCTGGCCAGATCGCCAACCAGTTCGGCTCCGGCCGCGCCTGGGTGCCGGTCGCGGCGATCCTGACATTTCTGGGCATGCTGCCCGGCATGCCGCACATGATCATCCTGCCGGCTGCCGCCGTTTCCTGGCTGATCGCCTGGAACCTGCGCAAGGCCAGCCAGAAAAAGGCGGCCGAACCTGAACCCGCGCCGCCGCCCGTCAACCCTGCGCTGATCGAATGGGGCGATGTGTCGGACGGCGCGCTGCTCGGCCTGGAAATCGGCTATGGGCTCATCAGCCTGGTCGACGAACGCAAGGGCGCGCCGCTGATGGCGCGGATCACCGGCATTCGTCGCCAATTGTCCAAGGAATTGGGCTTTGTCGTGCCGATGGTTCGGGTGAAGGACAATCTGGCGCTCGAACCCAATCAATATCGCATCACCATCGCGGGTGTCGTGGTCGGCGAGGATGAAATCTGGCCGGACGACCTGCTGGCGCTGGACAGCGGCGCGCTGGAAGGCACGGTCGCAGGGCGCGCGGCGAAAGACCCGACCTTCGGCCTCGACGCGGTCTGGATTCCGCAGGCCAAGCGCAGCGAGGCGGTAGTCGCGGGCTATACGGTGGTCGATCCGCCGACGGTCGTGGCGACGCATCTCAACCAGCTGATCGCCATGAACGCGGCGGAAATGTTTGGCCTCGATGAAGCGCGCAAGCTGCTCGACAATCTGAAGGATGTGGCGCCCCAGCTGGTCGATGGCCTGACGCCCGCGACGCTCAGCCTTACGCAGATCAGCGCGCTCTGCCGCGCCCTCCTGTCCGAAGGCATCGCGCTCAAGGATTTCCGCCGCATCTGCGAAGCGATGGTCGACGCCGCCCGCCCGGACATGAGCCACGAGCAACTGGTCGAAGCGGTCCGCCAGCGCATCGGCGCGCTGATCATCCAGGGGCTTGTTCCGGTCAAGATGCCGCTGCCGGTCATCACGCTCGACGGCGATCTCGAAGCCTTGCTGGCGCAGGCCATGCGCGTGGCGGGCGATGCGCGCCACCCGATCGAACCCGCGCTCGCCAACCGGATCGTCGAAGCCGTGGTGCAGGCCGCGCGGCCCCTGCTGGGGCAGGCACGCAATTTCGCCATCGTCACCTCGCCGGTCGCGCGCCGGGCGATGGCGCGGCTGTTCAAGCCGCATCTGCCCGAAACGCCCGTGCTGTCCTTCCTGGAAATACCGGACGGCAAGGGTGTGGAGGTGGCCGCCGTCGTCGGTGGCGAACAACGTCCCACGCCGCGCCACGATCCAGCGCCCCGTCATGATCCCATGATGCAGCGCGAACGGGTCGCTTGAGGAGAGGCTGACCGATGTACATGAACAAGATCACGTCCGGCGCCCACACTTATGGCAGGCCGGGGGACAACAGCCCGGAACGGCTGGCGCGCCAATATATGCCGCTGGTCCGCAAGATCGCCTGGCACGTCCATGGCCGCGTTTCCACCGCGATCGAGGTGGAGGATCTGCTTCAGATCGGCATGGTCGCGCTGGTCGAAGCCGCCAATGGTTTTGAGGATCGCGGGCTGGGTTTTGCCGCCTATGCGCAACTGCGCGTGCGTGGCGCGATGATCGACCATTTGCGGCGGCAGGCGACGATCTGCCGGTCCGCCATGGCCAGGCGCAAGGATCTGGCCAAGGTGCGCAATCGGCTGGAACAGAAGCTGGGGCGCCTCCCGACCGAAGCGGAAATGTCCGCCGACATGGGGCTGGAACCGGCCGCCTATCGCGAAATCGCCGACAGCGTGGAAATGGTCCAGCACACAAGCATGGACGAAGTCTATTCCGACCAGTCGATGTGGTTCGCCGATGTGGAGGATCGCGCCGACGACATATTGGAACGCGAATCGCTCAAGGCTGCGATCGCCCGCGGCATCGGCGAATTGCCGGAGCGCGAGGCGCTGGTGCTGCAACTCTATTTTGTCGAGGAACTCAATCTGGAGGAGATCGGCCACACGCTCGACATTGGCGCGGCGCGGGTTTGCCAGATCAAGAAAGCCGCGCTCGACCGCCTGCGCGAAAAACTGCGCGACTGGGACTGAGCACACACAATCTCCGTTCGCCCTGAGCGAAGTCGAAGGGTTGTCCTTCTTGCGAAGAAGAACAAGGCTTCGACAAGCTTAGCCCGAACGGTTCTGGCCGTAGCCTGCCTCACTCGTCATTCGCGGCAAACGGCCCCATCCGCCGCTCGTCGCCATTTGGCCAGCGAAAGCGCAGCGGGCGATAGCTTTGCGTGCGCCACCATGGATCGGCGACCACGAACAGGCCGCCTTGCTCGGCTCTCCGCCCCAGATCCTTGCGCGCGGTCAGCGCCGCCAGCACGGGGGCCAGCAACAATCCCGCCACCACCGGGCTGATCCAGCCCAGCCCACCGGCCTGCACGGCCATGGCGGTCAGCCCGATCCCCAGCAGAATATGCCATTTGAACAGCCAGATCGCATCGAGCGCGCCCATGCCGTCACGGTCGCGGGTCTGCCCGTTCCAGCTGCTCTTGCGTCCCATCAATATGCCGAAAAGATTGATCGTCTGCGTGAGCATGGCCACCGGCGCCATCAGGATGGATAGCACGATATCGGCCATCACCCCGCGCGTCATCCGCGCCGCGCCGCCAAAGCCGATCCGCCGCGCCGGGTCGATCATCGCCCAGATCATCGCCAGCAGCTTGGGTCCAAACAGCAATGTCGCCGTCACTGCCAGCAGCCCGCCAGACGGCAGCACCGCGCTCGGCGGCCACACACCCGCCAGCGCGCCGCCCAGCACCACCAGCATCAGCGCCAGCCACAGCGGCGACGTGCAATAGGCCGACGCGCCGACCAGCAACTGGAAACGGCTGACCGGATGCAGCCCGGCAATCTTCATGAATAGCGGCACATGCTGGATATTGCCCTGGCACCAGCGCCGGTCGCGCGTGAACAGGTCGGGCATGGCGGGCGGAAATTCCTCGAAACTGTCGTCCGCGTTCACCATGTGCACGTCCCAGCCGCGCCGCCGCAGCAGCGCCGCCTCGATCATGTCGTGGCTCATGATATGCCCGCCAAAGGGCGCGCGGCCCGGCAGTTCCGGCAGGCCGCAGCTCTGCGCGAACGCCTTGACCCGCACGATGGCGTTATGGCCCCAGAACATGCCTTCGGACCCGGCCCACCAGATCATGCCCGCCGCTGAAATCGGCCCGAACAGCCGACTGGCAAATTGCTGCCAGCGCGCAAACAGCGTCGCGGCGCCGACGACGGTGGGGACGGTCTGGATCAGCCCGACCTGCGGATGCCGTTCCATGTCGGCGGCCAGCCGCGCCATCGTCTGACCGCTCATCACGCTGTCCGCGTCCAGCACGACCATATAGTCATAGCCGCCGCCAAACCGCTCCACCCACTCGGCGATATTGCCCGGCTTGCGCCCGATATTCAGCGCCCGGCGGCGATAATGGACGGGGCGGGAAAAGGATTCGCGCAATTCCAGATAGGCGCGACGCTCGACCTCGCCATTTTCGGGGTTGGAATCGGACAGGATGAAAAATTCGAACCGTTCACCCCCCATCACCTGCGCCAGTGATCGCTCCATGATCGACAGGCGACCCAGCACGCCCAGAAAATCCTCGTTACAGACCGGCAGCAGGATCGCGGTCTTTCCCGCCAGCGCGGTGGCGGATGTCAGTGCATGCGGCGTCACGGCGCGCCCCTTGCCCACGGTCAGCAGCAGGAAGCCGATTGACGCGGTGGCGAAACCGAAAGCGATCCAGGCGAAAAGCGGGATGAACAGCGCCAGATAGACGCCCTCCCAGGCCGAAATCCCGTCCAGCCCGATCGACCGGCGCATTTCATGCGCGGCCATGGCGGCGGGCAGCAATGCCAGCAGAACGACCAGCAGGCGGCGCGCCCACAGATCGATATTGAACCGCCGCCGCGCGATCATCGGCGGACGACCGGCAAAATCCTGCACCGGCATAGCGATCGGCGTTTCCGCCGGCACCTGCTCAAATGCCCTTGGCATGGGCTTTTCTCCGGTGACGGCATCCGCCGTCAGCACGCCTCCCGTCACTTGCGTTCCAGACCTGATTAGCTTTGACCCAAAGGACAGAACCGCTCGTTACGCTGGCGGTTCCCTTCATCCTGTGATTGGATAATGCACATATTCGCTCAAAACGCGACCTGCACTCCGCAATTGCAGCCGAACTTCGGACTGGATGCCCGCATTGGCCGCCAGATCGATGACCGCGCGGTACAGGCCCGGCTGCCCCAGCACGGGATACCCCGCCGCCTTGATCAGCCTGCCCCCGGTCACGTCCGTCCACACATCCGGCCGCACGCCATCCGGCACATCGGCAAAATCGACCACCAGTCGCTGCGCGTCGGGCTGGTCGCCACGCCCGCGCCAGACATTGGCGACTCTTGCCAGCGCGGTTCCGGCCGGATTTTGCGCCGCCGACCAGTCCAGCCGGTAGGCCAGGTCGATCCGCCGCCCTGGCACCGGCGCCGCATCGGGCGTCCAATAGGCCGCGACATTATCGGTATATTCGCTGTCCGTCGGAAAGCTGTAGAGCCGCACCTGTCCCGCGCCCAGCGGCCGGGCAGGGGTCGCCCAAAGCGAGGGGCGACGGTCGTAAAAGACGCCATCATCCTGATAATGGGCAAAATCGCGGTCCCGCTGGAGCAGGCCAAAGCCCTTCGGATCGCGCTCGGCAAAGGCGCTGATCTGCGGCATGGCGGGATTGACGAGCGGCCGGGCATGGACGCTGCCATCGCCACTGGCGATCGACAGCATGTCGCTGTCATGGATTTCCGGTCGCCAGTCGGTTCCCTGCCGGCGGTTGGCCTGATCATACCAGAACATGCTGGTCATCGGCATCAGCCCCAGTTCGGGGATCGCGCGACGGGGGAACAGCGCGGCGGTCACATCCTGCCGCACGCCGTCCTTGCCCAGGCTGCTGACGAACCGGAACGCGCCGGTGATCGACGCGCCATCCAGCAGCGCGTGGATGGTGACGCTGCTGTCGCCCGTCCGCTCCAGCCAGAAATGGGTGAAGCGCGGAAATTCCTCCTTCCCCTGCAGGCTGGTATTGATCGCGATCGCGCGGGCCGACAGGCCGAACTGCTTTTGCGGGCTGGGCGCGCGGAAATAGCTGGCCCCCAGAAAGGACAGCCAGTCGCCGTCGCGCGCGGCGTTCATGATGCGGAACCCGGCAAAGCCCGCGTCGGGGGGCAGTTTCTTGACCGGATTGCTGTCCGGCGCATCGAACATGGCCGGATCATAGCGCAGCGGCGTCGCGCGCCCCTTGTCGACCAGCGCGATCTGCACCGGCTGCGCCGCCGTCCGGCTGAGCGGGAACAGGCGGACGCCGGTATCGCCGGGCAAATCGCCCCAGATGGTGCGATCCTCTGCAAAGCGCGCCTGATGCAGCGCGTCATAGTCGATCGCCTGCGCACCGGGATAGAGCGGTGTTTCGGCAAATGGCGCACGGGCCAGCCGCT
The DNA here is from genome assembly GCF_007693735.1 of Sphingobium sp. B2. Classification (NCBI taxonomy): domain Bacteria; kingdom Pseudomonadati; phylum Pseudomonadota; class Alphaproteobacteria; order Sphingomonadales; family Sphingobiaceae; genus Sphingobium; species Sphingobium sp. B2. The sequence continues at coordinate 336,804 of NZ_VDBZ01000001.1, forward strand.
GCGCTCGCGCAATCAGCCGGTCCCAGGAAAATGGCTCGCTGGCGGCCTGCGCCATCAGCCTGTGGGGAAGGATCAGCGCAGCGCTGGTGGCGGCGATCATCGCGCGCCGGTTGATATGGGTCATGGCTTTCATCATGGAAGGCATAACCGCCAAAGCCAAGGGCGTATCCTTATATCCCTATGCGATGGACATGCCGCCGCACCGGCCCGCTCCCCCACCCGGCCATCCAACGTCAGTATCCTATGGGTGGCCGGGTGGGGGAGCGGGCCGGTGCGGCCTCACAAAATGCGCCCTTTCGCGCATTTTCAGGAACGCGACGAAACCCCCGCCCGGGGGGACGAGGGTTTCGCATATGCTGGTCGTTAGATCGAAGTTGTGACCCCCGGCACGGTGGGGACTGTTGATGTGCCGGGGGCTACTTGGCGTGGCTGTCCGGTGACCAGGACCTCAGCCGACCAATTCGGTTGGCCTGATTTAGCCGATCAGCTTCAGCACGCCCTGCTGGCTCTGGTTGGCCTGTGCCAGCATCGCGGTCGACGCCTGGCTCAGGATCTGCGACTTGGCGAGAGCGGTCGTTTCGGCCGAGAAGTCGGCGTCCTCGATGCGGCTGCGGGCGTCGGTCAGGTTGGTGACGTTGGCGGTCAGGTTGTTGACCGTCGATTCCAGGCGGTTCTGCGCGGCACCCAGCTTGGCCTGGGCGGTCGATACGGCCGACAGGGCCGTGTCATAAAGCGCCAGGGTCGCCGTGGTGGCGGTGCCGGCGCTGACCGTGGCGGCCGCCGCGCCGACGACCGGCGAAAGGTCGATGCCACCCAGCGAAAGCGAGACAGTGTCGTTCGCGGTCGCACCGGCCTGGATCGAAACCGTCGCAGCGGTGGTCGGGAACAGCGAGATGCCGTTGAACTTGGAATTGGTCATCGTGGTGCTGATCTGGGTGGACAGCTGGTCCAGTTCCGACGTGATGTTCGCCTTGGCGTTGGTGTCGTTGGTGCCGTTCAGCGCCTGAACGGTCAGTTCACGCATACGCTGCAGCATGTTGGTGACTTCGCCGAGCGAACCTTCAGCGGTCTGGGCCAGGCTGATGCCGTCATTGGCGTTGCGGATGCCCTGGGTCATGCCGCGGATCTGCGAGGTCATGGTCGAAGCGATCGCCAGGCCAGCGGCGTCGTCCTTCGCGCTGTTGATGCGCTTGCCGGTCGACAGGCGTTCCATCGCGGTGCTCAGGCCCTTGCTGGCCATCGAGGAAGCGTTGGCGGAGCGCAGAGCGGCGGTGTTGGTTCCGATAACAGTCATGGTGTTTCCCTTTCCGTGTCAATCAGGTCGCTGCCATCCGTTAGAGCGCTTGCGGCCTCGAAAGGGGATAACGGCGGGGTGCGGCGGGCTTTTAGGGGCGCTGTCGAATTTTCTGCATTTTTCGTGTTTTGCCCGTCGCTTACCGGCCCTCCACGCGCGCGCGTTATATATTAAGTCGGTTTGGGCCGTTGCCGTGGCGGAAAATAATTGCCGCCATGCGGCAAGTCCTGCCGGCAATTAACCAATTGCTAACCACGGTAGCGCACATTGGGACCATCGAAGAAGGCCAGGGCGTACGGGGGTACAAGCTGGCCAGCCATTTGGGGACCAACTAATGTCATCGCTCGATATGAGCCGAGGCGTCTGTGCGCTCGTTCCAGGGTTGCAGCACTGGCTGGAAAATGCCCTGTTCGCTGTCCGGGTCGTCGATGCCGCCGCACCGCGCGAACGCGATAGCCGCCGCGTGCTGCTGGCGACCGAAATCGGCCACGCGACGCACCGCGATATATTGATCTCGCTTGTCGACGGCGCGCCTTCGCTGGTCGCTGCCGCCAACGGCCTGCCCGCCCGTGTCGCCTTCGGGCTGGAAGATATGGGCTTCGCCTTCGCCCTGATCGCCGAACTGGCCCGTCCCGCGGCTGTTCCTGCGGTGGGCGACAGCGCCAGCGCGCGCCTCATGACGCTTGCCGGTCGTGTCGCGCGCAGCGAAGCCACCGTTCTCATTCAGGGCGACACCGGCACCGGGAAGGAAGGCATGGCGCGCTTCCTCCACGCCCAGTCGGGCCGCACGTCGGGCGATTTCATCGCCGTCAATTGCGCCGCGCTGCCGGAAACCATGATGGAAGCGATGCTGTTTGGCCATCGCAAGGGCAGCTTCACCGGCGCGGCCAATGCGTCCGAAGGGCTGTTCCTGGCGGCGGACGGCGGCACGCTGTTCCTCGACGAACTCGCCGAACTGCCGATCGCACTTCAGGCCAAGCTGCTGCGCGCCTTGCAGGAAGGCGAAGTCCTGCCCGTCGGCGCGACCCACGCCGTCCCGGTCCTGTCTCTTATACACATCTAGATGTGTATAAGAGACAGGACCGGGACGGCGTGGGTCTGTCTCTTATACACATCTAGATGTGTATAAGAGACAGACCCACGCCGTCCCGGTCAATGTCCGCGTCATCGCCGCCTGCAACCGCGATCTGGCGGCCGAATGCGCCGCCGGACGGTTCCGCGAGGATCTCTACTGGCGCTTGAATGTCATGCCGCTCGACCTGCGCCCGCTGGCCGAACGCCCCGGCGACATCGCCGCCATTGCCGCCGCCATGCTGCTGCGCTTTTCGGACATGGCCAAGGAAGGCTTTGTCTGGCCGACCGCCGCTGCGCTCGACAAGCTGGCCGCCCATGCCTGGCCGGGCAATGCCCGCGAACTGGGCAACGTCCTTCAGCGCGCCCTGGTGCTGCGCGATGGCGATCGGATCGACGCGCACGACCTGCATCTGGCGAGCGCGCCCCGGCCCCAGGGCCTGCATATCGTCTCGCCCGAACCGGCCGAACCCGTCCGCTTGCGCGACGTTGCCCATCACAGCAAGCTGGAAGCGGTCCGCACCGCGCTGCGCGAAACCGACGGCCACCGCGCCGCCGCCGCGCGCAAGCTCGGCATTTCCGAACGCACGCTGCGCTATCGGCTTGCCGAAATGCGCGATCTGGCTGCGGCTTGAAGGGAGGATAGGGCATGACCGGCATTTCTCCGACAGACAATGTGATGGCGATCCGCAACGCCATCCTGCAAAAAAACGCCGCGCTGCGCGACGTCGCCGCGACCGGATCGGTCGGCGGCGCGAACGCCACACCCGGCACCGCGCCCGGCGGCTTTACCGAAGCGCTCAACAGCGCGCTGCAACAGGTCAATGGCCTGCAAGGCAAGGCCGGTGAGGCCGCCGCCGCGTTCGAGCGGGGCGAAACCACCGACATCGCCGCCGTCATGCTGGCCAAGCAGCAGGCGTCGGTCAGCTTCGAAGCGACCCTTCAAGTCCGCAACAAACTTCTGTCCGCTTACAAGGACATCATGAGCATGCCGGTCTAAATCATGAGCGAGAACGCACTCACCATCGATGGCGGCGCTGCCGCCCGGCCCGCCCTCCCGGCGACCGCTTCGTCCGGCTTCGGCTCGGCCAAGGGGGTCGACGCGCTGCGCGCGCGGCTCACCGGCTTCATGAAACAGCCAGCGGTAGCCAAGAGCCTGCCGCTGCTTGGCCTGCTCGGCGTCCTTGCCGTCGCCGGCCTCGCCTGGATGGCGCTGCGCGAACCGCCGCAGCGTGATCTGTTCCGCGGCCTGCCCGACGGTGACAAGTCCGCCGTGGCGCAGGTTCTCGACCAGAACGGCATTCCCTACGACTTCGACAATAACGGCGCGATGACCGTGGGCGAGGGCGATTATTTCAAGGCGAAGATGATGCTCGCCGCGCAGGGCCTGCCCAAGAGCGCGCCCGACGGCAACAGCATGATCGACAGCCTGCCCATGGGCGCCAGCCGCGCGGTCGAGGGCGAAAAGCTCCGTTCTGCCCGCGAAATGGATCTGGCCCGCACCATCGAGGCGATCGACAGCGTCGAAAGCGCCAAGGTCCACCTCGCCGTCGAACCGCCCAGCGTATTCCTGCGCGACCGGGCCAAGCCGTCCGCCTCGGTCATGCTGCGCCTTGCCAATGGCCGCACGCTCACCGATGCGCAGGTCAGCGCGATCGTTCACCTCGTGGCATCGTCCATTCCCGAACTTTCGCCCGACCAGATTTCACTGGTCGACCAGAATGGCCGCCTGCTCAGCAAGAATGACAGCGACTCCGGCGACGATCGCCAGCTCGCGATCCAGAGCCGGATCGAGGACCGCTATCGCCAGTCGGTCGTCGCGCTGCTCACCCCGATCCTGGGGGCCAATAATTTCTCGACCGAAGTCCATGCCGAACTCAATTTCGCCGAGCGGCAGGCGACCCGTGAAACCTATCCGCAGGACGAAGCCCGGCTGCGCACCGAACAGGGCACCTGGGCCTCCGACCCGCGTGGTCAGGGCGCGGGCGAAGCATCGGGCATCCCCGGCGCGCTCAGCAATCAGGCGCCCGTCAACCCGACCGTGACCCAGACCAATCCCAATGGTCAGGCCGTGCAGCAGGGGCAGACCGCCGCGCAGACGCCCGGCACTCCGCCCAATCCGCTGATGAAGACCGAGGAAACCTTCAACCGCAGCTTTGAACTGGGCCGTGAAGTGTCCGTTACCAAGGATGCGGTCGGCACCGTCAAGCGCCTGTCGGTCGCCGTGGCGCTCGACAATGCACCCGATGGCAAGGCGCGCACGCCGCAGGAAATCGCTGCTCTCGAAGCCTTGGTAAAGGGTGCGATCGGCTTCGACCAGGCCCGTGGCGACGTGGTCGCGCTCTCCTCGCGCAGCTTCCTCAAGACGCCGGAAGAACAGCCCCTCTGGTATGAGGCGGATTGGGTCTCGCCCCTCATCCGCAACGTCTCGGCCCTGCTGGTCGCGCTGCTCGTCATCTTCGGCATCGGCCGCCCGCTGCTCAAGCGCCGCGCCGCGGCACAGGAAGCGATCGCCGCCGACACGGCCCAGAATGGCCAGCGCATCGGCCGCGAAATTTCCGGCGAGCTGACCCGGCAGGCGGTCGAGGCGCCCGATCCGGCCCGTCCGATCACGCTCGATATGATTTCCTCCACCTATGACTATGCCCAGCGCGCCGACCTCATTCGCAACTTTGTGAAGCAGGACCCCGACCGTGCCGCCCTGGTCGTCCGCGACCTCCTGAAGGAGGGGAAGAAGGAAAATGCCTGAGATCGTTCCCGGTCGGCCAGAGGCGCTCAAGGGCAGCGCCGCCGCCGCCGTCCTGCTGATGCTGTTCGATGAGGATGAGGCCGCGCAGATCCTGGCGCGCCTGGAGCCTGAAGAAGTGCGCCAGCTGGGCTATGCCATGTATGACGTCGCCGATGTCGATCCTGAAGAGGTGAACGAGGCGCTCGATCATTTCGTGACCAAGGCGAAGAAGCGCACCACCATCGGCTATGGTGCGACCCGCCATATTCGCGGCGCGATGACCAAGGCATTGGGCGAGGAGCGGGCCGAAACCATCCTCGCGCGCATCACCCCGCCGACCCGCTCCACCCAGCTTGAAATGCTCAAATGGATGGACGCCAAGGAAATCGCCGCGCGTATCGAGGCGGAGCATCCGCAGATCATGGCCTGTCTCTTATACACATCTAGATGTGTATAAGAGACAGGCTCCACCCAGCTTGAAATGCTCAAATGGATGGACGCCAAGGAAATCGCCGCGCGTATCGAGGCGGAGCATCCGCAGATCATGGCGATCGTGCTGGCCCATCTCGAAGCGCCTATTGCCGCCGACGTGCTGCAATTGCTGCCGGTCGAATATCAGGAAGAGATTGTCTACCGCATCGCCACGCTCGGCCCGGTGTCGAACGAGGCGCTCGATGATCTGGAACAGCTGCTGCTGCGCGGCCCGGCCAAGAAGCAGGGCGCGGCATCGCAGCGCGGCGGCACGATCGAGGCGGCTGCGATCATGAACAATGTCCGCAAGGACAATGAGCAGCGGATCATGAAGGCGGTGGCCAAGCGCGACAAGATGATCGCCCAGACCATCGAGGAAGAGATGTTCGTGTTCGATAACCTTATCGACATGGACGACAAGAATCTCGGCACGCTGATGCGCACCGTCGACAGCGCCGTGCTGGTTGTGGCGCTCAAGGGCGTCAACGACCTGCTCAAGGCCAAGATCTTTGGCTGCATGTCGGCCCGCGCGGCGCAATCGATCGCCGACGAGATCGAGGAACGTGGCCCGATCCGCCTTGCCGAAGTGATCGACGCGCAAAAACTCATCATCGCCACCGCGCGCCGCATGGCCGACGCGGGCACCATCATGCTGGGTGGCAAGGGGAATGACTTTGTCTGAAGCATTTTCAAGTCGGCCCTTTGCCGACGGCTCGGAACATGCGGCAACCAGGATTCTGGAGCCGCGCCGCGCCAGCGGAAGCGGCTCCAGAATCTGGGGCGCAGAGGCAGTGCAGGATGTCGCGCCAGTGTCTATGGCAGGCGTGCGCCAGGTCGAAAGCGGCGGCTTTCGCAGCCTCTATACCTCGGTCCCCGGTCAGCATACCGCCATGATGCGCCATGGCGTCATCGAAATGGAGCCGGAGGCCGATCCGCTGGAGGAGGCCCGGCTGGAAGCCTTCACCATGGGTTTCGACGAAGGCTGTCGCGTCACCGCCCAGACCCATGCCGATGCGTCTGAGGCGCATGAACGGCTGACGCAGGCGCTCGAAATGCTCAGCCCCGCGCCCAGCGGCATGTTATCCACCATGCTCTCGGCCACGGTCGTGCGGCTGGTCGAACAGATTGTCGGCGAAGTGGAGATCGACATCGAACGGCTGGTGCAGCGCTGCGATACCGTTGCCGCCTTTATCGAGGATAATCAGGGCAAGAGCGCCCTTCACCTGCATCCCGACGACATCGCCCTGCTCGAAGGCGAATCGATCGGCGTGTCGCTGGTTCCCGACAAGGCATTGCACCGCGGCTGCGTCCGGCTCGAAACCGCCGACGGCTGGGTGGAGGATGGCCCGGACGTTCGCCTGTCCCGCCTGCGCGCGCTGATGGACGATATGGAGGGCAAGTCATGATCCGCGCCGCGCTGGCGCAGGCCGAAACCCTGTTCGATCATCTTCAGGTCCAGAATCGCACGCCCCGCCGCGTGGGCCGTCTGGTCAGCCATGACGCGGGCATGCTCGAAGTCACCGGCTTTCGCCGTCCGATCGGCTCCGGCGCGCGCGTCATGGCCAGCGATGGATCGATCTGCCGCGCCGAAGTCGTCGGCTTTCGCGGCGATCGCACATTGCTGGTGCCGCTCGACGCCGACGCGCCGCTGGAAAACGGCATCCGGGTCGAACCCGATAGCCAGGCCAATATGGTGCAGGTCGGGGAAGGGCTGATCGGTCGCGTGGTCGACGCCATGGGCCAGCCGCTCGACCGCAAGGGGCCGATCATCGCGGGCGGCGTCTGGCCGCTGAACGGGGTCAAGGGCAATGTTCTGGATCGTGGCCGCGTCACTGAACCGTTCGACCTTGGCGTCCGCGCCGTCAATGCCCTGCTGACCGCCGGGCGCGGCCAGCGCATCGCCATCATCGCCGGGTCGGGCGTCGGCAAATCGGTGCTCATGGGCCAGATGATTGCCGGGGCCGAAGCCGATGTGGTCGTTGTCGGTCTGATCGGCGAACGGGGCCGCGAAGTCAGCGATTTTCTCGAAACCAAATTGAAGCACATGATGCACAAGAGCATCGTCGTTGCTGTTCCTGCCGATCATCCCCCGGTGCTGCGCCTGCGCGCCGCTGCGCGCGCCACTGCCATCGCCGAATATTTCCGCGCCCGTGGCAAGAAGGTGCTGCTGCTGATCGACAGCCTGACCCGCTGCGCCCACGCCCAGCGCGAAATCGGCCTTGCCCTTGGCGAACCCCCCGCGATGAAGGGCTATCCGCCCTCCGCGCTCGCGCTCATCCCCCGTCTGGTCGAACGGGCAGGGGTGGATTCCCGCACCGGCGGGTCGATCACCGCGCTCTACACCGTGCTGGCCGATGGCGATGATACCGACGATCCGATCGTCGACGCCGCTCGCGCCATTGTGGACGGCCATTTCGTCCTGTCGCGCCATCTGTCCGAACAGGCGATCTTCCCGGCCATCGACATTGGCAAGTCCCTGTCGCGCGTCATGGCCGACGTGGTGCCTGACGACCATCGCATGGCCGCCGCCAATTATCGCCGCCTGTGGGCCGCTTATGAGGAAAATCGCGATCTCATCCTGATGGGCGCCTATCGCCCCGGCAATGATCCGGTGATCGACGAAGCGGTCCAGCGCCGTCAGGAAATTCTCGACTTCATCCGGCAGGACCAGAAGAGCCGTATCGATCTCGATACCAGCGCCAACGCGCTCGTCGCGAGCTTTAGCGCATGAAGGGGCTTGTTTCCCGCCGCCAGCGCGTGCTGCGCGTACGCCACGTCCAGCATGCCATGGCCGTCGCGGAAACCGCCCGCGCGCGTGACGAAGCGGACGGGCTCGCCCGCAATATCGAGCGCCTCAACAAGGTGCGCGGCGAATTGTTCGAGACCGAAGGAGCGGCGACCGGCGCGTCCTTCGCCGCGATGCAGGAACTGGCCACCCGGCTGGAACAGGCCGGGCGACAGCTGGACGGCGCCCTTTATGACGCCCGGCGCAAGGTGGAGGCCAAGGAAGGCATGACTCTTGCAGCGAACCGCGAGAAGGAAATCGCCACCCGCCTCAAGGACCGCGCCCGCGCGACCTTGGAGGAATGGCGCGAAAACAAGCTGGCGGCACTGCCGAGCTATCGCCGGATGCAGCGAAACGGGGAAGTCTGACATGAATATGATCGCCAGCCTCAAGGCGCTACTCTTCGCCAGCACGCCCGTTGGCGCGACCGGCAAGGCCGATACCTCAGCGGTGCCGGACGGCACGGCCGACTTTGCCGCAATGATCGACGCCGCCAGGCTCGCGCCAAACGGATCGCCAGCCGCCGCCAGTGATCCGCAAGGCCATGGCGCGCAGCCTTTGGCGATGCCCCAGGCCAGCATGCCCGACCCTGGCGACAATGCGCCTCTGCCCGATGCCCCCGCCGTAAACACGCCGGTTCCGACAGATGGCGACGCCTTGCCGCTTCCAGCCGCCGCCCCGGCGGTGCCGCCCAGCCCCAGCGCGCCGATCGCCGCCGCGCCGAAGCCGCACGCGCCAGGCCCGCTGCCCATCACCCAGCAATCCGACGATCCCCAGACGGCCCCGCCTGCACCGGCTGCGCCCATGCAGTCGGTGGCGCAGTTGCTGGTCGCGGCGCACATCGCGCCTACCGAGGCGGCCGTTATCGCCCCTCAGCAAACGCCCGCGCCCGCCATCGCGCCGTCCGACGCAATGCCGGTGACAGACGCGGACGCGGAGCCATCCGACATCGACGCGGCGCGTCCGGAACAGCCCGATGCCCCGCCGCAACCGCCCGCCATGGCGACGATGCCGCTGCCTGCGGCACCTCTGCCCGCTACGCCCGTGTCGGATACGCCCGCCAAACCGGCCCCCAAGGCCGAGCATCATGTGATCCCGGAACAAGGCGCGCTGACGCCTGCGCCCGCGCCCACCGTCGCGCCGTCCGACGCAACGCCGGTGACAGACGCGGACGTGGAGCCATCCGACATCGAAACGGAGCGTCCGGAACAGCCCGACGCCCCGCCGCAACCGTCCACCATGGTGATGTTGCCGCCGCCTGCTGCGCCGCTACCCGCTACGCCCCCGCAACAATCCCCTGACGCGCCGTCGGCTTCCTCTCCCGCCACGGTCCAGCCCGCCGTCGCGCCAGCCGTAACAATCCAGCCTGTCGGCGATCAACCGCAATCGATTGCTGATTTGATCGCGGAGCAGCCAGTTACCCCCATCGCGTCAGCGACGCCAACCGGAACGGTGACCGTGCCCAGCCCCATTCTTGCGCCCGATCCTGCGCCGACGCTTCCCGAACCCGCTTCGGACGCAGCACCCATCATAAACGCCGCCAATATGTCCAGCTCACTGTCGGCCAGGGCAGAAGCCCTGTCACTGCTCCAGCTTGCGCGTCAGCATATGGCCCGTCAGTCCGCACCATCGCCTGCTGCCGGGGGTGATACGGCACCCGCTGATGCACCCGTCGCCGCGATAACGGACGCGATGCCCGGAGCCATTGACCCCGCCGTCCCCGCGCCCGCCGCGCCGCCGCTGACGATCCCGACCGTCGCCCCCGCGCTTCCCGCGGTTGATCTCTCCGCCACGCTTGGCGCGCAGGTCGTCGACATGGGCGTGTCGGGCCAGTGGATCGATTCGCTGGCGCGCGACATTGCGGGCCTGTCCGCCAATGGCGCGCAGGGCCGGTTCCAGATCAGCAGCGACCAGCTCGGCCCGATCGACGTCAGCATCCGCCAGGGCATTGACGGCGCAGCGGTCAGCCTGACCGTCTCCAGCGACATCGCCGAAGCCGCCCTGCGACAGGACAGCGACCGGCTGCGCCTGGACGCGGGTCTGTCTGCCGTGCGCATCAGCGAGGTGAAGATCGAACGCGCGCCGCATGTCGGCGATGCGGCGCGATCCGACCCGTCGTCGCAGCAGCAACCCTCGCAACAGCAACAGGGCCAGCACAACGGCCCGTCCGCCAACTGGCAGGGCGCCGGACAGGGCATGGGCCAGTCGCAGCAGCAGGGCCGCTGGCAACAACGTGAAAATATCGCACTCGCCCATAAAGCGGGCGGCGATCCGGCCGTTCTTAACCATGAGCAGACTGGTGATACCGCCAGCCAAGCCATTCGCGCGCGCTATGCGTGACCAGCGCTATCCTGGGGGATATGAACGATGAGCGACGATCCTAAGGCCAAGAGGAAGAAAAAAGGCGGGGGCATGAAAATGATCCTGCTGATCGTCGTCGCCATGGTGGTCGGCGGCGCAGGCGCGGCCGGTGGTCTTTACGCCGCCGGTTTCTTCAGCCCCAAGGAAGAAGGGCCCAAGGAAGATCCCAACAAGCCCGTGCTGGTGCTGGCCGGCGAAAGCGCCGAGGAGATCGCCAAGGCCCATGCCGCGCCGCATGGTGAAGCCGCAGCTGCGGCCCATGGCGCGCATGGCAAGGGCATAGACCTGCCCGCGCCTGCCAACCCGGCCGCCTATCAGGCGACCTATTTCCAGCTTCAGACCCCCTTCACCTCCAACATGTCCGATACGGACGCCTTCGCCCAGATTTCGGTCGCGGTATCGACCTATTACGACCTGCGCGTGATCGACGCGATCAAGACGCACGAAATGGCGATCCGCAGCCAGGTGCTCATGATGCTTGCGCAGCAGCCGGAGGAGATGTTGTCCACCCCCGAAGGCAAGCGGGCGCTCCAGGGGAAGATCAAGGGCATTATCAACGATATATTGAAGCAAAAAACGGGTTATGGCGGCGTTGATAACGTTTATTTTACCAATTTCGTTATTCAATAGGCCTGTCTGAAAGGTCGGGAAATCCCCTGACCCGAAGGGCAGGGGACCAAGATGGACGACGTTCAAACCTACGCCTTCGGGCGCGGGGAATCGCAGGCACCAATGATGCTGTCGGGGCTGGACCGGCTGGGCGAAAAGCTCGGCCGGCGCATCCGTGCGCTGGTGGAACCGATCTGCGGCGTGCGCCCGCAAGTGGAGGCGCAGGACGCGCAACTGCTCGATTTTTCCGCCTGGTCCGCCCAGGTGCCCGCCTTTACCAGCATTTCCATCTACCGTGTGGCCCCGCTCAAGGGGCAGGTGCTGTTGCGCATGGACGCAGCGATGATTTCCACCCTGGTTGACTGTTTCTATGGCGGTATCGGCAATCGTCCCTTGCCCCCGCGCGGCGAATTCACGCCGACAGAGGACCGGCTGATCGCCCGGCTGTCTGAATCCCTCCTTTCCCGCCTGGTCGAGACATGGTCCGACATCCTGCCGCTGGAACCGGCGCTGATCGTGCGCGAAACCGGCGTCGGTTTTGCTGCCTCCGCCCAGCCGGGCGACCAGATGGTCGTCCAGCGCTTCATGATCGGCATCACCCGCGATCAGCTCTGGCCGGTCGATCTCGTCTTTCCGCTGGCCGCCCTGCGTGCCGTCGAACCGCTGATGGGCACCAGATTGCCCGCCGACGATGATCAGAAGGATCCCGTCTGGCAGGCGCGCATTGCCCGCCGCATGCGCGACATCCGCCTTCCCGCCCGCACCGTGCTGGCCCGTCCCAACCTGTCGCTCGCCGAACTGATGCAGCTCAAGGTTGGCGACGTCATTCCCGTCACCATCAGCCGCAGCCTGCCGCTGATCGTGGGTAACCGCATCGTCGCGCGCGGCAGCATCGGCGAACAGGATGGCCGCGCCGCCTTCCAGATTGAAAAGATTGTACAAGGACCCGACCAATGAGTGACATGAGCGAAGCCCCCCGCATGGAGCGTGGAGATGATCCGGTCGGGCGGATGAGCAATAACCATCAGTTCAAACTGCTGGCCGACATTCCCGTGCGCATGTCGGTGGAGGTCGGCTCCACCTCGCTACGCCTTGCCGAAGTCATGGATCTGGCCGAAGGCTCGATCGTCGAACTGGACCGGCAGGCCGACGATCTGCTCGACATCATGGTCAACGGCGCGCTGATCGCCAAGGGTGAGGTGGTGACGGTCAATGGCCGTTATGGCATCCGCATCATCGACATTGCCGCGACCGAAAACCGGCTGGCCGGCATCGAACGGCGCGGTTGATCGCACGCATCGGATTTTACGCTTGCCTTGACGGCCGAAACTGCGGAACGCAGGGCATTAACCATAATCTGCGGGCGGCTTCATGATGGTCTGGTATTTCGTCAAATTGCTGATCCTCCTGCCGCTGGTCGGCGGCATGGCTTTTGGCGCGCTGTGGCTGTGGCGCAAATATCAGCCGGGCATGATCGGCGCGCAGGGCGACCGTTCGCTCAAACTGCTCGAAGCCCTGCCGATGGGGGCGTTCGGCAAGCTTGCCGTCGTGGAGTTTGAGGGCAAGAAAATCCTCCTTTCGGTCACCCGCGGCCGCATCGAAAAAATCGCGGAAGGCGATCATGTCCGTGTTCGCTGACTTGCTCCTGCTACCTGACAATCGTCACCCCGGCGAAGGCCGGGGTCCAGGGCGTTGGCGCGCAGCTTATGCCACCCCGGATTCCGGCCTGCGCCGGAATGACGGGATCAGAATTGCGCTGGCGCTGCCGGCCGCCTTTCTTGCGATCCTGCTCTTTTCCTCCCCCGCCTTCGCCTAGGCCGCACCCGCTGCGCCGGTCGACACTGGCGGCGCATTGAGCCGCGCCAGGGGTCAGATTTCGGGCGCTGGCCGCTCGCTCTCGCTCCTGTCTCTTATACAGATGTGTATAAGAGACAGCGCCCAACCAGGTGCTGCTGGGCCCTGTCTCTTATACAGATGTGTATAAGAGACAGACCCCCGCCTTCGCCCAGGCCGCACCCGCTGCGCCGGTCGACAATGGCGGCGCATTGAGCCGCGCCATGGGTCAGATTTCGGGCGATGGCCGCTCGCTCTCGCTCAGCCTGCAAATCCTGATCCTCATGAGCCTGCTGACGGTGCTGCCGTCGCTGATCCTCATGATGACCAGCTTCACCCGCATCATCATCGTCCTGTCGCTGCTGCGGCAGGCACTGGGCCTGCAACAGACCCCGCCCAACCAGGTGCTGCTGGGCCTGTCCCTGTTCCTGTCCCTGTTCGTGATGCGGCCTGCCATCGACCAGATCAACCAGCTGGCGTTCGACCCCTATGGCAAGGGGCAGATCAGCATAGAGGAAGCGGTCGGTCGGTCGGGCAAGGTGCTGCACGGTTTCATGGCCAAGCAGACGCGCGAAAGCGACCTCAAGCTGTTCGCCGGTCTGGCCGAAGCTCCGCCCTTCCGCACGTCCGCCGACATCCCCTTCACTATCCTGCTGCCCGCTTTCGTCACCAGCGAACTCAAGACCGCCTTCCAGATCGGCTTCATGATCTTTCTGCCCTTCCTCATCATCGACCTCGTCGTCGCCTCCACGCTGATGGCGCTGGGCATGATGATGCTGTCCCCGACGATCATCTCCATGCCCTTCAAGCTGCTCTTGTTCGTGCTGGTCGACGGATGGGCGCTGACCATGGGGAGCTTGGCGGGGTCGTTCGCGACATGATTGGCGTGCTTACTCCCCTTCCGTTCGTTTCGAGCGAAGTCGAGAAACGGTTGTGCGCAGGTTTCTCGACTTCGCTCGAAACGAACGGCGTTGGGTTGCCCGGCTGATGGAAAACGCCGATTTCTTCATGGGCTTGGCCCAGCAGGCGCTCTGGATCACGGCGCTGGCCGCGGCTCCCATTTTGCTGCCCGCGCTGGTCGCGGGTCTGGTGATCGGCATGGTGCAGGCCGCGACTTCAATCAACGAACAGACGTTGAGCTTCATTCCCAAGATCATCGTCGTCGGCGGCATGCTGGCTTTGTTCGGCGGTTCGATCATGGTGCTGATCGCCGATTTCACCCGCGAGATTTTCGAGCGGATACCGGACCTGCTGCAATGATCGCACCGGGCTTCGCTGGCGTGGAGGCCCAGTTGTGGATCTGGCTGATCGCCATGATCCGCCCCGGCGCGGCCTTCATCGCGGCCCCGGTATTCGGCGCGCCCGCCGTGCCGCTGCAACTGCGCCTGATCCTCAGCCTCGCGCTCGGCCTTGCCGCGCTCAACACCGTCACCATCGTCCTGCCGCCCGATGGCATCGCCAGTTTTGAAGGCGTGATGATGGTCGCGGGCGAAGTGCTGGCTGGTCTCGCCATGGGGTTTGCGGTCCAGATCGGCTATGCCGCCGCTTTCGTCGCGGGGGAAACGATCGGCAACGCCATGGGCCTCAATTTCGCGGCGATGGTCGATCCGTCGTCAGGGCAGGGGACGCAGGTGGTGGGGCAGTTCCTCTCCATCCTGGCGACCTTCCTGCTGCTTGGCATGGACGGGCATCTGCTGCTCGCGGCCTATGTCGTCAAAAGCTATCAGGCGCTGCCCCCCGGCGCGGCGATGCTGTCCAACGATGCGGTCTGGCATCTGGTCGAATTTGGCGGCGCGTTGCTGGGTGCTGGCGTCACCGTTGCGCTGCCGGTCGGCTTCGCGCTGGTGCTGGTGCAGATCGTCATGGGCATGCTGGCGCGCGCCGCGCCCTCGCTCAACCTGTTCGCGGTCGGCATGCCGATGGCGATGATGGCGGGCCTTGTCCTGCTGGCGATTGCCGCGCCGATCATGGGCGAAGGGCTGACGGTCGCGCTCAAGGCAGGGCTGGATCATGCCCAGTCGATCGCGGAAGGGCGCTAGACCATGGCGGACAGTCCCGGCGGCGGCGAAAAGACCGAAAAACCGACACCCAAAAAATTGCAGGACGCCGCCAAGAAGGGCGACATTCTCCAGTCGCGCGAACTGGGCACGGCGCTGGTGGTGATGGCGGGTATCGGCTGGCTGGCGGTGACCGGTCCCTCGATGATCGACGCCTTGTCCGACATGCTGACACAGGCGCTGCGCTTCAGGCGGGACGATATTGTCGATTTTTCGCCCGCCGAACGCGGGCTGGACTTGCTGACCGGCATCGCCCTGCCGGTGGCTGGCGTCATGCTGGCGACCTTCCTTGCCGCCATCGCCGCGCCCGCCTTGCTGGGGTCGCTTGGGTTCCGCCCCGGCGCCTTCGCGCCCAAGGCGTCGAAATTGAATCCCGGCGCGGGCCTCAAGCGAATCTTCGGCACTCAGGGGCTTATCGAACTGCTCAAGTCGATCGCCAAGGTCGGGCTGCTCGGCAGCATCGGCGTGTGGATGATCTGGGACCGGCTGACCGCGATCATCGGTCTTGGCAAGCAGGGTATCGCACCCGCCATGGCCGACCTTGGCAATATGTTCATCCTGACCTGCCTGGTGATGGCGGGCGGTCTGTTCCTGATCGCGGGCATCGACGTGCCGGCGCAGATCATGCAGCGGGCCAAGCGGCTCGGCATGTCCAAGCAGGAAATCAAGGACGAACATAAGGAAAGCGAAGGTTCGCCTGAACTCAAGGGCCAGATCCGCCGCCGCCAATATGAAACGCTCAATGGCTCCACCCGGCAGGCCGTGGCGGAAGCCAGCGTCATCATCACCAACCCGACCCATTTCGCCGTCGCGCTGCGCTACAAGCCCGGCGTCGATGCCGCCCCGGTCGTGGTCGCGCGCGGCAGCGACGCGATCGCCGCGGCCATCCGTGAACTGGCCGACCAGAATGGCGTGACCGTCCTCCAATATCCCGAACTCGCCCGCGCCATCTATTTCACCTCGCGCACCGGGCAGATCGTCAATGAAGGCCTCTACATGGCGGTCGCGACCGTGCTGGCCTTCGTATTCCGGGTCGAAAACCGCATGGCGAGCGAGATGGACCGGCCGTTCATCACGGTTCCTGAAGACCTGCGCTTCGACGCCGACGGCAAGAAGCAATAACGCCTCCATGGACAGGCTCCGCCTGCTATGGATCGGCGCGGGCCTTACGCTGCTGATATTCGTTCCGGCCTATTGTCTGACCCTGTCCTTGGGTCCTGCCATCCCGCGTGATGGCACATCGCTGGTCGTCGGGCGCGATTTCCTCAACATCTGGATGTATGGCCGCGCCGCCTGGCAGGCCGACCCGGCCCGCTATTATGACATGCCGACTTATCTTGCCGCGCTCGGCCCCGTGGTCGGCGCGGGCTATCCCGGCCAGCTCTGGTCCTATCCGCCCGTTGCCCTGCTGATCGCTGCCCCTTTCGGCCTGCTTCCCTATCTTCCCGCCCTGTTGCTGTGGACGGCGTGCGGCATTGTCGGCTTCACTGTCGCCCTGCGCCTATGGACCCGCGACTGGCGCATCATCGCGCTGCTTCTGGCCGCGCCCGCCGCGCTGATCGGCCTCATGTCGGGCCAGTTCGCGCTGCTGGCCGCCGCCATCCTGCTGGCCGTGCTGCGCTGGCGCGAACGCCGCCCCTGGCTGGCTGGTGCGCTGGTCGGCCTGCTGCTGGTAAAGCCCCAGCTTGCCCTGTTGATCCCCTTGCTGTTCGTCGCGACCGGCAACTGGCGCGCCTTTGCCGCCGCCACCCTGTCCAGCGTCACGCTGGCGGGCGTCGTCGCGCTGATCTGGGGCATC
Source organism: Sphingobium sp. B2 (assembly GCF_007693735.1). Classification (NCBI taxonomy): domain Bacteria; kingdom Pseudomonadati; phylum Pseudomonadota; class Alphaproteobacteria; order Sphingomonadales; family Sphingobiaceae; genus Sphingobium; species Sphingobium sp. B2. Next base: position 353,811 of record NZ_VDBZ01000001.1, read on the forward strand.
GACATCTGGCACATCTATATCGCCACCGGCATCGCCAACCAGTCGCTGGTGCTCAGTGATCCCGATCATCTCGCCGGGCCGTTCATGCCCACCCTGTTCATGAACCTGCGCGTCATCGGCGTGCCCGTCCCGGCTGCGAGCGCGCTCCAGACGGCGCTGGCGCTGCTCGCCGCTATTCTGGTCTGGCTGCGTTTCCGGCAGCGCCCTGCGCCTGACGACCTGCGCGCCAATCTCCTGTTCCTCGCCTGCGCCGTTTCGGCCACGCCCTACATGCTCTCCTACGACACGCTGGCGCTGGCTGCCGTCGCGGTGCTGGCTCTGGCGGCGGGGGAGGGGCGAATCGGGCCATCGCTCGCCTTCTTCCTCCCCCTGCTTCAGATCGTCGCTGGCATGGCCGGGCTGCCGGGGCCGGGCCTCATCCCCATCCTTCTCGCCTTCCATCTGTCGGGCCAGCAAAAAAACATCGTGGTGAATTAAAGTTTAGCCGCACTCGTCCGTAATCTCTTCACGGGGACGCATTATGATGGTGCGTCATGAACGACTATGGTTCACGCAGCGAAGTATCGCCGATAGACAGGGCCGCAACGCGCGCGCTGTCCCCGGTGCAGGCCGTCCCGCCTGCGTCGCTCGGCCGGTCGGGTCGCGAAGCGCCCGGCGCGCGTGGCGCCGCGTCGCAGGTCGACCTTGCCTCGATTGACGAGGATGTCGCCAGCGTTGCCGAATATGCCAAGGTTCATGTCGAAATTGCCGACATATTGGCCGACCTGCGATCAGCGACCAACCCGCCCAGCGTCGAAGCGGCTGCGGGCGCGATCCAGGCGCTGATGCCGGTGCCTATCATTCTTGTGCCGTTGCCGCCCGCCAGCAAGGAAGCGGTCGAACACGCCACCGTCATCGCCCGGCGCATGGTGGAACAGGCCGCCTATGCCAAGGCTGCCCAGGGCGCGATCAGCCGCGCCACGGTCGATCAGGTGCTGGCGTCCGCCAACGGATAATCCGCGCGGGACATCGCGCGAAAATCATTCCTAAAGGTCTTGCCGCTAGCGCCGTTCTTTCCTCTGAAAGGACGGCGCAATGGCATCGGTCACCTCCAATATCACCACCGCACTCGGCATTGGATCGGGCATCGACACCAAGTCGCTCGTATCGAGCCTGGTCGCCGCCACGCGCGATCCGAAGGAAAAGGTGATCACCGATCGCCAGAGCCTGAACAGCGCACGGATTTCCGCGCTGGCGTCTGCCTCCAGTTCGCTGGACACTTTTGCCGACGCGCTGACCACCTTGTTGTCGGGCACTGGCTATGCGGGCGTGCCCGCATCCAACGACACCAGCATTGCCTCGGTCAGCCCGCTGCCGGGGGGCGTGCCCAAGGGATTGCCCGCCCAGCTGGAAGTGCAGCAACTCGCTTCCGGCCGTACCCTGGCGTCGATCCCGGTGTCGGGCGCGACCGCCGCCAGCGCGGTCGGCGAAGGGGAATTGACGCTGACGGTCGGCGGCTCTTCCGCCGCCATCACGATCGACGCCAGCAATAACAGCTATACCGGCCTTGCCGCCGCCATCAACGCATCGGGACTGGGCGTCACCGCATCGGTCGTGACCGACGTGCAGGGGACGCGGCTGGTGATGAAGGGCGCGACCGGCGCGGCCAATGATTTTTCGCTGACATCGGTCAGCGGCGATGATCTGGCTGCCTTCGCCTGGAATGGCGCCGACAGCCTGACCATGGAGTCCAAGGCCAGCCCGCAAAATGCCATCATCAAGCTCGACGGGGTGGAGCAGCATTACGCCACCAACACCATCGACACCGCGATCGCCAATCTGCGCATCGACCTGAACAAGGCCGCGCCCGGCACCACCGTCACGCTGGCGACGACCGAGCCGACCACGTCGATGCGCGACCTGATGGTCGAATTTGTCGATGCCTATAATACGCTGGTCAAGGCGCTGAACACGGCGACGGCGACCGGCGCGGACTCATCGTCCGCAGGCGTGCTGAACGGCGAAGCCTCGATCCGCGACATGCGCCGCCAACTGTCGGCGATGACCTCCACTTCCTTGTCAGACACGGGCACCTACAGGACGCTGTCGGACATCGGCGTCGCCACCAATCGCGATGGCACGCTCAAACTTGATACCGACACGCTGGACAAGGCCATCGCGGCCGATCCTTCCGCGATCACGCAATTGCTCAACCCTGCGGTCGCGTCGGCGACCAATCCGGGGCTGGCGGGGCTGATGGACAGCGTACGGGACAAGATCCAGCTGAAGGACGGCTCCTTCGCGCAATCCCAGGCCAAATATAAGACCCTGGGCGAAACGCTGACCAAGCAGCTGGAAAAGCTCGACACACAGATGGCCAGCTACGAAGCGCAACTCACCAGCGTCTATTCCAAGATGGAAACGCGACTGACCGCGCTCAAGGCGACGCAGAGCTATCTCGATCAGCAGATTGAAATCTGGAACAACAGCAAGAATTAATCGGGGACGGCAGGACGATGTTCTACAATCAGGGTTATGCAGGCAATATGGCGGCGCGGCGCTATGCAGCGGTCCATTCGGGCAGCCGGACGGAAGGCGCGACCCCTCATGCGCTGGTCAAGATCTTGTTCGACGAACTGCTGATCGCGATGGAAGCGGCGGCGCTGGCGGAACGCCAGGGCGACCGGATGAAAGTATCCGACAAGCAGGCGCGGGCGATGTCGATCCTGTTCGCGCTCGAATCGAGCCTGGACTTCGACAAGGGCGGCGACATTTCCGTCGGGCTGGCGCAAATCTATCGCGAAGCGCGCCGCCTGCTGCTCGTCGGCGCCAAGGAAAGATCGGCGGAGCCGGTTGATCAGGCGCGTGAACTGATTGCGGAAATCGCCGACGCCTGGAATCAGATCGGATAAGATGCGGCCTATGACATGCGCGCTTTCGCGCATTTTCAAGAATGCCAGCATGGTCTGACTGGCCCGTGTTGCGGGGTTGCACCCCAAACATGGCGTCTGTATAGGCGATGCTCGCAAAGGGCGGCCCGGCGGGGGCCGCCTTTTTGCGTTGTACCACCAGTCCTTCGTGCAAGGACGCGCATCAAGCCCAGAAAGGGAAGGCTCATGTCGATTACGCCGCTCATGCCCGTTTACCCCCGGTGCGATGTTCGTCCGGTGCGAGGCGAAGGTTGCTATCTGATCGGTGAGCGCGGTGAGCGCTATCTCGACTTTGCCAGCGGCATTGCAGTGAACCTGCTGGGGCATGGCCACCCCAGGCTGGTGAAGGCCATTGCCGATCAGGCCGCGACGCTGATGCATGTGTCCAACCTCTATGGCATGCCGCTGGGGGAAAAATTCGCGCAGAAGCTGGTCGATACGACCTTTGCCGATACCGTGTTCTTCACCAATTCGGGCGCGGAAGCGGTCGAATGCGCGATCAAGACCGCGCGCCGCTATCATTATGTCAATGGCCAGCCGCACCGGCACAAGATCATCAGCTTCGACAACGCGTTTCACGGGCGGACGCTGGGGACGATCTCGGCCACCAGCCAGCCCAAGATGCGCGACGGGTTCGAACCGTTGCTGCCCGGCTTTGCCGTGGTGCCGTTCAACGATCTGGACGCCGCGCTGGCGCAGATCGACGACAATACCGCCGGTTTCCTGCTGGAGCCGGTGCAGGGCGAAGGCGGCGTGACGCCAGCGACGCAGGAATTCCTGACCGGCCTGCGCAAGGCATGTGACGAACATGGCCTGCTGCTCATCCTGGATGAGGTCCAGTGCGGCTATGCCCGTACCGGCACCTTCTTCGCGCATGAACAATATGGCATTACGCCCGACATCATGTCGGTGGCCAAGGGCATCGGCGCAGGCTTTCCGCTGGGCGCATGCCTGGCGACGGAGGAAGCCGCCAAGGGCATGGTATTTGGCACCCATGGCACCACCTATGGCGGCAATCCCCTCGCCATGGCGGCGGGGCTGGCCGTGCTGGAAGAGGTCATGGCCGACGGTTTCATGGACCATGTCAAGGCGATCGGCGCGCGCCTGCGCGCTGCGCTGGCACAGTTGATCCCCAATCATGATGGCCTGCTCCAGGACGTGCGCGGCATGGGGCTGATGCTGGGCGTGAAGCTCAACGACAGTGTCGAAGCGCGCGGCTTCGTCGCCCTGTCTCTTATACACATCTAGATGTGTATAAGAGACAGTGTCAAGGCGATCGGCGCGCGCCTGCGCGCTGCGCTGGAACAGTTGATCCCCAATCATGATGGCCTGTTCCAGGACGTGCGCGGCATGGGGCTGATGCTGGGCGTGAAGCTCAACGACAGTGTCGAAGCGCGCGGCTTCGTCGCCCATCTGCGCGACAATCATGGTCTGCTGACCGTGTCGGCGGGGCAGAATGTCGTCCGAATCCTGCCGCCGCTGGTGATTGACGAAAGCCATATCGCCGAATGTGTCGAAAAGCTGTCCGCGGGCGCGCGCAGCTATGCGGAGGCCCAGGCGGCCTGATTTTACCTTCGTTCGCGCTGAGCCTGTCGAAGCGTCGTTTTTCTTCCGCAAGAAAGGAAGCGGCTTCGACTTCGCTCAGCCCGAACGGTCGAGGGGGTTGTTACCAATGACCAGACATTTTCTGAACCTGTCCGACGCAGGCGGCGATGCCATTGCCGCGATGATTGCCGATGCCATCGACCGCAAGGCTGCGCGGGCCAGCTGGCCCAAGGGCCGCGCCGATGCTGACGCGCCGCTGGCGGGCCACACGCTGGCGATGATCTTCGAAAAAAACTCGACCCGCACGCGCGTGTCGTTCGACATGGCGATCCGCCAGCTGGGCGGCACATCGCTGATCCTCGACGGCGCGACCAGCCAGCTCGGCCGCGGCGAGACGGTGGCGGACACCGCCCGCGTGCTCAGCCGCATGTGCGACGCGATCATGATCCGCACCGATGATCATGCCAAGATCGAGGAAATGGCCCATTACGCCACCGTCCCGGTCATCAACGGCCTGACCGACCTGTCGCATCCGTGCCAGATCGTTGCGGACCTGTTGACCGTGGTGGAACATGGGCTGGCGCTTCCGGGCAGCCAATGGGCCTGGCTGGGCGACGGCAATAACGTCCTCCATTCGATTATCGAGGCGGCTGGCCTGCTGAAGTTCGACGTCCGCATCGGCGTGCCGCAGGGCTATGATCCTGATCCCGCTTTTGCGACAGCGGCGCAGGCGCTGGGGGCCAGCATCACCCTGACCCGCGATCCCGTGGCGGCGGTGGCCGGCGCGGACGTGGTCGTGACCGATACCTGGATTTCGATGGGCCAGTCCCATGCGGAAGAAAAGCTGGCGGCGATGATGCCCTATCAGGTCACACCCGCGCTGATGGCAGAGGCGAAGCCGCAGGCCCGCTTCCTCCACTGCCTGCCCGCCCATCGCGGCGAGGAAGTCGTCGCAGACGTGATCGACGGTCCCCAGTCGCTGATCTGGGACGAAGCGGAAAACCGCATCCATGGCCAGAAGTCGGTCCTGCTCTGGGCGCTTGGAAAGCTCTAGAGCCGCCCTATATTCGGGTGAATGCATTGCCGCCCGATCCTGCAACCGGGGTCGGGCGGATCACAAGGAATCGTCATTCTGCCTCCTCATATCGACCACGCCATCGGCTTCACCATTCCGTCGCGTCATGCGCGCGGGCGAATCGTGCGGCTGGGGCCGGTGCTGGATCAGGTTCTTGCCGCCCACGCCTATCCCCCGCCGATCGAGCGGCTGCTGGCGTCGGCGCTGGTGCTTGCCGCGTTGCTGGGCAGCACGCTCAAGCAGGCGGGCGGGCAGCTGACGCTACAGGCGCAGACCGAAACCGGCGTCGTCCGGCTGCTGGTCGCTGACTATAAGAATGGCGAACTGCGCGGATACGCCAAGTTCGACGCTGACCGGCTGGCCGAGCTTGGGCCGGACCCGACGCTGTTCGGCCTGTTCGGCAAGGGCTATCTCGCCATCACGTTCGACCAGTCGCTCACCGGCGAACGCTATCAGGGCATCGTGCCGCTTGACGGCGAAACGCTGGCCGATGCGGCGGAGCAATATTTCTTCCAGTCCGAACAGATCCCCAGCATCATTCGCATGGGCACCCGCCACGACGCGGGGCAGGGCTGCATCGCCGGGGGCATGCTGATCCAGCATCTGCCCGAAGGCGAAGTGGGGCGGGAACGACTGCATGTCCGTCACGATCACCCGGAATGGGAGCATGTCCAGGCATTGGGCATCACGTTGGGCCAGGCGGAACTGACCGACGAGACGCTGCCGCTGACCGACATCGTCTGGCGCCTTTTCCATGAGGAGCCCGAAGTACGGGTCATGGAGCCGTCGCCGCTGGCCAAGGGCTGCCGCTGCGACATCGCCCATATCCGTGACGTGATCGGCCGTTTTCCGGCGGAAGAGCGGGTTGAAATGGCGGGCAGCGATGGCATTATCGGGGTCGATTGCGCTTTTTGCTCGCGCATTTTCCCGCTCGCGCTCGACAGTTTTACGGCGCATTGAGCGGATCGTTACGCTAACGACATTTGTAATTTGGGCAAACTCGCCCGCGCGCGCTATCAAAATGCCGCAATTGGGCTTCATCTGTCGGGTAGGCGGATTGCGGCCCATCGGGCGCGTAATCCATGGCGGGACATAGGTAATATCATGGCAAGGAACGGACTGCGGACGCTGGCCGTCGCGGCGGCGATGATGACGGGGAGTTGGGCCGGGGCTGCCCAGGGCCCGTCGCTCGCGGCGCTGCGTCCGTTGCAGCCTGGCCAATGGGAATTGCACGAACGCGGGGAGGGCAGCGAAGACGGCCAGACCCGCAAGCTGTGCATCACCGATCTGCGCCAGTTGCTTCAGGTCCGCCATGGCCGCACGCTGTGCCGCAGCTTCGTGGTCAGCGACGCCCCGACCATGGCGACCATCACCTATGATTGCGCCGCTGCGGGCAATGGCCGCACCGACCTGCGCGTCGAAACGCCCCGGCTGGTCCAGATCAATTCGCAGGGGATTGCCGATGGCGCACCCTTCGCCTTTACAATGGAAGCCCGGCGCATCGGCGACTGCCAGTAATCGGACCATGATTGCGCCGCTTGCACTGGCGCGTCACGGGCGGTAGCGCGGGGCCATGGCTTCCAATGAACGAAAATTCGCCGTCGTCCTGCTATCGGGCGGCCTTGATTCGATGGTCGCGGGCGGTCTGGCGCGGGAAGCCGGCTATCATCTGCTGGCCCTGTCGATCGACTATAACCAGCGCCATCGCGTCGAATTGCGCGCGGCCGGACGGGTCGCGCAGGCGCTCAACGCCATGCGCCACATCGTCCTCCCGCTCGATCTGACGGCGTTTGGCGGGTCGGCGCTGACGGCCGACATCGCTGTGCCAAAGGGCGGAGTAGGTGACGATATTCCCGTCACCTATGTACCCGCCCGCAACACCATCTTCCTGTCGCTGACGCTGGGGCTGGCCGAAGTGGCCGGGGCCAGCGACATTTTCATCGGCGTCAACGCGCTCGACTATTCGGGCTATCCCGATTGCCGCCCCGAATTTATCGACGCCTTCCAGACCATGGCGGCCCTAGCGACCAAGGCGGGGGTGGAGGGCCATCCGATTCGCATCAACGCGCCGCTGCAACATATGAGCAAGGCGGACATCGTGCGTGAAGCGCATCGTCTGGGGCTGGATGCCGGGGTCAGCTGGTCCTGCTATGATCCCACCCCCGACGGCAAGCATTGCGGCCTGTGCGACAGTTGCCGTCTGCGGTCCAAGGGGTTTGAGGAAGCTGGCCTGCCCGATCCCACCATCTACGCCGCCCGGCCCTGAACGGCGGCGGACGATGAGCTATGCCGTCAAGGAAATGTTCCTGACCCTGCAGGGGGAAGGGGTGCAGGCCGGGCGGCGCGCGGTATTCCTGCGCTTTGCCGGCTGCAACCTGTGGAGCGGGCGCGAACAGGATCGCGCACAGGCGATCTGCCGCTTTTGCGACACCGATTTCGTCGGGACCGACGGCGATGGCGGCGGCAAATTCGCCGATGCCGATGCGCTGGCTGATGCAGCCCTGGCTTTCTGGGGCGCGGGCGATGCTGGCCGCTATATCGTCCTGACCGGCGGCGAGCCGATGTTGCAGGTCGATGATGCGCTGGTTGACGCGCTCCACGCCCGCGGCTTCACCATCGCGATCGAAAGCAACGGCACGCTGGCCGTCCATCCCGGCATCGACTGGATCTGCATCAGCCCCAAGGCTGGCAGCGATGTCGTTCAGCGCGAAGGCCATGAATTGAAACTGGTCTGGCCCCAGCCCGGTGGCGGACACAGCATCGCCGACGTGGCGGCGATGGAGCAATGGGCCTTCGCCCATCATCTGCTTCAGCCGCTCGATGATCCCCATGCACAGGATAATGCCCGCGCTGCGATCGCGCTGGTCATGGATCGCCCACGCTGGCGGCTGACGGTGCAGGCCCATAAATATCTGGGCCTGCGGTAACGCCGGTCAGGGCTGCGTCTCGCCCTTCTGCGCATTCCATTGCTGCTGGCACTCGGGCTGCAAAACGCCCTTCTTCCAGCAATTGGCGGCCAGGGAGGGCATGGCGACCCGATAGTCGTAGCCGGGCGATCCATAATATTGCTCGCCCGCGACCACGAGCGACTTCTTGATTGAGGCCAACCCATTGCGCGCCACTTCATGCAGAGTGCCGCGATCGGCGAAGATCGCCTGCCGCCCGACCACAGTGGCCGCCTGGCAAAAGCCCTTTTGCGCCTGCACCGTCGAATAGCCCGAATAGATGCGCGTGCCATATTGGTCCGACGCGGCCTGTCCGGGCCGTCCCTTGCCCACGGTCCGCTGGAAATAGCCCAATAGCACGGACTGCGCCGAATCGAGTTCCGCATCATGATGGGCGATCATCGCGTTATAATTGCTGATCGCCAGGAGCGTCGGCTCGAACTGGCATTGCAATGCGGCGATATTGAGCGCCGCGCGCAGGTTCCACACCAGCCCGGCCTTGATCTCCGCTGCCGTTGCGCCGGGCAGGCCCATCGCGGTCGCGGCGGCCGCATCGGTCAGCGGCGGGGCCGACAGGTCGGGCGGCGACCAGAAAAACTGCGCGGCGGCGGGCTGCGCCATTATCGGCGCGGCGGCCAGTGCGAAACCCGCAAGGATAGGGCGCAACGAGGAACGGAAGCTCATGAAACGATATTCTCCAAAGGGACGTCCTGCGTCCCCCACCTATTCTCTCGACAAACTATATCAGGGCTGAACCGTCACTGATCGGCCAGAACCTCCGCATCTTCGGCCTGAGCCTTTTGCTCGGCTGGCTTGGGGCGAGCGGCCGCCGCATTGTCGGCTGCATTGCTATTCGGCATCGCGACCGCCGTGCCTTCGCTCTGCACCCCGTCCAGATCGGTCATGGCATCGGTCGCGGTGCCGTCCACCACTTCCATATCCTTCATCTCGACCTTGTTGCCGCCCTTGTCGGCACTGCCACAGGCGGCAAGCGCAAACAGCATGGCGAAAGCTACGGTCATTGCGTTACGGCGCATCCGGGTCTCCTTCAGGCCCGGCAGCCTCGCCCGGCGAAAGGCCAGACCCTAGCGGTCCGTTCCGCATTGCTCAACCCCCGTGCCGCATCGGCCCAAGCGATTGAGAAAAGCAGGGAAATGCGCCCGTAAAGCATCGTCCAGCGCGGCCATGGAGGCGTTGCCGCCTAGCGCCGCAATGCTGGTGACGGGATATTCGCTGATCCCGCATGGCACGATGCCGGTAAAATGGGTGAGGTCGGGATCGACATTGATCGAAAAGCCGTGGAGCGTCACCCAGCGCCGCACCCGAATGCCCAGCGCGCCGATCTTCGCTTCCCGCCCGTCGCGGTCGTCGGTCCAGATGCCGATCCGCCCTTCCGCCCGCCGCGCGGCAATGCCCAGATCGCTCAATGCCGCGATCATCCAGCCTTCGAGATGATGGACGAAATTGCGGACATCCTTGCCGCGTTTGCCAAGGTCGATGTTGAGATAGCCGATCCGCTGCCCCGGCCCATGATAGGTATAACGCCCGCCGCGCCCGGCATCATGGACCGGAAAGCGCGGGTCGATCAGTTCCGCCGGATCGGCGCTCGTCCCGGCGGTGTAGAGCGGCGGATGCTCGATCAGCCAGACCCGCTCGCCCGCTTCGCCCGCATGGATCGCAGCGGCGCGCGCCTCCATGTCCGCCAGCGCTTGCGGGTAAGCGACAGGTGATCTGTCCACGCGCCATTCGACGTCAGGGGGAAAGGGCAAAATTTGGCTCATGACCCTTCCTTGACTTGGGCCGGGCGAGCGATCAAGTCTCGACCCGGTTTTACGCAGCGATCAGGCAGGCAGTTCAAGATATGGCAACGATGTCCATTGGCAAGGCATGGGAGGAGGCCGTGGCCTTCGTCGCGCGCGAAGCCACGCTGCTTTTCCCCGTCGCGCTGCTGTTCGTGGCGCTGCCGGGCCTGATCCTGCAGGAAATGACCCCGCCGGAACTCGCCGCCTGGTCGCTCTCGCCCACCGCATCGACTATGCCTGCGGTTCCCCTCAGCTACTGGCTGGGACTGATAGTGGCGGTCCTTCTGGTCTGGTTCGGATCGCTCACCCTGTTCGCGCTGGCCCTGCGTCCCGGTATCAGCGTCGGCGAAGCGCTGCGCCTGGGCCTCAATCGCCTGCCCGTATTGATCGGTACGGCCCTGGTGGTGATCGGGGCGCTGATGGCGGCTGCGATGGTGCTGGTTACCGTCATGATCCTGTTGTCGCTGGTGTCGAAGCCGCTGGCAGCGGGCGGCGGGGTTCTGTTGGGGTTCGGGCTGGTCGGGCTGGCGCTCTTCGCCAGTATCCGGCTGATGCTGCTCAATCCGGTCGTGATTGACGGCAGCGCTGGCGTCATGCCCTCGCTGCGTCAGTCATGGTCGCTCACGCGCGGCCATTTCTGGCGGCTGCTGGCCTTCATCCTCATCACCCTGATTGTATCGGCGATCGCCAGCACGGCGGCGCAGGCGATCTTCGGTCTGATCGGCGGCCTCATCGGCGGCGCGGAAGCGGCGCGGCTGATCGGCGGAGTCGCTGGCGCTGTCATTTCGACAGCCATCCAGGTCTATATGCTGGTCATGATCGCCCGCCTCTATCGTCAGGCGTTGGCGGACTGATCCAGCAACGGCACATGCGGCGCACAGTCGCGCGGTAGAATACCGGCGAGGCGCGGGTCGGCGAATGTCTCGATCTCGCGCCTGGTCGGCACGAACCCGGCCTTCATATAGAATCCCAGCGCTACGGGACTATCCAGCGTGCAGGTGTGGACCCAGAATCGCTCCACCCCCTTGCGCCATGCCAGCGCCTTGGCCTGCGCCATCAGCCATTTGCCATGGCCCTTGCCGTTCAGTTGCGGCACCAGCCCGAAAAAGACCAGTTCGCAATCGGGCATCGCGCGGAAGTCCAGCTCCAGCAATCCGACCTCGATCCCACGTGGATCAGCAACGGCGTAAATCTCGACCATCGGATCATGGATGATCGCAGCGAGCGATTCGTCGCTCATCACCAGCCGTGAAAACCACAGCCATGGCTCGCCCACCCGACGAAACAGGGCGCGATAGGTGTCGATCTTCGGCGCCTTCCATCGCACCAGTTGCAGCGGGGCGGGTGGAATCGGCGCGGGGCGGGGGCGCGCCCGCATTTCCAGATGAGTGACGACCGCCGCCACCATCCCCGGCTCGACCGGGATCGACCCCATCGCGCCTTAGCTCCAGCTGGCCATGGGCGGCAGGCTCATCAGGATCGCCTCGATATTGCCTCCGGTCTTGAGGCCGAACAGCGTCCCCCGGTCATGCACCAGATTGAATTCGGCATAGCGGCCGCGCCATTCCAGCATTTGGGCATAGTCCGCCTCGCTCCATTCGTCGCTCATGCGCCGCCTTACGATCGGCGGATACGCCTCCAGAAAAGCCTCGCCCACCGCGCGGGTAAAGGCGAAGTTGGCGTCGAACCCGGCATCGTCGGCACATTCCAGATGATCGTAGAAAATCCCGCCGACCCCGCGATGCACGCTGCGATGGGGAATGTAGAAATACTCGTCGGCCCACGCCTTGAAGCGGGGATAATAGTCCCCGTCATGCGCATCGCAGGCGCGTTTCAGCACATCGTGGAAATGGGCCGTATCCTCCTCGCGCGGCAAGGGCGGGTTCAGGTCCGCGCCGCCGCCGAACCAGCTTTTGGTCGTCACCAGATAGCGCGTGTTCATATGCACGGCGGGAACGTGGGGATTGGCCATATGCGCGACCAGGCTGATGCCGGTGGCGAAGAAGGCGGGGTTTTCGGCCGCGCCATGGATCGTCTGCGCGAATCCGGGGGCGAATTCCCCGCCGACGGTGGAGACGTTGACGCCGACCTTCTCGAAAATCTTGCCCTTCATCACCCCGCGCACGCCGCCGCCGCCTTCGCCGGGCGCCTGCCCTTCGGCTTCGCGGTCCCAATGGGTGTAGGCAAAGCGGGCGTCGCTGCCGGCCTCCCGCTCGATCGCCTCGAACGCGGCGCAGATTCGGTCGCGCAGCGATTCGAACCAGGCGCGCGCGGCCTGCTGCCGGGAATCGAGGGCGAAGGGGACGGTAGGCACGGGGGCTGGGGTTATCGGGGCAGGGGTCATTGCGGGAACTTTCCGGTCTGGCGCAGGGCTTCGGCGACGGCGATGCCCGTGGAAACGGCGATGTTCAAGGATCGAAACCCCGCCGCCATCGGAATGCGGATGCGGATGTCGGCCATATCGCGCACCGTCTCCGGTACGCCGGCGCTTTCCGATCCCATCAGCAACACGTCGTCGGCGTGGAAGGCAACGTCGGGCAGCCGTTCCGACGCATGGGCGCTCATCAGCAGCAGGCGGCGGCCCTGCGCGCGGCGTTCGGCGTCGAAGGCCGCGAAATTGGCGTGGCGGGTGACATCGGCCGACGCGCCATAGTCCATGGCGGCGCGCTTCAGGCGCGCGTCGGAAAAGGCGAATCCGGTTGGCATGATGATATCCACCGGCACGGCAAAACAGGCGGCCAGGCGCAGGATCGCGCCGACATTGCCCGCTATTTCGGGTTGATAAAGGGCTATACGCATGACCCGCGCCATAATGCAGCGGGGCAAATTGTCATAGGGTCAGTGACTTTGCTGTTGGCAAAGAGCGCGCACTGAGGTTATCAGGCCCGCGAACCACGCCGGGGGGAAGGCGGGGCCGTTTCGCATGGCCATCCGAATTCCTTGACATAAAGGCGCCGGAAACGGCGCTCCGGCGGGATCAGGGACGTTCTTGCAAGGGTTAAGGTGCATGGCGATCGTTGAACATACAGACAGCACGGGTCTATCCGGCGATGATGGGGTGCGTCGTCGCGATTTCATCAACATCGCTGCGGTGAGTTTTGCAGGAGTCGGCGCTGTTGCCGTCGTCCTGCCGTTGATCGACCAGATGAACCCCAGCGCCGACGTGCTGGCGCTTGCATCGACCGAAGTTGATCTTTCGGCCATCCAGCCGGGTCAGGCGATCAAGACCACCTTCCGCAGCCAGCCGCTTTTCGTGCGCCAGCTGACGGAAAAGGAAATCGCCGAAGCCGACAAGGTGGACCCTTCCACGCTGCGCGATCCGCAGACGCTGGAAGAGCGCACCGTGGATGGCAAGAAGCAGTGGCTGGTGACCATGGGTGTCTGCACCCATCTGGGCTGCGTGCCGCTGGGCGCGGGCGAAGGTGAGAATCGGGGTGAATATGGCGGCTATTTCTGCCCATGCCATGGTTCGTCCTACGATACCGCCGCGCGCATCCGCAAAGGCCCCGCGCCCAAGAACCTGGAAGTGCCGAAGTTCGCCTTCACTTCCGACACCGCCATTCTCGTAGGCTGAGGTAAGAAACGATGAGCTTTCCCTGGGCTGAGCAATATACGCCGAAAAATCCGGTCATGGTGTGGATCGACGAGAAGCTGCCGCTTCCGCGTCTCGCCTATAACGCCGTTGGCGCGGGCTATCCCGTGCCGCGCAACCTCAACTATTTCTGGAACTTCGGTGTTCTCGCCGGTCTTGCGCTGGTGATCCAGATCGTCACCGGCGTGATCATGGCGATGCATTACGGCGCCAATGATCTCGTCGCGTTCAGCACCGTCGAACAGACGATGCGTGACGTGAACGCGGGCTGGCTGATGCGCTATGCTCACGCCAACGGGGCAAGCTTCTTCTTCATCGTCGTCTATCTCCACATTTTCCGCGGCCTCTATTTCGGTTCCTACAAGGCGCCGCGCGAAATGGTGTGGTTGCTCGGCCTCGTCATCTTCCTGCTGATGATGGCGACCGCGTTTATGGGCTACGTCCTCCCCTGGGGCCAGATGTCCTACTGGGGCGCAAAGGTGATCACCGGCCTGTTCGGCGCGATCCCGGTCGTGGGCGAACCGATCCAGACCTGGCTGCTGGGCGGCTTTGCCCCTGGTAACGCTTCGCTCAACCGCTTCTTCTCGCTCCACTTCCTGCTGCCCTTCGTGATTGCCGGTGTCATCATCCTGCACATCTGGGCGCTGCATATTCCCGGTTCCTCGAACCCGACCGGCGTGGAAGTGAAGGGGCCGCAGGACACTGTGCCGTTCCACCCCTATTATACCGCAAAGGATGGCTTCGGTGCGGGCGTGTTCCTCATCGCCTTCTGCGCGCTGCTGTTCTTCGCCCCCAACTTCCTGGGCCACCCGGATAACTATATCGAGGCGAACCCGCTCTCGACCCCCGCGCACATCGTGCCGGAATGGTATTTCTGGCCCTTCTACGCCATCCTGCGCGCGTTCACCGTGGACTTCTTCTTCGTGCCCGCAAAGCTGCTGGGCGTGCTGGCGATGTTCGCGTCGATCCTGCTGCTCTTCTTCCTGCCCTGGCTCGACACCTCGCCGGTGCGGTCGGGCAAGTATCGGCCGACCTTCAACAAGTTCTTCTGGATCCTGTGCCTCGACGTGCTGATCCTGGGCTGGTTGGGCGGCGCGCCGGCGGAAGAACCCTATGTCATGATGAGCCAGTTGGCGGGCGCCTATTATTTCGCCCACTTCCTGATCATCCTTCCGCTGATCTCGCGTTTTGAAAAGCCGCTCCCGCTGCCTGGCTCGATTACCGAGGCTGTGCTGGCCAAATATGGCAAGACCGACGGCGAAACCGTCGCGGTTCCGGCCGAATAAGGGGTAGATAAGACCATGGTTCGCATTGGCGCATTCCTCGTCGGCCTCTTTTTTGCAGGCTGGCTGTTCATCTCCTTCCTGGTTGGTGCGGTGGCTTATGTCTCCGAACCGCCGCAGCCGACCGTGGAGCATGAATTCCACAAGCCGGTAAAGCATGTGTCCTTCTCGTTTGACGGGCCGCTTGGCAAATATGACCAGGCGCAGCTGCAACGCGGCTTCCAGGTGTTCAAGGAAGTCTGCTCGGCTTGCCACAGCCTGAAATTCGTCGCTTTCCGCGATCTTCAGGCGCTTGGCTATAACGAAGCCGAAGTGAAGGCGATCGCCAAGCAGTGGGCGATCAAGACCCCGTCGGTCGACCCGGCCACTGGTGAGGCGTCCAGCCGTGATCCTGTGCCCGCGGATCATTTCCCCCTGCCTTTCGCGAACAATGTCGCGGCGGCGGCGGCGAACAACAATGCGATCCCGCCAGACCTGTCGCTGATGACCAAGGCCCGCCACCATGGCAGCGCCTATGTCTATTCGCTGCTGACGGGCTTCCAGGCGCAGCCGGCTGAACTGCTCAAGGAGTTCCCGGATGCCAAGACGCCGGAAGGGCTGCACTACAACCCCTATTTCCCTAACCTCAACCTTGCCATGGCGCCGCCGCTGACGGCTGATGGCCAGGTGACCTATGGTCCGGGCCAGCCCAAGCCGACCGTCGACCAGATGGCGCAGGACGTCTCGGCCTTCCTGACCTGGACCGCCGAACCCAAGCTGGAAAACCGTCGGCGCGCGGGTCTGGCGACGCTGATCTTCCTGCTGATCGCGACGGGCCTGGCTTATATGTCCTATCAGAATATCTGGGCGGACAAGAAAAAGGCGGCCTGACCGTCCGGTCCGACAGGACAAGCATAGCAAAGGGCGCGGTTTCTTGAGGAAGCCGCGCCCTTTCTCTATAGGGGCGCGATGACCAGCGACCTGACCGACCTCATTCGCACCATTCCCGACTTTCCCAAGCCGGGCATCCAGTTTCGCGACATCACGACGCTGCTGGCCGATGGGGAAGGGCTGCGCGACCTGACCGCGCGACTGGCCGACATTGCCCGTCCGCTGGACCCGGACCTGATCGTGGGCATAGAGGCGCGGGGCTTCATCCTGGGCGCGGCGCTGGCGTTCACGCTCGGCAAGGGCTTCGTGCCGGTGCGCAAGAAGGGCAAACTCCCCGGCAAGACCGTGGGCATCGATTATGTTCTGGAATATGGCACCGACCGGCTGGAACTGCATGAAGGCCAGGTGCCCAAGGGCGCGCGCGTGTTGCTTGTCGATGATCTGATCGCCACTGGCGGCACGGCTGTGGCTGCGGCGCAGTTGCTGCGCGAACAGGGGGCAAGCGTGCTCATGGCCCTGTTCGCGATCGACCTGCCCGATCTCGGCGGCATGGCGGCGCTCGCCGCCGAAGGCGTCGCCGCGCGGGCGATCATGGCATTTGCGGGCGAGTAGCCGACCTTCGCACGTCGCTATTTTGCCAGCGCGGCCGCCAACCCGTCCACCGCCATCGCCAACCGCTCGTCCAGCAGGCCGAGCAACGCCGTCCAGCCATGGATATGGGCCAGTTCGCCCGGCCCGTCGGAAATGCCGCGCAGCCCCATCAGCGGGACGCTATAACGGGCGCAGGCGCGTGCCACGGCGAATGTCTCCATGTCCACCATGTCGGCGTCGATCGCCGCATAGTCATCGCCGCCCACGATATTGGCGCCGGTCGACAGCCGCGCGCTCGGAAGGGTGAGGGGCGTTACCAGCGGCAGATCGACCGGATGATCGGCGAACGGCGTCACCCCCTTCACGAACCCCAGTCGCGACGCATCCATGTCGCGCCACGATACGCTGGCCACCTGCACCACTTCGCCCAGCCCGCAGATCCGCGATCCGGCCGATCCCAGGCAGACGACCAGATCGGGCAGGGCGTTTGCGCGCGCCATGTCGTGCAGGGCAATGCCGGTGGCCAATGCTGCCTCGATCGGGCCAACCCCGGTCATCAGCGGCGCGAATCGGGCACGCAGTTGCGGCCCATATTCCGCGTCGGCCGCCATCACGAACAACAGGCGCTGCCCCGAAATCGTCTCGCAAACCGGGATCATATCATCCTCCGCCTGTAGCAAAAGAGAAAGCCCGCCACCTGAAACCAGGCGACGGGCTTTGTCATGGTGGGCGTAGCAAGGATTGAACTTGCGACCCCTGCGATGTCAACACAGTGCTCTACCACTGAGCTATACGCCCACGGGAGTTGGGCCAATAGCCGGGGGACCGGACCTGCGCAAGCGGGAAATTGCAGGGGTGCGACATTCTTCTGGACAGGGCAGGGACGGCCCATATGCTGCGGTGCAAACAGGGGACGCCAGACCTATGCTGCCATCGCCATCTTCGCCGATCCAGACGACACCGCGTCTGCCATGGTATCGCCAACTCTATGTTCAGGTACTGATCGCGATCGCGCTGGGCGTCAGCATTGGCCATTTCTTCCCCAACATGGGCGTGCAGCTAAAGCCGCTGGGGGACGCCTTCATTAAACTGGTGAAGATGATCATCGCCCCCGTCATTTTCCTCACCATCGTCACCGGCATTGCCGGAATGAAGGAATTGGGCGCGATCGGCCGGGTCGCGGCCAAGGCTTTTGCCTACTTCCTGACCTTTTCGACGCTCGCGCTCATTGTCGGGCTGATTGTCGCCAATCTGGTCCAGCCGGGCGCTGGTCTGAATATCGATCCGGCCAGCCTCGACGCGGGCAAGGTCGCGGACTTCGCGCACAAGGCGCATGAAACCACGCTGACGGGCTTCCTGATGAGCATCATCCCGTCGACCATGGTGTCGGCGGTCGCGGATGGCAACATCCTGCAAGTGCTGTTCGTCGCCATCCTGTTCGGCATCGCGCTGACCATGATCGGCGACAAGGCGGCGCCGTTGATGGCGGTCCTCGAATCGGCCAGCCATGCCGTATTCAAACTGGTCGCCTTCCTGATGAAGGCGGCGCCGGTCGGGGCGTTCGGGGCGATGGCCTTCACCATCGGCGAATATGGCGTGGGCACGCTTGCCAATCTGGTCGGTCTGGTCGCGACCTTCTACCTGACCTCGCTGCTATTCGTGCTGGTGGTGCTGGGCACGGTCGCGCGGCTGGCCGGCTTCAACATCCTGCACCTCATCCGTTACCTGAAGGCGGAATTGCTGCTCGTGCTGGGAACATCCTCGTCCGAAGCCGCGCTGCCCAGCCTGATCGAGAAGATGGAGCGGGCGGGCTGCCGCAAGTCGGTGGTCGGGCTGGTCGTGCCGACCGGCTACAGCTTCAACCTCGACGGCACGAACATCTACATGACGCTGGCGGCGCTGTTCATCGCGCAGGCATGCAATGTCGACCTGACCCTGCAACAGCAGGTGTTGCTGCTGCTCGTCGCGATGATTTCGTCCAAGGGCGCGGCGGGCGTGACGGGCGCGGGGTTCATCACGCTGGCGGCGACGCTGTCGATCGTGCCGTCGGTGCCGGTCGCGGGCATGGCGCTGATTCTGGGGGTCGACCGCTTCATGAGCGAGGTTCGGGCACTCACCAACTTTGTCGGCAACGCCGTCGCCACCATCGTCGTATCAGCGTGGGAAAAGGGGCTGGACCGCGAAAGGCTCACCGCCGCGATGGCCGGCATCCCGCTCAACCCCACGGCCGATATGGAAGAAGTGATCGAGGATTGACGGGCGGGGTCAGTTCAGCCCGGTCAGACTCTCGCTGCCGAACATCCGTTCAACCTCCAGCACCAGGTCGCGCAGGTGGAAGGGCTTGGACAATACCTTGGCCTGCGGCACGGCCTTCCCGGCCTTCAGCGTCACCGCGGCAAAGCCGGTAATGAACATGATCCGCATGTCCGGGGCCACGGACGCCGCGTGCTGCGCCAGTTCGATCCCGTCCATTTCGGGCATCACGATGTCGGTCAGCAACAGGTCGAACCGGTCGGACGCGATATGGGGCAGGGCTTCGGTGCCGGTCGCGACGGCCACGACCTCATAGCCGGATCGTTCCAGCGCACGGGCCAGATAGACCCGCATACTCTCGTCATCTTCCGCCAATAATATGCGAACCATTGCGCCAGCTACTCTCATTGCCGTTTCCGGCCTGTCCCCCATGCCCCCGTCAGGGTGGCGTCCCTGTCCGATATATGCGACAAGGTGTAAACATTATCCAGCCAAGTAACCATTTTTGGTGCGGCCAGTCATATGGCCGGTGAAAGGAGCCTTATTGGATCGTCCCGCGCCATGTCCTCCCGCCCGGACCGAGGCGGGTTTCGACCAGTTCGGCCCCGTCAATCCCGACCGGCCCATCATCCTTTCCGTACCCCATGCCGGGCGCGATTATCCGCCCGAACTGCTGGCGCAAGCGCGGGTACGGCGGCAACAATTGCAACGGCTGGAAGATCGCTGGGCCGACCTGCTGGTCCATCCGCTCATCGCGCGCGGCTTCACCGTCGTCCTTGCCCGCGCGCCGCGCGCACTGATCGACCTTAACCGTCACGAGCGCGAAATCGACCCGGCCATGCTCGTCGGCGCGCCGCGCGACGCCGCGTTTCAGAGCAGCGTCAAGCTGCGCGGCGGGCTGGGCCTTTTTCCCCGCCGCATGGTCGGCGCGCATGAACTATGGCACAAGCCTGTGGCGTGGAGCGAGGCGCAGCGCCGGATCGAAACGATTCACCGGCCCTATCATGCCGAACTGACCCGCCTGATGAGGGCAGCGCGCGACGCCTTTGGCCATGCGATCCTGATCGACCTGCATTCCATGCCGCCGCTGCCGCCGCCCGCCGCCGGGCAGGAAGCACCCAAAATCGTGCTGGGCGATCGGTTCGGGCGCAGCGCCTCCACCCGGCTGATGACGCTCGCGGCCGATGTCGCCGCGGGCCATGGCGTCGTCGCGGCGCAAAACCATCCCTATGCCGGCGATCATCTGATCGAACGCCATGGTCGTCCCGAAAGCGGCCTGCACGCGATCCAGATAGAGGTGGATCGCAGCCTCTATCTGGATGACGTGCTGGATCAGCCGGGGCCGGGCCTCGCCCGGATACAGGGGATCATCATGGCCATCGCCCAGGCGTTGGCGAATGAATTGCCGCGCGCCGATTATGCGCTGGCGGCCGAATAGGCGTCAGCCGCCGCGCGCGATGACCAACCGCGCGCCCGTTACGCTCAGATGGTGCGAATCGAAATAGAGCGGCTTGCCGTCCTGCTCGATCGCGCAGTGCCGGGCATCGCACAGCGCGACTGCCGGATCGATCAGCCTGACGCCCCGTGCCTGCCATCGCGCAAATAGCGCGCGCAAATGGACGGTCCGGGCATCCAGCCAGGATCGCGCGACGCCTTGCGCCTCTGCCAGTCGCCCGGCGCGTGCGAGGTGGGCAAGGCGGCGCGGCACGTCAAAGGGCTGCGGAGGCACCGCGCCGATCAGCACGACCTCCCGCCCTTCGGCCCGGATCGCGGCGATGCTGCGGTCCAGCTTGGCCACGAATGCCGGATCGTCAAACGCGCCATTGGCCCAGAAGGCGGCCAGATAGACGCGGCGGATGGCGGGGTTTGCGCGCAATGCGGCAAAGGCGGCGCGATTGGCCGCCGCGCACCGCGCATCCCTGGGCGCATCATAGCCCAGCACCGGCGGGCAACTCGATGTCGTGCGCTGCACCAGCGCCCATCCTTGCGCCCTGGCCTCCAGCGCCAGCGCATAGGCCAGTTCGACCCCATGGCTGTCACCCCACAGCATCGCATCGGGCGGGACCGCCGCGCCCAACACGCATGGCGTCGCGCCACGGGCGAATATGTCGTGGCAGCGCTTGCGTTCGGGGCTGATGTCGTCGCGCCCGGCGGCCTGCGCCAACACCGTCGGCGCGAAACGCGATGGCCATGGTCCCGCCGCCATCAAGGCCAGCGACAGGCTGCACAGCAGCGCCATGGTCGCGCCGGTGAAGCGGAATATGGTGCGCGCTGGCATCGCCTGCGAATCGCGGAACGGGCGCTCGACAAAGCGCCAGGACAGGATCGCTGCGACAAATGATCCGGCAATGACCGCGATTCGCGTCCAGCCCGTAACGGGCATGTCGGTCGCATATTCGGTGAACACGATCAGCGGCCAGTGCCACAGATAGAGCGAGTAGGAGACAAGACCCACGCCCACCAGTGGCGCCCAGCCAAGCAACCGTCCCGCGCTCGTTCCCGGCGCGCTGTGGATCAGCGCCGCCGCGCCCAGCACCGGGGCGAGGGCGGCGATGCCGGGGAACAGCGTGTCGCGATCATAACAGCCGACCGCGAACGCAATTCCGGCGATCCCGCCCCAAGCTACCAGTTCGCGCAACCAGCGCGCCTTTAGCGCGGGCACGACGCCCAGCGCCAACAATGCCCCCGCCAGCAATTCCCAGGCGCGAGTCGGCAACAGGTAGAAGGCGAAACCACTGGTATCGCGCTGCATCGCGATCGACAGCAGCAGCGATCCTGCCGCAATCGCCATCACCACCGCCGTTCGCCAGCGGGGGGCGAAGCGGACGATCAGCATCAGCAGGATGGGGAAGCCGATATAATATTGTTCCTCCACCGCCAGCGACCATGTGTGGAGCAGCGGCTTGACGTCCGCGCCCCCCGCGAAATAGCCGGTGTCGGTAAAGAACCACAGGTTCGATGCAAACAGCGTGGCGGCCAGCGCGGACCGCGGCACCCCCTCCAGGTCACCGGGCAGATAGAGCCAGGCGCTCAGCCCCAGCACCACCAATATCATCAGCCCCAGCGCCGGGACGATCCGCCGGAATCGCCGCTCGTAAAAGCGTGCGAGCGAGAAGCGGCCATCATCGACTTCGCGGGCGATGATGCCGGTGATCAGATAGCCTGAAATGACGAAGAATATATCGACGCCGACATAGCCGCCATCAAATCCCGGCACATGGGCGTGGAACAGCAGCACCGGCAGAATCGCCAGGGCGCGCAGTCCGTCGATATCGCGGCGATAATGCATCGGCCCCGCTTAGGGGCAAAGCCCTGACATTTGCTTTACCGGCGACTCGAACGGACGTGGGGATGGTTAAAATTGCAGCAAGCGATTGCGTTTGGCGCAACCGCGCTTTCATCCTTCGCATTTGCGAAAATTCTGCCCCGGCTGCAAAAGAACTGTGCCTTTCAGGCATCCTCTCCTAAACTTTTTGGGCTGGTCTGCGGATCGGCCCTTTTTTTTGGCTCCGGCTTGGTCTAGGCGAAATGCGCTACAGCCGCGCCATATAAAATGTTTCTGGAGAGGGGCCGCCGGTAAGACCGGCAGGCGAGGCCATAGCAAGGGGGATTGAGCGGCGCTCCGCTCTCCCCCACTTTTCCTATCTCTGACCATCGCTGAACAGGAACGCCGCCGATCGGCTATTCCCGTCCATAGGCCGTGACCATTTCCACTTCCGCCTTGTCGCCCAGAATCACGCCGACGCGCTGGTGCAGGCTGGTGGCATCGACATCCATGATCGGGATGAAGCCGTCGGTGGCCGCGCCGCCGGCCTGCTCGATCAGATAGCTCATCGGATTGGCTTCATACATCAGGCGCAGCTTGGCCTTGCCGGGCGTACGATGGTCGGCGGGATACATGAAGATGCCGCCGCGCTTCAGGATGCGGTGGACGTCCGCGACCATGGAAGCGGTCCAGCGCATATTGTAATCCACCCCGCACGGCCCCTGCGCGCCCATCACCCGTTCTTCGATATAGCGGGCGATGCCGGGCGACCATTGGCGGCGGTTGGACATGTTGATGGCGAATTCGCACTTGCCCTGCGGCATCTTCATGTCGGGATCGGTCATGACCCAACTGCCGACTTCGCGGTCCAGCGTGAATTCATATACGCCGGTCCCGACGCTCAGCACCAGCAGCGTCTGCGGGCCATAAATGGCATAGCCCGCTGCGACCTGCGCCCGGCCATTCTGAAGGAAATCCTCTTCCGTCACTTCGCGACCGGCACATTCGTCGGGCGCTTTCAGCACCGAAAAGATCGTCCCGACCGACAGATCGACGTCGATATTGCTGGACCCGTCGATCGGATCGAACAGCAGCAGATATTCACCCTTGGGATAGCGGTTGGGGATGCGGTGGATCGTTTCCATCTCTTCCGACGCCATCGCCGCCAGATGTCCGCCCCATTCATTGGCGTCGAGCAGCAGTTCGTTGGCGATCACGTCCAGCTTCTTCTGCACCTCGCCCTGCACATTTTCACTGTCCAGGCTGCCCAGCACTTCGCCCAGCGCACCCTTGCTCACCGAATGGCTGATCGTCTTGCACGCGCGCGCCACAGTTTCGATCAACAGGCGCAATTCGGCGGGCAGCGCATTGGCCAGCCGCTGTTGTTCGATCAGGAAACGGGTGAGGGTGGTTCTGGCCATGGGCTGCCTTTCGCTTGGGACTGGTGCGCCGCAGCCGGGGGCTGCCGCGTGAAATGGAGAACGCGCCTTCGCTATGCGACTGGTCTCGTCCAGTCCAGTCGCTTGGACCGGGCTTTTACCGATGATAGCGCACCCATGTGACAAAGTGTGTCAGTTGGAACCAGCGGGCCTTCCTGTCGTTGCGCTGGCGTGCCGAAAGACCGGACGGAAGGATCATGATGGACAGCCTGCTTACCGCCTTTACCGATCCCGCCGCCCTGGCTGCGCTCGTCGCGCTGGTGGTGATGGAAGTGGTGCTGGGCATCGACAATCTGGTGTTCATTTCGATCCTGACCAACAAGCTGCCCGAACATCAGCGGCAAAAGGCGCGCCGTATCGGCATTGGCCTGGCGCTGGGAATGCGGCTGGTGCTGCTGTCGATGATTGCCTGGATCGTCGGCCTGACCGCGCCCGTGTTCGACCTGGGGATCATCGGCCCGCCCAACCAATATGGCGCGCCGACCTTTGAAACTGAATTTTCCTGGCGCGACCTGATCCTGATCGCGGGCGGGCTGTTCCTGATCTGGAAGGCGACCAAGGAAATCCATCATAATGTCGATCCCGCACGCGGCGACGATATGCTGGACAAGAAGAGCGTGGCGACGCTGACCTTCGGCAGCGCGATCGTGCAGATCATCCTGCTCGACATGATCTTCTCGCTCGATTCGATCCTGACTGCCGTGGGCATGACCGATAATCTTGCGGTCATGGTCATTGCTGTGCTGGTCGCCGTGGGCGCGATGGTGCTGGCCGCCGATCCGCTCGCCAATTTCATCGCCAGGAACCCGACCGTTGTTATGCTGGCGCTGGGCTTTTTGCTGATGATCGGCGCGGTGCTGATCGCCGATGGCTTCGGCGTGCATGTGCCAAAGGGCTATATCTACGCGGCGATGGCCTTCTCGACGCTGGTGGAGTGCCTCAACATCTTTGCCCGCCGGGCGCAACAGCGCAAAGGGGCATGATCAGGGGAGGGCGGGTTGATGGCGTGACGGGAAGCCGACGCCATGCCTCGCCCCTATTGCGGGCGGCCAACAGGCAATTCGCGCTCCATGCCGGTCAGGCCAGGGTCAGGAAAATCTCCGCCTCGATCATCCACGCGCCGCCCCTGTTTCGCCATTTGGCGCTATAGGTGCCTGACGCCAGCGCCTCGCCGCTGCCGCTCGCCACGCCCTGCCAATGGCCCTGCTCCATGGCGATCGGTTCTACCGGGGAAACAAGGATCGTGTCGGGCGTGCGGGTGTAGATCAGCCGCTCGGCTGCCGCGAATTCGCGTTTCCAGGCAATCAGTTGCGCCTTGCGCCCGGTGATGAGCGCGCTGTCGGTGCCCGCGACCAGCACGGCGTCGGGCGCGAGCAGCGGGCCGATCGCGGCCAGATTCGCGTCGGCCAGCGCGCGATTGAAGGTCGCGCGGGCCATGCGGATGGCGATGTCTGCGGTGGCGCTCATGGCAGGGCTTTCGATCTCATCGCTCCATGTTCCCGCCTGCGCGGGAACAGGGATGGGTTCAACCGCAGCGCGCCGAGGTGATCGTCATCGCTTCGTCATAGCTGACGGTCAGCCGGTCGGGGCGAAAGTCCATCGTCATCGCCATGCCGGGGCCGCCCCAGCGCAGCGTTCTGGCCCCCGATGCAGCCAGCAGCGCCGCGCCGGTTTCCGCGCTCGCCTTTTGCCCGGTAAAACCTGCAAGGGCGTCATGATTGCACGGGCCAGCCGCCGCTGGCGGCGGCGCGGTGGTGGCGCAGGCGGTCAGCGCAAGCGCGCCGGTCAGAGACAGGATGCGGTGCATGGGGTTATTCTCCTTGCTCAAATTCCATTCTTCGCTCAGCCTGACCCTTCGACAGGCTCAGCTCGAACAAGAGTAGGAAATCACTCCGTCCGCGTCATCTTCAGCCGACCGCCCTTGACCGCAAAGGCCAGCCGCCCCTCGACCAGATCGACCGCGTCGCGGCCATATTGTTCGTAACGCCACCCCTCCAGGATCGACAGGTCGTTCCGCACGCCCGCTGCCAGCGCTTCAATGTCATCACTGCGCGCCAGCAGGCGCGATGCGACATTGATGTCGCGCGACCGGATCTTGAGCAGCAGCTTGAGCAGGTCCGCGACCAGCGCGCCATCCTTGCCCAGCCCCGGACGCCGCGGCTCCCGGTCGGGCATTTCATCCTTGCTGAGCGGCTGCTGCTTGCCCAGCGCCGCCATCAACCGCGCGCCGATGTCATTGGTGCGCCAGGTCGCGGACAGGCCGCGCACCTTGCCCAGATCATCCTGCGTGCGCGGCGGGTGGCTGGCAATGTCGGCCAGCGTCTCATCCTTGACGATGCGGCCGCGCGGCAGATTCTTGTCCTGCGCCTCGATCTCGCGCCACGCCGCCAGCGCTTTCAGGCGACCCAGCACATCGGCTTTCTTGCTGGCGATGCGGACGCGCTTCCACGCATCTTCGGGCAGCGTTTCATAATGGCTGGGATCGCTGATCCGCTCCATTTCCTGGTCCAGCCAGTCGCCACGCCCGGTCTTGCGCAACTCTTCCAGCATCTTGGGGAAAATCTGGATCAGATAGGTGACGTCGCCGATGGCATAGTCGATCTGGCGCTTGTCGAGCGGGCGGCGCGCCCAGTCGGTAAAGCGCGCGCCCTTGTCCAGCTGTACGCCCAGCCACGCCTCGACCAGATTGCCATAGCCGATCTGCTCGCCAAGGCCCAATGCCATCGCCGCGATCTGGGTATCGAACATCGGGTGCGGAGTCTTGCCGGTCAGATTATAGACGATCTCTATGTCCTGTCCGCCGGCATGAAAGATTTTCAGCACATCCTCATTGTCGACCATCAGGTCGAGCAGGGGCTTCAGGTCGATGCCCGGCGCCTTGGGGTCGATGGCGGCAGCTTCGTCCGCGTCGGCCACCTGGATCAGGCAGAGTTCGGGCCAATAGCTGTTTTCGCGCATGAATTCCGTGTCGATGGCGACATAGGGGGATTTGGCGATGCGGGCGCAGAAATCGGAAAGTGTCTTGCTGTCGGTAATCAGCGGATGGATTTGCATATGGTCATCGATCTTATTA
This sequence comes from Sphingobium sp. B2, assembly GCF_007693735.1. Lineage (NCBI taxonomy): Bacteria > Pseudomonadati > Pseudomonadota > Alphaproteobacteria > Sphingomonadales > Sphingobiaceae > Sphingobium > Sphingobium sp. B2. Next base: position 380,453 of record NZ_VDBZ01000001.1, read on the forward strand.
TGGGCAGGCCCGCTCCCTGGCGGGCTGGTCGTAGTGACCTTATGCCCATAGCCTGCCGTCAGGGCTTTGTCATTTCCGTAAAACGAAGCTGAAAGACCAAAACGCCATGCACGCCTATCGCACCCATACTTGCGGCGCCCTTCGTGAAGCCGATGTCGGCACGGCCGTGCGCCTGTCCGGCTGGGTGCATCGCAAGCGCGATCATGGCGGCGTGCTGTTCGTCGACCTGCGCGACCATTATGGCATCACCCAGATGGTGGCGAAGGCGGATAGCGAAGCGCTGCGCGTGCTGGAGGGGCTGCGTCTCGAATCGGTGGTGACGATCGACGGCACGGTCGTGGCGCGCGGTCCCGAAGCGACCAATCCCAAGATGGAAACCGGCACGATCGAAGTGGTGGCCGATGCCGTCACCGTCCTGTCGACCGCCGCCGAACTGCCGCTGCCGGTGGCGGGCGAGCAGGACTATCCCGAAGACATCCGCCTGCGCTACCGCTTCCTCGACCTGCGGCGCGAAACGCTGCACGCCAATATCGTCAAGCGCACGAAGATCATTTCGGACATGCGCCGCCGGATGGAAGGCGCGGGCTTCACCGAATATTCGACGCCGATCCTGACTGCGTCCAGCCCGGAAGGCGCGCGCGACTTTCTGGTGCCCAGCCGTATCCATCCCGGCAAATTCTACGCTCTGCCCCAGGCGCCCCAGCAATATAAGCAGTTGCTGATGGTCGCAGGCTTCGACCGCTATTTCCAGATCGCCCCCTGCTTCCGTGACGAAGACCCGCGCGCCGACCGGCTGCCGGGCGAATTCTACCAGCTCGACCTGGAAATGAGCTTCGTGACCCAGGAAGAAGTGTGGGACACGATGGAGCCGGTGATCGCCCAGGTGTTCGAACAATTTGCCGACGGCAAGCCCGTCACCCCGGCAGGCAGCTTCCCGCGCATCCCGCATGCCGAAGCGCTGCTGAAATATGGCAGCGACAAGCCGGACCTGCGCAACCCGATCGAAATCGTCGATGTGACCGACCATTTCGTCGGCTCCGGCTTTGGCATCTTCGCGTCGCTGGTCGAAAGCGGCGCCCGGATTCGCGCGATCCCGGCACCCGGTGCTGGCGCAGGCAGCCGCAAATTCTTCGACGAAATGAACAATTGGGCGCGGGGCGAGGGCTATTCGGGCCTTGGCTATATCAACATCAAGGATGGCGTGCCTGGCGGCCCGATCGCCAAAAATCATGGCGAGGAAGCGACCGCAAAGCTGATCGCGGCGCTTGGTCTTGGTGATAATGACGGCGTGTTCTTCGCCGCTGGCAAGGAAGCGCAGGCCGCCAAGCTGGCTGGCCTTGCCCGCACCCGCGTGGGCGAAACGCTGGACCTCATCGACAAGGATCGGTTCGCCCTGTGCTGGATCGTCGACTTCCCCTTCTACGAATATGATGAGGACACAAAGTCGGTCGATTTCGCGCACAACCCCTTCTCCATGCCGCAGGGCGGCCTGGAGGCGCTGAACACGCAAGACCCGCTGACGATCAACGCCTATCAATATGACATGGTCTGCAACGGCTTTGAAATTGCGTCGGGGTCGATCCGCAACCAGTCGCCCGAACTGATGGTCAAGGCGTTCGAACTGGTCGGCCTGTCCCAGCAGGATGTGGAGGATCGCTTCGGCGGCCTCTACCGCGCCTTCCAATATGGCGCGCCGCCCCATGGCGGCATGGCCGCGGGCGTCGATCGCATCGTGATGCTGCTGTGCGGGGCGCAGAATCTGCGCGAAATCACGCTCTTCCCGATGAACCAGAAGGCGGAAGACCTGCTGATGGGCGCACCCAGCGCCGCCGAATTCAAGCAGCTGCGCGAACTGCATGTGCGCGTCGTGGAGCCGCAGGCGAAGGGTTGAGTTTTCCTTTTTCGTCATGCTGAACTTGCTTCAGCATTCAGGGTGTCGGACACTGTCCCTGTCGCCCTGGATGCCGGATCAGGTCCGGCATGACGATTGAGGATAGCTGCCCATGACCATCGACCTCGCGACTTACGAAGATGCGCCGAAATATGACGGCGATTATGACGCGGCGCTGGCTGCGCTCCAGCAGCGCCTCGCCAAGATTCAGGTAGCCCATATCCTGCACAAGCGCCGCAGCGTCATCCTGCTGGAGGGCTGGGACGCAGCGGGCAAGGGTGGCATCATAAAGCGGATGTCGGCCGACTGGGACCCGCGCTACTATCATGTCCATCCCATCGCTGCCCCCAATGAAGTAGAGCGCGACCATCATTTCCTCTGGCGCTTCTGGACGCGCCTGCCGGCCAGCGGCAACATCGGGGTCTTTGACCGTAGCTGGTATGGCCGGGTGCTGGTGGAGCGGGTCGAGGGATTTTGCAGCAAGGCCGACTGGAAGCGCGGCTATGACGAAATCAACGCGTTCGAAAAGCAGCAGATCGACGCGGGCATGAACATCGTCAAACTCTTCGTCCACATCACTCAGGAAACGCAGGACAAGCAGTTGGCCGAGCGGCTGGACGTCCCGTGGAAGCGCTGGAAAACCGGCGCGGACGACTATCGCAACCGGGCCAGGCGCGCGGACTATCTGGATGCGATGCACGCCATGTTCAAAAAGACCGACACGAAACATGCGCCTTGGCACGTCATTGACAATAATCATCGCAAGAGCGGTCGCATCGCCGCGCTGACCTATGTGGCGGAACGACTGGAAGCGCTCGTCCCGATGGATTTCCCGGCGGCGGACCCGGCGGTCGTCAAGCTCGCGCAGGACGCCTTTGGCTATCGCCCCGCCAAATCCGTATAAAATTCAGTAAAAACAGTCACTTGTAACAAAATTGTCATGAAATTCTAACGGCTCGTTTACCATTGGGCGGCTAAGGCTCTGGCCATGTTTCATGCCCCCATAATCCCGCCGGACGCGCCCGGCTTGGTCAGCCTGCCCCTGGCGCAGGACAAGCCGGTTATCTGGCTGGGGCGTCCGCTCAGTGAGGCGGTCGATTGCTTCCAGCGGGATGCCGCCCTGCGCCTGCTGCCGGTGCTGGACGCGCGCGACCGGCCCGTCGGCGCGATCTACGAGCGCGACATGCGCCGCATCCTGTTCAACCCCTTCGGCCATGCCTTGCTGCGCAACCCCAGTTTCGGCGGGCGGCTGGACGATCATGTCCGCCCCTGCGCCCTTGTGGACCGGGGTGCGGGCCTTGATCGGCTGGTCGATCTCTATGCCGCGCAGGGAGCCGGGTGCGAAGGGCTGATCGTCACGGACGACGGGCGCTATGCAGGCGTACTGGACGGCACCCTGCTGCTGCGCCTGACGGCGCAGCGCGACGCGCAGGTGGCGCTGGCGCGATCGGAACGGGTCGAGCAGATACGGCGCGAAAGTGCTGGCTTTCAGGGCGATGTCGCGCTGCTGATCGCGGACATGGTGGCCATGGCCGACCAGTTGTCGGAGCTCGCAACGCAGGCGGCGGAGCGCGCGGCGGGCGATGGCGCGGACAGTGCGGCGATGGCGGTCGCCGCGGCGCAGACGGCCGATCGGCTGGCGAGCATCGCGGCGGGCGGCGTCGAACTGGGTCAGATTTTCCAGGCGATGGAGAGCGAGGCGCGCGATGCAGGCGCAGCGATGCGCGATGCCGCCGCGCGCAGCCGCGCAGGCATGGCGCAGGGCGAGGCGCTGCGGAGCGAGACGGAGAATATCGGCGAAGTCGTCGCCCTGATCGACAGCATCGCGGGCGCGACGGCGATGCTGGCGCTCAATGCCAGTATAGAGGCGGCGCGGGCGGGTGATGCGGGCAACGGCTTTGCCGTGGTCGCGCGCGAGGTAAAGTCGCTGGCCCAACAGACGCGCGATGCCGCGGCGGGCATCGCCGGGCGGATCGCGCATGTCCGCGCGACGGTCGCTGATGTGGCGGCGGGTCATATGCATATGGATGCGGCCATGGCCCGCGCCGACCGTCTGTCGGCTTCGCTGTTCGACGCGGTTGCCCGCCAGGCCGCTTTCAGCCGCGCCATCGCCGAAAGTGTGGCGGAGGCAGGGTCGTCGAGCGACCATATCCGCTCCGGCGCGCAGGCGATCAGCGGCAATGCGGACGCGACCGTGCTGGGTGCGCGCGCGATGCAGTCGGTGGCGCAAAGACTGGCCGGGGAGGCTCATCGGCTGGAAGCGCGCGCGGGCGGTTTCATCATGGCGATCGGCGCGACCTGACGATCCGTAGAAATCCCTCTGGCGTCGCGCGCAAATGGCGATAGGCTGTGCGTCCATAAAAAGGAGAGGAAGCCATGCTCGTCATGTTCGTGGGCACTGACCGCACTGAAACCGCCGTCAACGCGTCGCAAGTCACCTTCGTCTCGTCGGTCAATGACGGCACGCGCATCCGCTTTGGCGAAGGCCGCAGCGTGACCGTGACCGAACCGATCGCTGAAGTGCTCGAAAGTCTCAACCGCTCGCTGCGCCCGCACGACTAGACGCCATCTCGCTTCTGTTCGCCATGACCGGGCGGCGCGGCATCCTGTCGTGACGCCCGCCATGGGTGGCTTGCTATCGGGCGGTGGACGCGCGCCTTGCACCGCGCAAGCGCGGCTCAGTCCGGATAGCGGATCGCCATCACCTCATATTCCTTCTCGCCCGACGGCAGCATCACGCGGCGCAAGTCGCCCACCGCTGCACCGCGCAGAGCGCGGGCAATGGGGGAGGACCAGCCGATCCGGCCTGCCTCGATGTCGGTTTCGTCATTGCCGACCAGCGTGACGATGCGGTGATTGTCATCCTCATCGGCGATGGTGACGGTCGCGCCGAAATAGACGCGGCTCTTGTCGCCCTGCTGCCGCGCGTCGACGACCTTGGCGTCCTTCATCTTCTTGGACAGGCGCTTCAGCTGAAAGTCGATCTCGCGCATCCGCTTGCGACCATAGAGATAGTCGCCATTTTCGCTGCGGTCGCCATTGCCCGCCGCCCAACTCACGACTTCGACGATGGCGGGCCGCTCGACGCCCAGCAAATGGTCATATTCCGCACGCAATTTGGCGAAGCCTTCGGGCGAGATATAATTGGGATAGGGGGTCGTCATCCCTCGATCCCATAACCGTTCGGGCGGACCTTGTCGAAGCCTTGCACTTTGCTCAGGGCGAAGGGGGCGGCGATAGGGCTATTACCCCGGCGTCTGTTTCCCCAGATAGCGGCTCAGCACCGCGCTGGTCCCGCGGAATTTCGCCCGTTCCGGGTTCATCGCTTCATAGACGACGGCATTTTCCAGCACCCGCTGCACATAGTTGCGGGTCTCGAAAATCGGAATCTGCTCGATCCAGCGAAGCATGTCCGCGCCGGGCAGGCGTGGGTCGCCATTGGCGGCGATCCATTTGTTCACATTGCCCGGCCCGGCATTATAGGCCGCGACCGCCAGCGGATAGCTGCCGCCATAATAATCCAGCATCCGCTGGAAATAGCCAGAACCCAGCATGATGTTGTAGCTGGGATCGTTGAGCGAGGCGGGATTATAGCCAAGACCCAGCTTGCCCGCCTGTTCGCGCGCCGTGCCGGGCATCAGCTGCATCAGCCCGCGCGCGCCTGCATGGCTGACGATCTGCTTGTCGAACTGGCTTTCCTGCCGGGCGATGGCATGCACCATGGTCCAGTTATATTGCGCCGTTGGCGGCACGGGCACGCGCGGGAAGGCGCTTTCGCCATAGCCGGTCAGGCCGCTGGAAACGGCGCGACGGCCGACCATGACGCTCATGTCGGTGCGGCCGATCTTTTCGGCCAGTTCCGCGGCGAGATAATGATCGGTGTCGCTGTCGGCATTGTTCGCGATGGCGCGGGCGAATTTGCCCTGATCCTGCCAATAGCCCATCTGACCCAGCGCCTTGACCGCGCGCACGACGGATCGCTGGTCGAACGCGGCGCGTTCGGCGGCGGAAATCGGCACCGGGCGCTCGACCGTGGCGGGTGCGGGGATCGGGCGGCCCAGCCGTTCGAGCGCCAGTTGACCGTAAAACTGGTCGGGATAGACGCCCGCCTGCGTGAAATAGCCGTTGGCGCTGGCGGCGTCGCCTGCCTGAAGCGCGGCGCGACCGGCCCAATAATAGCCTTTCGACCTGGTCTGGGGCGATTTGGCCGCATCGGCATAGCGGCGGAACATCGCCACCGCGTCGGTCGGACGATTGAGATTGTAGAAGGCGGTCGTCCCGGCCAGCCAGGCCAGGCTGGTATAGTCGTCCCGTACCCCGATCGGCTGGTCGGACAGGTCGACGCCCGGCGGCACGGCATCGTCAATCTTGCTGGCGATGCCCCAGGCAAAGCTCCACTGGCTGTCATTGGCCGCGGCGCGCGCCTGTCCCAGCAATATTTCGTAGAATTTCTCGACGTTGGTCGGGCGGTAGCTGAGCGGGCCGCGATTGGCGAGATATTGGCGTGCCGCGACCCAGTTGCCGCTGTCGCGCAGCCACAACGCCTTGTCGGCGATAAAGCCTGCATCGCTCGCGCCGACTGGTTCGGCGGCCTGCATCAGCATCGCAGCGTCGGCCGACTTGCGGCGGAAGGCGATGCGCGCCTGATAGACGGCGCGCCTGCCCGGCGAGACATAGGCCAGCATCCGCGTCGCCCCGACCGTGTCGTTGGCCCACAGCAGCATGTCGGCGCGCAGGTCGTGATCGGCAGGCGTCAGGCCGGACCCGAAGAGAGACAGCAATCGCGCTTCGTCCGCAGCGCTCAGGCTGCCGCTAATCCAGGCATTGCGCGCGGCGACCCGCGCTTCGTCCATCCGCCCCATCTGCATCAGCGCGGTGGCGTTGCGGGCGTGGCCGGTCGCGGTGCGCGGCGGGAAACGGGCGAAGAAGGCCGTGACCTGCCGGGGATCGTAGCTGTCGGGATTGATGCCGGTTTCGGCCAGCCGCCGCATCCTGTCCTCACCCGGCCAGCCCGGATTGGCGGTGATGAAGCTTGCATAGGTGGAAAAGCCCAAGCCGTCGCTTTGCTGCAGCGCGCGCCACTGGTCGATCGTCGCCCCAATCGTGCCGTCGCTGGCCATGCCGACGCGGGACGCCACCCTGTTCCATTGCGCCCCCGGCGTGTCCTGCGCGGGCAGCGGCTGGACCACGGCACCGGGCGCGTCGACGGGCGCTGACGCAGGGGCTGGGCCTTCGGTCTGGGCGCTTGCGCCGGCGGTAAACAGCAACAGTGCAACAAGGGGCATACGGATAATGTAACTTTCAATCATTCGGGGCGTCGCCATGCTGGACATTATCGCAAATGCATCCTTATCAGCGCCTGAATGACGCGCTATAGCGCGCCGCTTGACTGATCATGCCCCGGCCGGCCGGAGAATTGAAGGAGGTTAATCATGTTTTCCGGCTCGATTCCGGCTCTGGTGACCCCGTTTCGCGACGGATCGGTGGATGAGGCGGCGTTTCGCGCGCTGGTCGACTGGCAGATCGCCGAAGGATCAAGCGCGCTCGTCCCCTGCGGCACCACCGGCGAAAGCGCGACCATGACGGTCGAGGAGCATAATCGCGTCATCGCCATCTGCGTCGATCAGGCTGCCGGGCGCGTGCCCGTGATCGCGGGCTGCGGCTCCAACGACACGCGGATCGCGCTCGATCATATGTATGCCGCGCAAGGGGCTGGGGCGGATGCCGCACTGGTGGTCGCGCCCTATTACAACAAACCCAATCAGGACGGCGTCTATCAGCATTTCGCCTATCTCGCCGAACGCTGCTCGCTGCCGATCGTCCTCTACAACGTCCCCAGCCGCACCATCACCGACATCGGCGTGCCGGTGATCCACCGCCTGTCGGAAGAATTTCAGACGATCGTGGGGATCAAGGACGCCACCGGGAATCTGGGGCGGGTCAGCGCACAGCGTCTCGCCTGCCGCCCGGATTTCTGCCAGCTTTCCGGCAATGACGAAACCGCATTGGGATTCAACGCCATGGGTGGCAAGGGGTGCATCTCCGTCACCGCCAATGTCGCGCCGCGCCTTGCCGCCGATTTCCAGGCGGCCTGCGCTGCGCATGACTGGGATGGTGCCTTGGCGTTGCAGGATCGTCTTTACCCCTTGCATGATGCCCTGTTCAGCGATTCTTCACCCGGGCCTGTTAAATATGCCCTTACGCGCGTGCGGCCCGACATGCCCGGCGACGTCCGCCTGCCAATCACCTGGCCGTCGGAATCCAGCCGGGCCGCGGTCGACCGCGCGCTGGAAATTGCGGGGCTGGTATAGAAGGCCCATCTCCGTTCGGTTCGAGCTTGTCGAGAACTGCGCGGGAAGGCTTCTCGCCCTTCGACAGGCTCAGGATTCTCGAACCGAACGGATGAAAAAGTAGATTAATGGCCCGCCCCCGTCCCGTTACCTTCGACAAGAAAAAGATCGTCGCCGAAAACCGGCGCGCGCGCTTTGACTATTTCATCGAAGATGTGTTCGAAGCGGGCATCGCCCTGCAGGGGACAGAGGTGAAGGCGCTGCGCGGCGGCGAAGGGTCGATCGCCGAAAGCTATGCCGAGGTGAAGGGCAATCAGGTGTTTCTGGTGAACAGCAACATCCCTGAATATAGCCACGGCAATCGCCAGAATCACGAGCCCAAACGCCCCCGCAAGCTGCTGCTGCACGAGCGGGAGATCCACAAGATGCACAGCGCCGTGTCGCGGCAGGGCATGACGCTGGTGCCGCTGATGGTCTATTTCAACAGCCAGGGCCGCGCGAAAATCGAACTGGCGCTGGCCAAGGGCAAGCAGAACCACGACAAGCGCGAAACGATCAAGGACCGCGACTGGAAGCGCGACCAGCAGCGCATCATGCGGGACAAGGGCTGAGCCATGGACAACCGCCTCAGCCGCTGGTGGCACGCCAATGCGCCGACGCGCGAAAGCCTGGAGCATAACAGGTTCCTCGCGCCCGTCGCGCATCGCGTGCTGGAACCCTCGCTGTGGCGCTTTACCCGTCGCTCCGTACCGCGCGGCGTGGCGCTGGGGCTGCTGGTCGGCATCTTCCTGCTGATCCCTGGCGTGCAGATTGCAGGCGCGGCGCTGCTGGCGCTGCCCTTCCGCGCCAATATTCCTGTCGCGGCCGCCATGACCTTCCTGTCCAATCCCGCGACCACGCCGCTGATCCTGTGGCTGTCGGTCTATATCGGCAACTGGATGCTGGGCCGCAGCGCGGACGCATCGGGCTTCATGACGCTGGTGGATCATCATGCCACGATTGGCCAATGGGCCGCCTGGCTGGTGTCCGAAGCAGCGCCCGCCTTGCTGCTGGGTCTCTCGATCATCTCGATCGTTGCGGCCGCCATCGGCTATGTCATCGCCGACTGGGTCTGGCGTCACCGCATGGGCCGCAAATGGCAGGCGCGCAAATTGAGGATTGGCAAGGCCCATAAAAGCAGCGCATTGGAGAAACCAGCTCCTGTCCTCTAGGATGGGCAAGCGGGTTTGACAGTGTCGATGCAGGGGAAGGGCCGCCCATGGCCGCGCGGGTGAACAGCAATGGGGATGCGTGGCTGACCCAGTCGCGATCGGGTTTTGCCCTGCCGCTGTTGCTGCTGGCGGCGGCGCTTTCGGCCGGGCTGATTTTCTATGCGATCGACAATTGGCTGCTGGCCGGCGGATTTGCGGCCACTGTCCTCACCATCGCGGCGCTCATGGCCTGGTATCGCCGCCTTTATCCGCCGCAACTTTCCGACAAGGAAGCGATCCCCGACTGGACGGTCGCCCGCGCCGCCGCTGACGCATCCAGCATGGCGATCGCCGTTACCGATCGCGCCGGGCGGCTGGTCTGTGCCAGCGATCTGTTTGGCGAATGGTTCGCCGGCTATCCCACCCCGCCCGGCATCACCGGCGATCCGGCGCTCACCGAAAGCCTGTCGGTCGCTGCCCGTGCCGCCTGGCGCGATGGGGAGGCGAAGGTCGGCGGGATCGCGCAGGGCGCGCTGCGGCTGGATGCGGAGGTGGTGCGTACCGGCCGGGCCGAGGATTATCTGCTCTGGCGCTTTGCCCCGGTGCGCCAGCCCAGCGCACTGGACGACGTCAACCGCTTCCTGACCGGCGAAGCGGGCCGCCAGCTGGGCGAGGCGGGCGTGATGGCGGTGATGATCGGCGGCGAAGGTCGCATCCGCGCCGCCAATGGCGCCTTCCTGCTGCGCGCCGCCGGGCGGATCGACGCCAATATCACCGGGCGCGATTTCGCCGGCCATATGCGCGTGGATGACAAGGGGCGGCTGTTCCTGGCGCGCGAAGAGCAGGGCGGCCTGCCGCTGCGCCTGCTACAGGTGCCGTTGAAGCGGGTGACGCAGGGCAACGGCATGTCGGCGCAGGTTAGCGCGCAGGACGGGCCGATGCTGCTGCTGCTGATCGACGAACCGGCGGGCGGCGGCGGCACGTCGGCGCTTTCCTACATCGAAACCTTGCTGTCGCTGCTGCCCTTTGGCCTGGCCATGGCCGACCGCGACGGGCGGGTGCTGTTCCTCAATAATGCCTTTGCGCGGGTCGCGGGCCTCAAACCCGGTGACAAGCCCAGCTATCCCGGCGATCTGGTGGTGCGGGAGGATCAGGCGGCGGTGGCCGACGCGGTGCGGCGCTTTGCCGTGGGGCCGCAAATGTCGGGCGACATAGCCGTGCGTATGCGGGACCAGCCTGACGAGCCGATCGCATTGAGCCTGGCTGGCGTGCGCGGGCTGGGCGAGGCGGCGGTACTCCTTTCGCTCAAGGATAATAGCGAAGAATCCAAGCTTAAGCGGCAGGTGGCGCAGGCGACCAAGATGCAGGCGATCGGCCAGCTGGCGGGCGGCGTCGCGCATGATTTCAACAATATCCTGACCGCCATCATCGGCCATTGCGACCTGATGTTGATGCGCCACACGCCCGGCGACAGCGACTATGACGATATTCAGCAGATCAAATCGAACAGCAATCGAGCCGCTGGCCTGACCCGGCAGTTGCTCGCCTTTTCGCGCCAGCAGACGCTGCGGCCCCAGATCCTGCAACTGCCCGACATCGTGGCGGACGTCTCCAATCTTTTGAAACGCCTGCTGGGCGAAAATGTGAAGCTGGACGTCAGCCATGGGCGCAATCTGGGCGCGGTGCGCGCCGATCCCGGCCAGCTGGAACAGGTGATCGTCAATCTGGCGGTAAATGCCCGCGATGCCATGCCCGAAGGCGGCACGCTCAATATCCAGACCTATGCCGTGCCCACGATCAAGGTGCGCGAAATGCGCCAGCAAATCCTGCCGGCGGGGGACTATACCGCGCTGCGCGTGTCGGACACCGGGCTTGGCATCCCGCCCGACATATTGGCCAAGATTTTCGAGCCTTTCTTCACCACCAAGGAACTGGGCAAGGGGACCGGCCTTGGCCTGTCCACCGTCTATGGCATCGTCAAGCAGTCGGGCGGCTACATCTTTGCCGAATCCGAACTGGGGCGGGGCGCCAGCTTCGTCATCTACCTGCCTGTCTATGCCGGGTCCGATGCGAATGACGTCGCGCCGGTCAAGCCGCCGGTCAGACGCAGCGAGACATGGGGCACCGGCACCATCCTGCTGGTGGAGGATGAGGACATGGTCCGTGCCGTCGCGGAACGGGCATTGGTGCGGCAGGGCTATACCGTGCTGACCGCCAGCGACGGCGAACAGGGGCTGGAAGTGTTGGCGGGCGATGTCGCGATCGACCTTTTGATCTCCGACGTGGTGATGCCCAATATGGACGGCCCCGCCATGGTGGCGCAGGCGCGTCGCGCTTTCCCCGACCTGCCGGTATTGTTCATGTCGGGCTATGCCGAGGAGCAATTGCGCAAGTCGATCGACATCGCCAACGTCGCTTTCCTCCCCAAGCCCTTCTCGGTCAACCAACTGGCCGAAGCGGCGCGGGACGCACTGGCGACACGACCCGTGGCGGAATGACCCTCGAATAAGTTGTGCTTGATCAAGGTAATTATCCTGTCCATTCCCGCACCGATGGGTTAGCGCATGCGCGTATCAACAGGGGATCGCCACGGCATGTCGGACGGCAAGAGCATTTTGATCGTCGAGGATGAAGCGATGATCGGCATGATGCTGGAAGATTATCTCGACGCGCTGGGTTATCGCTTGCATGCGGTTGCCGCTTCGGTCGACGAAGCCTGCGCCCATGCGCGCGACGGCGGCTTTGACGCGGCCTTGCTCGACTGCAATTTGCAGGGTGAGAAAAGCTGGCCCGTCGCTGACATATTGGTCCAGAAAGGCGTGCCTTGCGTCTTTGCGACGGGCGGCATGGCCGACGATCGGCCGACCCATCATGCCGACCGCCCCACGCTTGCCAAGCCCTTCACCATCGGCGCGGTCGAGCGGGCGTTGGGAAAAATATTGGGCGAATAGGAAATTTCCGTTCCCCTCTTGTTCTATTAGAACAAACAGGATACATCATCGCCAGGCGCCGAGAGAATCGACGCAGTCCGCTTGACAGGGATTAGGCCGATGTCCGCTATGCTCACACTCATCGATTCCAAGAAGAACGGGACTATGGACAGACAAAAAGCATTGGACGCCGCGCTTGCCCAGATCGACCGGGCCTTTGGCAAAGGCTCTGCGATGAAGCTGGGCAGCCGGGAAAAGATCGAGATTGAAGCCATCTCGACTGGCTCGCTCGGCCTCGACATCGCTCTTGGCATTGGCGGCTTGCCCAAGGGGCGGATTATCGAGATTTACGGCCCGGAAAGTTCGGGCAAGACCACGCTGGCGCTGCACGCCATCGCCGAAGCGCAGAAGAATGGCGGTACCGCCGCCTTTGTGGACGCGGAACATGCGCTCGATCCGGGCTATGCCAAGAAACTGGGCGTCGACATTGACGAACTGATCGTGTCGCAGCCTGACACGGGCGAACAGGCGCTGGAAATCGTCGATACGCTGGTGCGCTCCAACGCCATCGACGTGCTGGTGGTCGACTCGGTCGCCGCGCTGGTGCCGCGGGCGGAAATCGAAGGCGAAATGGGCGACAGCCATGTCGGCCTTCAGGCGCGCCTCATGAGCCAGGCGCTGCGCAAGCTGACCGGCTCGATCTCGCGCTCCAAATGCATGGTGATCTTCATCAACCAGGTGCGGATGAAGATCGGCGTGATGTACGGCAATCCGGAAACCACGACTGGCGGCAATGCGCTCAAATTCTACGCTTCGGTCCGCCTCGACATTCGCCGCACCGGCCAGATCAAGGATCGCGAAGATATTGTCGGCAATGCGACCCGCGTGAAAGTGGTCAAGAACAAGGTCGCCCCGCCGTTCAAGCAGGTCGAATTCGACATTATGTATGGCGAAGGCATCTCCAAGATCGGCGAAATCCTCGATCTGGGCGTCAAGGCCGGGATCGTGGAGAAATCGGGCGCCTGGTTCTCCTACGACTCTGTCCGCATCGGCCAGGGTCGTGAAAACGCCAAGACATTTCTGAAAACGCACCCTGAGATGGCGGATCGTCTGGAAAAGGCGATCCGGGGCAAGACCGAAGAGGTTGCCGAAGCGTTGATGGCCGGATCCGAAGCGGAGGATGATGACGAATAAGCGCAGATGCTCGTCCGGCCCGATCAGCCGGAACGATCTCTGGCGCAACTCGTCCGCCCCTCGCTTCACGCACTGAAAAGGCCCGCCGCGCACCCCCTGCGCAGCGGGCCTTTTACCGTCCGGCTCCATCAACGCCGACTTTCCGATAGGATCGGGCCAGCGCAAGATAATGTCCGATTTGCCGGGAAATATGCGAAGTTAAGCGGTTCAGTGCGTCCGGCACTTGCGCCGTGCCTGCGCCCTCGCAATGCTCTGCACCCTAATGGCGGCTGGCGCGTTACCGCGTCTCCTTCCCGCTTTTGAAAGGCTCCCCTGATGCGCGTCGCGATCGAGGCGATACTGGACTATGACTTCGCCGAACCGACCGATGTGCTGCTGGCGGTGGAAGCCGCCGCGCTGCCGGATCAGCGCATCGTCAGCCAGTCCCACATCATCAACAATGCCGGGCCATTGACCAACAAGGTGGGCGGCAGCGGCGTTGGCCGACGCACCTGGACCCGCACCGGCACCGGACGGATGCTCAGCACCTACCGCGCCACCGTCGATGTCGACCGGCCAACGATCGACCTTGCCAGCCTCGCCAAAAGCCCGCTGCCCAGCCTGCCGGAGGATGTGCTGCCCTTCATCTGGCCCAGCCGCTATTGCGAGGCTGACCGCTTCGTCAGCTTCGTCTGCGGCCATTTCCCCGATCTGGAGGGCGGCGCGCTGGTCGCGGCGCTGCGCGACTGGGTGCACGACAATCTCATCTATGTGCCCGGCAGTTCCGACGGCACGACCACCGCCGCCGATACCTTCGTTGCCCAGCAGGGTGTCTGCCGCGACTATGCCCATTTGACCGCCGCGCTGATCCGCTCCCGCGATATTCCGGCCCGGCTCGTCTCGGTCTATGCCCTCGACCTTGATCCGCCGGATTTCCATGCCGTTGTCGAAGTCTGGCTCGACGGCGCGTGGCACATCGTCGATTCGACCGGCCTCGCCCCGGTCGAAACCATGGTCCGCATTGCGGTCGGCCGCGACGCCACCGACATCGCTTTCATGACCGCCTTTGGCAACGCCATGATGAACGCCCAGTCGATCCTCGTCTCGCACGTGGACGAGGGCTAGGCAGCCCATCCCCGTTCGCCCTGCGCCTGTCGAAGCGTCGTCCTGCTTGATGTAAGGACAGGGCTTCGACAGGTTCGGCCAGAACCGGCAATCTCAAGAGCGCGATGCCCGCGCTCCCCTCAATAATCCTTGGAATAGCGCAGGTTCGCCGACGATCCGGCATTGGTCCCGGTCTTCGACAACAGGCTCAGCGTCCTGGACAGCGCAATCTCCAGCTGGGTGGCGGTAAAGCCCTTGGAATCGGTGATCACCTCCACATAGACATTGTTGGAGATATGCTGCCCCACCGCCAGGCTCGTGCCGCGCCCGGTCGTTTCATCGCCGCCGACAATGCCGATGCGGTCAATTCCCGACGCGCCCTGCAACTTGCCCATCGGGTTCAACCCGCCGCTGCCGCCGCGCAAGCCGTTGAGCGCCGCCGCCAGCTGCACCGCCTGCATCGCCGACAGGTTGGCGACATTATCGCCGAACAATATGCGCGACAGGATTTCGTCCTGCGGCAGGGTGGGATTGGAAATGAACGCGATGTCGGGCTGCTGCGCCGATCCGGTCACCTGTATGCCCGCCGTCACCGTGTCGATCCGCGTCTGCGCCTTGATCGCCAGCACCGGGTTCAGCATCGGTCCGTTAAAGGTGACGACGCCCTGTTCCAGGTCGAACTGCTTGCCCGAAAAACTATAGCGTCCGCGCAGCACTTCCAGCTTGCCGACCACACGCGGATTGGCGGTGGTGCCGGTCACCCGCATCGCTGTCTTCCATTCCGAATCCAGCCCCATGCCGGTGACATAGATTTCATTGTCGGCCCGCACCCGGATGTCGAGCTTCCAGTCAGCGGGCTTTGCCGCCGCCTGACGCGCGGCCTGGCGCTGGTCCAGAATGTCCGCGCCTTCGCCCTTGCGCCGCACGCCCTGCAACTGGCGAATCTCGGTGCCACCCTGCCAGGCGACCCTGTAGCGGGTTTCGGGCAGGCGCAGGTCGCCCTTGATCAGGCCGCCATTGGCCGCGCTGTTGGTGATGGCCAGCGTCCCGCTGACGACGCTGGTGATCGCTTCGCTTCGGGCCAGCCGGGCGCGGTCGAGTTTGATGGCGATATTCATCGGGAACCCGCTGTCGGCGGCAAGGCCCACCGTGCCGGACGCCTGGACCGTGCCGTCGCCTGCCCGACCGGAAAAGTCGCGCAACTCCAGCCGGTCGTTCGTGAAGCGGCCATCGAGCCTCATCTGGGTGACCCGCGTGCCGAACGTCTCATTTTCATAGGTCAGCGCATTGGCGCGGGCGACGCCGTTGATACGCGGATCGGCCAGTCGCCCGCTGAAATCGGCCGCGACTGCCAGCCCGCCGGTCAGTTGCTGGTCGGCAAGACCCGCGAAGGAAAAGAGAATGTCGGCCGGTCCGGCATAGCGGATGCCACCGCCCAGCGGCGCCGCCTGCAACTGCTCGCTCCAGCTGTTGCCGGGGCCGGGCGGGGCGAGCGTTGCCACGAATCGTCCCAGCGTCGACGAACCGCGCCGGATCAGCCCGCGCAGGTCGCCGCCCGCGCTGGACAGCTTGCCCTCCATGCTCATCGACACGGGATCGGACACGGCGGTCAGGCTGGAGCGCCGGAAATCCGAGATGGCGAGCCGCGTGGTTGCGGTCGGGAAAGCATTGCCGGTCTGCACATAGTCGATCGTCCCGGTCGCCTTGCCGCCAATACCCAGTCCTGGCGAGGCCATGTTGATGATCGCCAGGTCAAAATCCTTGAACCGCATCTGCATGGCCGTGCTGTCGCCAGACCGTCCGGCCAGATCGACCTTGCCCTGCGGCAGGATCAGCGTGGCCGGCTCCAGTCGATAACCCCCCGCCTCCGTACGGATGATCGCGGGGTTGGCGAGGCGGAAGGGTATATTGCCCGCCTTGCCCTGTAACGCCACGGCATAAAGATCGGGGCGCAGCGCGGCATTGGCCGCGATCGAGAAGGGGACGCCGCTGGAGCCATCGGCCACCAGCTGCGCCTTGCCACGCCCACCCTGATAATCGACCTTGGCGCGCGCCATGCGTACCACATAGTCGCCATAGGCAGCATTGGCGATCTGCACGTCGGCCAGGATGCGGGGCTGATCGGTCAGCACCATGGAGGCGTTGACGATGGCGCGGCCGATGATCACGTCTGCGTCGCCCGGCAGCTTGGCGTTATTGGCGGTGGCGTTCACATCCACGCCCTGCGCTTTGCCAACCGCCGCCAGCCGCACCGCGCCTGTAATGCCCGACCCGTTCAGGCTCAGCTGACCGGCAAAGGGACCGGCCGCGCTCTGCCGCAGCGTGCCTGCCATATCGACCCCGGCAAAGCGGGCCTTGGCGATGTCGATCGTCAACGGGCCAGCGGCGGTGCGGATCAGCACATTGGCGAAGAAGGGGCCATAGGGCGATCCGCCAGTCGCTTCGAGCCGATAGCCTGCGGCCTCTCCGTTCAGCTTCGCGACCACATCATTCAGCTGCACGCCGACATTGGGCCGTGCCGCGCGCAACACCGCCTGCGGTCGCTCCATCGTCCCGCGGACGGTCAACACCAGCGGCCCATATTGGCGCGAGGCGGCGGTAGCGTCGAACGCGATCTGGCCGTTTGTGTCGTAGCTGCCCGAACCCGACTGGATGGTGAAATTGGGCGCCGCGCCCTTCAGCCCGGCGAGCGTGAACTTGCCCTCCGGCGTCATGCCGATCCGCCCGGTGGCGATGGCGTTGCCGCCCAGGAAATCGCGTACCGACGCATTGTCCCAGCGCGCTGTTCGCACACCAAAGCGGCCCGACAGGCCAAAGCCGCCCTTGGGACCGGGGACCAGCTCTATATCGGTGTTCAGATTGACGATGCCGACGCCGTCGATCCGGTAGTCATTGACCCGTCCTTTCAGCGCCCCGCGATAAAGGGCGTTGTCCAGATCAGCGAGGACTATTGCGGTCGCGTCGATCTTGTCACTGTCGATCTTGAGGTTGTCGCTGATCAACCTGCCACTGGCATAGGCGAAATCGCCCTTCACCCGCAGATTGTTCATCAACCCGCCAGCCGCGGCGTTAAGGCCGGTCACCCGGCTCGCGGTGGCGTTGACGGGAATGCGGATGCGGTCGGCGTCGATCACCGCACGGCCGGTGGCTTTCAGATTTTCGATGCCGGTGGCGTCGAACGCCAGATATTTGGCGCTGATGTCATAATCGATGAACGGCGTGGCCATCGGCCCGTCCAGAACAATGGCGGCGCGCACGTCGCGACCCTTGACCTTCTCCATGATCGCGCCGGGGGTCAGCAGCGCCGCATTGATCTTCAGCGCGCTGAACCGGCTCGTGCCCAGATCGACCAGGCCCTGCGCATCGGCGGACAGGGCAGGGGAACGCAGCGTCGCCTTCAGGTTGACGCGCCGTTCGTTCAGGCCTGCAAACAGGTCGACGTCCAGCTGCGGCGCAGTCAGGCGATCGACCGTGCCGGCCATGACCAGGCCGGGGCGCATCGGACCCTTGGCGGTAAATGCGCCATCACGCGCAGCGACGGCGATGTTGGCGATCTCGCCCTTGGGACTGGTCGCAACGATGCGCCCGTTCCAGGCCTGCCATGTCCCCTTGCCATCCAGGGTCGCGATCATCCCGTCGGTCAGGCCCGACATGGCGGCAATGACGCCGCCCTTTGGCGCGGTCAGCGTGCCGCTCATGGCCAGCCGATTTTGCGCCGGAACCGCGTCCAGCTTCGCCTGCAACCGGTCGCCGCTGTCGACGATCGCGTCCGCAGACAGGATCGCGCGGCCGTCGGCGATATGGGTCACGCCGTCGATCGCGATTTCGCGCTTCTGGCCGATGACGGGCTTCGCCAGCACGAATTTGCCGATCTTCAGCCGGTCGACGTCAATGTCCAGATCCGGCAGGATAGGGGCATTGGGATCGGTCGGGGTGGCGTTGAACTGCGGGCTGCGCGCCAGCACCACCAGCGGGGTTTCCAGCAGGCTGACCGAAATATGGTTGTTCACATAACGAAACGGCTTCCACACGACATGCACGCGCGGGGACACCGCGAACACGCCCTTGGGATCGCGCAGCACAAGATCGTGAATCACCATGTCGCTATAGATCGACCCGTCGATCCGTCCGACTTCGATGGCCATGCCCGATTCGAGTTTCAGCGCCGCGATCTGCTGGATCAGGAATCGCTTGCCCGGCTGGGTGTTGAGGCCCAGCAGCAGGCCCGCCACCAGCACGATCAGCGCCACGATCAGGCCGACGACCCCGATCGCGATCTTCTGCCACAAGGGGCGACCTTCGCGCACGATCACGGCCTCGCTAGGGACGGTCTGGGCGGGGGTGTCATCCTGAGTCATTAGAAGGCCTGCCCAATACCGATATAGACGGCGAATTTGGATTCGCCCGGCTGCCGGTTGATCGGCATTGCAATGTCGGCGCGGAAGGGGCCGAAATTGGTGTAGAAGCGCCCACCAATGCCTACGCCATAGCGCATGTCGGAAAATTTCGGGATCGCGCTGTTATAGACCTGACCTGCATCGACAAAGGCCACCGCGCCATAATTGCCAAAACGATACCGGCCCTCGACCGCAAATTCATTGACCGATCGGCCCCCGATGGGATCGTTGTTTACATCTTTCGGCCCCAGTTCCTGATAGCCATAGCCACGCACTGATCCGCCGCCGCCCGCATAGATGCGCCGCGATGGCGCGACATCGTCGCGCGACACGCCGCTGATCGTGCCAAGCCGGGTGCGCGCCGCGATGACCAGCGAATCCGACACGGGATAATAGCCGGTCAGGTCGAACGTGCCGCGCACATAGGGCGAAACATTGCCCTGCAACGACGCTTCGGGCGACACGCGGACACTGGCGCGGAATCCCTTGGTCGGGTTGAGCAGATCGTCGGACCGGTCATAGCCGACCTGCACCGGCAGCGCGCCGATGAAATAGGTCAGCCGCTTGTTCTGGCCGGTTGCCGGATCGATCGTCGTCTGTTCGTTCGACAGCAGGATTTCCGCGCCATAGGTATAGGTCCAGCGCTTCTGGAAGATCGGCGTCGATTGCCGCGCCCAACTGATGTTCAGCCCGGCGGTGAAGGCTTCATAGGCGTCATATTTCTGATGGTTGATCAGCGCGCCGGCCTGAAACGTCTTGTCGCGCTTGCCCGCGTTGGACCGGCGGAACGTGCCCGACACGCCCTGTTCCTGCGTGCCCGCGACCACGCCAGCGATCAGCGCGCCTTCGGGCGGGAACAGGTTGCGGTGGGTCCATGTCCCTTCGGCGCGGAAACCCTGACCGGTGCCATATCCCACCTCGCCCGCCAGCGTGCGCGGCGGCCCGGCAGCCTGTTCGACGTGCAGGTCGACATATTCGGTCCCGTCCGGTCCTGCCTCGTTGGTGCGAACGGGATCGACCGCGACGCTGGAAAACAGGCCGGTCGCGACCAGCGCCTTGCGCAAATCATCGACCTTGCGGCTGTCATAGATCTCGCCCGGCTTGTAGCGGCGGATCACCTCGATATGATCGGCCCCGAACGCCTGCTTGTCGCCACTGGTGGTAATCTTGCGGAACGTACCGCGCGGCCCGGTGTCGACGGGCAGGGTATAGGCGCCCGTCACCGTCGCGGGGTCGAGCAATATGTCGCGCTCCCCCACCTTGGCGAAAGCATAGCCTTGTTCGGGCAGTCGCAACGCGACATTGGCCTCCGCGCCTTCGACCGTCGTCGCGACGATATAGTCCCCGGTCTTGAGCGGCAGGCTGTCGCGCACCAGCCCCGGCGGCACGGTCGGCCCGGCCTGCACGATGATGTCGCCCAGCTTGTAGCGCTTGCCCGGCGTCACGGTAATCACGGCGGTCAACGTGCCATCGCCGGTCTGGTCGAGGCTGGCGAGGGCGGTCGCGTCATAATAGCCTTCGGAATAGAAAAGCCGTACCGCCAGCTTCTCATCCTCCTGCGCCCGTGCCTGCACCATCGCGGCGGTCTCTGCCTTGCCATCGCCGTCGATCAGCGCGGATGCATCCCGAAATTCGTCTTCGAGGCCCGTCTTGCCAAAGCCCTCGATCCGGGTGGCATAACGGACGTCGGGCAGCTTTGCGTTCGGGTCGCTGTCGGCCGCGACGTTGGCGGGTACGGTTACGCTGTCCAGCGGGGGCAGCGGTTGCGCAAGTTCCTGTTCCTCAGCCGGCTCGATGGCAGGCGGCAGTTCCGCCTCCGCGCCGGTCGAGGGCATTTGCTGGTCGATCCAGCTGTCGATCGACGGCAGCGGCTTGGCGGGGTCGCTTCCCTCCATCTGCGGCAGGCGCGCCTCGAACTGGTCGTCCGGCAGGATCGGTTCTTCAGCCTGCGTCGCATCATAGGGCAAGGAAGGCGTGGTGGCGGGCGGCGTCGTCTGCGCCAACAGCGGCAGGGGGGATGCGGTCGCGATAAGAAGGCCCAACATGTGCCGGACATGATGCGCCTGTCTTATTATCATATGTCCGTCACGCCCCTCTGGTCGCCAGCCATGAAGGCGGCCACAAAGCAGCAATACGCTCAAGCAGTTGCCGCGGTTCCGTCCGGCGGGCAATTCGCCGCGACGGCCCGCGCTTCCATCCCTGCATGCAAGCGACTAGAGCGGCGGCATGACATTTGCGCTCAACATCTCCCGCTCCATCACTGGCCAGCCCTGGAAATGGCGGGGGGAGGGGGCGGATGCGCGCGAACCGGGCTATGCGCCCGACGATCTGGTGACGCAATTGCTGCTGGCGCGCGGCTGTCCGCGCGACGCGCTGGATGCGCACCGCAACCCCACGATCCGCGCCTTCATGCCCGACCCCAGCCTGTTCCGCGACATGGATGCCGCCGCGGAACGGCTGGCCGACGCGGTGCAGAGGGGCGAGGATGTGCGCATTTTTGGCGATTATGACGTCGATGGCGCCACCAGTGCGGCCCTGCTCATCCGCCTGCTGCGCGACCTGGGACTGACGGCGAAACCCTATATCCCCGACCGGCTGATGGAAGGCTACGGCCCGTCCGGTGAGGCACTGGTGCGGCTGGCGGGCGAGGGCGCGACCCTGATCGTCACCGTCGATTGCGGCGCACAGGCATTCGAGGCGCTGGCCATGGCACGCGACACCGGAGTCGATGTCGTTGTGGTCGATCATCATAAATGCAGCGCGGCGCTGCCCATGGCGCTGGCCCTGGTCAATCCCAACCGGCTGGATGAAGGGGACGAGGCCGCAACCCATGGTCATCTCGCGGCGGTCGGCGTCGCCTTTCTTCTGGGCGCGGCGCTGGTGCGGGTGCTGCGCGCCCGCGGCTGGTTCGCAACGCGGGCCGAACCGGCGCTGATGGAGTTGCTGGACATCGTCGCGCTGGGCACGGTGGCCGATGTCGCGCAGTTGAAAGGCCTGAACCGCGCCTTCGTGGCGCAGGGGCTCAAGGTGATGGCCCGGCGGCGCAATATTGGCCTGGCCGCGTTGATCGACGCCAGCCGCCTGACCCGCGCCCCGCTATGCCACGACCTGGGTTTTGCGCTGGGACCGCGAATCAATGCGGGCGGGCGTGTCGGGCAGGCCGATCTGGGGGTGCGCCTGCTGACGACGCAGGATCCTGCCGAAGCCGCGCGGATCGCCGAACAATTGAACCAGTATAATGAAGAAAGGCGCGCGATCGAGGCGGCGGTGCAGGAACAGGCCGAGGCATTGCTGGCGGCCCAGGGCAATCGCGCCATAGCGGTGATCGCCGGGCAGGGATGGCACCCCGGCGTCATTGGCATCGTCGCCGGGCGGATCAAGGAAAAGGCAGGCCGCCCGGCCATCGTCATCGCGCTGGACGAAGATGGCGTGGGCAAGGGATCGGGCCGATCGATCAGCGGGGTCGATCTGGGCGCGGCGGTGATGGCGGCCAAGGATAGCGGCCTGCTGGTCGCGGGCGGCGGTCATGCGATGGCGGCGGGACTGACCGTAGCGGCGGACCGGGTCGATGCGCTGGCCGATTTCCTTGACGATCGGTTGTCAGGTGCCGTCGCCCGCGCCCGCGACGACCGGGCGCTGCTGATCGACGCCGTGCTGGCCCCCGCCGGGGTCAATCCCGACTTTATTGCCGCGATCGAGGCGGGCGGGCCCTATGGCGCGGGCTGGCCAGCCCCCCGCATCGCTGCCGGACCGATGCGCGTGATCAAGGCCGATGTCGTGGGCAACGGCCATTTGCGCGCGATCATGGGCGGGGAGGATGGCCGCTCGTTCAAGACCATCGCCTTCCGTCAGGCCGAGACCGATCTGGGGCAGGCGATATTGGGCGCGCCGCGCGACCGGCGGCTATGGGTCGCGGGTCGGGCGAAGATCGACGACTGGGGTAGCCGCCCGGCCGCCGAACTCCATCTGGAGGACGCGGCCTGGGCGGATTGAGGGCGGAGAAATCCGACACAGGAAAAAGGGGGGTTGACCCCTGCGCCGTCTCCTCCTAATGCCCGCCTCGCTTCGCAGCGCCATCCGGTGGCGCCGCCAACGGCCCCTTCGTCTAGCGGTTAGGACGCGGCCCTTTCACGGCTGAAACACGGGTTCGATTCCCGTAGGGGTCACCAAAATACTCTCCCAGAGAGTATCAGGAAGTGCCGGGAACGGCGGATTTCTGCGGTTTTTTGTGGTATAGGTATCCCATACGGAGCGGTCTCGGACCACCGGATACCAGCACGTTGATGGTATGTCTGATGGTAGCGCGGCCCTCCTCTAAAAGGAGATACCATCATGGCGCTTACCGCCGCTGCGCTCAAAAACGCTAAGGGCAAATCCAAGCCCTACAAACTCACCGATAGCGATGGCCTGTTCCTCTATGTGACGCCCAATGGCGGGCGCTACTGGCGCATGAACTACCGCCATATGGGCAAGCAAAAGACGCTGGCCTTCGGGGTCTATCCCGATACCGGCCTTGCCGATGCCCGCGGGCAGCGCGACGCCGCCCGAAAGGTGCTGGCGAAGGGCGACGACCCTGCCGAGAAGATCAAGATGGATCGCATTGCCGCTACCGTGGCGGCGTCCAACAGCTTCAAGGCCGTGGCCGACGAATGGCTGGTGAAGGTCGAGCGCGAAGGTCGCTCCGTCGTCACGATGAAGAAGCTGCGCTGGCTGCTGGCCTTCATCAATGCATCGCTGGGCAAGCGCCCTGTCACCGCCATCACCGCGCAGGAGGTCTTGACTATGCTGCGCAAGATGGAGGGCAAGGGCCGCTACGAGACGGCGAAGCGCCTGCGCAGCACATGCAGCCAGATTTTCCGCTATGCCATCGCCACGGCGCGCGCCGAGCGCGACGTGGCCGCCGACTTGCGCGGCGCTCTCATTGCGCCACAGCCCGTCCACAGGGCGGCCATCACGAGCGCCGACAATGCGGGCGGACTGTTGCGCGCCATTGAGGCGTTCGAGGGCTTCGCCAACACCAAGGCGGCGCTGCAACTGCTCCCGCATGTGTTCGTCCGTCCGGGCGAACTCCGCTATGCTGAATGGGCGGACTTTGATTTCGACAAGGCGCTGTGGACGGTCCCGGCACACAAGACCAAGATGCGTCGCGCGCACACCATCCCCCTCTCCCGGCAGGCGCTGGCGATCCTCGAAACCATCGAGCATGACGCGGACTATAGCCGCTTCCTGTTCCCGTCGCTCCGCTCGGTGGATCGGCCCATGTCGGAGAACACCATCAACGCCGCTCTGCGGCGCATGGGGTTCGCGCAGGACGAGATGACCGGCCACGGCTTCCGGGCGATGGCGGCGACGCTGCTCAATGAAATGGGGCTATGGCATCCCGATGCGATCGAGCGCCAGCTTGCCCATTGCGACAACAATGCGGTGCGCCGCGCCTATACGCGCGGGGAATATTGGGACGAACGGGTCCGCATGATGCAGCACTGGTCCGACCATCTCGACTTCCTCCGTGATGGCCAGAAGGTCGTCACGGGCAAATTCGGGAAGGCGAAATGCCAAGCGGCCTGATCGCAGCCATCCAATGTCACCGTGCCCTCGCCAAAAAGAGACAAGGGCACGGCGGCAGGATCAAACGCCCAACTCTTCTCGATAGCTTGCCGGATCGGCAATCCAGCGGTTGATGGCGGACTCCCGCCAACCAGCGCCGTGGACGCTGATCTTCACCTGCCGTGGGAAAGTGCCTTCGCCCATCTTGCGATAGAGCGTCGTGCGGGAAAGCCCGGTGCGGGCCAGAACGGTTTTCATTCGGATGATACGATCGCTATTGTTCATGGGGCAGTCTCTTCAAATCAGGATGTTGCACGCGCCCCCGGCCACGAGCATTGAATGCCTTGCCGTCCCGGACAAGAGCGTTCCGGGCGCACAAGCAGCCAAGCTCGGAGGTTATGGTGGACGCTGGCGGCAATCGGCGGTCAGCGGCGGAAGACGGCGGAATTTGGCGCAGGCTCTTCACTGACGAGGATCAGCGCAGATTTTTTCCCAGCCTGTACCAAAATCTCATGCGCAGCCTTCGCAACCGCCCCGTTCCGAGGGGCAGCCAGAAGGCGCTAGGCCGAGTCGGTCATGGGATGCTCCTTCGAAAGGACCACCTTCGCAGCGTCATGAAGCAAGGACCCATGCTCAACCGCAGCACATCCGCTGTCAAGAAGACCGATGGTGTATCGTCCCATCCCGTCGGCGTTGAACTATAACGCTAAGTGTTATATATGGCGAAGAGCAGGAGAACCGCCATCACCCGCATTTTCAAGAATGGATGGTTCGAGCGCTTTGCGCGGAAGGAGCGGATTGCCGATGCCGCGCTTCGTGAGGCGGTGGAGCGCGCGGAAAGCGGATTGGTGGATGCCGATCTTGGCGGCGGCGTCATCAAGCAGCGGGTCGCGCGCACCAGGCAAGGCAAGTCTGGCGGCTATCGCACGCTGATCCTGTTCAAACAGGGTGACAGGGCGATATTCGCTTTTGGGTTCGCCAAGAATGCGCAGGCGAACATATCGAAGGCCGACCTGGCCTTGCTCCGCAAGGCCGCGAGCGAGGCGCTGGAATGGAGCGGCGAGGAACTTGACCGGCTGATAGCGTCGGGAACGCTGGTGGAGATAGACGATGGGAACGACGGTGAAGGATAAGGGCTATCGTAGCGAGATAGCGGGCGCGATCCACGAAATGATGAGCGACGCCCATGACGCGGGCGTGGTGTCGCGCGCGACGCTGCGCACCTTTGATGAGGCATGCCTTGCCCCCGCGCTCGCGCTGGCTGGCGATGAAATTCGGGCGATCCGCGAGCGTGAGAATGTCTCGCAGCCGGTGTTCGCTGCCTATCTTAACGTCTCCCGCAATCTGGTGTCCGATTGGGAGCGTGGCGTGAAGCGGCCCAGTGGCCCCGCCCTTCGCCTTCTATCGATTATCCAACGTAAGGGATTGGAAGCGGTAGCGTAGTTGCCCCCGTGCGAAATACCTGATCGTCGTCATCCTCGACATTTTCCAAATTGGAGCCATGCGGCACCAAAGGTGGCCACTTCATAGGAGTGCGGATTGATCGAGGAGGATCGCCGCTTGCCGGGCGCCAGGGCAGGCGCGTCCTCCAATCCTGCTGTGGAAACGAGGGATGAGGGTCTTCACTCCATCCAGCTTGAGGTCGCGTCCGTCAATGTGGTGTAAATTCGGGTGTCGCCAGCGGGCTGCATTTTCAGGCGGCCTTGGGTGTAATCTGTAGCGGCTGAACCTCCTCGATTGTTGGTGTGGTAAGGGCGGCCATGCGCTCGATTTGCATGTAGCGGTGCTGGAGCTGGTATGCGTCGTTCTGCTCAAGGAGGACGGCGCCGACGAGGCGGAGGATGCTGTCCTCGTTGGGGAAGATGCCGACGACGTCGGCGCGGCGCTTCGCTTCCTTGTTCAGCCTTTCCAGCGGATTGGTGCTGTGGAGTTTGACCCGGTGCTGCTCGGGGAAGGTCATGTATGCGAGGACGTCATGCTCGGCATCGTCGATGCACGCGCCCAGCTTTGGCCAGCGGGCGCGCAACTGATCAGCGACCTGACGCCAGACTTGCGTCTGTCTCTTATACACATCTAGATGTGTATAAGAGACAGGCCCTGGCCTATGTACCCAAGGGCCAGAACCTGTCTCTTATACACATCTAGATGTGTATAAGAGACAGGCCCTGGCCTATGTACCCAAGGGCCAGAACCTGTCTCTTATACACATCTAGATGTGTATAAGAGACAGGCCCTGGCCTATGTACCCAAGGGCCAGAACCTGTCTCTTATACACATCTAGATGTGTATAAGAGACAGGCCCTGGCCTATGTACCCAAGGGCCAGAACCTGTCTCTTATACACATCTAGATGTGTATAAGAGACAGGCCCTGGCCTATGTACCCAAGGGCCAGAACCTGTCTCTTATACACATCTAGATGTGTATAAGAGACAGGCCCTGGCCTATGTACCCAAGGGCCAGAACCTGTCTCTTATACACATCTAGATGTGTATAAGAGACAGGCCCCACCCCATGCGACAACCTCAATCTACACCGGAAATTACACCACGAGCGCGGACGCTAACCAGCTTGATCCACTTACCCGCCATGCGCCGCCCGCAGACGGTGCATTGAGCCTGTGGCGCATGTTTGGGTCGCCGGCTGATATTTGACAATTCAAATCTCCGGTCAGGCAAGGCGAAAGGCGCCATCCCCTCCATTCGGAGGAAGCAATGCTGACAATAGGTTCTGGTTTCATCGCCATAATTGCGGCCACCGCTTACGACATTTTCGCTGCAATGCGAATGTCCCTCTTCCGCGACGCCGATCCATTCCCATGTCTCAGTTCGCCGTCATGGCACTGGCTGTGCGCTTGTGCGGTCAGGCGACGCGGGCTGGGACCGACAACGCCCATCTCTACCGCAATGCGGCTTCTTCAAACATGGGAGTTTCTCAAATTGTCCCGGCAGCGCAGATAGCGCGATTATCATATTTCCCATTCTACGAAGGTCGCAACTGGCGAGCCGTCGCCTGAACTGCCCGATAGACCCCGACGCATGATTGGGGGAGGCGCCGGGGCCGATCGAAGCACGTCTCGATGGTGGAGGCGGTAATCAAGACGCGTCCACAACTTCCCGCATCATCGTTAAAAATTTGTTAATGGCGTAGCTGCCGTAGATGCGGCACGATTTGCCACTCTTCCGCATCGCCAGCAGCATTCGTCCCCGAGGTCATGATAGATCCGGAGTTGCGGGAAACTGGACGTCGCAATATCGTTAAGGTTCATAGGCTATAGGGTCGGCTTCCCCCTGTTCCGGGAGCAAGCATAGAGATTGCCGCCGGACTATTCTGGTCGCGCCATGCCTGTAACCCTGCTCAATTGGATTGTTCCCGTTACCATCCTGCTTTGTGGAGCGGGCTTGATCTCGATCGGATATTTGGGGTTCACCACCGCCCGATGGGGCCACGCCCTATGTGTCCTTGCCGTCGGCTACGCCTTGATGCTGTTCGAGACTGATCGCTTCACCCCGTTCAAACAGATTGTCGAAGATAATTTCATTCTGCTGGGCATCCTCCTGACGTGTCGCGCACTCCAGAAGCGCCTCAATCTCAAAAGCAGCGTGCCATTCGATGTTGCCTTGATGGTGTCATCGACCACGATGATCGCCATTTCATTGGTCATATTCCAAAGCGTCCGTTTGGAGACATTTTTCGTTCAGGCTTGCTGCGCCCTTGCTCTCTGGACAAGCGCCCTACCATTTTCCAAACTGGCAAGAACAAGAGCGGATCGGCTCCTAGCCGCAACATTCCTGCTTTTTTCGATGTTGCTGACATTCCAGTGCCTCCTATTCATCGCGGCCCCGGATATCGATCATGTCGTCGGCGCCTGGAGATCCTCCATCTGGGGCAACCTGATCCAGTACACGGGGCTAATGGGCAGCATTATGCTGGCGTTTGCCGTGATGGCCGCCACATCCTGGGACACAATCGAAAAATATCGCGCCCATGCTAACACCGATCCCATGACCAACCTGCTCAACCGGAGAGGCCTGGATGCCTTGCTCGCGTCGCCCCGTGGGAGGCTATTCCAGAATGGATCAACCGCCGTCATTCTGGCCGACATCGACCGTTTCAAGGCCATCAACGACCGCTTCGGCCACCCTTTCGGCGACCATGTGATCACGCGCTTTGGTGCAATACTCGAAGCCCAGGCCGGACCCAAAGGCTGTGTCGTTCGCCTTGGTGGCGAGGAGTTTGCCGTCCTTCTCCCCGGCAGCTCGCTGGATAATGCCGTTGCAACCGCAAGCAGGATGCAACGCGCGTTCGCATTGGAGCGCTGGCTACACATTGAAACGGATGATCAATTTACCGCGAGCTTTGGCTTGGCGCTTGTAAAGGATCAAGAGTCCATAGCCGACGCCATCGGACGAGCCGATCGCCTCCTCTATGCCGCCAAGCGGGCCGGCCGGGATTGCATCGTCGTGGACCATTGCCTGTCCACCGACTGCAAAGATTGCCGACGGGAGGTTAATGGGTATCCCGCATGCCCTGACGCTCCTTCAATAGCGAGCACGCCGACCGTGCTCGCTCGGTCGCCTCGCAATATCTGAAGCTGATCGGCAGCACCACCAACGATGCACGCGATTTCGGCGATATCAGCGGATTTTGCCGCCCTCCGGGACCATCCCGCGCCTGATCGTGCGACGAGGAGGCTGGCGGCTTCACGCAAGCTGGCGGATTTTTCGCATCTCTTGATCGAAGCCGTCGCCATGGGTCTTTCTGATGCTTGGACGCTTTGCCCCATAAAAAAGGCTGGCGCGCAGCCAGCCTGAAGTTAGGAGAGGATGCCTGAAAGGCATTTTTATATTGCATCTGCGAAGGTCATTTCGCAAGTGCAAAATTGCAGACTTTCCCTATTGCTCGTTGGCGCAAGCGGCGTTGCATGTCGTTGGCTTCCATCGCGCATTTGAAGCAGAGAGGCAAATGAGCGTCTTCGCGCATTTTTGCGCAAACCGCGCTCTATTCCGCTTCGCTCCACCGAGCCAGCGCGGTGCGCCGTCTCGTCGCCTCCCGGCGTGACGATCGCATGACGCGGAGGAAGTGGCTGCGCCACTTCCATGTAGACATCGCGCATGCGCACGATGGCGTGGACCGGCTCCGACAAGCGGTGTGGGCGTCGCTCCCCTTTAGGCGCGTCGCGGCGGGCCGCAACCCGGCAAGCCGGGTCTTTCTCTTCGTTCCAGCCCTGCGGGTGCAACCCGCCTCTGCCGCCGCGCCTGCCGGTGCGCTCTTGCCGCCCACCCCGCATTCCGGGGCCGGGATGATGCGAAGAGGAGTGAAGCAACATGGAACTCAAGCATATCGATATCGCCCGCCTCTCGGTGTCTTCCGCCAACATGCGCGGGGGAAAGAAGGCTCCAGACCTAACCAACATCCTGCCTTCGGTGCGCGCGCGAGGTGTCCTCGTGCCGCTAATCGTGCGGGAAAATGGTTCGCCCGACGCCTACGAGATCGTGGCAGGTAAACGGCGCTATCATGCCGCACTGGCGGTTGCCGAGGAAAGCGGGAGCATCGATCCACTGCCCTGTGCAGTTATGGAAGCAGGTGACGACGCAGCGGCGCTGGAAGCCTCGCTGATCGAGAATATCGCGAGGTTGGCCCCCGACGAGATGACCCGCCATGAAAGTTTCACCCGGCTTGTCCGAGAGGGGGGCGGCGTGGAGGATATATCCCTGACCTTTGGGCTGACCGCGCTACAGGTGAAGCGGACCCTCGCGCTGGGCAACCTGATGCCGCGCATCCGCAATCTCTATCGGGCTGATCGTATCGATGCCGTCACCGTGCGGCACCTGACCCTCGCCACCAAGGCGCAGCAGCGTGAATGGCTGGCACTGCTTGACAGCGAGAGCGACCAAACCCCCTTGGGCCAGAACCTTAAGGCGTGGCTCATGGGCGGTGCGGCCATTTCCACCGAGGTCGCGCTGTTCGATGTCGGGAGCTATTCCGGCGAAATCGTCTCCGATCTGTTCGGCGAGGACAAATATTTCGCCTGTGCCGCCGATTTCTGGACCGCGCAGATGGCGGCGATCGAGGAACGGGCGGACGCCTACCGGGAGGCGGGCTGGCCGGAGGTCGTCGTGATGGGGCGCGGCGAATATTTCCACACATGGGAGCGTGAGCGCTGCCAGAAGAAGAAAGGCGGTCGGGTCTATGTGGCGATCAGCCATCGCGGCGAAGTGACCTTCCATGAAGGTTACATCACCGGGAAGGAAGCCCGTAAGCGCGAGGCGGGCGAAACCTTGCCGAAGCCCGTGCGTCCGGAGATCAGCGCTCCTATCCAGAACTATATCGACTTTCACCGGCATGCCGCCGTGCGCGCTTCCCTGATTTCGCAGCCTGCCATGGCCCTTCGCCTGATGCTGGCCCATGCCATTATCGGTTCGCCCCTGTGGCGAGTGGATGTGGAGAAGCAGCGGGCCAATACGGATGCCATCGCGGAGAGCGTGGAAGCCAGCGCATCGGAAGCCATCTTCGACGCTGAGCGCCGCGCGGTTCTGGACTTGCTCGGCTTCGATCCCGAGACGCCCACCGTCACGGACGGCTATGCAGGCGATCATGGCTTGCCGGGGCTATTCAACCATCTGATGGGCCTTCCCGACGAAACGGTCATGTCCGTGCTCACTGTCGTCATGGGGGAGACGCTGGCAGCGGGAAGCGCGACGGTCGAATTGCTGGGCACGCTGCTCAAGGTGGATATGGCGGCAGTCTGGCAGGCCGACGACGCCCTGCTCGACAGCATCCGCGACAAGGAGGTTATCGGCAGGATCGTTGCGGACGTGGCGGGCAACGCGGTTGCCAGTGCCAACGCCGGGGAGAGCGTGAAGGTGCAGCGGCAGATCGTGCGCGATTGCCTTGCCGGAGCGAATGAGCGGGCGAAGGTGGATGGCTGGGTTCCGCGCTGGATGGCCTTTCAGCCGTCCACCTACACGGTGCGAGGCGGCGTTGGCAGCGTCGAGCGGTGGAGCGAGATTGCCTCGTTGCTTGATACCGCAGAAACCGTGGATCAGCCGATGGCGCAAGCCGCTTGACCTTGCATGACCCCGAAGGCGGTATCGCCTCCGGGGTTTCTACCGCTCGGCGGGAAGAGCCACCAAGGAGGAGCCTGACGAACGCACATTTGAAAAACCGCTCCACAGCCAAAATGCCGGAGGAGCGGTTTTGCGACGAACGGAATATTTCACTGCTGCCCAACTACTGGGCCATAGAATGCCTCTCGCAACGGTCATTTCGAAGCTGTCCGGCTGTAACGGATGGGAAGCGGCTGACTTGTGCGCCGACCCGCGTCGGTGTTGGTCCAAATCATAGGCAGACTTGCAAACTGAACCGCGCCGTCAGCGATCCAGGCCGTATCATACAGCGTTGTTTGCTCCTGTGCGAAGTAGAACGGATCGCATGTCCGCCCCGCAACAGATTTTGGGACATTGAGCGCCCACCCCTTCAATCCGCAGCCATGCACCTCCCCATCGACCAGATTATACTGGGCTACGACAGCCTCGGACAGTGGCGTCAGCGTGATCGATGCCACCGTATGATGAAACAGGATGCCGTCCTCGTTCTTGTTCGCTTGGAGGTCTATGCCACGATAGTCCACGTCCAGCGTGGGCGTTTGACAGTCATTCTTGGCATATAATCGAGCACTGGCTTCTATCGCCCCGTCCTTGATGGCGATCCGGGTGATGATCCCATGTCGGCCGCCCTTACCGATTGGGGTGCAATCCGAGGCCCAGTTTCCATCCAACCCTTCTGCTTGAATCGGTGTAGCGACACTGACGGCTAGTAAAGTGGCAAACAGGATCAATTGGGCCTCCCACTGCGATTCGAAGAAATTGAACTACCGGGTTGCGCTAAAGGCCAGCGTTTTTGACGGATAGGCGTCCATCCGCTGGCGCAAATAGTGCGACAAGTGGCATTGACGATCGGCTCTCTTTGAAACCGAACCAAAGTCCATCGCTTCAGCCGACTCTTTGTTTCATGGTCATTTTCTGATAGGCTGCCCATGCGTTGCGCACAGGGCAGCGCCGGGACTGCGAATCCTGATCCGAAATAGACTTCCTCGAAAACAGATCGTTTTCGGGGTGCCGTCGTATATGTCCAGGCCTTCGGGCTAAAAACGGCGGCGCATGTCTTCGGATCATGTTCGCAGCCCCGGTGACTCCCGTGCCCAGTGCGCGGGAGTTTCGGGACCGTATACCGCATCCGCCCCGTTCCTTCCGCCTCATCCGCCTGGATGCGGACCGGAGGTTCCCATGGACGAGAACCATGACGGACATGCGCTGCCGCTTTCCGCTGAGGCGAAGCATGATCGTGAGATGTCCGATTACAATGAGATGCGAGACCGCGTTGTCGCCCGCGTGCTGCATCTCGATCCCTATCCCAGACTGGCGATCGAGCGCGCCGTGCGCGTGCTGCGCGCCTATTTCATCGATCGGCGCGACCGCGCACCCCGGCGCGGCACGCTCGAAGGCTTGATGTTGGTGGGCAAGAATGCCGATGCATCAGCAAGGATTACATGGGGCCGTGATCCACTTCTGTTGGAAATCTGGGCCTTCGTCGACCATGAGGCCTACAAGGGAAAGGAGCGCTATTGGGGCCGCGCCCAGGCCGTCCTCAAGTCCCAACTCATACGGGCCGTAGAAGTCGAGCTATCGGTTTTCGCCATCGATGAGGCCGAGCGCTTTGCCCTGACCAATCCATGGCTGGCGGAGCGCTACGAGGGCGGCATCGTCCTGTTCGACCGGGCGATGGACCCGCCGCGAAATGCTGAAGGCCTGGCGGCCTACGACCGCATTACAGCGGCTCTGACAATTCTGAACGAGCCGCAACGGATCGCCTTCCAGCGCTACCGTGCTTACGGCCTCGACCTTGGCCGAATATCCCGCCCCCTGCGCACCAGCGACGCCGAGGCTCGAATGATACTCGCTGAGGCATTCGGCACGCTTCTGGCCGAGATTGGCGACGAGGCGCGGCCACGATCCCTGCGTTCCCACCTTGGCAACCATCCGCGCCACAATCTCGACCTCTACCACCGCCCCGGCGACTTCGACCTCCTGCTTGCCGTCGCTTTCTACCGCCGCGCCGTGGATCATGTCGGGATGATGGTCGAGGCGCATGCGCGCGACCGTGCCTCGAAGGTCGTGCAGGAGGCCGCCTATGCCACGGAGTTCGCGCTCAAAGCCCTGCTGCTCCATGCAGGCTACGGCGATGACAGGAACCGAAGGCATATCGGGCTCGATCTGGAAGCCGCGCTGAAACATGCTTGCGCGAACGGGCTCGGTCCGCCGAGCGCAGAACTCGAACGGCTGATCACGCCGCTATCGGACTATCATCACGGCGGCAGACAGCCGGATCAGGCAGAAGCCGTTCTCGTTGCACTCCCTCCCGCCGAAATCGTCGAAACGGCGGCGACGCTGGTTGCCGATGTGGGGACCATCACCGGCTATGCCGGTCTGCCGGGGAAGGAAGCATGATGCTGCACACCGACCTCGACCATCTCTCCGGTTCCATGCGAGAGGAGCTACGCCGGGTCACGGCCCTGTTGTTCGAGGGCTTCGACGACCTGTGCGCCCAAAAGCGCGCGCAGCGCTACAAGACGGCCCGCATCGACAAGCTGGTCCTCTACGGCGCGCATGCGGTCCGGGATCAGGGCGCAAACCCTGTACTTACGCCTGCGCCGATCCGGCTGATGGTCATCGTCAACCATAACCGGATTGCTGCGCGCCGGGATGATTGGGCGCCGATCCGCGACCGCCTGCGGCGGGCATGGGAAGTGGGCGAGATAGCCCACCCGGTGCGGCTGTGCGTTCACACGCTCAGCCATGTGAACCACGCCCTCGTTCATGGAGTCCCCTGGTTCGTCACGATCGCGACCGACGGGATTGCGCTCTATCAGGCCAGCAGTGCGCGCCTCGAAGCGCCGCGAAGGCTGCCTGCCGCACGGCAGCGGGAGCGCGGGCATGCCGAGTTCACACGCTGGTACGAACGGGCCGGTGATTTTCTCATGGGCGCGGCCTTCTTCGAACAGCGCGGCAATGCGCCGATGGCGGCGCTCCTGCTGCATCAGGCCAACGAGCATCTCTACCAGTGCGTCGCATGGTCGCTGACCCTCAATGGGCTACGCACGCACGCCCTCGACGAACTGCGCGAGGTTGCCGAATATCTCGACAGCCGTCTTGCCCTCGCATGGCCGCAGGAAACGCCGTTCGAGCGGCGTGTCTTCGGCTGTATCCGGCGCGCCTATGTCGAGGTGCGCTACGGGCGCACATACCGGATAGCGCCTGAAGAGGTGGCGTGGGCGATGGATTGCACTGCCGCTCTCTACAAGCTGGTGCAGACGGTCTGCGTCGAACGGCTGGAGGCGCTGGATGAGAATTCGCAGGAGGCGGACCATGTGCAGTTCGCCTGACGCCACCTGCGACCCCACGGCGGAAATGCGTGCGGCCTATCTTGATGCCGTTAAGCGCCTGCCGGTGCTTTCCCGCGTGATACTAAGGATGCATCAGAACGACGATCTCGCTTTTGAAGAAATAGCCCGCCGCCTGTCCATCGAGATGACGGCTGTCATGGCCTGTTTGTCGGAGGCGCTGGCGATGATCGTCGCCATGCTGGATGGCGACAGACCAAGGCGCTGGCGCACCGCCCAGATCAGTCCCGCAGAGCGGGCATTGCGCGAACGGCATCGCCACTATTGCGCTGATCATTTGCGCGCCATGGGCATCGACAGACCGGTCGTGTGGAAGCGACGGATGGACGATGACGTTGCGGTCGCCATCGTGCTGATCGAAGCCTTGCCGGAATCGTTGCGGGAAACCGTCCTTCTTTTCTCTGCCGATAAACTGACCCTGGATCAGATCGCCGCGAAGATGGAGACCACGAGGGAGACCGTCGTCAAGCGCATGTCGAGCGTGCTCGACAGAATCGAGATTGGCCCAAAGCGCTTTGAGGATTGGTTGCGAACGCTGGGCGCTGACATCTGAAACATCAGCCGCCCTTGGCGAACAGCCGGTAGAAAAGTTCCTCGCTGCGGCGGCGGCCTTCAGGTGTCAGCAGGACCGACTTGGCCTTGCCCACCGGATCGAGGATCAGGTCCCGCGCATGCAGGCGATCCAGTGCGTCCCAATCGAAGGACTTCCAGGCTCTCGCCATGCCCGACCGCCGGCCTTCCTCGTGCAGCGTGAGAAACATCAGTGCCAGGACCGCTTCGTCGATCCGGTCGATGTCGATGTCCGCATCATCCATGCCCTGCCTCCAGAGGGTATCGGGCAACATGATATAGCGTGGAGAAGCAGACGTCACGGCGTTGTAGAGGGCGATCAGTCCGCTGTGGTCGCGGCCGTTCGGGTCGCTTGTGCCGTTTCACCCTTGAGCGTAGCGGTAATCATCGCCGCCAGCGTCTCTTCCGCCCGCGCGCGAACCCCGATATCCTTCGCTTCGAGATCGCGCCGTACCCATTGCGGCGCCCGTTCCACTACGGCGAGAATGATCGCCTGCATATGTTCGTCCATGGTGTATGGCACGACGCACCGGGCGAAGCGTCGTCATCAAAAATTGCGGCCCAATCGGCATCGGCGCGATAATGTTCGAGTTGCGCTTCCGATAGCCACACGCGGGGATATTCCATCGGGCCATCGCCTTGCCTTGCCGCCCCATGGTCCTTGCCCCCGCTTTGCGGCGGCACAACCCAGCCAAAACGTCGCCGCCGAAGCGCCCGCAATTTGGGCCTGAAATCATTTAAAACCGATGGTGGGAGCAGCGGCGCGCCGAAATTGTCATCGATCCATTCCAGCACCAGCAGCGCGCCCTCGCGCGTGCGCAGATCGGCGACGCCGACAAGGAGCAAGGCTTCGGCGAGATCGTCGAGCAGCAACCCCAGCCGAAGAGCAGGCTGACGTGCAATCAGCTTCTGCAACAGGTCATACCGGGCCTTGTCCTGTCCCAGCGTAGCGAATTTCTCCCAGAGATTTTCCTCTCCTCTGGTAAGTCCCGACAAAGAGTAGAGGTCATAGGTATCCGCGCTGATCGTGAAATCCCGCCGAACGGCATTGCGATGGACGCGCACGGCGTCATTGCGCAGGACCATGGGAAAGGCGGGATCAATCAGCATTGCCGACCTGTATCACGTTCGGTCCAAGCCGGGGCAGTATAAGAATACAGGCATGGCGAGAAGAAGGCTTGCCCCAGCCTGTCGAACCGACAATGATTTGAGCATGACAGACCGGCCACGCAAAACTCTTCGCCTGAACATGCGTACGCCGAAAAACAAAGAGGCTCAGGCACAGGTCATCCCGAACCCGGCCGCCGATGCGAAGTCTCCCAAAGAAAAGGAAGTGGATGCGCTCGCCCTGGTCACCCAAGCAATCAAACAGAGGTTATGTGTGAACTGGGCTTACAACGGGACGACAATGGAGGTCGACCCGCAGGTCATCTATCTCAGAGAGGACCGCCTTTATTGCGATGCAGTGGTGACGCAGCGAAGTGCCACGCAGGCAAGCGAACTGAAACTGGGGAACTTCCGCTCCTCGGGTCTGCAACATATTGCCCTGATCGGGCGAACTTTGGGGCCTTGGCCGAGCCTCGATCACCGATGCGCGCCATGGCGTGGTCCTGACCGTGCGAGATGACGCGTAACTTCCGAACACGATAGACGGAGGATCAACCATGATTTTCGCCTTGTCCCTCTTGCTTGCAGTCTCATCGCCTCCTTCGGCCCCGCCCGTGGAACAATTGGTGAGGCAAATTGAGGAAGCTTATAAAGATGTGGAAGCAGAAAATGCAAAGCTGCCGCCAGCGACCACCGTTGCCGAAAAGTTGATAAGACTTGGAAAGCTCGACCAGGCGGGCCGTATGGCCTTTATGAAGGTGGATCTTTCCGTTTTTCCCGAAGCGAGCCGCGCATCCGTACGGCACCAGATTTTCGCGGAGATCGGGCGGCACGATCTCCAGTATCAGAATGAACTGAAAAAGCTGATGCCCGCCGAAGGTTGGTTTCGAACAAGCGTTTATGGGAAGGAAGCCGCCCGAGCCGCGTTCCTGATCGTCCAACACGCCGTCAACGATCAGGAATTGATGCGAAACACTCTTACCCGGCTCGAAAAATTCGTCGCGGAGGGTGACGCAGAAGGGCAAGCCTATGCAATGCTGTATGATCGCATCGCACTGGAATTTGACCATCGGCTCCAGCGATATGGTACGCAGGTCAAGTGCATTTCTGGCCAATGGACGCCGAACGATCTTGAAGACCCGGCCAGCGTCAATGAGCGGCGCAAATCAATCGGTATGAACCAGACTGTTGAGCAATATCTTGAGATGTTCGACAATAGCCAATGTGCCGGGGCGGGTTGACCGCACGCCTGCCATTGCCTACGCAAATCGTGCAGACATATTTTGCGTAGCTCGTTGCGCATTCGCTTTGCATTGGTGGATGACCGTTGATGCTCGTCACGCCTTTTCATTCCGGGACATTTGCTCCTCCGTCTCGAACGCACGTTTGCCCTTACGCTTCCACAGCATCGACGCCGCCGTCCGTTCCTCACCCCGAAGCCTCTCCGCGACCGTAAGGAATGCGCCATAAAGCGTCGTGCGATCATCGTCGGTGAGATCGACGAGGCCCGCTTTTACGACGAGACCGCCCAGTTCGATCAATCGCTTCGTGCGCGCCCTGCGCTCGACCATCCATTCGCGCATGTCGGTTCTCGCCTTTTGGGCCTCAGCGCGGTGCCGCGCCGCCGTCGAGCGGGAGAGTACCCTCCGCCCGTTGTTCAGGTCGCGGCGCAGGCCGATGTGCCTTGTTTTGAAAGAAGGCCGCGCCCGCCTTGCGCCAGCCCTCCTTTGTGGCGGCATCTTTCAGGGCGACGGCACCGAGCAGCGCCCCGGCCAACAGATCGGCGTCGAGCGCATCGGCCCCGGTTGCCGCGACCAGTTCGCCGAGTTGGCGCACGCGCCGTTCCTTGATCGCCTTCGCTTTGTCGGCGAGCGCCTTCAGTTCCGAATCAAAATCCCGTGGTTTACGCATCGCAAAGTCTCCATTGAGTGACGATGGCGCTATGATAAGATGATCCCTCCGCAAGTGCAGTAGAGTCGCCAGGACAGGATGACACCGCCTAGTCCCGTCCGAGAAATTTTCGAGAAGGGCGCGCTTATACGTCGTGCCGACGTGCGCTTGGTGGCGTAGATGGATTGCCGTCATGGCAATCTATCACTTCTCCGTTCAGGTCATCGGCCGCGCCAGCGGGCGCAGCGCCGTAAGCGCGGCGGCCTATCGGGCGGGCGAACGCCTGCACGACGAGCGGCTGGACCGCGACCATGATTTCCGCGCCAAGTCGGGCGTCGAGCATAGCGAAATCTTCCTGCCCGAAGGCGCGCCCGAACAATGGCGCGACCGCGAACGCCTCTGGAACGATGTCGAGGCGTTCGAGAAGCGCAAGGACGCGCAGCTAGCGCGCGAAGTCGAATTCGCCATTCCACGCGAGATGACCAAGGCGCAGGGCATCGAGCTTGCACAGGATTTCGTGCGCGCCGAATTTGTCGAGCGCGGCATGATCGCGGATTTGAATGTCCATTGGGACATTGGCGCGGATGGGCTGGCGAAGCCGCACGCCCATGTCATGCTCACCATGCGCGAAGTGAACGAGCAGGGTTTCGGCGCGAAGGAACGCGACTGGAACCGCACCGAGCTTGTCGAGCAGTGGCGCGAGCGTTGGGCCGATCACGTCAACACCCGGCTTACGGAACTGGATATTGATGCCCGCATAGATCACCGATCCTTGGAGGCGCAGGGGATCGACCTTGAGCCGCAAGACAAGATCGGCCCCGCCGCATCGCGCATGGGCGAGCGCGGGCTTGAATCCGAGCGCATCGAGGATCACCGCGCCACCGCGCAGCGCAACGGTGAACGTATCATCGCGGAGCCGCGCGTCGCGCTGGACGCCATCACCCACCAGCAAGCCACGTTTACCAAGCGCGACGTGGCGATGTTCGTGCATCGCCATACGGACGGCAAGGAGCAGTTCGACCGGGCGATGAGCGCCGTTCGCACGTCGCCCGACTTGATCGCTCTCGGCAAGGACGGGCGCGGCGATGACAGGTTCACCAGCCGCGAGATGATCGACACCGAGCAGCGGCTGCAGCGCGCCAGCGAGTTGATGGCCGAGCGCGAACGGCACCGCGTGGCTGAGAAGGACCGCGCCTCCGCCTTGGCGCAGGCCGAGCAGCGCGGGCTTGCGATGGCCGGCGAGCAGCGCGCGGCGTTCGAGCATGTGACGGGCGAGCGCGGTTTG
Source organism: Sphingobium sp. B2 (assembly GCF_007693735.1). NCBI lineage: Bacteria > Pseudomonadati > Pseudomonadota > Alphaproteobacteria > Sphingomonadales > Sphingobiaceae > Sphingobium > Sphingobium sp. B2. The sequence continues at coordinate 420,287 of NZ_VDBZ01000001.1, forward strand.
AGCGTCGTCGTCGGTTACGCCGGGACCGGCAAGAGCGCGATGCTTGGCGTGGCGCGGGAGGCGTGGGAGCGCGGAGGGTATGAAGTGCGCGGCGCGGCGTTGTCCGGCATCGCCGCCGAAGGGTTGGAGAATGGTTCGGGCATCGCGTCACGCACCATCGCCAGCATGGAGCATGGTTGGGCGCAGGGGCGCGATATGCTCACCGCCCGCGATGTGCTGGTGATAGACGAGGCTGGCATGGTCGGCACGCGCCAGATGGAGCGCGTTCTTTCCCATGCCGCCGACGCGGGCGCAAAGGTCGTGCTGGTGGGCGACCCGCAGCAGTTGCAGGCGATCGAGGCGGGCGCGGCGTTCCGTGCGATCCACGAACGGCATGGCGGCGTCGAGATTACGGAGGTGCGGCGGCAGGTTCACGACTGGCAGCGCGACGCCACCCGGCACCTTGCCACCGGCAGGACCGGCGAAGCGATCCGGGCCTATGCCGAGCGCGGCATGGTCCACGCGGCCGAGACGCGCGAGCAGGCCCGTTCCGATCTTGTCGAACGGTGGGACCGCGAGCGCATCGCCGCCCCGGATCAATCGCGGATCATCCTCACCCATACCAATGACGAGGTGCGCGAACTCAACGAGGCGGCGCGCGACCGGATGCACGCGGCAGGCCAGCTTGGCGACGATGTGCGCGTGAAAACCGAGCGAGGCGCGCGGGCTTTCGCCACTGGCGACCGCATCATGTTCCTTCGCAACGAGCGCGGGCTTGAGGTGAAGAACGGCACGCTAGGCACGGTCGAGAAGGTCAGCCCGGAGCATGTCGCCGTCCACACCGATGACGGGCGTTCCGTATCCTTCGATACGAAGGATTATGCCCATGTCGATCACGGCTATGCCGCCACCATCCACAAGGCGCAGGGCATGACCGTAGACCGGGCGCACATGCTTGCAACCCCCGGTATGGATCGCCACGGCGCTTATGTCGGCATGTCCCGTCACCGGGACGGCATGGCGCTCCACTACGGCCGCGACGACTTCAAGGACCAGTCCCGCCTTGTCGGCGTCCTGTCGCGCGAGCGTGCCAAGGATATGGCGAGCGATTATGCCCGCGCCGATCCGGCCAAGGAGTTTGCCGAACGGCGCGGCATCGGCCTTGGCGAGCGCATCGCGGAAATCGTCCGGCCGGTGGCCGAGAAGGCGCGCGGGATCTTCGACGGCTTGCGCCTCTCGCTCGCCGGTCAGGATCGCGGGGCAGCGCCCACACCCGAACCCCGGCGCGGCATCTTCGACGGGCTGGACCTTAGCGGCACGATGCCCAAGGCCGACCGCGACCCCGCCCGCCAGCAGCAGCGGGATCACGACCCGCAGCCGATGCGCGCAGGCGGCTTGCGCGGCGCGGTCGAGCGTTATGCGCGGGCCTTGGACGCGATCCACCAGACCCGCGCGCAGGGCATCGACGCCATGCCCCACCAGCGCGAGGCGTTCGACCGCGCACGGGAGGCACTGGACGCGATCCGGCCCAACGCATCGGCAGACCTTGGCGCGGCCTTCCAGCGCCAGCCGGCGCTTGTCCACGAGGCCGCGGAGGGGCGCGGCCAGGTCGCGCTGCGGGCGATGAGCCAAGAGGCCGAATTGCGCGCCGATCCCTACAGCCGCGCCGACCGCTTTGTGGAGGGCTGGCAGCAGCTCCGGCAGGCACAGGACGAATTGCGCCGCGACGGGGATTTCCGGGGCGCGAAGCGCGTCGGTCAGGACATGGCCGGGATGGCGAAAAGCCTTGAGCGCGACGCGCAGGTGGAATCGCTGCTGTCCGGGCGGCGTCAGGAATTGGGCATCGACGTGGATATGGGCCGCAGCCTTGCCAGTGATTTGGCGGACTCCGTGCCGTTCGATCATGGCCGCGACCTTGGCATGAGCCGATAGGAGAAGAACAACATGGACGACATACAGCTACCCGGCACACTCCCCGACGCACCGCCGCCGATGGACCCGGCGACACGGGCCTTCACCGAGCTTAAGGGCGAACTGGCGCTGCTCCGCCGCGCTATCGAGCATGTCGCGGCCGAGAAAGCCGATATAGAGATACCCGACTACAGCAACACGCTTGCCAAGCTGGCGAAGGCGGTGATCGCCCTTGAGAGCGCACCTGCCCTGCAAATGACGCCGGAGGACTTCCAGAGGCGCATCACGGCGGCGGCGGCGCTGGCGCGGCGCGAGGATCAGGCCGCGTTTGCCGAGTTGAAGCGCGAGCTTGCCGACACTCGCAACAGCTTGCGCGCGATCAGCGGCACCGCCGCCACTATCGACCAGCAGGAGCGCGCGCGCCGGTGGTGGTGCGGCGGCGGGTTCGTCGCCGGGTGCCTTTTATGGGCGGCGCTTCCCGGTTTCGTCGCGCGTATCGCGCCGACCGATTGGCATTGGCCCGAACGCCTCGCCTCGCGCACCGTGCGCGAGCCGACCCTATGGGAAGCGGGAACCCGGATCATGCGCGCCGACAGTCCGCACGCATGGCAGTCCATAGCCGACGCCGCAGAACTGCGTCGCGACAATCACGAAGCCATCGACGCTTGCGAGCAACAGGCCGCCAAGACCAAGCAGCCGGTGCGATGCACGATCAGAATAAGGAACCGGCAACTTTGAGTGAAGCGGGCAGCGTTGGCGAGAGGAAGCTTTTGCGCTTCAACGCCGCCAATCATCTGGCGTTCAGTCTACATCTGCTTTAACCATTCAAGAGGCTGTAGCGATTGCATACATCTATAGGGGGCGAACACATGAGCATTTTGCCTATTCGGTTACTGGCCATCGTCGGCGTTGTCGCGACAGGCGGTGCCTTCGCATTGTGGTCGGGTAGTGGCGCGGCCGAAGCGGAGGCCGGGGGCGCCCCCACATCCGCTCCCGTAACGCAAACGATCAGCGAGTTACCCCTTGATCGCGGTTACTATGTCCGCACGGACGCGACTTGCGCGACCGCCTCGAATGCCACCGCCGCGCTGCTGCGCCGCGACGGGCTGTATTGGAGCAGTTCGTTCACCAAGTTTGCGAAGATCGAACAAACAGGGCCGACGACTTTCCGCACCCTTCAGGTTGGCGGCGACATCCGTTATGGGGTGCCGCCTACGCCGATACCCGCTGAATTTCTGGCATCGGCGGCGACCGCTGAATGGACGATTACCGACCGCCGATCCTTTTCTTTCAAGGACAGCGAAGGATGGGAGCACGAGGCGCGCCTTTGCGAGCAGCGGGACATGCCCGCCGATTTTCGCGGCAATATTGCCGAACTGATTAAGTAACCCGACCGCCGTAATCGAAACCGCGTTCCCGCTTCGGTGGGACATCCTTGCGGCTGCTGCACAGCCAGCACGCGCCCGTACGTCGATGCGAGCTTGCCGACGGCGCGCGGTGACGGCGGCACATCGGCGGACAGGCCACGGCTCCACAGAGCCATGACCCGGCGTGCCCGCGCCTTCATCCGCTCCGCGTCTTGTCTGCGCTGCGCGCGCATGGCTGCGCTCCGTTTCCCTTCAATCCGCCGCGCCGAACCGCGCGAGTGCGTTGTGAATGTCACTTTGCAGATTGATGGGGCAATCATAGGTCAGCCCGCCCGCGATCACGGTAGCGCGGCTCTGGCCGTCGCCGCGCACCGCGAGCGTGTAGACTTCCCTCGCCCGCCGTCCTCAAAGCCGTGGCGGCGCATCGACGCCCGCTGGTGGACATTGCCAGAGCGTAAAACCATTCCCCGGACCGTGCTGGATCGCATCGATGCTCACGTAAAAACCATGATTCCTATCCTGACCGGTTGACCGTCAGGACGAGTCCACTCCCATACCTCAAGATCCCGTTATACGTCTCCGCTCGATAAAACCCGAATAAGTGAGAATCGAGAGCGATATTATCAGCCAGCCTAGCAAGGCATAAGCCGTCTTGAGCAGGCGATATGTTGTTTCTTCTGCTCGCATAAGCTGACGTCCGGCAGCTTGACCGATATCACATTTCGATTCCTCACGAAGGTCGACCAAGGGAATGAAAACATCCAGTGCATACACTGCGGCGTTCATGTGCCCACGGCAAGGAATATCGCTTGCCGCGCGCTCGCCCAGCACAGTCTGCTGATCGGCGATTTCGATCGTGGCCGGCTTCTGTCGTCCGATTGCGATGGCCACTGGCTGCTGATCGATCACCATCGCCTCGCGATGATTGGCCCACCAGAAAAATGCCGCTCCCAAGCCCCAGCAGACAAGCAGGGTTATCGTGGCTCTTCGCGGACTGAAACCAAAACCGAAGGCAAGGCCGAACAGGCGCATCAGGGCATTTGCGATCAGCGATCCGGGGCGGCGCCAGGTCGCGTCCGTCAACGGGTGGTCCAGCCTTTGTTGCTGGATCAGCACCGCGCGCGCCACATCGGGCAGCGCCTGTCGCAGAAGCGCACGAGCGAGCACAGCATAGTCATGCGGCGTTCTCCTGTTTCCTCCGCTGCGCTCAAGCCAGTCGAGCCTCGTCCTGGCAATCTCATTGGCGGACAAGTTCGTGGCGCTACCGGCCTCAGCCGAAAGCAACAATGCGGGCGACTGCAAGGTTTGATATTCGAATCCATCGATCTCGATGCAAAAAGCCTTGTCTGCTCGTGCAGAGGGATAGCCATCAAGCTTGTCCGAAAGGATCGTCACATTGGTGTGGGTCAGGTTGACTGAGCCGCAAATCTCATTGCGTTCAAGCTTCAACGAGCCTTCGATCCTCGTCCAGCCAAGGTCCAGCGCCGTGTCCTTGGGGGCATGGTCATCGGTGGATGCTCCCGCCGGCGCAACGCCGCCCGTGATTGATGCGCATGCGATTTCGACATGCTTGGCGATATGGGCGCGCTGGATGCGCACCGCACCTTCGGCTTTGAATTTCAGCTTATCATTTTCGCTATCGCCGAGGAAGATACAGTCGCCGACAGTGAGGTCTGTCGCGGAAAGGGCATTGACATACTGGCTACCGACACCAGCGTTGTCGGTATCGGGTCGCGAACCCCTCAAGGATGCGCCGCGCAGATCGAGATGCTCGCCGATCGAGGCTCCATAGAGCCACAAGCAGCCGTCCGCTTGAAATCCGCGCGCCTGGTCATCATTACGCGCTTTCCCAAAGGCGAGAAGAAGGCTGCCTCCAATGTTCGCTCCCGGAGCATGGAGGGCATCGCGCCCCTCGCCATTCAGCCGCGCCGCCTCCAGATTCAAGCTGCCGCCTATTCTTGCCCGGTCGAGCCGGATCGATCCCCTGCAATCAATCCTGCACAGCGACACATCGCTACCCGTTGTCAGACCGTTGGCGCGTATCGCAGTCCCCAATTTACCATCGTCGCCGTTGGTCTCGGCGATAATGGAGGCGCCGGGAAAACTTATCCCATGCTCGATGCGAGCATCGCTGAACGAGATCATGCCTTTTGCCCTGAGCGACGGCAAACGTTCTGCAAAAATTGCCCGAACGCAAAGACCCTGCGCATAAAGAGCTCCGCCGCCATTGCTGATTAGTTTGCATCCCCCCAGCCACAAGTCGCCGCCAATCTTGGCCAGATATAGCGAAACACCTCCGTCAATCGATACTTTGCCGCCGGACAGGTCAACCGTACCACCGATCGTAGCAGCCGCCAGTGACAGGGCATATCGCGGCTGCCGCCGATCGAAAGCGCGCGTTTGCGACCAATTGGGGACGTGCAGGTCCAGATCGCGGGCAAACATCCTTCCCGCGATCCGGCACCCTGCAAAGTTCATCCAGCAGCAGGCCTCGACACGAGTCGATCCCGGGTCAGGCTGAAGGGCAGCGACGTTGCTGACATCAACGTCGCCATCAACGATACAACCCGTCGCCTTCACCAGTCCGAAGCGAGAGCCATCCAGCGAAAGCGAAGCAATACGCGCGCCAGAGAGATCCAGCGACGGTATAGGATCCTGTTCGAGCAGGTCGCAGCTTGCCGTGTCTTCAGGCTCGAAGCGGCATTCCATCAGCGCCAAAGTCGGAAGGCTGGCACCGTCCACGGTGCAATCACGCAAGTCGATCGCTCCCCTGATAATGGCACCGCGTATACGCAAGCCAGCCGGTAACGGGCATGATTTAGGCTGAGCCTCAACCGGCAGGCCCAGCATCAAGGCACGGAGGAACCTGCCTGATATTTCGTTGGACAGTCCTTCCCGATCGCGGAAATCTGCGACAGCTCCGTTCGATAGCCGCGATAGCATAAAGGTCGCCGCGTCACGCGCCGTGCGGTCCGATCGCATCGTTACCCCCCGGTCGCGAGACTGGCTTGGGAAGTGCGCCTCAAATCGGCTTCGTCGAACTCCCGGAAATGCCAGCACAGTTCGATCTGCAGGCCGTTCGGGTCAGACAAGAATACCGACTTGGCCGCTTCAAGGTCGATCACCCCCGAAACGTCGGTGCCGGCTTCGGCCAGGCGGCAGCGGATAGCTTCCAGTTGCGCGAGCGTATCCACTCTGAAAGCAAAATGATACATGCCGCCGGGTGTGCCGAGGGCACCGTTAATCCCTGTGTCATAGCTTTCAGGGATGCCCGCGACGCCTTTTGCTTCCATAAAAACGATGAACTGGCCTTCACCGAGATCGAAATAAACTTGCCGTAGCACCCCGCCTTCTCGAATGCCGGTTTTTTCGTCGACAACACGAGGATAACCCAGCAATCCTTCATAGAAAGCGATCGTCGCTTCCATGTCATGCGTGGAAACGCCGACATGAGAGAAACCCATTCTTTTCACTGAGCATTTCCCTTTTATACTGTTGCGAATGCAGTCCGATGAGATAACAACTGCCTGAGATGTGCGGCAAGCCGAAGGGTCAACGCCAAAACCGTCATCGTAGGGTTGGCCCAACTGCCAGTAGGGAAAACGCTTCCACCCATGACATAAAGATTGTCGGTGCCATGCACGCGACATTGATCATTCACCACGCCGGTTCGAGTGTCAGAAGACATTCGCGTAGTTCCCAGGTGATGGTTGGAATGAAGCACCGAACTATCATCGATCGCATCGATCAATTGTTCGGGTTCCCCGATGGCGAGACCCGCCTGAATCAGTTCCAGACCGATCCTCTGTGCAGTTCTGCGGTAGCTCCGCCAGTCGCGTGGCGATAACTGCCAATCGAGCTCGACAAGACGAAGCCCGATCGCGTCACGGTTTCCAGTAAGCCGTAAGCGGCTTGCCGGATTGGGCTCCTGCTCAAGAAACAACCCTATCCGTGCGGGCTCATCAAGTTCCATCTGCGGCGTATGAAACGCATGGGCCCGGGCATTCAACAGCCCCTCCTTACGACGGGCTTGCGGAGTAATGCCCAGAAGAAATTCAAACTCCAGCTCGGGCGAAACACGAAATCGCGTTGTCCACTGTGCGAGACGCTTGTCTTGGGTTCCTCGAATGCCCGGAACCGGCAGGTGGGGGTGTTCCATAAAACAACGCCCTACCATGCCGCCGGCATTCCCCAGGCCTCCCGCAACCTGGCTGTCTGCGTTCAGCAACAGCCGCGCCGTCTCCAGTCCTCCCGCAGCAATGACGACGATGCGACTGCGAATATGACCACTCCGACCTTGCGCCGTTCGCACAACGACCTCAGAGACGTTGCTTCCGTCAGGAGCAAGGCGGAGATCGACTGCCGTCGCGTATGTGAGCGTTCTGATTCTGGACGACGTGCTGACCGCGTCGGAGAATTTTTCGGAAAACCGGGCTGTCGGTTGCCCGAAGCGCCAGACATCCATCGCAAAATCGGCGGAAAAACCGTAGCGCATGCCACCACGCGTGGCGAGTTCCGCCGCATTGAAATCGAAATCCGGCAAGTTCAGCAACGCACAGGCGGCATGGTAATACGGCATCAGTTCGTCGCGCGTAATCAGCCATCCGCCCAGCGGTTGCCCGGGATTGTCCCAAAAATCGCCTTCGTCGAACAGGGCGCAATATCCTGACCAAATGCTCGTCGAACCACCAAAGCCGCTACGACGGGTTTCCTCGATGGGATAAGGAAGCCCCGCACACGTAATGAAACCGTTGTGCAACTCGCCGACACCAGCTTCAGCCCCCCCTGCCTCTATGACCACGACATCGAATTTTTTGCTAAGCTCTCGCGCTAGCGTGATGCCCGCTGCGCCGGCGCCGATGATTGCCACGTCAGCTTCCCGGTCCAGTCCAATCGACATATCACGCGCATCGACAAACATCTGCCACCCCTATTCCAAAACGGCCTCACACCTAGGTGAGCACGCGCCGCCAATGCCTGCATCGCGGACATGTCAGTCGCCACATTTTCGCATGTCAATTCGCGGTTGTTACGAATCCGGCTTGACTGCGAGCTTGCCGAAGATAGTTTAATCATGCTTATCCGCAGCATGAAAGGGATCGGAATGAATAAGAGCGTTTTTGCCAGCATCGCCGAAGTGCAGGCAGCAGCACGCACCGGACGGCTGGCATCGTATCAGTCGGTCACCAAGACCGACGAAAGCGTTCAGCGTAGCTGGGGTCCGGCAATGCGCCGCTAAGTTTCTGAAATTATGTCTTGGGGGGCGCGTCGTTAACGCCCCCCTACTTACTTCCATGGGAACATAAACGAACTCCACCTGGAGCAATCTTGCTTGATTCAGGGCGTATTTGGTCCTTGGGATGAGCTCTTAGCCAAGGACCGCCTGTTCCCCATGCAGTCGAACAAGGTCATGCAATCTTCCTTGCGACCGGTCGAACTTCTGGTTCTTCAAGGCACGCCCTTTTGTAACCTGAACTGTCATTATTGTGATCTGAGCGCGACCAGCCGAAGATCGAAACAGGTAATGCCGTTCGAACTTATCGAACGCCTCTTTTGTCAGTTGCGCGATGGCAGGCTTCTTTCGGCCGAGCTGACAATCGTGTGGCATTCTGGCGAACCCTTAACCCTGCCTCCAGAATATTACGAAGAAGCGATCAGCCGGCTTATGCGCTTGGCTCAGGAAGGCGGATCGGGCGCGCCGCGTCTGCACTTCGATTTTCAGACCAACGGTGTTCTCATCGACAAGGCGTGGTGCGAATTTTTCGCGCGCCATAGGCACCATCTCGACCTCGGCGTGAGTTGCGACGGACCTGCGGACTTGCACGACCGTCATCGTACCAACTGGGGAGGACGCGGAACTCATGCTCAAACGGTTCGCGGGATGGATCTGCTGGAACTCCACGGAATTCCATACAATATTATAGCTGTCGTGACCGCCGACACCCTAAGCCAACCAGACGCTTTTTATGAGTTTTTTGCCAAGCGAAGGAAACAACTCACCGGTTTTCATTTCAACGTGCTCGCCAACGGAGAGGATGGCGGCGAAGGTGTCGGCTACGGCGCTGATGATCGCGATCGCTATTTTGAGTTCTTCCGAAGGTTGTTAACCCTGTCTCGCAGGGAGGAAGGCGAGGACAAGCTTCAGATTCGTAACTTCTCGCATACACTCGGTCGTATCCTCGCGGCCGAAGGCGAGGATCGCCCCCGCTATGTCGCGGAAGGCACTGCGCCGTTACGCCAGCTCAATCTCGATGCGCTTGGCAACGTTACCACTTTCTACGCTGGCCTCAGTGTAGATACGCTTGCCGATCTCTATGGCGATGGCAACGGGTTTGGTTTAGGTAATCTGAATCAGCTTTCGCTCTCAGAGATGCTTTCGTCAGACAAGCTTGAGAGAATGATCAACGATTTCGCGGTCAGCACACGCTATTGTGAAACGAATTGCGATTATTTCGATGTTTGCACAGGTGGGTTCGAAATCACCAAGCGGCTTAAACATGGTCGATTCGACGCCGGTGAGACGATAGAGTGCGCGACACATGTGAAGACATTGATCGATGCGATGATAGCGGACATTTCCGAGCATTTGGAGCATGTCGATTGAAGGGGCTGAATACACAATCTGCTTTTCAGGAGGACATCCGATGGCTCAACGTGAAACAGTCTGCGGTCGAGCGACTCAGGCGAGACGTATCCAAACTTGGCTTTGGTCATCTGGAACAGGCATTTGCGCCAGAGGCATTGGAGAAGCTACGGCAAGAGGCTGAAAGGGCACTCCCCAACGCCAAGCACGCAGAGCAATCGGAGGCTCTGAGTTATCGGGCCAGCATAGGTTCGTGCGGCCGCCAGATGATGACATTTCTGTCGAGCGCCGAAGTGCGAACTCTGCTGAGTACGGTGTTCGACCGTCCATTTACGCTTGCCCAGGAGGTGAGTTGCGTCACCTTTTACGGCTCCGGCGACCACCTCGGCCCACATCTCGATGAACCGGCGAATCGTTGTGTAGTTACCATTTTGGTCTATCTTAACGCTGAAAGCTCAATGCCCGAAGCGTCGGACAGCGGGTTGAATCTGCGCATCTACGGAAGCGCCTTCGAGCCCGGCCAATCGGCTACAATGATTATCCCCACACGGACGGGAACAATCGTTCTCGGATATGGGTCGCGCTATTGGCATGAGCGTCCACACCTGCGGCCGGGGGAACGCGTCATCGCTATTACCGGCTGTTACGCGTCGGCGGCCGATAACCGCGCTCAACCATAGCCGAGCCGTTCCTGATAATCGCGGAAGCGGACTTCTATGTCGCGAGCAATGGCTGCCGGTAATTCATCCTTCCATGCACCGCTAACGCCTCGACGCAAATGCCCTGCGCCGAAGGCCAGACTGATCCGATCACCATCCTGCGGCGGGCTTGCCCTCATGCTATCGGCATTCCAGGCCGAACAGGCCGCGACGATCTGCTCCGGCCCGTGGTCAACCCGCCAGGCATTTAGTATGCGTCCCACGGCCCGCGCGGGGTCTGCCAGCATATCCTCGTAACGGATGAGGGGAACATAGCTCGCGCAGGCCCGGTCCACCCAGCTCAGAATGTCACCACGATAGTATCGATCCGAGGATCGCATCGTACCCAGAAAAAATTCGCGATAGAATGAGTCGAGATCAGCATAGCGCGGAACGGCAAAGCCGCTTCGCAGATCGTTCCGTTGTACGTCATGATACCATGAAACCACGACATCACGCATGTCGCGGACTAGCACCACGGCGCCGTGCACGTTCCACTTGGCGGCGTCGCTTTCGATATCCGCAACGTGCGAGACAACCATCTGATCCGCTGATTGCAGACCCATCGCGTGCGCAAGCATGCCGGCCAGCCACATTGATCCAGATTTGGGCAGACTGTTGACGATGAACAGCAGGTGCCGGCCAACCTGGCCTGAGCGAATCGCCTCGCGATGAAAACGCAAGGCATCACTCGCGCCTGGGTCGAACTGAGTGGGAGGGATGCTGCCAACGAAAGTCTGCCGAGCCACCGACTGCAATCGGCGCACGGGATCCTCGCACTTCATTGCCAAATTTCCATCGTATACGTGGGTCAGGCCGAGATTGAACAGAAACGCAATCTTTGCCGCGATGTCTTCTCCCGCAACGATAATAGCATCATCCGCCGCTATGTTGCCGGGAAGCGTACCGGCGGCTTGCAATTGGGCACTGGGGAACCTTGCGGTCATGGCGACATGCTCATCGTCGGCATGGATCATATGGCCGATCCCATCCGCGCCGATGCCGCATTGCGATTGCAACCAATCGAGAAGGGGCTGAACGGCGGCAATGTTCGCGAACAGATGGAGCTTCACTGCGTTCGTCCCGGACCATAACCATTGTCGACAATCCGCACAGTAAGATGATCCAGCAACCATTCCCAGTGTCGGGCCGCGCAGAATCCGGGCGAAGTTGCCATAATCCAGCGTTCTATCGGGCGCCCCGTGCCCTTTAATGCCCGGAAGAAATCATCCATCCGCCGCAACGCCTGCTCCCGCACTTCGTCGATATTCGGCGGTTCAACGCCGATGTTGCCATTGAAATCATTTATGAAGTAATCGAGATCGATATGGACAATCACGCGCCCCGGAGGGAGATCGGCAAGCACCCTGGCTGCATTCGGTCCGCCCCGATAACTGCCAAGGCAGTCCGCTCCGTTGCGCGTCCGCTTGCGGATTGCTGCGAAAGTTCGCCCGGGAAGAAGCGGGAACCGGTCCTGCACCGCGAATACCGGGAAGAGACCGTGATGGCTCGTCGAGAAGTTGTTGAGATGACGAACGTGCATCGGCCTTGGAAGATGAAAGAGCGCGGTGATGTATGATCCGATCGTTATCGCACCTGATGCTATGACCGCTTGCCAGTCTGCCGAGGCGGCTGGATCGAATGCGTTCCCCGTGACGGGATCTATCAGCGTGCGTCCGTTATTTTCTAACAAGGTCGGCATCATATCGGTATGGTCATCAAGATGGACGAGGATCAAAGGTTCCTCGTCGTCCCAACCGGCAATCTCGCGGGCAACAAACATGCCCGTCCAATTGTCTTCCAGGCAAAGGTCGAAAACCTCTTTCGCGATGGCGAATGACAAAGGCGCGGAGGATGCCTGTCCGCCCTCGAACTGGCTGAGAACCGAGGCCAGGTCCGGGTCGGCACGATGATGCTCGCTTCCCGGCCCATGGACCGACAACTCAAGCGATTTGCGACTGAGAGACCATTGTGAACTTTTCACGATCCTCATGATAGCGAGATTCAATTCTTCGTCAGTCATCGATCCCACAGCGGATTTTTGAAGGCGAAGGATATTGGTCATTCTTCTCCCATATATTGCACGCTATTACGTCAAAGATATCAGTATTACTCAGTAGCGATCCAGCGATGGAATGGCTATGACACAATAGTTATTGGCTTACGATACGATGGAACGAGCGCCGCATCTAAGTGGGACCCGCATTGATGCATTAGGCCGTATTGCCAGAGCGTTAGGCGTACCCTCGCCCCTTGCTCTCCAAGCCAAATGATGCAGCCTTCCGGCGATGTCAACAGCGACCATTGCTCGACTTGGACGACGTCGCCGCAAGCTTCCCGAATGGTGTCACTCAAACCCACATAATCCTAGTGGACAGATGGCATGTCTGATGGTATGCAAACGTCACTAAAGGCAAATAGCGACGTTAAATCAATACCTTGCCACGGCAGCCGGGTGCCCGTAGGGGTCACCATCTTGCAGGCGGGCGTTCGATCGCCGGGCCTCGATGCTGTGCAGTTGCATGTTTTCCGCGCTAACCCGTAGTTTACCGTGATTGACCTTGATGGGTCTTAGGGTGCAACATTGCTGTCATGAAAAAGGCAGAGGGTGCATTGCTGACCATCAGTGAACTGGCTGATGAATTGGGCCTGCCCCAGCATATATTGCGCTATTGGGAAACGCGTTTCCCGCAACTGCGCCCGCTCCAGCGCTCCGGCAATCGCCGCTACTACCGTCCCGCCGACGTAGCGCTGGCCCGTCGCATCCATGATCTGCTCAACATCGAAGGCTTCACTGTGAAGGGCGCGCAGAAGATGCTGGTCGATGGCAATGGGACCGTATCGCCGGATGTGCCGGAGCCAAGGACGCACGATGATGTGCTGGCGCGGCTGGAGGGCATACGCGACCAGCTGGCCCGCGCCATTCGGCTATAGCGGCCGCGCGTAGATCAGGTCGCGGAACGGCACGTCGCCAACCATGAAGGTCAGCGATCCGACCTCAACAAAATCATGCCGCGCATAGAAGCGCCGCGCCCGGTCATTTTGGGGATAGACGGCCAGTAGCAGGCGCCTGGCTCCGCGCCGCCGGGCTTCCTGCGCAACCAGGTCCATGATCCTATCGCCATGCCCGCCACCCTGCCAGCCCGACAGCAGATAGAGCCGCTTCAATTCCCGGTCGCAGGCCGGATCGGTCGCGATCGGCAGGTCAGGCGGCGTGATCATCGCATAGCCCACCGGCGCGCCAAGTGGCGTCTCGCCAATCAGGACGGTCTGCTCAGGATCGGCCAGTGCGGCATCATAATAAGGGATGCCATGGGCGGTGCGGATATGACTGACCAGCGCCGCGCCGGGATGGTCGTGGGCGAAGCTGGACAGGAAGGTCGCCCCGCCGAGGATGGAAAGCGCAGGGGCATCGTCGGCCCGCGCGACGCGCCAGATTATGGGCGTCATGCCCGCCAGCCCCGTCAGCGCGTCCCCGGACCCAGCGCCGGGTCCAGATCGCGCGGGCGGGTGAAGCTGACCAGCGTGGCGACATTCTCCCGCGCCTCGCTCCAGCGGTCGATCTTGAGGTCCAGCACCGCGATGCTGGCGGTCGGGAACTTGACCTCCACATCCTCGCGCAGCGGATTGGCGCCATCGTCGGGGACGAGATCGAGGATCAACTCCTCCAGCCCCGGATTATGACCGGCCAGCAGGGCGCTGTCGGTACTTTCGGGCAGGTCGCGGATGACATCGAACAATGTGGGGGAGGAGGCGAGATAGATGCGCCTGTCCCAACGCGCATCGAGCGATTCGCCAAGGCCGGTGAAAAACGTCTCCAGCGTCTGCACCACCCGCACGGCGGGCGACGCCACCAGCATGTCGAACTGCATCTGCCGCTGGGCGGCAAACTGGCCCATCAACAGCGCCGCCTTCTCGCCCCGATGATTCAAGGGCCGGTCGAAGTCGCGGGCCACCGGATCGTCCCAGTCGGACTTGGCGTGGCGCAACAGGGTCAGCCGCTTCATTCTCTCTCCAGATGGCTGTGGCCGGATTCGTGTCCCTGATGCCCTAAGGACGCAGTTTCGCCAAGGGTTTCGCGTCGCGAAGCGACACTGACCGCTATGATTGCCTCGTCCAGCGTCACCCGACGGATCGGCGTACCGGGTGGAAAGGCGCTGAGCAAGCGGCTGGGCATGGCGGCCGACAGGATGACGAAACAGCCCTTGTCTTCGGCCCGGCGGATCAGGCGGCCGAACGCCTGTGCCAGCCGCGCACGAATCAGCCGGTCGTCATAGGCATTACCGCCATTGGCCAGCCGCCGCGCCGCGTGCAGCACGGTTGGTTTGGACCATGGCACCCCCTCCATCACCACCAGGCGCAGCGAGTGGCCGGGCACGTCCACGCCGTCGCGCAGCGCGTCCGTCCCCAACAGCGACGCGCGCGGATCGTCGCGGAAGATGTCGACCAGCGTGCCCGTGTCGATCGGATCGACATGCTGGGCGTAGAGCGGCAGCCCCGCGCGCGCCAGCCGGTCGGCGATGCGGGCATGGACGGCGCGCAATCGCCGGATCGCGGTGAACAGCCCCAGCGTGCCACCGCCCGCCGCTTCGATCAGGCGGCCATAGGCGCCCGACAAGGCGGCGAGATCGCCCCGCTTGATGTCGGTGACGATCAGCACTTGCGCGCGCGCGGCATAATCGAACGGGCTGCCAGCTTCGAACCGTCCGGCGCCGTGGGGCAGGTGGACAGCGCCGCTGCGGCTTTCCGCATCGCCCCAGTCGCCCCCACCTTTCAGCGTCGCTGAGGTGACGATCACGCCCTGTGCGGGTTTCAACACGGTTTCGGCAAGCGGTCGGCTGGGGTCCAGCCAGTGGCGGTGGATGCCAATGTCATATTCCCGCCCCTCGACCCGGTCGACCGTCATCCAGTCGACATAGTCGGGATCGGCCGGGCCGCCGATCCGCGCCAGCAGCGCCAGCCATGCGCTGATCAGGTCGCGCCGCCAGCCGAGCGAGGCCACCGCCCCCTCGATTCGCGCCCGCGCCGCGCCGTCCAGCCAGTCGGGTGCATCCTCGATCACTGCCTCCAGCCGTCGCGACAGGTGCGTCAGCGGGCGCAGCAAAGCATCGAGCGCCAGCGCGGCCTCTTGCGCCGCCTCGACCAGCGGACCATCCGGGGCGGCCAGTTCGGTCTCCAGTCCATAGCCCGCATCCGCCTCGCCCGTGTCCGCGGCACGCGCAAAGACAGTGCCGCGCACGGCCGTAAAGAGGGCTTCAAGCGGTCCGAACGGCTCATCGGCCACGACGCGCTTCAGCCATTCGTCGGCTGGCAGGGCCAGCGCCGCGTCGGCGGCGGCGCGGATCGCCTCTCCGCCCTCCACATCATAGCTGGCGAGGTCGGACAGGCGCGCCGACAGGCCGCGCCGTCGCCCGCGCGATCCGCCCTCCGGCCCCATGATCCAGCGGCGCAGCTCGATCGCCTCCTGTCCCGACAAGGCGACCGAAAAGGTCGAATCGGCAGCGTCAAACAGATGATGGCCTTCGTCAAAGACGATCCGCTGGGGTCGCTGGCCGGTTTCGCGGCCGCGCGCCGCGTTGATCATCACCAGCGCATGATTGGCGATGACGATGTCGGCATCGGCGGACGCGCGGGCCGACCGCTCGATGAAGCATTTGCGATAATGCGGGCAGCCGGCATAGATGCACTCGCCGCGCCGGTCTGTCAGCGCGGTGGAGCCGTTGCGGCGGAACAGGGTGGGCAGCCAGCCGGGCAGGTCGCCCCCGACCATATCCCCATCCTTGCTGAAAGCCGCCCAGCGCGCGACCAGTTGCGCCAATATCGCGGCCCGGCCGCTAAAGCCCCCCTGCAACGCATCTTCCAGATTGAGCAGGCAGAGATAATTTTCCCGCCCCTTGCGCACCACCACCCGCCGGGCCGCGACCGCCGCGTCGGGAAACAGCCGCAGTGATTCGCGGTCGAGCTGGCGTTGCAGCGCCTTGGTATAGGTGGATACCCACACCGTCCCCTGCGCTTGCGCCGCCCAGAGCGAGGCGGGCGCAAGATACCCCAATGTCTTGCCAATGCCGGTGCCCGCTTCCGCCAGCAGCATGTTGGGCTGGTCGCGGTGCGCGCGCGGGCGGAACGGGCCGATCGCGGCGGTGGCATAGGCGCGCTGGCCCGGACGCGCCTCCGCTCCGACGCCGGTCAGCGTGTCGAGCCGGTCCAGCACCTGTGCCTCGTCCAGCATCACGGTGCGCGGGGCAGGGCGAGGCTGCGCTTCCTCCCATTCGGGCAATTTGGAAAAGAGCCAGCGCTCGGCCTCACGCGGCTTGGTGATGCGCGGCGCGACCAGCGGCGACCAGGGCCAGCGCAGCCGGTGCAGCGTCTGCGCCGACGTCCAAGCGCCTTCCCGCTCACGCCAGTCCGGCGATTCGAGCCGGTCGAGCAGGGCCTGCGTCGCATTCTGGAGCAAGGCGGGAATGTCCGCTTCCGCGCCCGGTACCGGCAGGCCAAGCGCTTGCGCCAGCCCCTTGGGCGTGGGGACAAGGAAGCGGGCAGGGTGGAGAAATGCCCAAAGTTCCAGCAGGTCGAGGCCGTTAAGGTCGGGATAGCCCAGACGCTGGCCGGTCAGCGGCGCATTGAGCAGCAGCACCGGCGTTTCTGCCGCGCGACCGATCGCCTGCCCCTTGGCCAGCCCTTGCGTCCGACCGCCTTCGCGCAACCAGATGCCGCCATGACTGGCGTGGAGGGCTGGCAGGGATGCTGGATCGATCACCCGCCCCGTTTAAGCGAGTGGGAACAAAAGGAAAACCTGTTTCAGCTGGTCCGGCGGCCAAAACCGCCACCGCCGGTGGCCGCGGCCATAATGCGGGCGCGCGGCTGGAAGGCGACGGGCGTGCGCCGCGCCGCGCGGGCTAGTTCCAGCTGGTCGTACAGCGGACCTTCGTTCAACTCATAGGGGAAGCGAATGCCCATGCGATCTTCTTCGGACCAGCGCACCGTGCCAAAGGTGATGTGGCCGTCCAGATCGATCTGGCACGATGAACCGGCAGGCAGGGTGCAGCCGACCACTTGCGCGCCGCCTTCGCTCAGGTCGACGATCGTGCCTTCCAGGCTGTCGAGTACGGTCGTGACGACGATGGCGATGTCGACCACGATGCGTTCGCGGGTGCGCAAGATCTGCATGATGCCTCCAGAAGCCTGATTATCCCTCGATAGGGTTAATGAAGCTCTAATATGCGAACGGTTCTTAACGCAGATTTGCCCGCAAAGAGCGTTTCTTTTCGGCCTGTCCGGAGCTAGGGGCATGTCATGACCGCGACCGATCTATTCCGCACCGCCGCCCTGGCGGCCAAGGCCTGGCCCTATGAAGAAGCGCGCAAGCTGCTCAAGCGCTATCCCGATGGCGCGCCGGACAAAGGCCATATCCTGTTTGAAACCGGCTATGGACCTTCGGGCCTGCCGCATATCGGCACGTTCAACGAAGTGCTGCGCACGACGATGGTGCGCAACGCCTATCACGCCCTGTCGGATATTCCCACGCGCCTGGTGGCGTTCAGCGACGATATGGACGGGCTGCGCAAGGTGCCTGACAATGTGCCCAATCAGGCGATGCTGACGCAGCATCTGGGCAAGCCGCTGACGCAGGTGCCCGATCCGTTCGAAAAGTTCGAAAGCTTCGCCCATCACAATAATGCGATGCTGCGCGAATTTCTCGACCGCTTCGGCTTCGACTATGAATTCGTCTCGGCGACCGAACGCTATCGGGCCGGGGCGTTTGACGAGGCGCTCAAGCAAGTGTTGCGGCGGTATCAGGCGATCATGGACATCATGCTGCCCACTCTGCGCAAGGAACGGCAGGCGACCTATTCCCCGGTCCTGCCCATTTCGCCCAAGAGCGGCATCGTCCTTCAGGTGCCGGTGGAAGTCGTCGACGCCGAAGCCGGGATCGTCCGTTTCGAGGATGAAGGCGAAATGGTCGAACAGTCGATCCTGTCGGGCGGCGCAAAGCTGCAATGGAAGGTCGACTGGGCGATGCGCTGGTACGCGCTGGGCGTCGACTATGAAATGGCGGGCAAGGATCTGATCGATTCGGTCACGCAATCGTCGAAGATTTGCCGCGCGCTTGGCGCCCGGCCGCCCGAGGGCTTCAATTACGAGATGTTCCTCGACGAAAAGGGCGAGAAAATCTCCAAGTCCAAGGGCAATGGCCTGAGCCTTGAGCAATGGCTTACCTATGGCCCGCAAGAGAGCCTGGCCTTCTACGCCTATCGCGAACCCAAAAAGGCCAAGCAGTTGCACATGGGCGTCATCCCGCGCGCGGTGGACGAATATTGGCAGTTCCGGGGCAATTATCCGGGCCAGCCGGTCGAACAGCAATTGGGTAATCCGGTCCACCATGTTCATGACGGCAAGCTGCCCGAAGGCCGGTTGCCGGTGACCTTTGGCCTGTTGCTCAATCTGGTCGGCGTCATGGGCGATGCCAGCCGCGATCAGGTGTGGGGTTATCTCACCAATTATGTCGCGGATGCCTCGCCGGAAACCTATCCTGATCTTGACGCGCTGATTGGCCATGCGCTGGCCTATCATCGCGATTTCGTCGCCCCCACCCTCCAGCGCCGCGCGCCCGACGCCAATGAGGCTGCGGCCTTGCGCAGGCTGGACGCGGAACTCGCTGCTTTGCCTGCCGACGCATCAGCGGAGGACATCCAGAATATCGTCTATGCCATCGGCAAGGATGAGGCGTTCGGCTTTGCCGAATTGCGGGACTGGTTCAAGGCGCTGTACCAGACGCTGTTGGGCGCGGACCAAGGGCCGCGCATGGGCAGTTTCATCGCGCTTTATGGTATCGATAACAGTCGTAAGCTGATTGGGCAGGCGCTGGCAGCCTGAATCGGCGGATTTTACCGGAAAAGCGGAACTTTTCGGGCAAGCGCGCGTTCTGCGCAACGGTCCACCCCCCTTTCGGACTGATGGTGCGTTCTGCGTGCCATCGGCCGCGCTTGTCTGGCAACGGGCGGCGCGGCCAAGTTGGGCGGAAATGCAATGAAAACGGCCCCGGACATCGCTGTCCGGGGCCGTTTCCCTATGGGCTGGCCTCTTACCAGAAGAAGCCGCGATGCACCTGGATCACACGCCCGTTGCGGACATTGACCAGCAGCACATCATTATAATGGCGGACCCAGCGCTGGTTCACGCCCGGACGGGGCAGGCGATAGCGATAGGGGTCGGCGATATAATAGCGCGAGTTGTAATAGGCCGGGCGTAGACGGACGCCGACATTCCACTGGTTGTAACGGAACGGCGCGCGCCAGTTGCCGCCGCGATAGACGTCGCGGTGCGAGCGGCGATAGTCGCGCCAATCCTCACGAACCTCCTGGCGGGCCTGACGGACATCGCGGCGTTCATCGCGCACGTCGCGACGATCGCCATAACGCTGGGCCTGGCGCAATTCCTGCTTCTCTTCACGCAGATTGCGTTCGCTGCGGCGCACTTCGCCATAGGACTGTGCGGACGCGACACTAGGCGCGACCGTGGCGGCCAGCAGGCCCAGGATGATCAGTTTACGCATAGCATATCTCCTATTTCCTTGGCGGCTGAACCCTGTCCGGCTGGACCGGGTTCCCTGTCGCCAACACAGGGAGATATGGCGCAGCGCGCCTGAACGGCCTGAAAATGAAGCTGTCAGTTTTCAGTCATTTATGTCGCAAAGTGTATCGCTGGGGATGGTCGACAATGCGTGGCAGGGCGCATATCGACGCCGCACCGGCCCTTTCCCGCACGAATGGGCGAAGGCCCATTCTCAAACAGATCTCGGCGTCCAGGGCCGTTCGCGAAACCATTTGGTGACGACATATTTGGTGCCCTGTTCGACTGGCCGGGCGGCGTGCAGGCTGAAATTATTGGGGGCGCCGTCAGCATCCATATTGTTCCAGATCAGGATCATCCCCTCGACCGGCGGCACCATGAATTCGCAATGGGGGAAATGCGTCTCGCCCCCCGCCGCGACCGGGGAAAGATAGATCATGGTCGTCCAGCTGCGCTGCCCGCCGGTGACGCGCATCGCCGGCCAATAGTTGGCGGTGACCGGAAAATAATCGCAATGCAGCCGATATTCCTGGCCGCTGGTATAGCGCTGTCCCTGCAATGTTTCTCCGTGATCCGCAGGCAGGCCGGTGAGCGCGCATATACGGTCGCTGATCGCCTTGATCAGCGGATCGAAGGGATCAAGATTGCAACTGTGGCTGGTCCGGTAGTCGGCGTTCGCGCTGCCCGAAAATAGGGTCGAAGGCTGCGCCCCCGCATCGATAATGGCGCGCAGATCGGCGCATTCTTCGGGGCTGAGGAAATCCTGCCGCCCGTAGATGGCGAGATGGGGCGACTCGATCCGGCTGACCATCGGGTTGCGCTCCAGCCGGGCCTGCACCTGCGCCCCGATCGCCGCGCGGGCGGGGGAGGCGATGCCGCCATCATCGTCACTGTCTGTCATTCCGTCACCTTGCCACAGCGGCCGGGGCCATGAAAAGACCCCGGCGCGTCACCGCACCGGGGCCAGTATTCCTGAAGGCCACTTCAGGGAGCGCGATTACCAGAAAAAGTCATGGATCACGTCGACGACATAGCCGTCCCGAATGTCGACCAGCAGCGCATCGTCATAATAGCGGATCCAGCGCAGCGTGCCGTAAGCGGGCGGCAGGCGATAGGCATAGGGGTCGTTCAGCCAATAGCTGTTGGAATAGAGCAGGCTACTCAGCACGATACCCACAGAGAAACGGCGATAGCCATAGTCCCAGCCACGCGGCGCGTAGTAGCGGCCCAGACGGTACTGGTTGCCGTAGCGGTTGCGATAGCTGTTCCAGTCATAGCGCCTGTCCTGCCGCCAGCCCTGATTCCAGCGCTGCTGGTTGCTCCAGCGGGTGCGATCGTCATAGCGGCGGCCATTGTTCCAGTTGCCCACCACGCCCCGATTGTCGTTCCAGCGCCGGTCATCGCGCCGATCCTGGCGATAATCCCGCCGGTCGTCGCGGCGATCGTTGCGCCAGTCCTGGCGATCGGCGCGTTGGCCCTGGCGATAATCCTGCCAGTCATTGCGGCGATCGCCACGCCTGTCCTGCCGCGCATCCTGTCGATCAGGCGCGGCTACTACCGCAGAGCTGCCGGGATTAGATGTGTATAAGAGACAGCGCCTGTCCTGCCGCGCATCCTGTCGATCAGGCGCGGATACTACCGCAGAGCTGCCGGGATTCCGCCACGGGCGGTCGGCGCGGGGCTGCTGTACCGGGGCCTGGGGCGCCGGTGTCTGCGCAACCGCGCGGCTCTCTCTTTGTTGCCAGCGCTGCGCCTGCTGCCCTTCGCCGCCCATTGGGCGCTGCCCATTGCCGCGCCACTGATAGGCCTGACGGTCACCGCCGCCACGTTCTGCACGATCGCCGCGATTGCCACGGCCATTCTCATTGCTCTGGGCATAAGCGGGGGCGACACCGCTGAGCAGCGTTGCGGCCATGAGTCCCGTCAGCATCATCTTCCTGAACATCATCGTGACTTTCTTTGCGCGGGAACCTCCTGTCCCCTCATGCCGCCTTTCTAGGACGCGCGCGATGTCGCAAGTCTGAACCTGTCCGTCAGCCATTTGAAAGAATCGCGGGACGTAATGAACCCAAATCCCGCCTCGCGCGTTATTTCGTTTTCGTATCGGTCTGTCCGCTAAAAACGGCCGGACCCGGATCAAATGCTGATCCAGATCAGTGCAGGGTGCTTGCCCCCTCTATAGGACTGCCGAGTGAATAAATCTCCCCATGTCAGCGGCGTCCGTCAGGCCCTGCGCGAAGCTACCAGCGACAGTCATAGCCATGTTGATGGCCTATTTTCAGCCTATCGGCTTGATTCAGAAAGCGATTATGCTGCGTTCCTGACGGCCCATGCCCGCGCGCTGGGCGCGCTCGAATCGGTTGCGCGCCCCGAATCGCCGCGCCTGCCCATGATCGCGGCGGATCTCGCGGCGATGGATATGGCTATGCCCGCGCCCCTTTCACTCGCTGATCCCGATCGCGATGGCTATCGCTGGGGGCTGCTTTATGCGCTGGAAGGGTCGCGGCTAGGTGGCGCGATGCTCGCGCGCCGGGTCGCACCCGGCCTGCCACATGCCTATCTGTCCGCCGTCCATGGCAAGGGCGGTTGGGTCGCGTTTCAGCAGGCGCTCGATCGGGCAGCCGCTGACGGCGGCGAAGACTGGCTGGACGACGCCGTGCAGGGCGCGCAGGCCGCCTTCGCCCTTTTTGCCGCCGCAACCCGCGCTGAACTGGCCACTGCCCATGGCTGATGGCGGCGGTACAGGCGCGGACTTCGCCGTCAATCTGACCAATTGCGATCGGGAACCGATCCATGTGCTGGGCACGGTTCAACCTTTCGGTTTCCTGATCGCGCTGACCGCCGACTGGCTCGTGTCGCGCGTATCGGCCAACAGCGCTGCCTTCATTGGCCTGTCCCCGGACGACATGCTGGGCAAGCCGGTCAGCGACCTGCTGGATGCCGATGCCATCCATGCGCTGCGCAACCGCATCACCCTGCTGCGCGGCGCCGACTCGGTGGAGCGCATCTTCTCCCTGCCGCTGATGTCCGGCGGCGCGCCGTTCGATGTCGCCGTCCATTTTTCCGGTCCGCTGGTAGTGATAGAGGCCGAACCCGCCAGCGCCGACGAGATGGAAGCGAGCAGCACCGTTCGCTCCATGGTCGCGCGACTGGCGCAGGCCGATGGCATGACGGCTTTCCTGCGCGATGGTGCGCGACAGGTGCGGGCGCTGACCGGCTTTGACCGGGTGATGGTCTATCGCTTCGCCGATGGCGGCGATGGCGAAGTCGTGGCCGAAGCACTGCGGCCCGGCATCGACAGTTTCTTTGGCCTGCATTACCCCGCCTCCGACATTCCGGTGCAGGCGCGCGCGCTCTATCTGCGCAACATTTTCCGCGTGATCGCCGATGTTCATGCGCAGCCCGTGCCTATCGTCCCGACGCTTGATCCGACCGGCGCGGCGCTCGACATGTCGCTCTGCCTCACACGCGCGGTATCACCCATCCATATCGAATATCTGCGCAACATGGGGGTGGGGGCGTCGCTCTCCATCTCCATAATCGTCGAAGGGCGGCTATGGGGGCTGTTCGCCTGCCACCACTATGCCCCGCGCCTGCCGACCTTTGCCCAGCGCAGCGCGGCGGAACTGTTCGGCCAGATATTCTCGATGATGCTGGAAAGCCGCGAACGCGCGGAGACAGCCGACTATGAGGGCAAGGCGAGACAGGTTGCCGACCGGCTCATGTCGGCCGTGGCGCAGGATCATGACCTGCTGTCCAACGCGCGCTGGCTGGGCGACATCATCTTCGACACGATTCCGGCCGATGGCGTTGGTGTCTATATTGACGGGCAGATCAGCCTGTCGGGGCTGACCCCTGACACGGCGGCGTTTGCCGGCATCGTCTCGATGCTCAACCGCGTCGCCGCCAGTCAGGTCTATACGACCGATGCGCTTGGCCGCGTCCTGCCCGAAGCGGCCGCCTATGCCGATCGCGTTTCCGGACTGCTCGCCATTCCGCTGTCGCGCCGACCGCGCGACTATGTGGTCTTGTTCCGTGCCGAACAGTTGCGTGCGGTGCGCTGGGCGGGGAATCAGGACAAGCATATCGAATATGGCCCCAACGGCCCGCGGCTCACCCCGCGCAAAAGTTTCGAGGAATGGTCGGAACTGGTGAAGGGAACGGCACTGCCTTTCGCCCCCGCGCAATTGCGCGTCGCCGAAGCCCTGCGCACTGCGCTGCTTGAGGTCGTGCTGCGCCTGTCCGATTCAGCGGATGCGGAACGGCAGCGCGCGCATGAAAAGCAGGAATTGCTGATCGCGGAACTCAATCACCGGGTCCGCAACATATTGGCGCTGATTCGCGGGCTTTTGTCCCAGACGCGCAGCAGCGCCGTGTCGGTCGAGGATTTCATCGGCACGCTGGAAAGCCGCATCCACGCGCTGGCCCGCGCCCATGACCAGATCACTGCCGACCGCTGGAGCCCCGCGCGCCTCTATGACCTGATAGAGGTAGAGGCGGGCGTGTATCTGGGTGAACGGCGCGACCGGGTCCGGCTGTCTGGCCCCAATGTGCTGCTGACGCCTGGCTGCTTCACGGTCATGGCGCTGGTGATCCACGAAATGCTGACCAATGCCGCCAAATATGGCGCGCTGTCGGACAATGGCACCGTGACGATCGACTGGCGCGTGGATCAGGATGGCAGCCTGCTGATCGACTGGCGCGAAAGCGGCGGTCCGGCGGTGGTCGCGCCCACGCGGCGGGGTTTTGGATCGACCGTGATCGAACGATCCATCCCCTATGATCTGGATGGCCGCGCCGAAATCCACTACCGGCTGACCGGGCTGGAGGCGCATTTCTGCATCCCATCGACCCATGTCGTGTCGGTGCTGCCCGACGTCGTCGGCACGGATCGTGCGCGCCCCGTCATTGCCGTGACGCCTGCATTGCTCAAGGGGCGACACGTCCTGCTGGTGGAAGATAATATGATCATCGCCATGGACGGGGAGGACGCCCTGCGCGATCTGGGCGCGGATGTGACGACCGCCGCCACCACCGCCCGCGCGCGCGAAGCCCTTCAGCAGCATCCGGTCGATCTGGCGGTGCTTGATTTCAACCTGGGCGCGGAAACCAGCATGCCGGTGGCCGATCTGCTGGCGGAGCAGGGCATCCCCTTTCTGTTCGCGACCGGCTATGGTGACGGACTGGAACTGCCGGATCGCTTCGCCGATGTCACACTGGTCAAGAAGCCCTATTCGGGTGCGACGCTGGCGCAGGCGATGACGCCGCTGATCGGGGACGCAGCCTAGTCGGGCAGCGCTATCGCTTGGGCGCAGGCGCTGGTCGACCAAGTGCCGGGATCGTACGGGCCGCCTCCTCCGGGGTGATGCCCGGCGGCGGCGCGGCGGCGCCCTGATCGCCCGTGCCCGTATCTTCGCCCCGCATGATCCGCCCGGCCCGGCGGATCGCGCCGCGCAGCCGGGGATAGATGCCGCACCGGCAGATATTGGTGATCGCCGCGTCAATTTCCGCGTCGCTTGGATCATTGGTCCGGCGCAGCAGCACTGACGCCGCCATGATCATGCCGGGGATGCAATAGCCGCATTGCGACACATTGTCGGCGGCGAACGCCTGTTGCAGGGGATGACCGCGATCGGGCGACAGCGCTTCGATCGTGGTGACGAAACGCCCTTCGGTCTTGCCGATCGTCACCTGGCAGGAGCGTACCGCTTCCCCGTCTATATCCACCGTACAGGCGCCACAATCGCCCGTGCCGCAGCCATATTTGGTGCCGGTCAGGTTCGATGCGTCGCGCAGCGCCCATAGCAGCGGCGTGTCCGGGTCCATGCGATACTGGACTGGCCGGTCATTGACGGTGAAGCGCGTCATTCGGCGTCCGGCTCTTCCATCTCGGCCTTGTGGTACAGGACTTCGTTGCGGACGTGGATGATCTTCGATCCCAGCCGGATCTCCTGAATGAAGGTCGCAAAACCGCCCGCCTGCAACAGCATCGCCAGGCTGAACAATATGGCGATCGGCGTCCCCAGATGGGCGTCGAACAAATTGCCCGCAAACAGCAGGATGACGACCAGACAGACGGCGCAGGCGGACGCAACCGACAGGAAGATCGCCATATTGACGACGCTCATCCGCTGGTCGAGGACACGGATTTCATGCACCAGCCGGTCATGCTCGCGCCCGCGCGTGGTCAGGATCGCCGCCTCCACCGTCCGCGCCCGGTCGATGATCCGCGCAAGCCTGCTGACGGAGACATTCAGGAACGCGCCGATCCCGGCGAGCAGGAACACCGGGGCAAGCGCCAGCTGGATCGTCTGAGAGACCAGCGAAACCTGGGGAAGGGGGATCATGGCGCGACTGCGATCGTCAAGCCGCGCCCTTGGCTGGCGTATTGACGCCCATCGACTGAAGATATTTCTTCACGTTGCGGGCCGCCTGCCGCAGGCGCTGTTCATTTTCCACCATGGCGATGCGGACATAGCCTTCGCCATCCTCGCCATAGCCTACGCCCGGCGCAACCGCGACCTTGGCATGGGTCAGCAATTGCTTGGAAAATTCCAGGCTGCCCATATCCTTGAGCGCGGGCGGCAACGGCGCCCAGGCGAACATGGACGCGGGCGGGGCGGGGATGTCCCATCCGGCGCGGCCAAAGCTTTCGACCAGCACGTCGCGGCGCTTGTGGTACAGTTCGCGATTCTTCTGCACGATATCCTGCGGCCCGTTGAGCGCGGCGCAGGCCGCCGCCTGGATCGGCGTGAACGCGCCATAATCCAGATAGGATTTCACCCGGCTCATCGCCGCGATCAGTTGCTTGTTGCCGACCGCAAAGCCGATCCGCCAGCCCGCCATGGAATAGGTCTTGCTGAGCGAGGTGAACTCGATCGCAATGTCCTTCGCGCCGGGCACCTGCAAAATGGAGGGGGTCGGGTTGCCGTCATAATATAGCTCGGAATAGGCAAGGTCGGACAAGACCCACACCTTATTCTCCTTCGCCCAGGCGACCAGTCGCTCGTAAAAGGCCAGGTCCACCGTCTCGGCGGTCGGGTTGGATGGATAATTGACCACCAGGATCGACGGGCGCGGCACGGTGAAGGCCATGGCGCGGTCGAGCGAGCGGAAATAATTGTCGTCCGGCGTCGTCGGCACCGACCGGATGGTCGCGCCCGCCAGGATGAAGCCGAACATATGGATCGGATAGCTGGGGTTGGGGGCCAGCACGACATCGCCCGGCGCCGTGATCGCGGTGGCCAGGCTCGCCAGACCTTCCTTGGATCCCATGGTCACGACGACCTCGGTTTCCGGGTCGACATCCACGCCGAAGCGGCGGCCATAATAATTGGCCTGCGCCTTGCGGAGGCCCGGAATCCCCTTCGACTGGGAATAGCCATGGGCGTCGGGCTTGCGCGCTACCTCGACCAGCTTGTCGATGACATGGGACGGCGGCGGCAGATCGGGATTGCCCATGCCCAGGTCGATAATATCCTCTCCCGCCGCGCGCGCGGCCGCCCGCATCGCGTTCACTTCGGCGATGACATAGGGGGGCAGGCGTTTCATGCGGTAGAATTCTTCGGACATTTTGGGGGCTTTCCTGAAAGCGCTCGGTAGGGAATAGTGCGTGTCGCGCCGTTGCCGCGTCACAATCTGGCTATAACCGGCCAGCTTGCGCCGCGCCAGAAAAAGCGATGCGATGAAACGATGCCAGGAACAGGAGAGTGGCCATGGATAAAGCCGACATCATGGAGCCGCATCTGCCTACGCTGGAACAGATGCAGCAATGGACCCACGCAATTGGTCAGGCCCAGCAACTGATGCTGGAACAGGCGGCGGGCGCTGCGGGCCAGACGCTCCCCTTTTCGCCCGAAACGGTGGCGCGTATCCAGACGAGTTTCGCTGACGAAGGGCTGGCGATGTGGCAGCGCTTCATCGATTCAGGCGGTATGTTCCGCGACAAGCCCGAACCTGTGCCCGCCGACAGCCC
This sequence comes from Sphingobium sp. B2, assembly GCF_007693735.1. Lineage (NCBI taxonomy): Bacteria > Pseudomonadati > Pseudomonadota > Alphaproteobacteria > Sphingomonadales > Sphingobiaceae > Sphingobium > Sphingobium sp. B2. The sequence continues at coordinate 448,370 of NZ_VDBZ01000001.1, forward strand.
GGCCGCGCGCAAGGACCGCCGCTTTGCCGATCCCGCCTGGACCCAGCACCCCTTTTACGACCTGATCCGGCAAAGCTATCTGCTCGTTTCGGACTATATGCTGCAACTGGCCGATGCCGTTGACGGCGTCGATCCCAAGCAGAAGGCGAAGCTGCGCTTTGCGACCAGCGGCATGCTCGATGCGCTTTCGCCCTCCAATTTCCCGCTGACCAACCCGACCGTGGTGGAAAAGACGATCGAGAGCGGTGGCGAAAATCTGGTCAAGGGCTTGCAGCATATGCTGGCCGATCTGGAAAAGGGCCAATTGACCCATACCGACGGCACCCAGTTTGAACTGGGCGTCAATATCGCCGCGACGCCTGGCAAGGTCATCCACGAAACCCCGCTCTACCAACTTATCCATTATGCGCCTTCCACGCCGGATGTGCTGGCGACGCCGCTCATCATCTTCCCGCCATGGATCAACCGCTTCTATATCCTCGACCTCAGCCCGCAGAAAAGCTTTGTCAAATGGGCGGTGGATCAGGGGATCAGCGTGTTTCTGGTCTCCTGGAAATCCGCCGACGCATCGATGAAGGATCTGATCTGGGACGATTATATCCTGCGCGGCCAGATCGACGCGATCGATACGGTGCGCGATCTGCTGGGCGTGCCGAGCGTACATACGATCGGCTATTGCGTCGCGGGCACCACGCTGGCGGCAACGCTGGCGCTGCTGGCCGCGCGCGGGGAAGGGGGCAAGGTGGCGAGCGCGACCTTCTTCACCGCCCAGGTCGATTTCAGCCGGGCAGGCGACCTGACCCTGTTCATCGATGATGAACAGATGAAGCTGGTCGACCAATTGTCATCGCAGGGGTTTCTGGACGGACGCTATATGGCGCTCACCTTCAACCTGCTGCGCGGTCGCGACCTGATCTGGAACTATGTCGTCAACAATTATCTGTTGGGGCAGGATTATCCGCCGTTCGACCTGCTCTACTGGAATGGCGACACGACCAATCTGCCCGCTCGCTGGCACAGGGATTATCTGACCCAGCTCTATCGCGACAATCTGCTGGTGGTGCCCGGCGCCATCACGGTAGACGGCACGCCGATCGATCTCACGAAAGTCACGACGCCCGCTTATGTGCAGGCGGGGAAAGAGGATCATATCGCGCCGCTGGAAAGCGTGTGGAAGCTTACCGAAAATCTGTCTGGGCCGGTCCGCTTCCTGCTGGCAGGGTCGGGGCATATCGCCGGAGTCATCAATCCTCCGGCGGCGCAGAAATATCAATATTGGGCGTGCGAGGATAGCCAGCCGACGCTCGACGCCTTCCTGACCGCGGCGCAGGAAACCAAGGGCAGCTGGTGGCCCGACTGGCGCGCCTGGATCGAACGACTCGATCCGCAAACTGTCCCGGTCAAAGGGGCGCGTGTGCCGGGCAAGGGCCGGCTGAAGGCGGTGGAAGATGCCCCAGGACGCTATGTAAAAGCGCGGTAATCGCGCTTTTTCCAGACCTTGGAACGCCTCCTCCGCCCTGCCGCGTGACGCTTTTGTTGCAGCGCACAATAAGTCTTGCAATCACATCGCAAAGCGACTATTGTGCACTGCAACAAATGGAGGAAAGTCCATGGCCGTAACACCCAAGACCGGACGCAGCGCCCCGCGCGCTAAAAGCGCATCGACGACCTTGTCGGCCAGCGAAGCGCTCAAGGCTGCCGAAGCGGCGATTGCCCCCGCACCCAAGAAAGCGCCCCCGCGTAAGGCGGCGGCGTCCAGCGTGAAAGCAATCGACGCCAATCCCGCTGCCGTTGTTGCAGCGACGACCGCCGTCGACGCGCCGCCGCTTCCGGAACCGGTTGCCGAACCAGAGGCGCAGGCGCCCGTAGACGCCACGCCGCCTGAGGCTCCGGCCGAACCCGAAATGACCAAGAGCTTGCCCGAGCAGGCCGAACCGTTCGCACTCAAGACGCTGTCCGCCATAGAAGGAACCAAAACGATGAACGACGTAATCGAAACCGGCAAGAAGTTCGCTGAAGACGCCAAGGCGAAGCTGGAAACCGTTTATGCCGACATGAACGAAAAGGCGAAGGCCAGCGTCGAAAAGTCGACCAAGGCCATCGAAGAATTCAGCGACATCGCCAAGGGCAATGTCGAAGCGATGGTCGAATCCGGCAAGATCGCAGCCAAGGGCATGGAAACCCTGGGCCAGGAAGCTGTCGATTACAGCCGCAAGAGCTTCGAAAAGGCGACCGCCTCTTTCAAGTCCTTCGCGACCGTCAAGACCCCGACCGAATTCTTCCAGCTGCAAAGCCAGATGTTTTCGAGCAGCTTTGACGATTTCACCAAGGAAGCCGCCAAGAGCAGCGAAGCGATGATGAAGCTGGCCAGCGACGTTGCCAGCCCGCTGACCGCCCGCGTGACCGTGGTGACCGACAAGGTGAAGTCGCTCGCTGCCTAAGCGATCGGACGAACAGCATCAGGGCGCGCTCTCCATATCGGGGGGCGCGCCCTTTTTGCGGTCTGCAAAATTGATGGTTACCATCGCATCCAGCCATGGCGGCCCCTTGCCATGGGCTGGCAAATTGCCATATCCTCGACCATCATGACCAGCATTTTGACAGCATCTATGATCCCCGCGACGATGACGGGGGAGGATCGGGACGATCCGGGCGATGGCACCGGTCCTAGCGTCGGCATCGCCACGCGCACCCGGACCCGCACGAAAAAGCCGTCTCTCTACAAAGTGCTCATGCTCAACGACGATTACACGCCGATGGAATTCGTCGTGCACGTCCTCCAGCAATTTTTCCGCATGGATATGGAGCAGGCGACTCGCGTGATGCTGCACGTCCATCAGCGCGGCGTGGGCGTATGCGGGATTTTCAGCTATGAAGTGGCCGAAACCAAGGTCAATCAGGTGATGGATTTCGCCCGGCAGAACCAGCATCCGCTGCAATGCACGCTGGAAAAGGCCTGATCGCCGACCTGCGCCCGATTTACCGTAAAATTCGATCAGTCAGCATGTTTTAATCAATTTCTCTGGAACCTGAGCGCCGCTTATCCTTTCATCATTCGCAATATGAGGATGATGACCATGGCCGATAAGCCCCTAATGACGACCAGCGGCGGCGCGCCGATCGCTGATAATCAGAACAGCCTGAGCGCTGGCCCGCGCGGCCCCCTGCTGTTGCAGGACTATCAGTTGCTGGAAAAGCTGGCCCACCAGAATCGCGAACGCATCCCCGAACGCGTCGTCCATGCCAAGGGCTGGGGCGCACATGGCACGCTGACCATCACCGGCGACATCAGCAAATATACCAAGGCGAAGGTGCTGCAACCGGGCGCGCAAACGCCGATGATCCTGCGCTTTTCGACTGTCGCTGGCGAAGCGGGCGCGGCCGATGCAGAGCGGGACGTGCGTGGCTTTGCGATGAAATTCTACACGCCCGAAGGCAATTGGGATCTGGTCGGCAACAATACGCCAGTCTTTTTCGTGCGCGATCCGCTGAAATTCCCCGATTTCATCCACACGCAAAAGCGCCACCCGCGCACCAATCTGCGCTCTCCCACAGCGATGTGGGATTTCTGGTCGCTCAGCCCGGAATCGCTGCATCAGGTGACGATCCTGATGTCCGATCGCGGTCTGCCGACGGACGTGCGCCACATCAACGGCTATGGCAGCCATACCTTCAGCCTGATCAACGACGCCAATGAGCGTTTCTGGGTCAAATTCCACTTCAAGACGATGCAGGGCCACAAGCATTGGACCAATGAGGAAGCGGCGCAGGTCGTGGGCCGCACCCGTGAATCGACGCAGGAGGATTTGTTCGAGGCGATCGAGCGCGGAGAGTTTCCGAAGTGGAAGGTCCAGGTGCAGATCATGCCCGAACTGGATGCCGACAAGACGCCCTACAATCCGTTCGACCTGACCAAGGTGTGGCCGCATGCGGACTATCCGCCGATCGACATTGGCGTGATGGAGCTGAACCGCAACGCAGACAATTATTTCGCGGAAATCGAGCAACTGGCGATGTCGCCATCGAACATCGTGCCAGGCATCGGCTTTTCGCCCGACAAGATGCTTCAGGCGCGAATCTTCAGCTATGCCGACGCCCATCGCCACCGCATCGGCACCCATTATGAGGCATTGCCGGTCAATGCTCCCAAATGCCCGGTGCATCATTATCACAAGGATGGGGCGATGCGCTTCACCCCCAATAATCCCAATCCGGCTGCCTATTATGAGCCGAACAGCTTTGGCGGACCGGTCGAGGACAATAAGTTTCTGGAGCCGCCGCTGCGGATTTCCGGTGATGCAGACCGTTGGAACCACAGGGAGGGCAATGACGATTTCAGCCAGCCCCGCGCCTTGTTCGAACTGTTCGATGCGGGCGAGAAGGACCGGCTGTTCGCCAATATCGCCGCGGCCATGGGCGACATTCCCGACTTTATCGAGGAACGCCAGTGCAAGCTGTTTGACGCCGTCCATCCCGATTATGGGGCCGGCGTGCGGGCTGCGCGCGCGAAGATCAAGGATCGCAATCCGTCCATCTCGGCGCCAACCGATGAATTGCTGTCCGACGCATCGGCCTGACGGCGCGGCCAGATTTGCATGACGATCGACCCCGGCGCCTGACACGTGCCGGGGTTTTGCGTCGCTATTACAGGGGCTTTCCCCGATCGCGGGCATTCATGGTGAGCAAATATTAAGGATGCCGCGCTAGCCTCCCCGCCAATATGCAACGGTCCGCTCTTCGTCACTCCTCCTCGATCTTCGCGCCTGTTGTCACTGGCAGCGTCTATTTCATCGTGGCGACAATGGCGTTGCTGATCTCTCGTTTTGAAGGCGGCCTTGCCTTCATCTGGGGCGCCAATGCCTTTTTGATGGCGGAGTTGCTGACGTCGCGCACCCGCTACTGGCCGCGCGCGATCATGGCCTGCGCCATCGCCAGCACTTTGGCGACTGCGCTGTTCGGCATGGGGCCATTGGCCGCGATCCCCATGGCGGCGATCAACGTCGTCGAATCGCTGATCGTGGCGATCATCTGTCGCCGTTTCGTGCCGGATCGCCGGATCATCGGCGCGATTCGTCCCCTCGTGGTGTTCATCATCGCCCTATGCGGCGTCGCCAATGTCGTTGCCGGAATTATGGCGGCGACGGTCGCCTCCTTCGTCACGTCCGTGCCGTTCGGTGCATCCTGGCTGCAATGGTACAGCGGCCATGTGCTGGGCGGGCTGACATTCGCGCCGATCCTGATCCTGCTGTTGCAGGGCGAATGCGGGCGCTGGCTGCGGGATACGCCGAAGCGGGTCAAGGTCGAGGCCATCGTGCTGCTCGCGCTGTTCACGCTGGCCATCGTCCATGTGTTTTTCTGGGCCAGCTATCCGCTGCTGTTCGCGCCACTCCTGCCGCTGGTCCTGATTGCCTTTCGCACCGGGCAGGTGGGTGCGGCGGCCTCCATCATCATCCTGGCGGTGGTTGGGGGAGCGGCGACCGTGCAAGGGCTCGGCCCGCTGAACCTCGTTCCCGGAACGGTCGGCGCGCGGGTGCAATATTTCCAATTCTACATCGCGCTCAGTTTTCTGCTCAGCATGCTGATCACGGCCGAACTCAACAGCCGTCGCCGCCTGTTCCTGATGTTGCACGACAGCGAGGCGCGGTATCGCGCCATTGCCGAACATAGCGGCGATGTGGTGCTCAACATCGGCGTGGACGGTATCATCCGTTACGCCTCGCCATCGGCCGCTGAACAGATTGGCTGCGCGCCGGACCTGTTGATCGGCCAGTCCGCTGCCCATCTGGTCGATCCAAAGGACCGGAGGATCGTCATCGCCACGCATCGCCGCGCGCTGGCCAATCCCGGCGTCAGCCACACCGTCGAATTCCGGTCCCTGCTGTCCGGCGGCGATCCGCAATGGTGCGAAATGGTGAGCCGCGCCGTGGTTGACGAACGGGGCGTCGCCAGTGGCGTCGTAAGCATGATCCGCGACATGTCCCGGCACAAGGCGCGCCAACAGGCCCTGCAAGACGTCGCATCGCATGACTCGCTGACCGGTGCGGATAGTCGCGGCGCCTTCCTCGAAAAGCTGGAAGCGGAAATCCTGCGCGCACGCCATGGCGCGCGGTCCTGTCTGTTGTTGATCGACATAGACCATTTCAAGGCGGTCAATGACCGCTATGGCCATGGCGCCGGCGACCGGGTGTTGAGCGCTTTTGTCGAACGGCTGCGGCCGGGATTGCGGGGCATCGACAGCATCGGACGTCTGGGTGGCGAGGAATTTGCGATACTGCTCGTCGATAGCGACATTGATCGGGCCAGCATGATCTGTGAACGGCTGCGCGCTCGCATGGTCGCGCCGATTCCTGTGGGGGAGGCGGGGAGCGAAGCCATCTCCGTGACCTTCAGCGCCGGACTGGTCCGACTGGACGGTGGGTCAACGCGATCGGCGATGCTGGAGGCCGCTGACAAGGCGCTCTATCGCGCCAAGCATAGCGGCCGGAACTGCCTGCGCCTGGCGGCTTAGCTGCTTTTGGGGCCATCGCGCATAAATCATGATGATATGTTGTAACTTATAACGGTTTGGCCTATGTAGCGACCAGCATGTCGCAGACCATTCGCCACTTTCTGATGTCCGGTCGTCTCGATCGCTTTGCGATCGCGCTGTCGGGCCTATGTCTGGCGCATTGCTTCATCACGGCTGTCGTGCTGGGCCTGCTGGCGACGGCGGGCGGTATTTTTGAAAGCCCGATCTTTCACGAAGCGGGACTGGTGCTGGCCATATTGATGGGCGCGATCGCGCTCGGCCATGGCGCGCTGGTCCATCGGTTCATGATGCCCGCGGCGATCGGAGCGCTCGGTCTTGGGGTGATGGCAGGCGCGCTGACCATGGACCATGGCTGGCAGGAAAGCGTCTACACGCTGATCGGCGTCGGCATCCTGGCACTAGGGCACGATCTCAACCACCGCGCCGGGCGCTAGGCCCACAAAAAAGGGAGCCATCCGACTCCCTTTCCCTATGTTCGGCTCTCTGTCGCTCAAACCGGCTTGTGGTTCAGCCGATGTTCGCCCTTCACCCAACGTACCGTGCCGGTGCTGGCGCGCATCACCACGCTCTCGGTCGTCAGCTTGCCACCCGGCAGCCGCTTGACCCCGTCGAGCAACGACCCGTCAGTAACCCCGGTGGCGGCAAAGATGCAGTCGCCCTTGGCCAGTTCCTTCAGGTCATAAATCTTGTCGAGATCGGTGATGCCCCATTTGCGGGCGCGCTGCTTTTCATCCTCGTTACGGAACAGCAGCCGCCCTTTGAACTGCCCGCCGACACAGCGCAGCGCGGCGCAGGCCAGCACGCCTTCGGGCGCGCCGCCCGACCCCATATAGATGTCGATCGTGGTTTCAGGATCGGTCGTGGCGATCACCCCCGCGACATCGCCATCGGGGATCAGCATGATGCCGCAGCCGATCGCGCGCAGTTCCGCAATCAGTTTTTCATGGCGCGGCCGGTCCAGCACGCACACGATGATGTCGGACGGTTCCACGCCCTTTGCAGCGGCGACCGCCTCGACATTCTCCTTGGCTGACCGGCTCAGGTCGATCACGCCGTCGGGATAGCCCGGCCCTACCGCCAGCTTGTCCATATAGACGTCGGGCGCGTTGAGCAGTCCGCCCTCTTCGGAAATCGCCAGTACCGCCAGCGCGTTCGGACCGGCCTTGGCAGTGATGGTCGTGCCTTCCAGCGGGTCGAGCGCGATGTCGATCTTGGGTCCGGTGCCGATCGCATTGCCGACCTTCTCGCCGATATAGAGCATCGGCGCTTCATCGCGCTCACCTTCGCCGATGACGACGGTGCCGTCCATATAGAGGTCGTTGAAGGCCAGGCGCATGGCTTCTACGGCGGCAGCATCGGCTGCCTTTTCATCGCCCCGGCCGATCAGCTTGGAAGCGGCAATGGCCGCCGCTTCGGTGACGCGGACCATTTCCAGCACCAGAACGCGATCCAGCGTCGAACTTGCCTGTACCATCTTCATCCCTCTGCCTATCCTTATGGCCAGAGCGGATAGGCCGTTGCCCCGTCCTTGTCGAGCGACGAAGGAGGCCGGTCATCATGCGGCCATGATTGCATGATGAACAGGCAGGGCGATGAAAGCTCTGGCCAGCATCCTCCTTCTCGCCGCACCGGTAACCGCCCATGCGGCGGATGAAGAATTGATGGCCGCGTATCGCAGCAAGACCCAAGTGATAAAACCCTGTGACCGCAGCGGCGATGCGATCGTCGTGTGCGGCAACCGGGCCGAGCGCAATGCCCGCGAACGCTTGCCCCTGCCGCGCGACCCGGCGCAAAATGGCGGCATCGTGCGGGGGGATGCGCCACGGGCTTCGGCGGCGGCCGTGCGGCAAGGCAGTTGCGGCGTGGTTGGCGGACAGGGGACAGGCTGCGTCGGCGGCCTGTCGCTGTTCAAGGTGGCGGATGTCATGGCCAGGACTATCACCGCCATCATCGATCCTGACGCGGATCTCGCGCCGCCACCGCCACTGCCCGATCGCTTTGAGGGCGCCGGGCAACATTAGCGTCGTTCAATCCAGAATATGCATCACCATCGGCGTGCCGATCAGGCTGTCCGATCCGGCCAGGCGATCGAGCGTGTCGCGGATGCAGCGTTCCTCGCCCGCATGGGTGACGATGGCGACCAGCACGCCATCATCCTGATGCGCGCCGCGCTGGATCATGCTTTCGATAGACACGCCTGCGTCGCGGGTAGCGGCTGCGATTTCCGCCAGCACGCCGGGGCGGTCCTGCACCATGAAGCGCAAATAGGTGCGGCCCACCCTTGCGCCAGCATCAGCGGTATTTTGCGGCGTCAGCGCGGCGACGGGCATGGCGAAGGCATCGCCATATTCGTCGCGCGCGACATCGATGAGGTCGGCGACCACGGCCGATGCTGTCGGCCCATCGCCCGCGCCACGGCCCTGGAAGAAGAGGCGACCGACAAAATTGCCCTCCGCCACCACGGCATTCAACGATCCATCGACATGGGCCAGCGGATGGTCGAGCGGCACGAGCATCGGGTGGACTCGCTGGAACAGCCCGTCCGCGCCGTTTTGGGCCATGCCGACCAGCCGGATGCGGAAACCCAGCGCAGCGGCCTCGGCAATGTCGGCGGCGATGACATGACGAATGCCGGTCGTGGCGACGGCGGCGAAATCCAGTTCGGTGCCAAAGGCCAGGCTGGCGAGGATGGTCAGCTTGTGCGCCGCATCGACGCCGTCAATGTCGAAACTGGGGTCGGCCTCGGCATAGCCCAGTTCCTGTGCTTCCTTCAGTACCTCGTCAAAGCCCCGGCCTTCCTTTTCCATCGTGGTCAGGATGTAAGTGCAGGTGCCGTTGAGAATGCCGTAGACGCGCGATATTTCGTTCGCGGCAGCGCCTTCGCGCATGCCCTTGATCACCGGGATGCCGCCAGCAACCGCAGCTTCATATTTGAGCGCAATGCCACCCTTTTCGGCCAGCCGGGCAAGGTCCAGCCCATGATGGGCCAGCATCGCCTTGTTCGCGGTGACGAACGGCTTGCCCGCATTTAGGCAGTGGCGCGCCAGCGTCAGCGCCGGACCATCCGACCCGCCGATCAGTTCGACCACGACGTCAATATCGTCGCGCGTCGCCAGGCTGTTCATATCGTCCACCCATTCATAGGGGGACAGGTCGACGCCGCGATCCTTGTTCCGGTCGCGCGCCGAAATCGCGACGACCTGAACCGGGCAACCCGCACGCCGGGCAATCAGGGCCGCATTGGTGTTGAGCAGCCGGATGACGCCTCCGCCCACCGTGCCTAGGCCGACGAGCGCGACGCGCAGCGGGGCATGGCGGTGCAGATTGGTCATAGGGGCGTCTTTCTCTATAATCAGCGCGGATGATGAAGCCCGCGCTGATAGCGACAGGTGCGCGTGGGTCCAAGCAAAAGCTGTATCAGGCGGGCGTCCGCGTCCGTCCGCACGGGCCAAGCGCGTCGATCACCACGCGATAGTCTGCGCGGGCCGCTTCGGCGTCCTGCACGGACAGGGTCCGCACCGCGCGGGCGGGCAGGGCAGGGGGCAGCGTGCAGGCCAGGCGATACCAGAGCAGGCTGCCCGGCGCCGGCGCCTTCGCCGCTTCGTCGACAATCTCGCCCAGCGCCACTGCCCAGCGGGGCTGCTCGCCGGGCCGACGGAGGATCGAGAGCGAGACGGGGTCGCCATTTTCGGTACGCAGGAAAATCTGGGTCTCGCCCTCGCCAGCCACCGTGCCGGCAACATGGAAAGCATCGCCCAATCCCAGGATGCGGGGCGGCGCATCGCGTGCGACCAGCGCGGACAATATGGTTTTCACCCGCTCGATTTCTGCGGGCGTAGCCGGGATCTGCGCGTCGCGGGCAACCAACTGGATCTGGCCGGGCCGCCCGCCGGGCCGTGCGAACAGGATGACCTGCGCCTTTTTCAGTTTCGGCAATTTGCCGCGGGCGTCGACAGGCGCATCGTAGAGCCAGCTTACAAGGGGTGCGATTCCCGCCTCGCCGCGAATCAAACCCATGACGTCGCCTTCCACAAACAGCCGTTTATGGCCCGCCGGGACGTCCCCGGCCTGTTCGGGATTCAACGGAATGATGTTGCGGATTCGCACATGGGCCACTAGCGGCGCGGTGTCCGCCAGGTCGACAATGTCGGCGTAGGACAAGCCGGTGGCGGCGGGCGCTGAGCGCGTTGTCATCGGAAGATGTTGCGCTAAAACAGGGAAAACCGGGAGATTTACGGCTGAAATGAGGCATGGCAGCGCGAGCCGGTAAAGCAGGGTGGAGGATTTCATGATCAGCTTCGTCCTATATTTTTGGCTCGTGGCAAGGATGTCACAGGCAAGTCATTCCGCTATGAAATGGTAACCGCAAATGAACATATCGATAAAGCGTTTGCGTGCCACGATGTGCCGCGATAGGAGTTTGTGCGGTAGCAATTGGACGGACAGTGGCCGAAGGTGGCCGGGATAGCCCGGTCGGCTTGGGTCGTTTTTGGCTGATTTGTATAAACCACTGGTAAGATGAGTTAAGGAGTGTCGTTGCCGAATGGCCTATGCTGACCACTCGCAAGGATCGAGTCGGACCGTCTCGATCATCATCGTCGCCCTGATTCACGCTGTTCTTGGCTATGCCTTCGTCACCGGTCTTGGCATGAAATATGTCAAAAAGGCGGCAGAACAGCTGAACGTGATCGACGTGAAGGAAGAGCCGCCACCACCGGACGAGGAGCCGCCACCGCCGCCGCCAGACCAGCCGGTCGAGCCGCCGCCGGTCGTGGCCCCGCCGCCGATCGTGCAGACCCCGGCGCCTGCGCCGACCATGACTGTAGTTAGGACGCCTCCTCCGGTGTTCAACCCCGTCCCGGTCGCAGCCCCGCCCCCGCCGCCGGCCCCACCGCCGCCGCCTGTCGCCGCAACCCGCGCAACGCCGCGCAGTTCGCCCGGCAGCTGGCTCAGCGATGCGGACTATCCGAGCCGCGCCCAGCGCGAAGAACGCTCGGGTACGGCCGGGTTCCGCCTGCAAATCGGTGCGGACGGTCGGGTAACCGACTGCACCATCACCTCCTCGACCGGCCACCCGGATCTCGATGAGGCGACCTGCCGCCTGCTGCCGCGTCGTGCGCGGTTCAAGCCGGCCAAGGGGTCTGATGGTGCGGAAATGCCCGATACGTACAATGGCCGTATCACCTGGCGTCTGCCGGAATAATCCAAACGGGCAAGGCGTGCGCCCGGCGCCGCCTCGCTCTAGCTTGATCTCATTGAGAGGGAAGTCTTGAACATGTTGATGTATCTCGCAGCTGCGGCGCCGAAGCCGGAAAACCCCTATGGCCTGATGGAAGCTCTGGAACAGGGCGGTACCATCGCCTGGACCGTGTTCATCATTCTGTGCGGCATGTCGGTCGGCACTTTCTACATTCTGTTCACCAAGCTGATCGAACAGCAGAAGGTGATCAACCAGGGCAAGAAGGTCCGCGCGACCTTCTGGCGCGCCGCCAACATCAAGGAAGGTTCGGCCAAGCTGGAAAAGAACTCTGCCTACAAGCAGATCGTCGATGACGGCATCAAGGCGCAGGAAGAACATACCAAGCTGACCGATCCGGTCGAAGCCCATGACTGGCTGCACGGTTCGCTCGGTCGTTCGGAAGCCGCGATCAACTCGTCGCTGGGCGGCGGTCTCGCCTTCCTCGCAACCGTTGGTTCGACCTCGCCGTTCATCGGTCTGTTCGGTACGGTTATCGGCATTTATCGCGCGCTGATCAAGATCGGTGCAGCCGGTCAGGCGTCGATCGACGCGGTCGCCGGTCCCGTCGGTGAAGCGCTCATCATGACCGCCCTGGGTCTGGCCGTGGCCGTTCCCGCGGTGCTCGCCTACAACTTCCTGCAGCGCCGCAACAAGTCGATCGCCGAACAGCTGAACGGCTTCACGGTCGATCTGCTGGCCTATCTGGTGTCGAACGGCGCGGTTAAGCCCAGCGTTGCTCCGGCTCCCGCCGCACCTGCTGCCAAGCCGGTTGCTGCGCCGACCAAGGCCTGATTGTCTTGAGATGCCGGCGTGGGAACCGGGTGGCCGCTGCGACTACCCGGTTCCCCGCCGACCATGGCCCTCGCGATGGTGAGGCGCCATCGACACCAATGTTAGGATATTATCAATGGCAATGAGTGTTGGCCCCGGCGGCGGTGACGACAAACCGTTGTCCGACATCAACACGACGCCGCTCGTCGACGTCATGCTGGTGTTGCTCATCATCTTTCTTATCGCGGTTCCGGTCGTCGTCCAGACGGTCGAACTGCAACTTCCCAAGGTGGCGTTCGAGCCGACCACGACGAAGCCGGAAAATGTCTCCCTCTCGGTCACGACCGGTTCGGACGGCAGCTGCGCAGTGTATTGGAATTTGACCAAGGTTGATTCCAGCGATCTGCTCAACCGCGCGGTGGCGAAGCTCGAAGCGGACATCAAGAAGGCAGGCGGCGTCGAAAATATGACGCCCGAAGACATGCCCGAAGTGCATATCCGTGGCGACATCAACACCCCCTACCGGTGCATCGGCGGTACGATCTATACGATGCAGCGCGCCGGTTTCCCCAAGGTGGGCTTCATCTCCGAGCCGGAACCCGGCACGACGACGACCCGCCTCTGACCGGCTGATTAAGGAGATTTCGCTATGGCCATGAGCATGGGTTCCGATGAAGGCGAACCGATGATGGAAATGAACACGACGCCGTTGATCGACGTCATGCTCGTTCTCCTCATCATGTTCATCATCACGATTCCGATCCAGACCCACGCGGTCAAGATCGACCTGCCGCAGAACGCACCGCCGACGAACACCCCGATCGATCCGGTGAAGAACAAGGTCGCCATCGATTCTGCCGGGGTCATCACCTGGAACGGTTCGGCGATCGATCTGCTGACCCTGCGTCAATATCTGCAGCAGTCGCTGCGCCTGCCGGTCGAGCCGGAACTTCAGTTCCAGCCGAACGCGCAGACCCGCTATGTCACCGTTGATGAGGTGCTGGCGGAGATCAAGCGTGCGGGCGTGACGAAGCTGGGCTTTGTCGGCAACGAACAATATGGCAACTTCTAAACGCTGATTGCCTGTGTCTGTCCGCCTGCACTAAGACTTCCCGTTTTTCCGGGCGGGCAGGGCGGCATCCGAGTTTTGATATTGCCGATATTTCAGGGGTCGCCTTCGGGTGGCCCCTTTTTTGTGCGCTCGGACCCGCCAGGCCGACCCGCGAGCACGCCCGCTTCAAGGCGGACTTATTAACGCTTTGCTTACGCCGATCGTCGATAATGGCAGTGGAAGGGCGGGCGATAGCGAACCATGAGCGCCGACAGACAGACTGATGTGGACCGAAAGGCACGGCTGGCAGAGCGCAGCTATGTGCAGATCGGTGTGCGTATTCGTCGTCCTGGCGAAACCTGGTTCAGCAGCCGCATAGCCGACGTATCCGTCACTGGCTTTCGCCTTCAAAGCTTCATGAAACTGACCTGTGGCAGTGAATTATGGGTCATGCTGCCGGGCTTTGAAGGGCGTCGCGCCCGCGTCTTGTGGACGCGCGGCCATGAAGCGGGTTGCGCCTTCGAACGCCCGCTGCATCCCGCAATCCTTGATCATATCGTCAAGCTGAGCAGCGGCTCCGCTCTCGCCTGAGCAGGGCGCCCCGGATCAGGCCGAGGGCGCATCCTGAAACTGCAAGCTCGCCAGACGCGCATATAGGCCGCCCTGCGCCACCAGCGCGGCATGATCGCCCTGTTCCACGATCCGTCCTTCGTCCAGTACGATGATCCGGTCGGCGGCGCGCACGGTCGCCAGCCGATGGGCGATGACGATAGTCGTGCGCCCCTCCATCAACCGACCGAGCGCATCCTGCACCAAACGTTCCGATTCGGCGTCCAGCGCAGACGTGGCTTCATCCAGCAGCAGGATCGGCGCGTCGCGCAACAGCGCACGTGCGATCGACAGTCGTTGCCGCTGCCCGCCCGACAGGCGCGTACCCGCTTCCCCCATCGGACTGTCCAGCCCCTGTGGCAGCGCGCGCAGGAATCCCTCCGCATTGGCGGCGCGCGCCGCGTCCCAGATCTGATCGTCGGTCGCGTCCCACTGCCCATAACGCAGATTGTCGCGGGCCGATGCCGCAAAAATCACGCTGTCTTGCGGCACCATCGCCATCATCGCGCGCAATGCAGCCGGGTCGGCCTGCGGCAAGGGGACATCATTCAGCCGGACAGTACCGGACGTGGGATCGTAGAATCGCAAAGCCAGCTGGATCAGCGTCGATTTGCCGGCGCCAGAAGGCCCGACCACCGCTACCGTCTCGCCGGGCGCAACGTCGATCGACACGCCATTGAGCGCCGCCTGATCGGGCCGGGTGGGGTAATGGAAACGCACATCATCAAATGTCAGCCGCGCGCCGGACACGGCGGTCGGAATGATCGTCGGGCTTTCGGGGGGCAAAATGTCGGGCGTCGCTGTCATCAACTCATGCAGGCGGCTGGCCGCGCCAGCACCCCGCAGCAGATCGCCCCAGCTTTCAGACAAGGAGCCGAACGCGCCCGCCACCAGCCCGCCAGTCAGCACGAACGCTGCGATGCTGCCCCCGGACAGCTTGCCCGCCGCGACATCCAGCGCGCCCTGCCACATGACCGCCGTGATCGATCCGAACACCAGCGATATCACCACCGCCGTCATGATCGCCCGCAACCGGATGCGGCGGCGCGCCGTGTCGAACCCCTTTTCGACCGTCGCGTCAAATCGCGCCGCCTCGCGCCGTTCCTGCCCGAATGCCTGAACGATTTTCATCGCCGCCAGCACTTCATTGGTCACGCTGCCTACATCGGCGAGCCGGTCCTGGCTGGCGCGGGACAGGGCCCGCACCTTGCGGCCCAGGCTCAGTAGCACCAGCAGGATGACGGGGATGCCCAGCAGCAGCATCGCCGCCAGCTTGGGCGCAAGCGCGAACAGATAGATGAGGCCGCCAACGCCGGTGACCATGTTGCGCAGCGCGATCGACACGGTCGATCCGACCACCTGTTCGACGACAGCCGTATCGGCGGTCATGCGCGATGCGATTTCGGAGGGGCGGTTTTCCTCGAAAAAGCGCGGCGCCTGTCGCAGCAGATTGGCCTGTGTCGCGCTGCGAATATCCGCGACCACCCGCTCGCCCAGCCAGGACACGAAGTAAAAGCGCAGCGCGCTCGCCACCGCCAATATGATGACGATCAGCAGCAGATATTCAAACCAGCGGCTGATGTCGCCGCCCCCCATGAAGCCCCGGTCGATCACCAGCCGGAAGCCGCTGGGGATGCCCAGCGTCGCCGCCGACGACACGATCAGCGCGATCAGCGCGCCTGCAATGCGCCCCGGATAGCACTTCGCGAAACCCCACAGCATTGTCAGGCTGCCGAGCGCGGGACGGCCGCTGGCGCGCGGCGACGGGGTGGGTGTGTCCTCCATGCGCGGCGCTTAGCAGGCTGCCCGCAATGCCTCAATGGGGCGGGGCTGGTGGCGCGCGCGACTTTCGCGCATAGGCGGGCGATCCGTTCACGCATTGGAGCCGCCAATGATCCACCTATTGTCCGCGACCGTCGAACGCTGGCCGGTCGCAGGCGCGTTCATCATCAGCCGCGGGGCCAAGACCGATGTGGACGTGGTCGTCTGCACCGTTGGCGATGGCACCTATGTCGGCCGCGGCGAAGGAACGGCAATCTATTATGAGGGCGAGACGGCGGAAGGGTGTGCGGCGGCGATCCGCGCCTATGCCGGTCCGCTCGACCGGCAGTCGTTGCTGACGCATATGCCACGCGGCGCGGCGCGCAATGCGCTCGATTGCGCGCTATGGGATCTGGAGGCAAAGCGCGCGGGTGCGCCGGTCTGGCAACTTGCCGGCCTTTGCCAGCCCGCGCCGCTGCCGACCGCTTTCACCATCAGCCTGGGCGATCCGGCAACGATGGAGGCTGCCGCCAGGACGGCGGCCGGGCGCGGTTTTGCCCTGCTCAAATGCAAGCTGACGGGCGAGGGCGACCGGGCGCGCATCGCCGCCGTGCGGGCGGGCGCACCGGACGCGCGACTGATCGTCGATGCCAATGAAAGCTGGCATGATCTCGATATTGCGGCGGAGGCGCAGGCGCTGGCCGACCTTGGCGTCGAAATGGTCGAACAGCCCGTGATCCATGGTCAAGAGGTGGCGCTGGCCGGGGTCCGTGCGCCCTTGCCGCTGTGCGCGGATGAAAGCTGCCATACCAGCGCGGACCTTGAGCGGCTTGGCGACTTTGACGCGGTGAACATCAAGCTGGACAAGGCCGGTGGCCTGACCGAAGCGCTGGCGCTGCGTCAGGCGGCGCGGGACCGAGGGTTTCGCGTCATGGTCGGCTGTATGCTTGGCACCTCGCTTGGCATCGCGCCCGCCGCGCTGGTGGCGCAGGGGGCGGACTGGATCGACCTTGATGGCGCGCTGCTTCTGGCGCGGGATCGCGACGGGGCGCTGACGCTGGCCGATGGCCTGCTTCAGCCCGGCAGCCTGTGGGGCGCGGGCTGACGCCGCAGTTCAGACACCACGTACCGGCTGCACTTCTGCATAGGGCATGATCATCTGTCCGTCCGGTGCGGCGGTGAAGGTCGTCTGGGTCGGATAGGCAAATTCCAGCCCGGCATCATTGAACCGCTGCAATATGGCCAGGCCGACCTTGTGCCGCACCTGGTAGATCGAATCCCAGTCCGGTAGATACACGTCGAAATCTACTTCGAAATCCAGGCTGGATGCGCCGAAATTGACAAAGCCGGATCGGACGAAATTGCCACCATGGGATTCGATGATCTCCTTGAGAATGTCGGGGATCTGCGCAGCGAGTTGAGGCGGGGTCTGGTAAATGACGCCGATGGCAAATTTGATGCGGCGGTGATCCAGCGTGAAATAGCTGGTGATTTCCTTCTGCAACAGATTGGCGTTGGACATCACTTTCTTTTCGCCCGTTATGGCGCGCATCCGCGTGGATTTCAGGCCGATCTTTTCGACCGTCGCGGTTGTGGTGTCATAGGTAATCGTTTCGCCCCGGCGGAACGGCTTGTCGAAAATGATCGACAGCGCGGCGAACAGGTCGGAAAAAATCCCCTGCGCGGCCAGACCAATGGCGATGCCGCCGATGCCCAGACCCGCGACGAGGCCGGTCACATTGACACCCAGATTGTCCAGCACGACGATGGTGGCGATCGCGAACAGGGCGAATGTCACCAGAACGCGGATCAGGCCCATCGCATTGGCCAGCGTTTCGCCCTGACCATCCTCAGCCAGCGTCTTGCGCTCGATCAGCCCCAATATGATTTCCCGCGCCCAGATCGCGCCCTGCAACACGGCCGCGATGGTGAACAGGAAGGCGATGGTCTTGAACAGCGCGGCGGGCGGATCGGCATAGCCAGCGACCAGCTTGGCCGCGACCATCAGCATGAAGAAATGGGTGGTGCGCGCAACAGCACGGCCCAGCACATTGGTATAGCCAAGCGGGTCGCCAAAGTCGCCGCGCCACCTTTTGCCGAACTGGCGCAGGGCGGTCAGCGCGAGATAGATGAGAATGCCTGCGCCAATGGCGATGGCGATCTGGACATAATGGACCGACAGCCATTCGCTGGTCGATCGCCACATCTCGACAAGATCGGGGGTATGCACTTTTACGGCGGCGGGTTCAGTCGTGTTGGCCATGTCGGTCCTGTTAGCGTTTATCCGGCAAGCGTGTCGAGAAATGCGATGAGTCCGCGCTCTTCGCGAGACAGATAGCGTGTACGGCGCGGCAGGCGAAGCCCGGCGCGCCATTCGTCCTGTCCATCCTTGCACAATTCCAGCAGCGCAGGGTGGACATAGCTTTTGCGGCTGATCGCTGGCGTGTTGCCGAGCGCGGCGGCCACTGGCTCCAACAGGGCCTTCATCGACACCGGCCCTGCGGCCAAAGTGGCAAAGGCAATGGTCGATGCGCCCCAGGTGCGGAAATGCTTGGCGGTGAAGGCACCGCCCATGGCCTGCGCAATATAGGCGTTCACATCGCTCGACGTGATCGGGCGGGCATCGCCATCCTCATCCAGATATTGGAAGAGATGCTGGCCGGGCAAATCCTGCACATTCCGTACGAAGCGCACCAGCCGCCTGTCGGTCAGCGTCACCAGATGCTGCTTGCCCGACTTGGCGCGATAGCGCAGCGTCAGCGCCTTGCCGGTCAGGTCGACATGACGGCGGCGCAGCGTCGTCGCGCCGAAACTCTTGTTAGTAGTGGCATAATATTCATTACCCACGCGCAACCGGCCCAAATCCAGCAGCCGCACGACCGCGGCGATCGTCCGCTCCTTGCGCAATCCGCGCCGCGACAGGTCCGCCTCCATTTGCGCCCGCAATTTCGGCAGGGCGCGACCGAACGCGGCGCAGCCTTCATATTTTTGTGCGTCCCGCCCGGCGCGGAATTCCGGATGATAGCGATATTGCTTGCGGCCCCGCTCGTCATGTCCCGTCGCCAATATATGGCCATGGGGCATCGGGCAGAACCAGCAGTCGCGATAGGCGGGCGGTAGCGCGATGGCATTCAGCCGATCAATCTCTTCGCGATCGGCGATGCGGCATCCGTCGGGCTGATAATAGCCCCAGCCATTTTTGAGAGCGCGTCGCGAAATGCCGGGGATGCTGTCATCCACATGGATGAGGGGTTGGCTGGCCATATTTTCCTTCTCATGGCCAAAAACCCACCTTTCATCGCTTCGTTCCGCAACGTGTCGGGCCGTGGTCCGTTTGCCTGTTTCCATACAGGTGCAAGGAGAAGCCCCATGCCCGCCATTAATAACAGCCGCATCCTCATCATCGCGACCGACGGGTTCGAGCAGTCCGAATTGTTCGACCCCCGCGACGCCCTGATCGAGGCGGGAGCCAGCGTGACCCTCGCTTCGCCCGGTCTCGATCCGATCCAAGGCATGAAGCATGATGAAAAGGGCGACACCATACCCCCCGACATCCGCCTCGACGCCGTCAGGATGGAGGATTATGACGCTCTGCTACTGCCCGGCGGCGTCGCCAACCCCGACACGCTGCGCACCAATGCGACGGCGGTGTCGGCGGTGCGCACCTTCGTGACCGCGGGAAAGCCAGTCGCGGCCATCTGTCACGGCCCATGGCTGCTGGTGGAGGCCGACGTCGTCAACGGACGGACGGTCACGTCCTGGCCGTCGGTACGTACGGACCTACGCAACGCGGGTGCCGAGGTCGTCGATCATGCGGTCGTGGTGGACGGCAATATCATCACCAGCCGCAAGCCCGACGACATTCCCGCCTTTGTTGAAGCCTTGATCAAGGCCGTTGTGGAAACCGAAGCCGTTACGGCCTGACCCGCAAGCCGCCGCCCACCCGCCACGGGATCGGGCGGCGGCGCAGCGTCGACACATGCGCCAGAGCCAGCGTCGCGCAGACGATGGTCGCGGGCAAGGCTACCGGCAGGACGGGAGGCAGCAGAACAGCCGTTACAGCCGCCGCAACCAGTCCGGTCAGCGCCAGTCCCAACGCATGTGCCTCCCCATCGGGACCGCGCAACCAGAATAGACACGCGCTGATCCCGGTCATGAAGCCGATCATGTAACGGATCGCTTCCCCCGCAGCGCCAAGGCCGACCATCACCAGCAGCACAAGCACCGCGCCAGCCGAGCGCCGCGACAGCCCCGCCAATATGTGGGTGCAGATCGGATATATCAGCAATTCGCACAGCGACGCGGCGACCAGGATCGCCTGCGCTCGCGTGCCATCGCCTGCGATCAGAGCCACCGTCGCCGCCGCTGCCCATGGGATCAGCCGCGCCGGCGCCATGCGGATATGGCTTATCCAGTTGCTCCAGCCGTTGCGCATGGACCATCGCCGGTCCGCCAGCCTTAACTGAAAACCGCCGATGATGAACAGGGCTTCGACCCCCCATGGCATAAGGCTGGGGGCGATCAGTGGCGACGCCAGCAGCAGGCCCAGCAGCAACCCATGGACCAGCCCCAATGCGCGCAGCTCGCCGCTCATGCCAGCGCCCCGCGCGGCCGGTTCATCGCCGCGTTCAGGTCCGCTCGCGCTGCGGCCTTACGCCTTCGGCTCAGATAGGTGTCGAGGCCGATCTGAAGCGCCAGCATCATGAAGATGAAGGGCTGATAGGCGATGCCCACGAACAGCGATCCGACCATGTAGACGATATGCCCTTGTTGCAGCGCCAGCGCGAACGGCGCGATCCAGGCTTCGTCCGGTCCCGTCCGTTTGCGATACAAACGGCGGATCATTTCGGTGCGGATGAAACAGATGCCGTGGATCAACGCCCAGAGCAGGAAGCCGAAATAGCCCTGCTCGCCCAGCATCTCGAAATAGGCGCTGTGATAGGCACGGCCCTTGTCGGTCACCAGCCGCCGCTCGATCCGCTTCGTATCGCCGTCACCCACTTCGCTCTGGGCGAAATAGGTAAAGCTGTTCTGCAGATAATTGTCGAAGCCGCCGCCGCCCGGATGGGTTTTCACATAGTCGAGCGTCCACATCCACACCGCCACGCGGGTCGATGCGCTCTCGTCGCCCTGATGATTCTCGATCGTCTGCATGCGCTGGGTGAAACTGGCGGGCAGGAAGGGGATGGATATGAGCGCCGCCAGCAGCATCAGCGGCCCATAGACGAAGCGGCGCGGCGAACGCACCAGCATCAATCCCGCCAGGATGACGATGCAGACCAGGCCCGTACGCGCTTCGGTGCCGATCGGCATCAGCATGCAGGCCAGGCACAGGCAGTAGCAAAAGGCTTTCACCCGCCAGTCGTCCGGCGCGAATATGGTGCCATGCCTGGACAGCCACAGGATCAACGGGATCAGCGAAATGGCGACGCAGCTGATGATCGATCCTTCATACAGACCGCTGTTATTCTCGACCATCAGGTTCAGCACGCCATAGCCACCGCCCGACAGCGCGGTTTTCATGCCGCCATTGATGATGATGGTGCTGGCGCACAGGATCATGAAAACGGTCATCGCCTCGATTCGCAGGCGCGTGCGCAGCGTGAGCGGCAGAAAAACGCCCGCAATGATCGCCTTCCACACCCAATTCCATTTGGTCATCGCCTCGACCGGGAAATCGGCGGTCGCGGTGGTATAGCCGCACCAGAGCAGCAGGATCAGCAGCAGCGCCTGCCGCGCGGAAAAGCGGCAATCCTTCTTGTCGTCGACGACCAGCCAGGCGCCCACCATCGCGGCGAAGGCAATGGCGGAAATCGGGATCGAATTGAGCAGGAAATAGGACAGGCGCTGGGGCGAGACGATGTCGATATAGGCGTAGACGGCGACCAGCAGAAACGGGCGCTTCAGCCCCATCAGGAAAAAGACGCCCAGAAAGGCGACGAAGAACAGGTCACGCATCGCGCGCGCCCTCCTCTGCTGGCGGATCGCGATCCAGATCCGCGCGCGGCAACAGCCGCCACGCGGCGAGCAGGATCACGCCATGGCTGATCAGCAGGGACAGGGTGTCGATCATTGCGTCTTGGTGGTTCCACTGGCTACCGCTCCTCCCTAACGCGACACAGTTGACGGGCCGTTAAACCTTTTGCGCCTAAGTATATGGGCTATGACCCATATTCTTCATGTGCTGGATCACAGCCTGCCGCTGCACAGTGGCTACACCTTCCGCACGCGCGCCATCCTGCGTGCGCAGATGGCCAGGGGTTGGGAGGTGCGCGGCATAACCGGGCATCGCCACAGCGCATCAGGCCCGCTGGAGGAACTGGTCGACGGCCTTCACTTCCACCGCACCCCCGGCAAGCCCGCAACGGGTAATCCGGTGCTGCGCGAGTGGCGCGACATTGCCGCCCATGCCGACGCGATCGAGGCGCTGGTGCAGCAGTGGCGGCCGGACATCATCCACGCCCATTCGCCGGTGCTCAACGCCATCCCCGCGCAGCGCGTGGCCAAACGCCACGCCATTCCCCTGGTCTATGAAATCCGGGCTTTCTGGGAAGATGCAGCGGTCGGCAACGGCACCGGGACGGAGGGCAGCCCGCGTTACTGGCTCACCCGCCAGCTCGAAACGCATGCGGTGCGTAATGCCGATGCGGTCGCGGTCATCTGCGAAGGTCTGCGCGCCGATCTGGCCACGCGCGGGATTGATCCGGCCAAGATCATCGTGTCGCCCAATGGCGTCGATATGGACCAGTTCGGTACGCCCGTGCCACGCGACCCCGCGCTCACGGCGCAACTCGGTCTTGAAGGGGCTGACGTCGTCGGCTTCATCGGCAGCTTCTACGATTATGAAGGGCTGGACGATCTGATCGCAGCCATGCCGCGACTCGTCCGCGCCCGGCCCAGGGCCAAGCTGCTGCTGGTTGGCGGCGGCCCGCGCGAACAGGCGCTGCGCGATCAGGCGCTCGCCTCGCCCTTTGCCGACCATATCGTCTTTGTGGGCCGGGTGCCGCACGATCAGGTCGAACATTATTACGCCCAGATCGACATATTGGCCTATCCGCGCAAGGCGATGCGGCTGACGGATCTCGTAACGCCATTGAAGCCGCTCGAAGCCATGGCGCAAGGCCAACTGGTCGCCGCCTCCAGCGTGGGCGGCCATCGTGAACTGATAGAGGATGGCGTCACCGGAACCTTGTTTCCGCCCGACGATCCGGCGGGCATGGCCGCTGCGCTGGCGGGCCTGTTTGCCGATCGCGGCATCTGGGAAGAACGGCGCGCGGTTGCCCGCGCCTTTGTCGAGCGTGAGCGTAACTGGTCGTCAAACATTTTGCGTTATGAACCTGTTTACCAGCGGCTGCTGGCGCGTCCCGCCCGGACGCGCGCGGCCGCCTGAGGCAAGGTTGGACAATCGAAGTGGCCATCAGGGCAGCACGGACAAGAGGGATCGCCATCATGGCGCTGGTCGGCCTGGCCGCAGCGCTGCTGGTGCTGTGGATTCCGGTCGGGCTGATCGAAATGGTCGTGGCGTCGAGCGGCCTGTCGGAAAGCTTGCCCGCTGCCGCCCCGCCGCTGGGGCTGAAAGCCCGGCTGCTGCTGGCCGGCTTTACCGCGCTGATGGCCGTGGGATTTGTGGGAATGATGCGTCGGCAGGACCGGCAGGCTGAACAGGAAGGACGCATGGTGCGCGTCCAGGGAGCAAGAAAAATGGGTTTCGCTTTTTCAAAACTGACCGCGCTGGCGCGGGGACGTATTGCCCCTGTCGATGACGCAACGCCATCGCTGCGTCGCGCCGATGCCCATCCCGATGCACCCGCCCGCGCGCCCATTTTTGCGAGTCGCGATTTCAACGGCCTCGACATTTTCGGCCGTCCCGATGCATTGCGCAGGCCATTGGCGACGCGCTCCGAACCTGAACAGGATGCCGTCGTCCCGTCCGAAGGTCTGGTCATGCCCAGTGCGCCCTTGCCGATGGCCGATGAAGACCTGCCCCAGCCGACCTTTCAACGCCTGGCCGCCCCGGCCGTCGAGCCGGATGTCGCCAAGGATGCATCGCAGGATACCGCGCCGGTCATGCCCGCGCGGCTTGATCCCATCCCGACCCAGGGCTTGTCGATCACCGAATTGACCCAGCGGCTGGAGCGCGGCCTTGCCCTGCGCAGCCGCGCGCCGGCGGCGGATGCCGGCACGGCGCGGGTTATCGCCGATATGCCGGTTGCGCCCGCCGTGCCGGTGCGGGACATGGTGGCGCAGGATGCCGACGATGCCCTGCGCGCGGCCCTGGGCGCGTTGCGCAGCATGGCTGGTCAGGGGCGTTAAGCCCCTACCAGTCCTCGATCGTCAGCGCCGACAGTTCCATCCACCATTCATCGGCTTCCTGTCGCGAATCGTCGATTATGATGTCGGCGACGAAATGGCCCGGTACCTGCCATTCCGCGCTCTCTATCCCCTCGGCAAAGGCGCGGAAGCGCGTCGCCGCTCTGGCGCCGGACAGGCGTAGAGTGACGATGTGGCGGCGTCCTTCGAACAGGGCGCTCGCCCAGGGGCGACTCACCGCACGCTCGATCATCGTCGGCGCGCCCGCCCGTTGGAGCAGCTGCTCCAGCAGCCGCGGCAGGGGATCGCGATGGGATTTTCCTATCGGTTTGTTTTGGACCAGATTCTTGATGCCAAATCCATGATGCACGCTTGTCATTGGCTGATGCTCCTGCGATATGTGTTCATGAAATGTTCTACTCGTCTCCTTACGCGGTCGCCCGGCTCGCGCCCCTGGCGCAGGTCGAAAACCAGCCGTGGATCGCGCGTGCTGGCGCGACCAAAGGTGGTCGGCGGCATGTCATGTTGGCGAAGGAATCGTTCGATCGCGTGCAACAGCATCGGCTTCTTTCTCCTCTTTCGGTCCGACTCACCCGCTGCAAGTCGATAGGCATATTCCTATCTCTAAGCCATTTCCTACTTTTCTAGGAAAATTCCTATCTTTATGGATTGGATATGGATGAATCGCAGAACGCCCGGATTGCGCTGGATCGGCTGATTGCCGAACGGGGGGAAAATTATGCCGATCTGTCCCGGCTGATCGGTCGCAACCCCGCCTATATCCAGCAGTTCATCAAACGTGGCACGCCGCGTAAACTGGATGAGGCGGACCGGCATGTGCTGGCCCGCTATTTCGGCGTCGCTGAACAGATGTTGGGTGGCAGCGCCGCGCCGGTGACGGTCCCCGCCCGCACGCGCGGCATGCCCGCCGTCGTGGCAGTGCCGCGCCTGGCGCTGGGCGCGTCGGCAGGCGTCGGCACGCTGGACGAAGATGAGCGCACAGCCGGTGTGATGGCGTTCGACGCGCATTGGCTGCGTCATCTGGGGGTGCGGCCGCAGCGCGTTTCGATCATCCGGGTCGATGGCGAATCGATGGCGCCCACGCTCAGCGATGGCGATGACATCATGGTCGATCATGACGATGACGCCACCCGGTTGCGCGATGGCGTCTATGTCTTGCGGCTCGACGGCGTGCTGATGGTCAAACGGATCGCGATGGGGCCGTTGCGTGGCCGCTTCAGCGTGGTCAGCGACAATCTCCATTATCCCGACTGGACTGACATTGATCCGGCGCTGGTGGATATTGTCGGTCGCGTCGTCTGGACTGGCAGGCGTCTGGTCTAGCGCGGGCAGCCTACCTATCTTGGCGCCAAAGGAGTCCCGATTTGAACGACAATGGCGCGGTGATCCGCAAGGGCGTCGAATGGCGCGGTGCAAAGCTGGCGCTGGCGACGGTGGTATCGACCTGGGGGTCCGCGCCGCGCCCGCGCGGCAGCCACATGATCGTGCATCAGGATGGCCGCTTTGAAGGCAGCATTTCCGGCGGCTGCGTCGAAAGCGATGTACTGCACCGCGCTGCCGAAGTGATTGCCGGGCGCGCTGCCCATGTCGCCACCTATGGCGTGGCCGATGGCGATGCCTGGGACGTCGGTTTGCCCTGCGGCGGCGAAATCGCTGTCCTGATC
This sequence comes from Sphingobium sp. B2, assembly GCF_007693735.1. Classification (NCBI taxonomy): domain Bacteria; kingdom Pseudomonadati; phylum Pseudomonadota; class Alphaproteobacteria; order Sphingomonadales; family Sphingobiaceae; genus Sphingobium; species Sphingobium sp. B2. The sequence goes on from NZ_VDBZ01000001.1 coordinate 474,325, forward strand.
CAGCCGGTGGGCGCAGACGGTTTTGCGCCCGACCTGTTCGACCGGATCGAGGCCGCCAGCGCGCGGGGCCGGGCGCTGACTTTGGCGACCGACCTTGCGACCGGGGTCACCCGCGAACAGGCAAGCGAGGGCGATTTCCTCAACCGCTATGACCCGCCCCGCCGCCTGCTGATCGTCGGCGCAGTCCAGATCGCCCAGTCGCTGGTCCCGCTGGCGCAGGCGATCGGTGTGACGCCGGTGGTGATCGACCCGCGCGGGCGGTTCCTGACGGCCGAGCGTTTCCCCGGCGTCGAGCTGGACGATCGCTGGCCCGACGAAGCCATCACCGCGCGCTTCCCCGGCGAATCGACTGCCGTTGTGACACTCAGCCACGACATCAAGATTGACGATCCGGCGCTGGAAGCGGCGCTTCGCGCACCGACCGGCTATGTCGCCGCACTTGGATCGCGCAAGAGCCACGCCGCGCGGCTGGATCGGTTGGCGGCACAGGGGTTTGATGTAGCCGATCTGGCGCGCATTGACGGTCCGGCGGGGCTGGACATCGGCGCCATCGGCGCGGCGGAAATCGCGCTGTCGATTACCGCTGGCATGGTCGCGGGCTTCAACGCGCGCCGCTGAAACAGAATGCCCCCTGCCGCAAGGGATCGGGCAGGGGACATATCCCTCAAGCTGTCGGGCACAAAGGACGTCGCGCCCTAGCAAGCTGACCGTACAGATCAATCATAATATATAATCAATCGGTAACTTTATGTCCCATATTGAAATTTTACAATAGTATTATTACTCGCCCTAGCAGCATTTTCCGCCATTTTTGCCGCCATATCGCGCTTCCTGCCGATCGCGAAAAAACTGCGTCCGGTCCATCACCGGCTGGTCGGGATGGTGCGTCAGCATATGGCGCAGATAGGCGTCATAGTCGGGCATGCCGACCATCAGCCGCGCGGTCTGCCGCAACAGGCTCAAAAATCCGCTCATTCCGCGGGCACCAGTTGCGCCGGGATTTCGCGCGCCGTCGGCGCCGCGATTCGCCGCGCGGCGATGCAGGTGCGGATGGTGAAGAACAGCAACGCCAGCACCACCGCCAGGAACAGCGCGACCAGCGCCGCATCGACCCGGTCATTGAAGATGATTCGCTGCATTTCCGGCATCGATTTGGCCGGGGCCAGCACTTCGCCCGCCTGCGCCGCTGCGCTGAACTTGGCGGCATGCGCCAGAAAGCCGACCTTGGCGTCAGCGGAAAATAGCTTCAGCCATCCCGCCGACAGGGTGCAGACCAGCAGCCAGGCGGTCGGGATCATCGTGACCCAGGCGAACCGGTCGCGCTTCATGCGGAACAGCACCACCGTCCCCAGCATCAGCGCGATGGCGGCCAGCATCTGGTTGGAAATGCCGAACACCGGCCAGAGCGTATTCACCCCGCCCAGCGGATCGGTAACCCCCTGATACAGGAAGAAGCCCCAGGCAGCGACCGTCAGCGCGGTGGCGACGATGCCGGGGACCATGCTCTTGCTTTCCTTGAAGCTCGGCGCCGCCAGCGCGATCAGATCCTGCAACATGAAGCGCCCGGCGCGGGTGCCTGCGTCCACGGCGGTCAGGATGAACAGCGCCTCGAACAATATTGCGAAATGATACCAAAAGGCCTTCATCGCCGGACCGCCGACGACGTGGCTGAATATCTCCGCCATAGCGACGGCCAGCGTCGGCGCGCCGCCCGCGCGGCTGATGATGCTATGTTCGCCGACATCCTTGGCCGTCTGGGTGATCAGGTCGGGCGAGATCGGAAAACCCATCGCTGTCACGGCGGCGGACGCGCTGGCGGCGTCGGTGCCGATCAGCGCTGCCGGGCTGTTCATCGTGAAATAGATGCCGGGGTCCAGGATCGACGCGCCCGCCAGCGCCATGATTGCCACAAAGGCTTCCATCAGCATCGCGCCATAGCCGATCATCGGCGCATGCCCTTCGCTGGCGATCAGCTTGGGCGTCGTGCCGCTGGAAATCAGCGCATGGAAACCCGACACCGCGCCGCAAGCGATGGTGATGAACAGGAAGGGGAAAAGGCCGCCTGACCAGACCGGCCCGCCGCCCTCCACAAACTGCGTCAGCGCCGGCATCTTCAGCGGCGGCGCCATGATGACGATGCCGACCGCCAGCGCCGCGATCGCCCCGATCTTGAGGAAGGTGGACAGATAGTCGCGTGGCGCCAGCAACAGCCATACGGGCAATATGGAGGCTACCGCACCATAGCCGATCAATATCCAGCAGAGCGTGAGCGGCGTGAAGGTAAAGATCGGCCCCCAGAAGGGCGATGCTGCCACCGACTGGCCATAGACGATCGCCGCCAGCAGCCCGACCAGCCCCAGCAGCGACACTTCACCGATCCGCCCCGGCCTGATCCAGCGTGTATAGGCGCCCATCATCATGGCCAGCGGCACGGTCGCCGCGACCGTGAACATGCCCCAGGGACTTTCCGCCAGCGCCTTGACCACGATCAGCGCCAGCACCGCCAGAATGATGACCATGATCATGAACGCGCCGAACAGGGCGATCGTCCCGGCCCATTGCCCCATTTCCATGCGGATCAATTCGCCCAGCGATTTGCCGTCGCGGCGCATCGAAACGAACAGGATCATGAAATCCTGCACCGCCCCTGCCAGCACGACGCCGACGATGATCCATAATGTGCCGGGCAGATAGCCCATCTGCGCCGCCAGCACCGGCCCGACCAGCGGTCCCGCGCCCGCAATCGCTGCGAAATGATGACCGAACAGGACCGTGCGGTCGGTCGCGACATAGTCCAGCCCGTCGGCGCGGCGCAGCGCCGGGGTTGGGCGCGAAGGATCGAGCCGCATCACCTTGCTGGCAATGAACAGCGCATAATAGCGATAGGCGACCAGAAAGCAGCTGACCGCCGCGACGACGATCCACAGCGCATTGACGGCTTCGCCCCGCGACACCGCGACGACGCTCAGCGCTACCGCGCCGATCACGGCCATCGCTATCCAGGGAAGATGCCGGGTCATCATGCTCTCTCACGCTCGTCTGCAGGAAAAGACGACAGTAGGGCGCTGGACCGGAAAGACAATCTTTCGCTAATGCCGCCGGGCAAAGGGCCAGTCGATGACATGGGCCGCCCACAGCGCCCACCAGATGATGACCGGCTGCAACGCCAGGCGCGGGGCATGATAGGCCCAGCCCAGATGCACGCCGCCAATGGCTATATCATGGACGGCATGGTTGATATTGGCAGGCCAGACGCACAGCGCATAGAGCGCCAGGCCGATCCCCGCCGCCTTGCGCAACGCCGGCACCATCAATCCGGCGGCTCCCGCCAGTTCAGCCAGTCCCGTCAGGAAAATCACCGTGGCGGGGAAGGGCACCCAACTCGGCGTGATCGCGATGAAGCCGCCGGGCGACCGCAAATGCGCGATCCCCGCGACCAGATAGGCCAGCGCCAGCACCCATCGCGCGATCCGCCGGGGGCGGCTTTCACTCACCGCTTGCGGACAAATTCGGCGCGCAGCACCAGGCCTTTGATCCCGTCAAACTTGCAGTCGATTTCCTGCGTATCGCCCGTCAGCCGGATCGACTTGATCAGCGTGCCGCGCTTCAGCGTCTGGCCAGCGCCCTTGACCGTCAGATCCTTGATCAACGTCACCTGATCGCCGTCGGCCAGCAGGTTGCCGACCGAATCGCGCACTTCGACACTGTTCGGCTCGCTGTCGGCCTGCTTCACATCGGCGGCGCTGATCCATTCGCCGGTCGCTTCGTCATAGACATATTCATCGTCGGCCATGGTCATGCGCTCCTGTTCGTTGCGCCGTCCATAGGCGCTCGCGCCATCAAGCGCCAGCGATCAGCCGATCGTCACGGCTTCCAGCACTGCCGCGCGCAGTTCGGGAATGCCCATGCCCTTCTCGCTGGACGTGGCGATGATGTCGGGATGGGCGGCGGGACGCTTGCGGATCGCTTGCGCGGTCTGCTCGGTCACGGCGGCCAGTTCGCTCGCCTTGATCTTGTCCGCCTTGGTCAGGATGATGCGATAGCTCACCGCCGCGCCGTCCAGCATGTCCAGCATGTCGGTATCGACCTCCTTGATGCCATGGCGGCTGTCGATCAGCACCAGCGCGCGCTTGAGCGCGGCCCGCCCGCGCAGATAGTCGTTCACCAGGAACTTCCATTTGCGCACCACATCCTTGGGTGCCTTTGCATAGCCATAGCCGGGCATGTCGACGAGGCGGAAGCGCAGCGGATCGCCCACGTCAAAGAAGTTCAGTTCCTGCGTCCGCCCCGGCGTGTTGGATGTCCGCGCCAGATTGTTGCGGTTAGTGAGGGCGTTGAGCAGCGATGATTTGCCGACATTGGACCGGCCGGCAAAGGCGACCTCATTGACCGCCATATCGGGCAGAAATTCCAGCGTCGGCGCGGACTTCAGGAAGGTGATCGGCCCGGAAAAGACCTTGCGCGCTTCTTCGATCAGGTCAGGGGATTCCATGTCGTTCACCTTTCAAATCCTCCCCCACAGGGGGAGGGGGACCGCGCCCGAAGGGCGTGGTGGAGGGGTGTCACCCTCGCGATAGGGGGACACCCCTCCGTCCGGCCTGCGGCCAGCCACCTCCCCTTGCAGGGGAGGATGATACTTACTTCGCGACTGCCGTGCTCAGCACGGGGTGGCGGCGGTACAGCCACCATTGCTGGGCCATCGACAGGCAGTTGTTGGTGATCCAGTACACCAGCAGGCCAGCCGCGAACGGGGCCATGATGAACATCATCATCCACGGCATGATCGAAAAGATCTGCTGCTGCATCGGGTCCATCTGCGCGGGGTTCAGCTTGAACTGGAAATACATGCTGATGCCCAGCAGCAGCGCCAGCACGCCGATCCCCAGGAAGGATGGCGGGGTGAAGGGCAGCAGGCCGAACAGATTCAGGATATGCAGCGGATCGGGCGCGGACAAATCCTTGATCCACAGCACGAACGGCTGATGCCGCATTTCGATCGTCAGCATCAACACCTTGTAGAGCGCGAAGAAGATCGGAATCTGGATGAAGATGGGCAGGCACCCGGCCAGCGGGTTGACCTTCTCCGTCTTGTACAGCGCCATCATCTCCTGCTGGAGACGCGGCTTGTCGTCCTTATACTTCTCCTGCAGCGCCTTCATTTTGGGCTGCACCGCGCGCATCGCCGCCATGCTGGCAAACTGGCGCTGGGCAACCGGGAACATCAGGCCGCGGACCACGAAGGTCAGGCAGATGATCGCCACGCCGAAATTGCCCAGCGTCTCGAACAGCCAGTGCAGCAGGGCGAAGATCGGCTGCTCGAACCAGTAGAACCAGCCCCAGTCGATCGCGCGGTCGAACAGCTTGACGCCACCACGCTCATAGGCCTGGAGCGTCTTGACCTCCTTGGCCCCGACGAACAGGCGCAGCGTCTGCGTGACCGACTTGCCCGGCGCCAGCATGGTCGAATCAAGCGCGACGTCGGCCTGATATTGGGTGCCAGCACCCTTGCGGAACTGGGCTGCGACATCGGCATCCTTGCCAGGCACCAGCGCAGACAGCCAATATTTGTCGGTAAAGCCGATCCAGCCGCCCTTGGACTGGAAATCGCGGGTGGACGGACCTTTGTCGAGATCCTTGTAATTCACGTCATAATTGGCCGCGTCGTTGAACACGCCCATCGGGCCGATATGGATGGTCCAGGTATCGGGGTCCTTGGGAATGCTGCTGCGGCTGATATAGCCATAGGGCTTTACGCCGACCGTACCGGCGCCGCTGTTCGACACTTTCTGCGCGGCGGTGATCATGTAATTTTCATCGACGCTCAGGCGAATCTCGAACGTCTGGCCAACGCCATTATTCCAGGTCAGGGTAACGGGACTGGTCGGGGTCAGTTCGCTGCCCTGCGCGGTCCAGACCGTATCCTTGTTCGGCGTTTTCAGCCCTTCGCCCTGCCATCCGAAACCGGCGAAATAGGCGTCCTGCGTACCGGCGGGCGAATAGAGGCGGACGTCGGGCGAATCCTTGGCGATGGTTTCCTTGTAGGTCGGCAGCACGATGTCATCGATGCGCGCACCTTTCAGGTTGATCGACCCGTCCAGCTTGGGCGTGCGGATGGGGATGCGCGGACTTTCCTTCAGCACCACGGCGCGATCGCGAATCGCCGCGACGCTGTCGGCGGCGGGGTCGGCCGCAGGGTTGGCGACCGGCGCCGTCTTGCCACCTTCGATCTTCGTCGCGGGTGGATTGGCCGCCGGAAAGAAATAGGTGGACACATAGGGCCAGCCGAACAGGATCGCAGCGGTCAGCAGCACCGCCAGAATGATATTCTTCTTGTCGTCCACGTTGTTCGGCTCCGCCGTCTTATATCTGTGTCAGGGGACCGGGTCGTAGCCCGAACCGCCCCATGGGTGGCATCGCATTAGCCGCTTCCCTGCCAGCCAGCTACCCTTGATCGCGCCATATTTGCGCACGGCCTGGATCGCATATTCCGAACAGGATGGGGCATAGCGGCAGGAAGGGGGCAGGATGCGCGAAGGGCCGATCTGCCAGAAGCGCGCGATCAGGATGAGCAGGCGGGCCATCATGCGCCGACCTTGCCTTTGCCCCGACCATGACCGGCCCGCGCGCCATGGCGCGGCGGCGCGTCACCGGCCTGCGGCGCGCGCGCAATCTTACGCAGCGCCTTTTCCAGCTCGGTGCGCAGCAAGGCGAAATCGCGTTCCTTGCCGCCATCGCGGCCAATCAGCACATGGTCGGCACCGGCATAGCCATGCAGCGGCAGCAATTCCCGTGCGAGAACGCGAAAGCGGCGCTTCATCCGGTTACGGATGACGGCGCCGCCAATCTTTTTGGTGACCGTGATGCCGAATCGCATCGCCGGATCGCCATCGTCGCGGTCGCGCACCAGCAGGACGAATCCCGGCATGGGTGCGCGCTTGCCGCGATTGGCCGCCAGGAAATCGGCCCGCTTGCCCATGATGGCAGGCGCAGCCGAAGGCGGCCCTTCGATCAGGCGCTCAGGCTCTTGCGGCCGCGCGCACGACGGGCGCGGATGATGTTGCGGCCGCCGGGGGTCGCCATGCGGGCGCGATAACCGTGACGGCGCTTCCGAACCAGATTGCTCGGCTGAAAAGTGCGCTTCATCGTTCATTCCTCAAAAAACAACTAGAGAATCGGGCGTGACAAAAAAGGGCCGCCAAAGCAGCGGCCGCATGGTCAGGGGGCGTCCGATAGGCAAATGGGGGTGGGAAGTCAATGGGGCGAAGCCCGATCTTGCGGAACCGAAATCCTCCCCTGCAAGGGGAGGGGGACCGCTGGCGTAGCCAGTGGTGGAGGGGTATCACCCTCTCGATAGCGCGACACCCCTCCGTCTGGCCTACGGCCATCCACCTCCCCTTAAAGGGGAGGATGGCCCATTACTTACCCCGCGCCGCCGCCACGCCACTCTTCAGCGCGTCGAAACCGACCGCGCCATTCAGCACCTGATCGCCGATGACGAAGGTTGGCGTGCCGCTCGCCTGCAATTTCTGGGCGAGCGCGATGTTGGACTGGATTTCGGCGTCATATTTGCTCGACGCCATCGCCGCTTCCGCGTCCGCCTTGCTGATGCCGGCCTTCGCCGCCGCCGCGACGATCGTGTCGCGCGTGACCTTTCCAGCGCCATAGAGCGCCTTGTGATAGGCCATATATTGGCCGCGCTCGGCCGCCAGCAGCGATACTTTGGCCGCGTCGCTGCTTTCTTCCGACAGGATCGGCAGTTCGCGATAGACGATCTTCACCTTGGCGTCCGACCCCACCAGCTTGGCAAGATCCGGCAGCGACGCACGGCAATAACCGCAGGCATAGTCGAAAAATTCGACCACGGTGACATCGGCATTGGCCGCGCCTTCCCACGCCCCGGCATAGGGTTTTTCCAGCGCCATGCGATTGTCCGCGATCGTGCTGGACATGCGTTTCGCCTGCAATCTCTCGATTGCCTGCGGGATGATTTCGGGATGCTCCAATATATAGTCATGAACGATCTTTTCGATCGCGCTCTTGTCCGTGGTGGTCACGGCGGCGGGGGCCTGCACGGCCAGAGCGGTCCCGGCGGCTGCCGCGATAAAGGCGAAAGCGCCAAGGGTCATCTGGATCATCCTGTTGGAAAGGGCCGTGCGGAATGTCGGCCGGTTGTGCTGCGTCATTTTATCGTTTCTTCCGCTGCTGCTCGATCGCGGCGCGCGATACCATCGCGATATCCTGCGCCCGCAGATAGTCAACCGTGCCCGGCTTCAACCCCTGCATCGCCGCATCCGCACTGCGCAGCGCCATCGGATGCTGGCCCATCATCGCGTATCGCTCTGCCGTCGCCAGAGCCGCGCGTGGCGTATCGCCCCGCCGCTCATAGACGACGCCCAACTGATACCAGGCGAAGGGATTTTCCCGATCGCGGGCCACCGCCAGCCGCAAAACCTGCTCGGCCTCGGCAAAATTCGCCTCATCCTCGGTCGCGATCAGCGCATGGGCCAGCAGCACGGAAATCAGCGGCTGGTTGGTCAGCCGCACCGCTTCCCGCAGCGGTGCAATCGCGTCCTTGGGGCGGCCGCTTTCCAGCAATATCTGGCCTTTCAGCTCCAGAAAATAGGGATCGTCGGGCATCGCCGCCAGCAGTGCGTCGGCTTCATAGAGCGCGCGTTGCGGATAGGCGCTTTTGTGCCAGGCATAGGCCCTGGCATAATGCGCCGGGATCGACTGGTCGCTTTCGGGATATTTGATCAGGGTCTGGGTGGGTTCCGACACGAAGCCGACCAGCTTGGCCTTGATCCGCTCGAACCGTGCCTCCAGCGCCTTGTCGACCGGCTTGTCCCACGCTGGATCGACCGTATAGACCTCGCGCAGCACATTGATGCGTTCCCCCGACAGGGGATGGGTGCGGCCATAGCTGTTGTCCTGCGGTATCGCGAGGCGATATTCCTGATTTTGCAGCTTCTTGAAGAATTCCAGGCTTCCCCGGCCGCTGATGCCCGCCGTGCTCAGATAGCGCGCGCCCGCCAGATCGGCGGAGCTTTCCTGACCGCGCGAAAAAGCCAGGAATTTGGACATCGCCGCCTGCTGGCCGAGGCCCATAATCCCCATGCCCGCTTCCGCGCCGCCCGCTGCGATGGCGGCGGCCCCCAGCACCAGGCTGAGCAACGTCACGCCGGTCGCTTCGCGAATCCCTTCGCCAAAGCGGACGATATGGCCGCCCTCTATATGGCCCAGTTCATGCGCCACCACGCCCTGCAACTGGTTCACATTGTCGGCTTGCGCGATCAGCCCGCTATGCACCCACACATATTGGCCGCCAGCGACGAAGGCGTTGATTTCGGGATCGTTGATGACCAGCACCTGGACATTGCGCGGGGCCATGCCCGCCGCCTTGACGAGCGGCGCGGACATGTCTGCCATGAACGCCTCTGTCTCGGCATCGCGCAAGATGCTCTGCGCCAGCGCCGGGCGCGCCATCAGCATGAACACGCCCAGCAGAAGGGCAAGCCATCGGATCAATCGGACCATCACGCGCCGCCCATGCCATGCAGGCCATGAACCGCCGGTGAAGCGGCGCGCCAAACGAAAAACGCCGCTGCCGACCGGGCATGACCGGATAAGCAGCGGCGCTTGTTCATGGGCGAGCGATCCGGCTTTTATTGGCCGAACGTACGCTGCCACCAGCCGCGACGCGGCGTGCCATCGTCATTGACGCCTTCGGATTCGCTCTCCGCCGCGACAGGCTCGGCGGCAGGCGCTTCCTCGGCCGGAGCCGGTGCCTCGACGGCAGGCGCGGCCGCTTCGGCTTCCGCTGCGACATCGGCCTTCTTGCGACGGGTGCGCTTGGGCTTGGCAGGGGCTTCTTCGGCAACCGGCGCCTGGGCCGCGGCCGCTTCCGCCGCAGCGGCATCAGCCTCAATCTGCGCCTTGGTGCGCCGACCACGGCGGGGCTTGGCTGGCGCCTTTTCGGCCACGACCTCTACCGGAGCTTCGGCTGCAACCTCGGCGGGCGCGTCCTCGGCGACGGCTTGGGTTGCGGGCGCGCTGTCGGCCTTGGGCTTGCGGGCGCGGGGGCGACGACGGGTCTTGGGCGCTTCCTCGGCGGGCGCTTCCTCGACCGCAGCCTCTTGGGCCACGGCGTCTTCGGCGACAGGTGCGTCCTCGGTCACCGCCTCGGCGGTTTCCACGTTCGCATCGGTTGCCGCTTCACCGCCTTCACGACGACGGCGACCGCCACGGCGACCACGGCGGCCACGACGACGGGCAGCGCCTTCTTCCTCGGCTTCGACGGGGGTGACGGCGGCTTCCGCCTCGCCATCACTGTCCTCGTCCGCTTCATCGGCGCCCACTTCCTGTGCCTCACCGGCCTCGTCCGCAGCTTCGCCCTCGACGCGATTTTCATCGCGCTGGCCGCCACGACGGCGACGGCGGCGACGGCGACGGCGGTTGCCATCGCGATCCTCGCCCCGGTCGCCCCGCTCGGAACGGTCGCGCTCGGCGGCGGCCTCTTCCTCTTCCTCGGCTTGCGGCTCTTCTTCTTCCTCTTCTTCCTCGATCAGGTCGAGTTCGTCGTCATCCTGATCCATCGGCGCATAGGTCACGACGCGTTCGGGGCGCGGGCCGCTCGGCTCGACCGACATGCGTGCGCCCTCCACCTCGCCATCGGGCAGGACGATGATGCTGACGCCGTAGCGCTGCTCGATCTCGTCCAGTTCGCGACGCTTGTTGTTGAGGACGTAGAAGGCGGCTTCCTGGCTGGCGCGCAGCGTGATGATGCTGCCGCGACCCCGCGCCGCTTCCTCTTCCAGCATGCGCAGCGCGGACAGGCCCGCCGACGATGCGGTGCGGACCAGGCCGGTGCCTTCGCAATGCGGACACTGGCGGGTCGACGCTTCCAGCACGCCGGTGCGCAGGCGCTGGCGGCTCATTTCCATCAGGCCAAAGCCCGAAATCCGGCCGACCTGAATGCGCGCGCGATCGTCCTTCAGCGCTTCCTTCATCGCCTTCTCGACCTTGCGGATGTTGGAGTTCACCTCCATGTCGATGAAGTCGATGACGACCAGACCAGCCATGTCGCGCAGGCGCAACTGACGCGCAATCTCGCGCGCCGCTTCCAGATTGGTCGCAACGGCGGTCTGCTCGATGCCATGCTCGCGGGTCGACCGGCCGGAGTTGATGTCGATCGACACCAGAGCTTCGGTCGGGTTGATGACCAGATAGCCGCCCGATTTCAGCTGCACGACCGGGTTGTACATGGCGGCCAGCTGATCCTCGACACCGGCGCGCTGGAACAGCGATACCGGGTCGGCATAGCCCTTCACCTTGCGCGCATGGCTGGGCATCAGCAGGCGCATGAAGTCCTTGGCGGCCTTGTAACCATGCTCGCCCTCGACAATGACTTCCTCAATATCCTTGTTGTAGATATCGCGGATCGCCCGCTTGATCAGGTCGCTGTCATTGTGGATCAGCGCCGGGGCGGCCGACTTCATCGTATTTTCGCGGATTTCGTCCCACAGCCGGGCGAGATAGTCGAAGTCGCGCTTGATCTCGACCTTGGTGCGCTGAAGGCCGGCAGTCCGCACGATGCAGCCCATCGACGAGGGCAGCGCCATGTCGGCGATGATCGACTTCAACCGCTTGCGGTCCGCCGCATTGCTGATCTTGCGCGAAATGCCGCCGCCGTGCGACGTGTTGGGCATCAGCACGCAGTAACGACCGGCCAGCGACAAATAGCTGGTCAGCGCCGCGCCCTTGTTGCCGCGCTCTTCCTTGACGACCTGGACCAGCAGCACCTGGCGGCGCTTGATGACGTCCTGAATCTTGTAGCGGCGGCGCAGCGCCATCCGCTTGCGGCGCAGTTCGTCGGCGGCATCGTCGCCACCCCGGCTACGGCCACGCCCGCGACCATTGCCGCGCCCGCCTTCGCCTTCGGCCTGTTCGCCGCTCTCCTGCTCGTCATGCGCATCGTCATCATCATGATGATGGGTCGCCTCGACGGTTTCGACGCTGCCGCCTTCGCCGTCCTCGTCATCTTCATCGTCCAGATCGGCGCGCAGCGCAGCCTCTTCCTCGGCATGGGCGCGTTCTTCGCGCAACAGCGCTTCGCGGTCCTCACGCGGGATCTGATAATAGTCGGGATGAATTTCGCTGAAAGCGAGGAAGCCGTGACGGTTGCCGCCATAATCGACGAAGGCGGCCTGCAACGAAGGCTCGACCCGCGTTACCTTGGCCAGATAGATATTGCCCTTGAGCTGCTTGTGCTCAGCGGACTCGAAGTCGAATTCCTCGATCCGGTTACCCTTGACGACCGCGACACGGGTTTCTTCCCGGTGGCGCGCATCGATCAGCATACGCATTGTCATGTAATAGTCTCCGGCGTGGACGGGCTGCGGCACTTGGCCGCGCCGCCACGCGATAGTGAAGGGACGGCCGCGTGCGCGCCGAAAGGGGCGCAGGTTGCGACATCGTCCAGGTTTGAAGGAAATATTGCGCGTCTGCTGCGTCGGCAGGGCCGGACAATTCGCCGGGCCGGACCATCCACGCCGCATCGCCCGTTACCGGGGCAAGCGTGGAATGGAATTCATGCCTCATGCAGCGTCAACCTGTTACTGGCATCCTGTGGCGCGCAGGGTGCGCGCCGATGCCGCTCTTGTTTCCCCGCATCGCCACCGTGAAACAGGCTAGTCTTGCGGGAATATGAATGGGTAGCAGTCAAAGACCCACGGGGCAACGGCTGCCTGAAATATTATGTCGTGTTCGCGTCTGTTCAAAAATGGGCGGAGCAAAGCCCGTTCCAAACCAGCACCCGTATCGCCGCTCGTGCTGAAAATCCCGTTAACCCTCTCATTTTACGGAGCCACAACAGGCTTTGCTTAATCCGGGGTTTAGCGTGGGGACGCTGAACGGATAAGCGCATGACATTTGGCTGGACGGCCCGCATCCATGCGATGCACAAGCGGCGCATGTTACAAAGCCTTGCCCTTGCAAGCACTCTGACGATGGCGGCGCCCGGCAGCGCCGGCGGCATTTATGCCGTCGATGTACGCGACGATCGCGTCATTGTTCGTTTCGACGATCGGGTCGATGGCGCGTCAGCCTTCCTGCTCGATACGCCACGCCGTATCGCGCTCGACATCAGCGGCGCGCAGATCAGTCGCGGCCAGTTCGCCCCCGGCAATGGCACGATCGCCGCAGTGCGTCAGGGCCAGTTGAGCGAAAGCACCGCCCGCGTCGTTCTCGATCTCGCCAGCCCGGCGACGCTGGGCGATGCGCAGATCGCGCCCGATGGCAAATCGCTCAGCTTCTCGCTCAAGGGCGCGACCGACAGCGTCTTTCGCACGGCGGTGGGTAGGGGCCGCACCAATTTCGACGCGCCCGCCAATATGAGCGCCCGGCCGCGAAAGCGGCTCCATTCGATCACCGTGCCGATCCCGTCCATGGCGCGCGGCGTCGCGCTGCCGCCGATCGAGGGCGCGCGTGACGGCGCCCGCCCCCTGATCGTGATCGATGCGGGCCATGGCGGCCATGATCCGGGCGCGATCAACAAGGACAATGGCAAGCGGGAAAAGGATGTGACGCTAGCCATCGCCCAGGCGATCCGCGACCAGTTGGTCAAGTCGGGCCGCGTGCGCGTGGCGCTGACGCGCGACGATGACAAATATCTCGTGCTTCAGGAACGCTATGGCATCGCCCGCAAGCTGGGCGCAGACCTGTTCATTTCGATCCATGCCGACGCAGCGGAAAATGCCGACGCGCATGGAGCGACCGTCTATACATTGTCCGAAACCGCTTCCGATCGCGAAGCGGCGCGTCTGGCGGCGCGGGAGAATAAGGCGGACATCATCAATGGCGTGAACCTTGGCGGCCAGTCGGGCGACGTCTCCTCGATCCTCATCGACCTGACCCAGCGCGAATCGATGAACATCTCGGCCAATTTCGCGCGCCTGCTCCAGCGCGAAGCATCGCCTTATGTGCCCTTCCGCAGCGCCTATCACCGTTTTGCTTCTCTAATGGTGCTAAAGGCGCCCGATACGCCATCGGTCCTGTTTGAAACCGGCTATATCAGCAATGCCGAGGACGCGGCCTTTCTCGCCTCGCGCGAGGGGCAGCAGAAAATCGCCCGCGGCGTCGCCCGCGCGATCGAGGTTCACTTCGCCCGCAAGCTTGCGATGCACGGCGGCGCGGCCGGGGGCTGACCGCGCCAAAACGCGTCGCTGGCGGGGAAGGGGGGCAGGTTCGACGATCTGCGCTGGCCTTGGCGGCAATTTGACCTTAGAGCCTGATCCGTCATGGAAGAGGCCCGTTCCAATCCGCCCGCATCGTCCTTTGCCTATCGCCTGCGTCGCGACGCAGGGGGCGTGCTGGATCGTCTGCGCCCGCTCTGGCAGCGCCGCCTGTTTCGCTGGAGCGCGATCTTGCTGGGCGGCTTCCTGCTCTTTTGCGCGCTGTTCTGGCTGATCTTCGCGCGCGGCTTGCCCGACGCGGCGACGCTGCTGGAATATGAGCCGCCGCTGCCTACCATCGTGCGCGACATTAATGGCCAGCCGGTTCACAGCTATGCCCGCGAACGGCGCGTCCAGTTGCAATTCAGCGATTATCCCCCGCAACTGATCCACGCCTATCTGGCGGCGGAGGACAAGACATTCTTTGACCATCATGGCGTCGACTTCCCCGGTTTTGCTGGGGCCGTGCTTGATTATGCCAGCAAATTGGGGTCCGGCCAGCGCGCCCGCGGCGGATCGACCATTACGCAGCAGGTGGCCAAGAATCTGCTGATCGGCGACGAATATTCGCCCACGCGCAAGGTGAAGGAGATGATCCTGGCGTGGCGCATGGAAAATGTGCTGACCAAGCAGCAAATCCTCGAACTCTATCTCAACCAGATATTTCTGGGTCGAAACGCCTATGGCGTACAGGCTGCCGCGCGCGCCTATTTCGACAAGGACGTCGCGGACCTCAAGCTCCACGAAATGGCCTATCTGTCGATCCTGCCCAAGGGGCCGGCCAATTACCGCCCCGAAAGCGCGACCGGCCATGCCCGCGCGATCGAACGGCGTAACTGGGCGCTGGGCGAAATGGTGAAGAATAATTGGATCACCCCTGCACAGCGCGACGCGGCCGTTGCCCAGCCGCTCGGCACCGTTGCCGCGCACGGCTCCGGCTTCGACGCGCGGGCAGGCGGCTATTATATGGAAGAAGTGCGCCGCCGCCTGATCAGCCTGTTCGGCGAAAAGGCGAGCGATGGTCCCAACAGCGTCTATGCCGGTGGCCTGTGGGTCCGCAGCCCCTATGATCCGGTGGTGCAGGAAAGCACCAAGAATGCGCTGCGCGGCGGGCTGTTGCGTTTCGACGCCGGGCGCGGCTGGTCCGGCCCGGTCGGTCATATCAAGATAGACAATGGCTGGGAGCGGGAACTGGCCGCCAGCTATATCGACGTCGATTATGCGGATTGGCGCGTCGCCGTCATCGTCAGCCGCACATCGACCGACGCGCAGCTTGGCTTTGCCGACGGCAGCACGGGCACTCTCCCCGCCAGCGCCGCGCAGAGCCCCTATCGCAAGACAGGTGGTCCGGCCTTCTCTGCAATGAAGCCCGGCGACCTGATCGTCGTTGCGCGCAATGGATCGAACTGGGCGCTGCGTTCCATTCCCGAAGTGTCGGGCGGCATGATGGTGGAGGAGGTTCATTCGGGCCGCATCCGCGCGATGCAGGGCGGCTTTGATTCGCGCCTGTCCTCCTACAACCGTGCCACCCAGGCGCTGCGCCAGCCCGGTTCGACCATCAAGCCCTTCGTCTATGCCGCCGCGCTCGACAGCGGCATGACCCCCGCTTCGATCATCGTCGATGGGCCGCTGTGCGTCTATCAGGGCGCGGGCCTTGGCCAGAAATGCTTTCGCAATTTCTCCGGCGGCAGCGCCGGACCGCAGACGATGCGCTGGGGCGTCGAACAGTCGCGCAACCTGATGACCGTGCGGGCCGCCAGCCAGACGGGCATGGAGCGGGTCGTCCGCACCATCAAGGGCATGGGGATTGGCGACTATCAACCCTATCTGTCCTTCGCGCTGGGCGCGGGTGAAACCACGGTCGAACGCATGGTCAATGCTTATGCGGCGCTCGCCAATCAGGGGCGGCAATTCCCCTCGCGCGTGATGGATTATGTGCAGGACCGGCGTGGCAAGGTCATCTGGCCCGAACGCTGGCGCGCCTGCGATGGCTGCAACATGGCCAATTGGGATGGCAAGCCGATGCCGCGCTTCGGTTTTGAGGGCAAGCAGGTGATGAACCCGATGACCGCCTATCAGGTCGTCCACATCGCCGAAGGCGTTGTCCAGCGCGGCACTGCCACCCTACTGGCCGACCTTAAGCGTCCGCTCTTCGGCAAGACCGGCACCACGAACGGCCCGACCAATGTCTGGTTCGTCGGCGGATCGCCCGATCTCGTCGCTGGCGTCTATATCGGCTATGATCAGCCGCGCAGCCTTGGCGGCTGGGCGCAGGGCGGCCGCATCGCCGCGCCGATCTGGAAGGCGGCGATGGCCCCGATCCTGGAAACCATGCCAAAGACGCCCTTCATCGCTCCTGCGGGCATCCGCATGGTCGCGATCGACCGGCGGTCGGGCAAGCGCGTGTACGGCGCCTGGCCGACCAGCGAACCCAAGGCGGCGGTCATCTGGGAAGCCTTCAAACCCGAATCCGAACCCCGCCGCACGATCCGCAAGGAAGAGGCTGAGGAACAAGCCAAGGTCGCCGCCACCCGCGCCGCCAGCCGCACCAGAGCGCGCACCGACAGCGAATTCCTGTCCGATCAGGGCGGGATTTATTGAGGTTTGACAGGCCGACTTTCTGCTGAACTAACTGATACCAAAGTCGGATATTTTTGCGATGGCCGCATGATGTGGCTTCGGGACTATCTGTGAAATTCCTCCCCTGGCAGGGAAGGTAGCTGGTCGCAGGCCAGACGGAGGGGTAGGGTGCGGCCATGCTCCACGGCCCGAAAGACACGCAACGCCGCGCCCGAACGCTTCGCCATACCATGACTTTGCCCGAAGTCTTGCTCTGGCAGCCACTGCGCGCGCGCCCGGCTAATCTTCGCTTCCGCCGTCAGCATCCCGCAGGCATTTACGTTTTGGACTTCTTCTGCCCACGACACCGGCTTGCGATTGAGGTCGATGGCGAGATTCATGGGCGCGGCGACCAGCCCAAACGTGACGCCGTGCGCGATGCTTGGTTGGTGGGCGAGGGGATCAAGGTGGTCCGCATCCCCGCCGCCGATGTCCTGCGTGATCTGGAGGCGGTTGTGCTCCACATCATCGCCCAGGCGCGGGGAGAGCTACCCCTCCGACGGACCTTGGGTCCGCCACCTCCCCCGTCAGGGGAGGATTGATCTTCCCAAATTGGCAGGCCTCGGATAGGGGCAGGCGTTTAAGGCGTTCCTCAGTCGACGCATCTGCATATCTGGAGACCACCCATGCGCGCCGAAGCGCTGCAATATATTGACCGCATCGACGCCGCGCTTGCCCTGCTGCGCCAGTCGCTCGACTGGGACCGTGCGCTGCGCCGCCTTGACGAGTTGAACGCGCGCGTCGAGGATCCGACCTTGTGGGACAATGCCAAGCTGGCGCAGGAGGTCATGCGGGAGCGGACCAGGCTGGACAGCGCCATCGGCGCGACCCGTGCCATTGCATCGGAAAAGTCCGACACTGCCGAACTGATCGAAATGGCGGAAGCCGAAGGTGACGAGGACATGGTGTCCGAAGCCATCGCGGCGCTGAAGGCGCTGGCCGACCGCGCGGACGAGGACAAGATCAGGGCGCTGCTGTCTGGCGAGGCCGATGGCAGCGACACCTATCTGGAAATCCATGCCGGTGCTGGCGGTACCGAAAGCCAGGACTGGGCCGAAATCCTCAGCCGCATGTATCGCCGCTGGGCCGAACGGCGCGGTTACAAGGTCGAACTGGTCGATTATCAGGCGGGCGATCAGGCGGGCATCAAGTCCGCGACCTTCCTGATCAAGGGCGAGAATGCCTATGGCTATGCCAAGACCGAAAGCGGCGTCCATCGCCTGGTCCGCATCAGCCCCTATGACAGCGCCGCGCGCCGCCATACCAGCTTCTCGTCGGTCTGGGTCTATCCCGTGATCGACGATGATATCGACATTGAAGTCAAGGAATCCGACCTCAAGATCGACACCTATCGCGCGTCAGGCGCGGGCGGGCAGCATGTCAACACGACCGATTCGGCCGTCCGCATCACCCATATCCCGTCCGGCATCATCGTCGCGTCGCAGAATGACCGTTCGCAGCACAAGAACCGCGCAACCGCGATGAACATGCTCAAGGCGCGCCTCTACGAAGCGGAACTGGCCAAGCGCGAAGCCGTGACGGCTGGCGAATATGCCGCCAAGACGGAGATTGGCTGGGGCCACCAGATCCGTTCCTATGTGTTGCAACCCTATCAGCTGGTGAAGGATCTGCGCACCGGGGTCACCTCGACCGCGCCCGACGACGTGCTGGACGGCGCGCTTGATCCCTTCATGGCCGCAGCGCTCAGCCAGAAGGTGACCGGCGAAAAGGTCGATGTCGAGGATGTCGACTGACATGAGGATGCGGGCGGTTCTGGCGGGCGTGCTTGCCTTGCTCACCGCCTGCGACCGCCTGTCGCCCGGTAACGAAACGGAGCGTTCCCCCGCTGCCGCGCCTTTCCCGCTCGCGGACCGCCCGGTGGCCCCGATCGTGTCGACCCGCTGGTCGAGCGAGGAGGCCCGCGACCGGGTGAATGAGGCGGAGGATATTATGGACCGCGCCGGAATCCGTCCCGGCATGACCGTCGCGGATATTGGCGCGGGCGAGGGCTATTATACCGTGCGGCTGTCGGCCCGTGTCGGCAAGAACGGGCGGGTGCTGGCAGAGGATATCATGCCGGAAGTGATCGAGGCGCTGTCGCGCCGCATCACACGCGAAAAGCTGGACAATGTCAGCGTGAAGCTGGGCGCGCCCGAAGATCCCCGCCTGCCGGTCAACAGCTTCGACCGCATCTTGATGGTGCATATGTATCATGAGATTGCCGAACCTTATGCCTTTCTCTGGCACCTCAGCCCGGCGCTGAAAAAGGATGGCGAACTGATCGTCGTCGATTCCAACAGGCCGACCGAACAGCATGGCACGCCGCCGCGCCTGCTTGCCTGCGAACTGACGGCAATGGGCTTCCGATTGGAAGAGGTCATCCCCAAGCCGAGCGCAGGGGGCTATTTCGCCCGTTTCCGCCGCATCGCGGCTCGGCCCGACCCGTCCAGTATCGTCACATGCGCCTATCGCAGCGAAAATTAGGGTTAACGCCGCCCTGATCCTTTCTGGTGATTGGCTGTTGCTCGCAACTGCAATATGACGGTGTCGGGGAGATTCCCATCATGACGGACCATGCATCGCTCGCCCCCTCCGGGACCAAACCCCGCATCGCCGCGCGGCACAAGATGTTCGAGCCGGTGGTGCTGCACCTGCGCGGTATGCCGCTGCGCGCGCATATATTGGATCTCTCGACAACCGGCGCGCTTGCCCATTGCGATCGTCCGCCGTCCACCGGGGATCGCGTCATGATAGAGACGAAAGGGATCATGGTCGTCGCCCATGTCGTATGGGTCCGCGCCAAGCGTTTCGGCGTGCATTTCGACATCGCCTTGTCCGACGCCATGGTGGCCGGCCTTGTAAACGGCCTTTAGTCCCTGCGCCGCCAGCGCCGGAATAACGAAACCCCCAATATCCCGCTGCCCACCACCGCCGCGATCGCACCGCCTGCGGACGCCAGCGCCCACGCGCCTGCCGCCAGCAACCCGGTCAGGAAATCGACGATGATAAGGGTTAAGTGGATCATCCGGGAAAGGATCGGGCTATTGCCCCAATTCCTTCGCCTCCTGATATTTCAGTTCCAGAAAGCGGTTTTGCGTCGCCAGCTTGTCCAGATCGCCGCTGGCCAGGCTCTCGCTCATCCGCCCGATCTCCGCGTCGATTACCGCCAGCCCCTCGACCAACTGCTTTTCGGGCACCCGGCCATTGCGTTCCTCCCGCCGCAACGGCTGCGGGATCGACTGATAGCCTGTCACCAGTTCGGGCAGATGATCCGCCAGCAGCCTGCGAACTTCCAGGGCCGCGGGGTCTTGCGGTCCCAGCTTTTCCAGTTGTGGCGACAATATCTCCAGCTTCGTGCCGATACTGTCGACCAGTGTTGCTGCTGGGGCCGGCAGTGCCTTGCGCTGATTTTCCAGCCAGATTTCGGTCTGGAGCGGCAGGGCGGTGAGCGGCGTTTCCGCCAGTGCCTCGGTCCGCACGCGGGTTTCCGTCGGCAGCAGGCCGATCAGCAACAATGCAGCGATCACCACCCCCAGTGCGATCATCACGCCGGTCGTCCCCAGCGGCACGACAAAGCCCGCGACCGCGCTGCCCAATATCACCGCCAGCACCGCCCAGAAGGCATATTTGACTTTGCGGATCAGCCCCGCATTGCGCCGCTGTCGCGCCCGCGCGGTCAGGCTCTGCCCGCGCTCGCTATGACGCCGCAGCACCGCTTCGGCATCGGCCAGCACGCGATCGGACCGGCTCATAACGGCCACCGGGTGTTGCTGGTGAACATCCTCATCCCTCGATCGCACTCAGCAGGGGATTGTCGGCCCGCGCTTCCTTCGACGCCTGCGCCTGACCCTCGGCCCTTGCGATATAGCCCTTGGACTTTTCGACCTCGTTCGACAGCGTCGTCACCGTCGTTTTCATATTCTCCAGCGCCTTGAGCTTGAACGTGTCGATATTGTCCATCGTGTCGTAGATATTCTGGAACGCGCGCTGCAACGTCTCGATCGGGATCGTGCTTGATGCGGCCTGCTCGTGAATCTGGGCGGTCTGGCTCTTGAGCAATTCGCTGGTCGAATCGATCATGTTCGCAGTCGTCGTGTTCAGCGCGCTGATCTGCTCCAGCACCAGCCGCTGACCCACCAGCGCCTGCGCCACCGTCACAGCGGTGCGCAGCGCCGCGACCGTCGTGGTCGACGCGCGGTCGACGCCCTTGACCAGTTCGACATTATTCTTCTTCACCAGATCGAGCGCCAGATAGCCTTGCACCGTCACGGCCATCTGGGTCAGCAGATCCTGCGTGCGCTGGCGAATGTAGAACAGCGCGCTCTCGCGGATCGCCTTCGCCTTGGTCGGGTCGGTCGAATCCAGTTCCAGCGCCTTGGCTTCCAGCCGCGCGTCCATCGTCTTGCTGATATGGATCATCTGTTCCAGACGGCCCATTGTCGCCCACATATTC
Source organism: Sphingobium sp. B2 (assembly GCF_007693735.1). NCBI lineage: Bacteria > Pseudomonadati > Pseudomonadota > Alphaproteobacteria > Sphingomonadales > Sphingobiaceae > Sphingobium > Sphingobium sp. B2. The sequence goes on from NZ_VDBZ01000001.1 coordinate 495,625, forward strand.
TGCCGCTCGACATCGATCGCGGCATTGTCCTTGATCAGCGTGTCCTTGCCGCTGGCCAGCGATCCCAGGATGGAATTGATGTGGCTCTGCGCGCTTTTATAGCTGTCGAAATAGTCGCGCATCTTGTTGCCGAACGGAATGATGCCGAACAGCTTTTTGCGGCTGGTCAGGCTGCCGCGCTTGCCGGGGTCCAGATCCTCGACCGTGCGGCGCAGTTCGGCCAGGTCCGCGCCGACCTTGCTGTCGCTGTCCATCGCCCGCACCGGCCGGTCGAGGAAACGGTTGCTATGCCCCGCGGCCTCGGCAATTTCCTTGCGCCCCATATTGGTCAACTGGTCGACCCGCGCGCCGAACGCGGGCGAATTGGAATCCTGCGCCACAAGATCGTCGATGAAGGCGTCAACCTTCTCGTCCAGCTTGGATTTCTTCTCCGCATCGATCGGCACCAGCCCCGCTGCCCGCTCCGCGCTCACGACAGGCACCGGATCGGGCGGCGTCAGGTTGAACGGATCGCTGGAGGATGTCGTCGTCGCAGTAGCGGTCGTGGCCATGATATCTCCCTTGGTGTCATATTGATATAGAACACCCGCGCTTCAAGGCGCAATCGGCAGGATAAACATAGGGGCCGTGCCGTCCAGTGGGAAGCGCGCCATATGTCGCGCCTGCCACGCGCCCTTGCCGCAACGCATCATTTCCTGTAGGGGCGCGCCCGAAGCCTCTGTGTGACCTTGTGTCGGCCAGGGGAGCCCATATCCCAAAGGCAAGACATGTCCCTGCGTAATATCGCGATCATCGCGCACGTCGATCACGGCAAGACCACCCTCGTCGATCAGCTTTTCCGCCAGTCCGGCACGTTCCGCGACAATCAGCGCGTTGAAGAGCGGGCGATGGACAGCAACGATCTCGAAAAAGAGCGCGGCATCACCATCCTGGCCAAGCCGACCTCGGTCGAATGGGAAGGCACCCGCATCAACATCGTCGACACGCCCGGCCACGCCGACTTTGGCGGTGAAGTCGAACGCATCCTCTCGATGGTCGATGGCGTCGTCCTGCTGGTCGATTCGTCGGAAGGCGCGATGCCGCAGACCAAGTTCGTCACCGGCAAGGCGCTGGCGCTGGGCCTGAAGCCGATCGTCGTCGTCAACAAGGTCGATCGCCCCGACGAACGGATTCAGGAAGTGCTGGACGAAGTGTTCGATCTGTTCGTGTCGCTCGATGCGACCGATGAGCAGCTTGATTTCCCCGTCCTCTATGCGTCGGGCCGCAACGGCTACGCCAACGAAGATGCGTCGATGCGTTCAGGTACGCTGACCCCGCTGTTCCAGAAGATCGTCGACCATGTGCCGCCGCCAGCGCTCGACGTCGATGCGCCCTTCACCTTCCTGGTGACCCTGCTCGATCGCGACAATTTTCTTGGCCGCGTGCTGACCGGCCGCGTCACCAGCGGCAAGGTGCGCGCCAACCAGGCAATTCACGCGCTCGACATGGACGGCAAGATCATCGAAACCGGTCGCGCGTCCAAGATCATGGCGTTTCGCGGCCTCGATCGCGTGCCTGTCGAAGAAGCGCAGGCCGGTGACATTATCAGCCTTGCCGGGCTGGCGGTCGCAACCGTGGCGAACACGATTGCCGACGTTTCCGTGACCGAGCCGATCCAGGCCCAGCCGATCGATCCGCCGACCCTGTCGATGCGCTTCGCCGTCAATGATTCGCCCATGGCCGGCCGCGAAGGCTCCAAGGTGACGAGCCGCATGATCCGCGATCGTCTGGAGCGCGAAGCCGAATCCAACGTCGCGATCAAGGTGACGGAATCGGAGGACAAGGACAGTTTCGAAGTGGCTGGCCGCGGCGAACTTCAGCTTGGCGTGCTGATCGAAACGATGCGCCGCGAAGGGTTTGAACTGTCGATCAGCCGCCCGCGCGTGCTGTTCGACACGGACGAGGACGGCAACAGGACCGAGCCTTATGAAACCGTCATGATCGACGTGGACGATGAATTTTCCGGCACGGTTGTCGAGAAGATGAATCTGCGCAAGGCGGAGATGACCGACATGCGCCCGTCGGGTGGCGGCAAGACCCGCATCACCTTCTCCGCCCCGTCGCGCGGCCTGATCGGCTATCATGGCGAATTTCTGTCGGACACGCGCGGCACCGGCATCATGAACCGGCTCTTCGAAAAATATGGTCCGCACAAGGGACCGATCGAAGGCCGCAAGAATGGCGTCTTGATCTCCAACGGATCGGGCGAGGCCAATGCCTACGCCCTGGGCCCGCTCGAAGAACGCGGCATTCTGATGGTGGGCGTTGGGGAAGCGCTGTATGAAGGCATGATCATCGGCCAGAACGCCAAGACCGAAGATCTGGAAGTCAATCCGATGAAGTCGAAGGCGCTCACCAATTTCCGCGCCAGCGGCAAGGATGACGCGGTCCGCCTGACGCCGCCCTGGAAGATGACGCTGGAACAGGCCATCGCCTATATCGACGACGATGAACTGGTCGAAGTCACGCCCAAGACCATTCGCCTGCGCAAGCGCTACCTCGATCCGAACGAGCGCAAGCGCATGAGCCGGTCCAAGGCAGCCTGATCAAGCCTCCCCCTTTGCGGGGGACCGACCGGCCAGACCGGCACGGGGGCGGGCGGCAACGCTCCGCCCCCATATTTTTGAAGGAGCCGGAACATGGCCGACCTCTATCTCAAAGCCCTGACGTCCGAGCGCCGCGCTCTATGGGCCGAATGCCGCCTCAAGGGATTGGCCAAGGACACGCCCCAACGTCAGCGAATCGTCGAGATTGATGCGCTGCTCGCCGCGCACAAGGCGAAACAGGATGGCAAACCGCGCGCCTGATCGTCGGGACCACGTACCTACGTACGTAACTAGATTGCATATCACTACCCTCTCATGTCACTTTAGCCACTAGCGCAAACCGAATCGCAACCTTGCGGGTGTGATATGCTTTGGCTGGACCTTGTGATGCCTGTAGCTTGTTGACGGGCAAAAGCGTCCACGCAGGAGGAACGAAGGAGTGGCCGAAACCCTGCCAGCCTTGAGCGAGGGTGAAAAGCAGTGCCTGCGGCTGGTGTCGCAGGGCTTCAATTCCAAGGAAATCGCGCGACAGCTGCATGTGTCGGAACATACGGTGGATCAGCGCGTCCGCACCAGTTTGCGCAAGTTCGGCGTCCCGTCCCGCAAGGAAGCAGCACGCCTGTTTGTTTCGATTGAGCAACCACAGCCCCAAACTGGCACATATCAGCCTTTGATACATCAATCGCAGCGGCTTGCGTCCGATGCATCTCCTGCGTCATCCATCGCTCAGCCGGACAGGCCGGATGAGCAGACGGAACGAAAAGGGTTCCTGCGACGCATCCTCGCCTTCGGCCCACCGCTAGGGGGATCGATCAATGAACTGAGTATCGATGGCCGCATATTGGCGATGATCCGCGCCGCCGTACTGACCGGCGTTGGTGTCGTCACTTTGCTGCTGCTCATTGCCGGGGCCTTCAAGGCACTGGCCTGATCCTTCCTGTATCGCCACGCTGAAAACGCACCGCCTCGCATGGCGCCGTGCGAAGGAGATGACTTGTGCTCAATCTTGATCCCGCAAAGACCCAGGCCGTCGCCGATCAGACCAAGCAGGCTTTTGCCTCGCTGGACGGCGCGCTGGTCGATACCGCGCACCTCACGACCGCTTTTCTCGCTGCCGCTCAGGATTCAGGCCTTACCGCCGCCGAAAGCCAGCGCATCATCCTGCGCATCCATGAAAGCGCGACCAAGATTATCGAAGGGCGCAGCGACATGATCCGCGCGACGGCCCTGCTGACCCGTTGCATCGAACAAAGCCAGCATGCAGTCACCGCCTTCGGATGCCCGTTGGGAATGGACGCGCCCGCTCAGGACGATGTGCAGCGCCACCTGACCCTGGTCGCTTGACCAGGTGGAGCCGTCGGCATTGGATACACGTTTGATTTCTCCCCCCTCTCAACGGTGATCAAATGCTGGCGGCTTCTTTTTGGCTTTTGATGCTTTTAACCTGCGCCTTCGCACTGGCCTTTGGGGGGCGGGACGGGCGGCGCTTCGTTGTCATTTCGGCGGCGGCGGTGCTGCTCACCATTCCCGCCCAACTCGCCGGGTCGTGGCAGGCGACGCAATATTGGCTGATGACGGTCGACCTGTTCACCTTTGTCGCATTGCTCTGGCTGATGCTGCACAGCCAGCGCTACTGGCCGGTATGGGTCTCCGCCTGTCAATTGATGACGGTGCTGTCCCATGTCGCGACCCTGCTGCTGCAAAGTTTTTCAGACCGCATCTATGAAGGGCTGAGTACGGTCTGGATCATCCCCCTCATGCTGTTTGCCATCATCGGCATCGAACTTGATCGAAAGTCGCTCCATGACCGCGCATATTCCGCCTGAGAGCATCGTCCCCAGCCAGGAGGCGGCCGACCTGATCGTCGCGCTGCAACGCTGTCTCTCCAATGTGCATGCCCGGCAGGAGGATGCGGCGGTTCTGGATGGCACTGGGGAGGGCCATCTGGCCGCGCTTTCGCGCTATATCGAAGCTCGGCGCGCGCGTGCCACGCTGCTAGGTCCGAACCTGTTCAGCGATCCCGCCTGGGACATACTGCTCCTCCTCTATCAGTCCGGGCTGAACGGACAAGCGCTGACGCTGGAGCAACTGAGCGAACAATCGCGCCTGTCGATGAGCGTCATCGTCGGGCAAGTCGGCGTTCTGGAAAGGCGCGGCCTTCTGGACGAACATCAAACCTCGCCCAACAGCCGCCGGCGCCGCGCCGTGCGCCTTTCGCCGCTGGCGGTAGATGCCATGTCCTCCTGGTCGTCGCTCGCGTTCGACGCAAACGGCTGACGCGCCCACCGGCGCCGTGCGCCATCTGCCAGGCATTGCGAGGATGTTCGCTGCCACCGGGGCGATCGGGACGAACAGCTATCCCTCAACTCAGGCTGGCCATGCCCGCGCTCCGCTCATATAGTCGCGCGCAACATCCTTCCCGCGAAAGCCTTTCATGCATCTTCTCATCGGTCTTGCGGGCATACTGCTCATCCTTGCCATCGCCATTGCCCTGTCGTCCGACCGTCGCGCCATCCGGCTCCGCGTCGTCGGCGCGGCCTTCCTGTTGCAGGCGGGTATTGCCCTGATGGTTCTCTATGTTCCTGCCGGGCGCGCGGTCATTGCGGGCATGTCGAAGGGCGTGTCCAATCTTCTTGGCTATGCGCAGGCGGGCACCAATTTCATCTTCGGCCCGCTTGCCAGTCCCGAAATCGGCGGGGCCAGCTTCGCCATTGCTGCGCTGCCCGTCATCATCTTCTTCGCCAGCCTCGTGTCGATCCTCTATTATCTGGGGGTCATGCAGTTCATCGTCCGCTGGGTTGGCGGCGCGATCGAGGCGGTGACCGGCGTGTCGAAGGTGGAAAGCCTGTGCGCCGCCGCCAATATCTTCGTGGGGCAAAGCGAGAGTCCGCTCGTCATCCGCCCGTATCTGGCGGGCCTCACCCCGCCGCAATTGTTCACGGTGATGACCAGCGGCATGGCAGGCGTTGCCGGCACGATCCTCGCCGCATACGCTTCCATGGGGATCAAGATCGACTATCTCCTCGCCGCCAGCTTCATGGCCGCGCCCGGCGGGCTGCTAATGGCCAAGATCATGATGCCCGACACGCGGCTTCCGGTGCAGGGCGAATTGCCGCTGGGTGACGATCCCGACATTCATCTGCCCGAAACCCGGATCAGCGGGGCAGGGCCTGCCGCCTTGCTGCCCGAAGGAACGCCGGGCGAACCCATGCCGGTCGCTAGCCATGACGAGGAAAAGCCCGCAAACATCATCATGGCCGCCGCGCAAGGGGCGCAGACCGGCGTGAAACTCGCCGTCGCGGTCGGCGCGATGGTGCTGGCCTTCGTCGCGCTGGTGGCGCTGGCCAACGGCATATTGGGCGGCATTGGCAGCATGTTCGGCTACCCGACGCTCAGCTTCCAGCAACTGCTGGGCTATGTCTTTTCGCCGGTCATGTATCTGCTCAATATCCCTTGGGAGGAAGCGCAGGTCGCAGGCGGCCTGTTCGGCACGAAGGTCGTGCTCAACGAATTCGTCGCCTATATCAATCTGGGCCAGGTGCAGGGCGCGCTGTCCCCGGCCAGCATCGCCATCGTCACCTTCGCCCTGTGCGGCTTTGCCAATTTCAGCTCGATCGCGATCCAGATGGCGGTGACCGGCAACCTCGCCCCCAACCAGCGCCCGATGATCGCCAAACTTGGCCTCAAGGCGCTGGTCGCGGGCAGCCTCGCCAACCTGATGAGCGCCGCGCTGGCGGGACTGATGCTCAGCCTGCGCTGATCGGTCATTATCCACCCGCAACGTTTGACTCTATCGCTGCCTCCATAAATCTATTATGGTTAACCCCATGGGGGCAAAGACAGTTTTCGCGGCCGCGCTGGCGGTTTCGCTCGGATCGCCAATGGCGTTGGCGCAGGCGCCAAAGCCGGGCCGGTTGGAAACCTATAAGGACTGGACGATCGGCTGCGACAATCGCAACCGATGCGAAGCGGTCTCGCTGTTGCCCGAAGGCGGCGATCTGCCCGACATACCGTTGATGATCGGCATCGTCCGCGCCGCCGGACCCGATGCCCAGACCGAAGTCTGGATCAGCCGGGAGGGCAAGGGCCAGGCCGATGTCACCCTGTCCGTCGATGGCCGCAAGATCGCCAGCGCCATTGCCCGCGACGGCGAAGCCACGATCCGCGGGCCGCAGGCATCTGCGCTCGCCATCGCCATGGCGCGGGGCACGAGTATGGAGGTGCGCGCGGGCGCCAGGCTGCTTGGCCGTCCCTCGCTCGCCGGATCAGGCGCGGCGCTGCGCTATATGGACGCGCGGCAGGGCCGGGCAGGGACCACGACCGCATTGGTCGCGACCGGCACGCTTGGCCCGACGGCTGTAAAGCCCGCGCCCGTAGCACCCGCCATTCGCCGCGCGCTCGTCCCGGCCGGTCCAGCGCCCGCCGCCCTGTGGCGTGAGGAATTGACCGCGCTCGGCAAATATACCGGCTGCACCGACGACATGCGCAGCGATCAGACCCCGGACCTGCAACGCCTTTCCAAGACCGAAACCCTCATCCTCGTCCCCTGCGGATCGGGCGCCTATAATTTCTCGTCCGTGCCGGTCATCGCCACTGGCGTTCCGGGCCGCCGATCCTTTCGCTTTGCCGCTTTCGATTTCAAGCCGGGCTGGAGCGAGGAGGCGGGCCATCCCATGCTGGTCAATGTCGGCTGGAGCCCGGAAAAGTCCCGGCTGGACAGTTTCGCCAAGGGCCGTGGCCTGGGCGATTGCGGCGGCAGCGAAGCCTATGTCTGGGACGGTCAGCGCTTCCGCCTGATCGAGGCGACCAGCATGGGCGAATGTCGCGGCGCCTGGCACTGGATCACGACCTGGACCGCGCGCGTCGTCGAATAGACGGCGTCACACCATCTGCACGACCGGCCCCGCGCGACAGATGCGGTCGCGCCCCGACTGTTTGGCGTCATAGAGCGCCGTGTCCGCCGCGCTCAATGCGCCGTCCACCGCATCCCCGGCCCATCGGGACAGACCGGCGGAAAAGCTGATCGGGCGGCCATGAATCCGGCCGATCGGGTCCAGCCGCATCTGGTTGGCGATACGCGCCAGCGACCAGCAGGCTTCATCCTCTGCCGCGCCATGAAAGAAGACGACAAATTCCTCGCCACCCCAGCGCGCGACCCGATCGACGCGGCGCAACTGCGCGGACAGGCGGTCGGCAAAGGCGGCCAGCACCCGGTCGCCCTCATCATGGCCCAGCTGGTCGTTGACCTGCTTGAAATGATCAATGTCGATGATCGCGAGACAGCCGCGGCGCTGGTCGTGGGGCAGGGCGTCGATCTGCGCCAGAAAGCCGCGCCGGTTGGCAACCCCCGTTAGCGGGTCTTCATGCGCGGCGACATGCAGGTCGTCGATCTGCGCCCGTGTCGTGCTGGCGGCGCGATGGACCCCGGCATAGAGCGTCTGGATCACGTCGCCGACTTCCGGCAGCGCGGCATCCGCCTTGCCGTTGAACGTCTCCGCCAGCGCATGAATGGGGTTGAGCAACGCCCCCATGCCAATCAGCGCGATCGCTGTGCCAAACAGCGTCATCAGCGTCAGCAGGACAAATTCGGTCAGCGCGATCCGTCCGGTCATTAGCCCCCAACCACAATAGCCCAGCAGCGGCAAATGGGTGGCGATGAAACAGAGGGTGAAGAGGCGCAGGCGCAGCGAGCGCGGAAAAATGAATGACGTCGCGAGATAGAAATGCATGAAAGGCCCCGTAATTGCGAATGGTGCGCAAAGTCAGGGGGGCGACTGAATGCTTTCCCAACAAACAGGGTTAATTTGGCCAGGTGGGACGAGCCGTGCCGTAGCTGAGTCAGACGGGGGCGATTGTCATCGCGATCCGCCCGGCACCCATTTGATATCGGTAGCGCCATTATCATTCACGCGGCGCGCCAGCACGAACAGCAGGTCCGACAGCCGGTTGAGATAGGCCAGCGCCTGCGGGTTCAGGGCCACGTCCGTCGCGGCTGCGGTTGCGCTGCGTTCGGCCCGGCGCGTGATCGCACGGGCCAGGTGGATGGCGGCGGCGGCAGGCGACCCGCCGGGCAGGATGAAACTGTCGAGCGGGGCCAGATCGGCATTCATCGCGTCGATATGGTTTTCCAGCCGCTCGACCTGGCTGGCAATGATCCGCAAGGCCCATGGTTCGTCCGCACCGTCGGGGACAGGCGTCGCGAAATCCGCGCCCAGATCGAACAGGTCGTTCTGGATCGTCGTCAGCCAGGCCGCTTCCGGCCTGTCGCCCATTGCAATGATCGCCAGCCCGATCGCGCTGTTGGCCTCATCGACATCGCCCACCGCCTGCATGCGCGGCGCATGCTTGGGCAGTCGCGATCCATCGACAAGCCCGGTCGTCCCCGCATCGCCGGTACGGGTGTAGATCTTGTTCAGCTTGACCATGGAATCGGCTAATTGCCCTTGGACAAGAGCAGGATCGCGACGATGATGATCGCCGCCGCCTGAAACAGCACGCGGTTCAGCATCATCTTATTCTGTTTGAGCCGCGACGGGCTTGGCCCGCTGCCTTCGGGCGCGTTCAATTCCTCCTTGGTGACCTGAAGGAAGGAGATGATGCCGCGGATCAGCGCAAACAGCGTTGCGCCCATGGCTAGGATGAGGGCGATGACAAGGACGGTGTTCATGGCCTGTAACCTAGGCGCTTGCAGGCCCGATGCCAACCGGAAAGCGTCCACCCCTAAGGTCAGCGACCAGTGCCGCCGCGCCCATGCCCTGAGCGCGCAGGTCCGCCAGCGCAATCGACCCGCTTCGCTTGGCCAGACGCCTGCCATCGGCATCCACGAGCAAAGGATGATGGATATAGGCTGGAGAGGGCAGGTCGAGCAGCGCCTGCAACAGGCGATGCACGTCCGTCGCCCCCAGCAGGTCGTCGCCGCGCAGCACATGGCTGATCCCCATCGCGGCATCGTCCAGCGTGCAGGACAGATGATAGCTTGCCGGAGCGTCCTTGCGCGCCAGCACCACGTCGCCATGGGTGAGGGGCTCGGCCTGGTGCAACGCCTGTGCCTCCATCTGCGGGCATGACAGCGGAGAAAAGGACATCGCCTGCCATGTCACTGTGCCTGCCCGCGCCACGGCTTCCTGCATATCGATCCGCCACGCATGCGCCTCCCCCGCGCCAATCCGCCGCGTCCGCTCCTCCTCGCTCAATCCCCGGCACGTCCCCGGATAAACCGGCCCTTCCGGCCCATGCGGCGCGCTCGTGCTGGCGGCAATGTCCGCCCGCGTACAGAAACAGGGATAGAGCAGCCCCATGTCGCGCAGCCGTTCCAGCGCCGCGTCATAACTTGGCAGCCGCCGCGACTGGAAAACCACCTCGCCATCCCAGCCTATTCCCAGCCAGGTCAGATCCTCGATGATCCCCGCGACATGCTCCGCCCGGCTGCGCGTGCCGTCAATATCCTCGATCCGCAGGCGGAACGTGCCGCCCGCCGCTCGTGCCATGTCATGCGCCAGCAGCGCCGACCAGGCATGGCCGACATGCAGCCGCCCGGTGGGGCTTGGCGCGAAGCGGGTAACAACATGCTGTGGTGCGACGGATGATGTCATACAGGCTCTTGACGGGCGATATTGGTTAATGCTGTCATGCGGGCGTCATGTTGCTGGTTGATCAGCGACGTCGGCAAGGGGGTAGAGGCTTTCTATGTACCATCCCGACCTTATACGGCATCCGGAAAACTGTCCGGCATTGGTTTTGAACGCAGATTACACGCCGCTCAGCTATTATCCGCTGAGCCTGTGGCCGTGGCAGACCGCGATCAAGGCGGTTTTTCTCGACCGGGTCGACATCATCGCCTCCTACGCGCGGCAGGTGCACAGCCCCAGTCTGGACATGAAAATCCCGTCGGTCATCGCGCTCAAACATTATGTGAAGCCGTCCGAACATCCCGCCTTCACCCGCTTCAACCTGTTCCTGCGCGACAAGTTCGCCTGCCAATATTGCGGCAGCACCAGCGATCTGACCTTCGATCATGTCGTGCCGCGCCGCGCCGGTGGACGCACCACATGGGAAAATGTCGCGACCGCCTGTTCCCCCTGCAACCTCAAAAAGGGCGGGCGCACACCCAAAGAGGCGGGGATGCAACTCCACGTCCAGCCGATCCGCCCGACCAGCTGGCATTTGCAGGAGCATGGCCGAGCCTTCCCGCCCGGCTATCTGCACGAAAGCTGGCACGACTGGCTCTATTGGGATGTCGAACTGCTGGCGTAACGGCACGGCATTTGCCGCGCTGCCTGTTTTTACCCGACCGGCAACCAGTCCAGGTCCATATCCTTGTGCCGGTTGGTATAATGGCCGATTTCCTCCAGCCGCCCCATCTGGTGCAGCGTGATGCGACCGTTGGAGCGGCTGATCAGCCCTTCCTGTTCCATCTGGCGGATCATGCGGTTCACATGCACCGATGTCAGGCCGATCGAATCGCCAATCTCCTCCTGCGTCAGCTTCAGGTCGAAACTGTCGCTGACGCTGTCGTCGGTCACCCGCAGCCGGTCGAACATGTCGAGCAGGAAGGAAGCGACCCGCGCCTTGGCCGATGTGCGGCCCAGCGACGCCAGCCGATCGGTCATCGCCACCCGCTCCGCATTGGACAGCAGGAACAACAGCGCGGCAACCCGCGGATATTCCTCCAGCAACCGGCGCAGCGCATGCTTGTCGAACGGGCACACCACCACGTCGGTCAGCGCGACCAGCGATTCGGGGGCCTTGCTGTAAATGGTGCTGGCCGACCCGATGAAATCGCCGGGGAAATAGACGCGCAATATCTGGCGGCTGCCGTCGGGCAGGATAACAAAACTCATCACCCGTCCTTCGCGCAGCACGAACAATTCGGTAACCGTATCATTGACACGCTGGATCATCCCGCCTCGCTTCATTTTGCGAGGATTTTCCTCCAGCCGGGCCAGGGCCGCCTTTTCCGCGTCGGACAGCGGCACATGCTTGGCCAGCCTTTCTGCGAAACAACTCGTTACCACCAATAAACCTCTTAAAAATTCTCGTTACGATGGCAAAACGCCCGAAGCGCCTTTTGGCTGCATTTTGGTTAACCGCACTAAACTCGATCAAGGTCTGATTAATTGTTTCCGGTTTACGGCAGGGCCCCATAATTCGGCGCCGGGTTACCTTGCACGGCGCGCGTTTGCCGCTATTAACCCTGACCTAATGGACCGCATCATCATCCGCGGCGGCAAAGTGCTCAACGGCCGCCTTCCCATCTCCGGCGCGAAAAACGCAGCGTTGACATTGCTGCCTTGCGCCTTGCTGACTGACGAGCCGGTGACGCTGCGCAACCTGCCGCGCCTCGCCGACGTCGACAGCTTTGGTCATCTGCTCAACCAGTTGGGCGTTTCGACCATGATCGAAGGGGCAAGGCCGGAAGATTTCGGCCGGGTCATGACCATGCGGGCCGGGCGCGTTACATCGACCGAAGCGCCCTATGACATTGTGCGCAAGATGCGCGCCTCGATCCTGGTGCTTGGCCCATTGCTGGCGCGCGCGGGCGAGGCGCGGGTATCGCTGCCCGGCGGCTGCGCGATCGGCAACCGGCCGATCGACCTGCATCTCAAGGCTTTGGAAGCCTTTGGCGCGATTATCGAGATTGCGGCGGGCTATGTCCGCGCCAGCCTGCCCGACGGCGGCCTGCCCGGCGGCATCTACACCTTCCCGGTGGTCTCGGTCGGTGCGACCGAAAACGCTTTGATGGCCGCAGTTTTGGCCAAGGGCACCTGCATTCTGGAAAATGCGGCGCGAGAGCCTGAAATCGTCGATCTGTGCCGCCTGTTACTGGCCATGGGCGCGGATATAGAAGGCGTCGGCACCGACAAGCTCGTCATCCATGGTCGTGAGCGGCTCCATGGCGCGACCTACCGCGTCATGCCCGACCGGATCGAGGCGGGCAGCTATGCCTGCGCCGCAGCGATCACCGGCGGGTCGCTCGACCTGATCGGCGCCAATGGCGAGGACATGCACGCGATCATCGCCGCGCTGCGCGACGCAGGCGTGCAGGTGGACGTTCACAAGGATGGCATTCGCGTCTCTTCCGACGGCAAGCTCAAGCCGCTGACCCTGTCGACCGCGCCGTTCCCGGCCTTCCCCACGGATATGCAGGCGCAGTTCATGGCGATGCTGACCATGGCGGACGGCGCATCGGTGCTAACCGAAACCATCTTTGAAAATCGCTACATGCATGTGCCTGAACTGGCGCGCATGGGCGCGGACATCGCGGTTAACGGGCGCACGGCGGTCGTGCGTGGTGTCGACAGGCTGGTCGGCGCGCCGGTGATGGCGACCGATCTGCGCGCGTCGATGAGCCTCATCCTGGCGGGTCTTGCGGCGGAAGGCGAAACCCAGGTCAATCGCGTCTATCATCTCGATCGCGGTTATGAGCGGCTGGAGGAAAAGCTCTCCGCCGTCGGCGCCGATATCGAACGCGCCAGCGATGGCTGACCATAGCGGTCTGGGCACCGATCGCGGGGCGCTCCTGGCGCTCTATGATCTGGATGCCGGCGGGTTTCGTCATCTGGACGAGATTACCGCCTTCGCCTCCACGCTTTGCGATGCGCCCATCGCTCTGGTCAGCATCGTGGAGGAAGCGCGCCAGCGCTTTCTGGCGCGCACCGGCCTCGACGCGGAAGAAACCCCGCGCGACGTGTCCTTCTGCGCACTGGCCATGCTCGGCGACGATATTTTCGTCGTGCCCGATGCCTGCGGGGATCCGCGTTTTGCGGACAATGCCCTGGTTACCGGCCCCCCGCATATCCGCTTTTACGCTGGTGCGCCGCTGATCGACAGCGCAGGCGTGCCGCTGGGCGCTCTGTGCGTCATCGATACGCAGCCCCGCGCTGATCTGACCCCGATCCAGCGGCAGGGGCTGACCCTGCTGGCGCGGCAGGTGATGGTCGAACTGGAGGGGCGTCGTCGCGACCGCGATGTCATAGCCCGCCAACGCCAGGACGCAGCAGCCATTGCCGACAGCGATCGCATGTTCCGTACCTTGGCGGACACCATGCCGCAGATGGTCTGGTCGACCCTGCCCGATGGCTATCACGATTATTATAATGCCCGCTGGTATGAATATACCGGCGTCTTGGCCGGATCGACCGATGGCGAAGGGTGGAATGACATGTTCCATCCAGACGATCAGGAACGCGCCTGGGGCCGCTGGCGCAAATCGCTGGAAACCGGCGAGCCTTACGAAATCGAATATCGGCTGCGCCATCATAGCGGCGACTATCGCTGGACGCTGGGCCGCGCCCTGCCGATCCGCGACGGGGCCGGCACCATATTGCGCTGGATCGGCACCTGCACCGACATCCACGAACAGAAATTGATGATGGAAGAGCGCGAGATGATCGCGCATGAACTATCCCATCGGATCAAGAATATCTTTTCGGTGATCGCCGGGCTGATTGGCCTGTCGGCGCGCCAGCACCCGGAAATCGGCGCTGTCGCCGAAGATTTGCGCGATCGCATTCTCGCGCTTGGCCGCGCCCATGATTTCGTCCGCCCGCACAGCGCCGAATCCGCGCCGCAGGTCGGGCAGGGGCAAGGGCTGCTCTGGGGCATATTGGACCAGATTTTCGCGCCCTATAATTCGCGGGAACGCTCGCGCATCGCGCTGTCGGGCGACAATGTGCCGATTGATGATCGCTCGGCAACGCCTCTGGCGCTGCTATTCCATGAACTGGCGACCAACGCCGCCAAATATGGCGCGCTTTCGGTGCCGGATGGCCGGATAGCCCTGCATATCGCGCGTGAAGGGACGGATGTGCGTATCGACTGGCAGGAATTGGGCGGGCCAGCGGTTCAGTCGATGCAGCCGGACGGTTTTGGCAGCCGTCTCATCACCTTGAGCGTGGAGCGGCAGCTGGGCGGGCGGATCGCGCGGGACTGGTCTGCTGACGGTCTGAAACTCAGCCTCTGGATACCAGCCCGTTCGATGAGCCGCTCTGTAGGAACGGAATAAAGCCTGCAATCTCTGCGGCGTGCAATTCGGGCTCTTCCGCCGCGGCCAGTTGCAGCGCGGCGGAAATGCTTTGCGAACGAAACGGCTTCGTGATCACGCCGAGCGCCGCGACCGATGCCTCGCCGATTTGCGACGGATTGGCGGTCACATAGATAACGCGAATGCCATAGCGGCTCGCCAGCTCCATGCCGATGATCGGCCCGGTCGGCCCATCGCGCAGGTTCAGGTCGACCAAAGCTATGTCGCAGGATTCCGCGCAGGCCAGCGCAGCCGGACGATCGGCAGCAATCGCGCTGACATCGAATCCCGTCTCCTCGACAATCTGTTCAATCTCTAAAGCGACGAAAATCTCGTCCTCAACTATCAAAACTCTCTTGCTCATTCCTGGGGCCTGTATGATTTAGGACAAGAAATGCTCCGCTGCCCGCGCGGTTCCCCCCAGGCGACAAGAATCCCTTGGCGATGGGCCGACAGGCGGCATCACCCCTGCACACTGCTCCAGATGGTCTCGAAGTTGGTGGCGTCCTTCATCAGCAGGACAGAGGCTGGATAGCCGCCCTCGCTGGCCTTGCGCGCGGTATCCGTCGCACTCTCCACCGCCGCTGCCTGCGTGTCGAACGGGCCATAATAGGTGTTGTTCAGGTTGATTTTCCACACGCCCTCATGGGTCAGGACGATGTAGCGGGCATGGGGCAGGGTGGGGGACATGGATTACAAAACCTCTGTATTATAATGATGCCACGCCATGATGGCGGCGGCGCCGCGATGCGGACGCCAGGCTTCGGCAAGCTGGCGGGTCGCCTTTTCGCTTGGTCGTTCGGGCAGGCCCAATATCCGGCCCACCTCTATCTGCACCGCCAGATCACCCGCAGGCCAGATGTCGGGCCGTCCTTCGGCAAAGAGCAGATAGATTTCCGCCGACCAGCGGCCAATCCCCTTGATCTGGATAAGCTGCGCAATCGCTTCCTCATCGTCGGCGGGCAGGGCGTTCAGGTCCAGCGCTCCGCTCAGCACCATTTCCGCCAGGCTGCGGGCATAGCCCTGCTTCTGCCGCGACAGGCCGCAGGCGCGCAGCGCGTCATGATCGCGCGCCAGCAGCGCATCGGGCGCGCAGCCTGCGCCAAGGTCCGCCTCCAGCTTGCGCCACACCGCCGCTGCCGCCGCCACGCTGACCTGCTGGCCAACGATCGTGCGCAGCAGCGTCTCATAGCCCGGCTCCCGCAGGCGCGGCTCAGGATAGCCAACCCGCGCCAGCGCCGCGACAAATCCCGGCTCGATCGCGGCGATGGCGTCCAGACTGTCGCGCAACGTCTCTGCTGTCGTCACCATCTGTTGTTTCCTTCCACCCTTGATTTCCCGACGTCTGTCCGTCAGAGCGGCGAAGAAAATTCTTGGGGACTGGATAGATGCCGAAACTGATTGTGGTCAACCGTGCGGGCGAAGAACAGGCTGTCGATGGCGACAATGGCCTGTCGGTGATGGAAGTCATCCGCGACAACGGCTTTGATGAACTGCTGGCCCTGTGCGGTGGCTGCTGCTCCTGCGCGACCTGCCATGTCTATGTCGACCCCGCTTTTGCCGATTCGCTTCCCGCGATGAGCGAGGATGAAAATGACCTGCTCGACAGTTCGGACCATCGCAACGACACCAGCCGTCTGTCCTGCCAGGTCGTTCTGACCGACGCACTGGACGGCCTGCGCGTCACCATCGCGCCGGAAGATTGATTTTAGACCGCACCGGCTGACGCCTCCACCCGGCCTCCCGCTCAGTATATATTGCGGTAGGTCGGGCAGACGTGCGGGCCGGTGCGGCTCCGTTCCGTAAAATTTACCGTTGCAGCCGCAGCGTGGCGGCGGGCGCCTCGCTGGTCAGCGGGGTAACCCGCCAGACGATACGCTTGCCGTTGGCCACCGTCTGCGCGCCATCCTCCTGATTCTGGCTGATAATCTCCGCATCGCTCGTCAGCGTGAAGCTGCCGTTCAGCGCCTTGGCCGCCGCTTCGCCCGGCCCGCCAGCGCCCAGCGATGGACCCTGGCTCTTGTCGAACCCGTTGGCAAAGCCCGGCGCCTTCACCCGCACCCGATCATCCCCGCGCAATTCCACCGCGACGAAGGGCAGCACGATCTGCGCGTCGATGTTGAAGGGAAACAGGAAGGCATGGGTCAGCCGACCGCTGATCGCATAATCGATGTCGAATATGCGATTCCCCATATAACGTACTGATTTAAAACCTTTTTCTTTCGTCAGCGCCTCGGCGATCGCGCGCATTTGCGCATCGTCACCATTGTCGGCTTCACTGTCGAACTTCTCCGCCGCAATTTGCAACAGCTGCGCTGGCGCGGTCTCATCATCCTCGCTCGCCGGTTCAGGGATGCCCATCGCCCCCTTGCCACTGTCAGACGCGATGATCTCGCCCTTATAGGCAAAGCTGAAACTGCGGTCGGCCCGAATATCGAGCGAGGAATCGAACTTGCCCGGCGTCACCAGGCACGCCGACAGCGCCATCACCCCCCGGCAATGCCAGCATCCAACGCAACAGACGATTCATGGCGACGTCCCCCCAGACTTGGCCGCCCGGTCGGCTGCCTACCGGCTGGCGGCGGCGTACAGGGCGATGGCCGCGGCGTTGGATACGTTCAGGCTCTCCATCCGCGGACTGATCGGCAGTTTAGCCAAAATGTCGCAATGCGCCATGCTGTTGTGGCGCAGCCCTTCGCCTTCGGCGCCCAGCACCAGCGCCACCCGCGATTCGCCGATCGCGTCGCCCAGATTGGTATCGGCCTCGCCATCCAGCCCGATCCGCCAATAGCCCGCCTCGGCAATTTCGTCCAAAGCGCGCGCCAGGTTGACCACCCGCACCCATGGCATGATTTCCAGCGCGCCGGACGCCGCTCGCGCCAGCACACCCGATTCGGGCGGCGCGTGCCGGTCCTGCGTGACGATGCACAGCGCATCGAACGCAGCGGCGGAGCGCAGGATGGCGCCGACATTATGCGGGTCGGTCACCTGATCCAGCACCAATATGGGCCGCGTGTCGTCACGCCCTTCGTCCAGCACGTCGCCCAGCCAGACATCGTCCAGCGGCTCGACTTCCGCGACGATGCCCTGATGGGGCGCGTCGGACGGGACCATGCGGCCCATATCGGCCACATCGGCATAGACGATCGGCAGCACCGGGGGCAGATCCAGCGCGCTCAGCGCTTCGCGGGTGCCCCATATCTTGCGCACGACGCGGTTGGGATTGGCCAGCGCCGCGGTGACGGCGTGACGACCATAGAAGCGCGGGAACGCGCCCTTGGGCTTGGCGGAACGATGACCTCTTTTCATGGAAGCGCTCTTTTCACATCCGACCATTGACAGGCAAGCCTCCTTTCGCCATTGAGCCGCCTCCAGCGCGGGAAAGAAGCTTTTTCCTGACCGCGACGGGTATGGACAGGTGGCCGAGTGGTTAAAGGCAGCAGACTGTAAATCTGCCGGGCTACGCCCTACGTTGGTTCGAACCCAACCCTGTCCACCACCCTTTTCATCGGGTGGCGCGGATCAAGCCTCTCCCTGCAACAGCATTATCTTTGGTGCCGTACGGTCAGCAGATAGTTGATCGCCTTGTTCTCTGACAAAGTGAAGCCGCGCCCCGGATCGAAGCTCAGGCCGCTACTGTCGATCACCTCCAGCCCCGCCTGCTCCAGCAACGCGGTCAGTTCGTCCGGCGTGATGAACTTGCCCCAGTCATGCGTTCCCTTGGGAATGCCGCCGATGCTCTCGCCGATCGTGATCATGGCCAGGCGGGACAGGGGGGTACGGTTGGGCGTGGACAGGATCATGAGGCCATCGGGCGCCAGCTTGTCCGCCAGTGCGCGAACGAACGCCGCGGGATCGGCGACATGCTCGATCACCTCCATCGACGTCACCAGATCAAATCCCCCGTCCGTCACCGCTTCCACCGGCGTCGCACGATAGTCGATAGCCAGGCCCTGTGGCGCGGCATGGGCGCGCGCTGCCGCGATATTCTCCGGCGCGGCGTCCAGCCCTGTCACGCTTGCCCCCAGCCGTGCCAGCGGTTCGGCCAGCAGCCCCGCACCGCACCCCACATCCAGCGCGCGCTTGCCCGCAAGCGGCTCGAAATCATGCGTTTTGCCGGGCCAATGCGCATCGATCGCGGCGCGAATATAGGCCAGCCGCACCGGGTTCAGCTTGTGCAGCATCGCGCTGCTACCCTGCGGGTCCCACCACTCGGCCGCCATCGTGCCGAAATGGGCGGCCTCTTTGGGGTCGATGGTCGATGTCGCGTTGCTTGCCATATCCGTATCCGCTGCTAAAGAAGCGCCGTTTCGCCCTTCTGGGACATTTTCTGTCTCACTCCTATTCCTTTTGACAGGCAGGTTCGACAAGCAAATGGCGCGCATCGTGATGAAATTCGGCGGCACCTCCATGGCGGGGATGGAACGAATTCGCAACGTGGCCGCGCGGGTCAAACATGTCGTGGCCCAGGGCCATGAAGTCGCCGTCGTCGTGTCGGCCATGGCGGGCGAGACGGACCGCCTCGTCGGCTTCTGCAAGGAAGCGTCCGCCCTTTATGACCCGGCCGAATATGATGTCGTGGTCGCTGCCGGTGAACAGATCACCAGCGGCCTGCTGGCGATGACATTGAAAGCCATGGATGTCGACGCGCGCAGCTGGCTTGGCTGGCAGCTGCCGATCAAGACGATCGAGGCCCATGCCAAGGCGCGGGTCAGCAGCATCGATACCGACGCGCTGCTCGCCGCGATGGGCGCGGGCCAGGTGGCTGTGATCCCCGGCTTTCAGGGCATGATGGCCGATGGCCGCGTCTCGACGCTGGGCCGGGGCGGCTCGGATACCTCTGCCGTCGCGGTCGCCGCCGCGATCAAGGCGGATCGCTGCGACATCTATACCGATGTCGATGGCGTCTACACCACCGACCCGCGCATCGTGTCGCGCGCGCGCAAGCTTGACCTCGTCACCTATGAGGAGATGCTGGAACTGGCCTCGGTCGGCGCGAAGGTGCTGCAAACCCGGTCGGTCGGCCTCGCCATGAAGGAAGGCGTGGTCGTGCAGGTCTTGTCCTCCTTCGATGATCCCACCCAGACCGACCTGCCCGGCACGCTGATCGTCAGCGACGAGGAACTGGAAGCCAAGCGCAAGGAAAACAAGATGGAACGTCAGCTCATCACCGGCATCGCCCATGACAAGAATGAGGCGAAGATCATCGTGACCCGCGTGCCTGACAAGCCGGGTGCGGTCGCCAGCATCTTCACGCCGCTGGCGGACGCGGCGATCAACGTCGACATGATCATCCAGAATGACTCCAAGGATAATGAAGAGACGGACGTCACCTTCACCGTCCCGCGCGCTGACCTGGCGCGCAGCGTCGACATCCTTGAAGCCAACAAGGACGCGATCGGCTTCCGCCGCATCATCACCGACACCGAAGTCGCCAAGATCAGCGTCGTGGGTGTGGGTATGCGCAGCCATGCCGGTGTCGCCGCGACCATGTTCAAGACGCTGGCCGATCGCGGCATCAATATCGAAGCCATCTCCACCAGCGAGATCAAGGTCAGCGTGCTGATCGACGAGGATGAAACCGAACTCGCTGTCCGCGTGCTGCACACCGCTTATGGTCTCGACGCGCCGGCAGCCTAGTCGCTTCGCTCTTTACTTCCATCGTCATCCCCGCGAAGGCGGGGATCCATCTCCCGGCCTCACGACTGGCGGTGGCTTTTGCGCTTCTTTAGGTTCGACACATGACCAACGCCAAACTCACTGCCCTCATGGCCCGCGGCACGCAGTTTCTGGGCTGCGATACCGCCATTTTGTGCGGGGCGATGAGCTGGGTGTCGGAACGGCATCTGGTGGCGGCCATATCCAATGCCGGGGGGTTTGGCGTGATTGCCTGCGGCGCGATGACGCCCGCCCTGCTGGATGCGGAAATCGCCGCGACCAAGGCGCTGACCGCCAAGCCTTTCGGCGTCAACCTCATCACCATGCACCCGCAACTGTTCGATCTGATCGACGTCTGTGCCCGGCATGACGTTACCCATGTCGTGCTGGCGGGCGGCTTGCCGCCCAAGGGCAGTATCGAGGCGATCAAGGCCAAGGGCGCGAAGCTGATCTGCTTCGCCCCCGCTCTGGCGCTGGCCAAGAAACTGGCCCGGTCCGGCGTCGATGCGCTGGTGGTGGAGGGCAATGAGGCGGGCGGCCATATCGGCCCGGTTGCGACCAGCGTGCTGGCGCAGGAAATCCTGCCCGAAATGAGCGGTCAGTTGCCGGTGTTCGTCGCGGGCGGCATTGGCCGGGGCGAAGCGATCGCCGCCTATCTGGAAATGGGGGCAGCGGGCGTGCAATTGGGCACCCGCTTTGCCTGCGCCACCGAAAGCATCGCCCATCCCGCCTTCAAAAAAGCCTTCTTCCGCGCGTCGGCCCGCGATGCTGTCGCCAGCGTCCAGATCGACCCGCGCCTGCCGGTCATCCCCGTGCGCGCGCCCAAAAATGCAGGCATGGACACTTTCACCGCCAAGCAACGCGAAGTCGCCAACCTGCTCGATGCCGGTGCGGTCGACATGGGCGAAGCACAGTTGCAGATCGAACATTTCTGGGCTGGCGCACTGCGCCGGGCGGTGATCGACGGCGATGTCGATGGCGGGTCGCTGATGGCGGGCCAGTCGGTCGGGATGGTGACCAAGGAAGAACCCGTAGCCGACATCATCGCGCAACTGATGGCGGAGGCGGCAGTGGCGCTGGAGCGACGGGCTGCCTGAATTCGCGCGATGAACGGTTAATCCAGCATATTTCCTCCGGCCGGAATGCCCGGCATGACGGTGCGCAGCCCATCGGAGAAATTGATGATCGTCCTGCGCCGTTTTTATGGCCGTCTTTCGCTTGTGTCGCTGGCCGTGCTGGCGGCCTGTTCGACCCCTGTCGCGCCGCCCCCGCCACCCACGCCGCCGCCGCCGCTGGTCGAAACGGTCAGGCCGCGTCCGCCCATGGGCGCGGTGGAAAATATGAGCATCCCGGAAATTCAGGATGGCAAATATCTGACCCCCAATCGCAAGGTCACGTCGAACACGGCGCTATGGCATGTCCGCATGGCGCTCAACGTCGCGGCGCTGTCCTGCCGCAGCCCTGGCGATCTTGCGCGGCTGCAATATAATCGCCTGCTGCATGTTCACGGCCCCATATTGACGCAGGCCAACGAAGCGGTCGATCGCAATTACAAGGTCGCCTATGGCGCCGCCGGGTTCGGCGCGCGCGAACGGCTCAACACCACCGTCTATAATTTCTTCTCGCTGCCGCCCGTCATGAAAAGCTTTTGCCCGGTGGCCGAAGCGGTGGGGGCCAAGCTGTTGGCGATGCCATCCAGCGCCCTGCTGGACTATGCCCCGACCGCGCTGGCCGAACTCGAAAAACCGTTTCAGGATTTCTACGCGGCCTATGCGGATTATCTGCGGCGGCTGGCCGAATGGCAATCGCGCTTTGGCGGAACGGTGACCGTATGGGCGGTGCCCAGCCCGCTGCCGCCACCACCCGTGCCGCCGGGCGAGGCGCCCCGCCAGGGCTTTGCGCCCAGCGTGACGAGCGCGATCCAGCAAAACCTGCCGCCACCGCCCGATGCGGCACCTGCGGCACAGCCGGCCCGTCCGCCTGCCGCAGCGCCAACCCAGCCCGCCACGCCGGGGCCAAAGCTGATGGTTCAGCCGCTGCCGACCAATACCGAATGAGCGTCCCCGCCGTTGCGCATGAGCAGTGGCGGGCGCATCATGACCGGCGAGTCGTTTGACGGTTAGCCCGCCATGCCGGCGCATCGCGGGGCCAAGGAGGAGAGAGACGATGGCCTATATGGACGGTTTCGTGATCCCGGTGCCCAAGGGCAACAGGCAAGCCTATCGCGATCTGGCCGCCATGGCCGCGCCGATCTTCATCGAACATGGCGCGATCCGCGTGGTCGAATGCTGGGGTGACGATATAAAGCCGGGCAAGGTCAACGACTTCCGCACAGCCGTAATGGCCGAGGAAGGGGAAGATGTCGTGTTCTCCTGGATCGAATGGCCCGACAAGGAAACCCGCGACGCCGGATCGGCCAAGGTCATGGCCGACGAGCGGATGAAGCCGGAGGATGGGCAGGACATGCCGTTCAGCGGCGCACGCCTCATCTATGGCGGCTTTTCGGTACTGGTCGACGAGAAAGCCTGAGTCGCCGGGCGGGAGAGGGACAATGACTGATCGCAACGGACAGTTTTTCTGGGTCGAGCTGATGACCAGCGACCCGCAGGCGGCGCTCGCCTTCTACAGCGATGTCATAGGCTGGACCACCATGCCGTTCGGCGAGGATGGCGGCTATACGCTGGTCGTCGGCAGCGCCGGGGCGTTGGGCGGGGTGATGGCCATCCCGGATGAGGCCAGGGATCGCGGCATGACCCCCTGGTGGGGTGGTTATATCGCCTCGGCCGATGTCGATGCGGATGCCGCGCGGCTGGTCGCAGCCGGGGGCAGGATCAAGCGCCCGGCGGAAGATATTGCGGGCGTTGGTCGTTTCGCGGTGGTGGGCGATCCGGGCGGCGCGACCTTCATGCTGCTCAAAGGCTCCAGTCCCGACGGGGTGGATGCGCCGTCGCCCATGGCGCTGGGCCATGTCGGCTGGCACGAACTTTACAGCGGCAATTTTGACGCCGACATGGCCTTCTACACCGGCCAGTTCGGCTGGGCCAAAGGCGACGCCATGGATATGGGCGACATGGGCGTCTATCAACTCATCTCCCAGACGGGCGGCGGCGATTTTACGAGCATGACGGGCGGCATCATGCCTCTCCCCAAGGAAATGCCCGTGCCGCTCTGGCTCTTCTACTATGTCGTGGCCGACATTGACGCCGCGGCGCAGCGCGTCACCGCAGGCGGCGGCACCATTCTCAATGGCCCGTCCGAAGTGCCCGGCGGCAGCTGGATCATCCAGGCGCGCGACCCGCAGGGCGCGATGTTCGCGCTGGTGGGCGCGCGCGGGGCGGACGCGGCATGAGCGAGGGCGCGCATGAGCTGTCGGTCAGTTGCACCATCGCAGCCCCGCGCGCGACATGCTGGGCGGTGTGGACCGACCGCAAGGCGGAATGGTTCTGTCCCAAACCCTGGCGGGCCGAAGTCATCGAGGAAGATTTGCGCCCCGGCGGCCGCAGCGCGGTCCAGATGTTCGGACCCGATGGAGAGGAAACCGGCCCGATGGAGGGCGTCGTTCTGGAGGTGGTGCCGGGCGAGCGGATTGTCACCACTGACGCCTATGCCGCAGGCTGGGTTCCGCAAATCCCCTTCATGACCGCCATCTGGACCTTCGCCGACGAGGGCGAAGCCACCCGCTTCACTGCCATCGCCCGTCATTGGGACGCAGAAGCCAAGGCCCGCCATGAGGCAATGGGCTTCCATCCCGGCTGGGATCAGATGATGGCGCAGTTCAAGGCCTTGTGCGAGGGCGCGGCGGGATAACGCCCTTCGCCATCGTCGCTACGGCCTCACCGCAGATCGCAACCTTTATCCGCTACTCTGTCCCATAGCGGGGCAGGGCGGCGTTAACCCCGTTCCTGCCTTGGTCGCTGCGTCGCGCGCGCCTATCCTTGCCGCCATGCGCATCCTGTCCACCAGCCTCCTCGTCTCCGCCGCCATCGCCTCGACCGCGCTGGCGCAGGGCAATCCCGCCCCGTTCACGCTTGCCGAATCGGGCCGCGCCTTTGGCTCGCTGGCCGATGCGCTGGGCGCGATCGGCGATGGGCGCGGGACGGTGGTCGTTGCACCGGGCACCTATCACCAATGTGGCGTCCAGCAGGGCGGCGATGTCACCATCCGCGCCGCGACGCCCGGCACGGTGATTTTCGACGGCGTCCCGTGCGAGGGCAAGGCGGCCCTGGTGCTGCGCGGGCGGGCGAGCACGGTCGACGGCATCATCTTTCAGAATATCCGCGTCCCCGACGGCAATGGCGCAGGCATTCGCCTGGAAAGCGGCAACCTGACCGTCCGCAACAGCCTGTTCCGCAATAGCGAGGAAGGCATATTGACCGGCGATTATGATGGCGGGCAGGTCAGTATCGACAAATCGACCTTCCGTCATCTGGGCCGTTGCGACCGCGATCTGGATTGCGCCCATGGCGTCTATATCGGGCGTCTGGCGGCACTGACCGTCACCAACAGCCGGTTCGACCTTGGCGATGGCGGCCATTATCTCAAGACCCGTACCGCCCGCGTCACCATCACCGGCAACAGCTTCGACGATAGCGGCGGCAAGCTCACCAATTACATGATCGACCTGTCCAACGGCGCGAGCGGCATCATCAGCGGCAATGAGATGGTGCAGGGCAAGGACAAGGATAATTGGTCCGCCTTCATTACCGTCGCCCCCGAAGGCCGCGAACATGGAAGCGCGGGGCTGGTGATCGAAGGTAACAAGGCAGGCTTCGTGCCTGGCCTGGAGCGCAACAGCACCTTCGTCGCCAACTTCACCGACGACGCGGTGCGGATCGGCGCGAATGACCTTGCCTCCTCGATGAAGGTCAAGGACCGGCGATAGAGGATTGTCCCAGCCCTCGTCCGGGCTGAGCCTGCCGAAGCCATGTCCTTCTCGTGCCGGAGGACGACTATTCGACAGGCTCAGGATTGGCGGGATATGGGGTTGTGTCGAGCAATGGGCCGTCGGATACTGCGATCATGCGAACCACCTACGACAGCGCCACCGTCCGGCTTTACCATCTGGGTGACGATGGCGGCGCGACGACATTGATGTACGGCCCTTTGAGCGAAGCGCTGCGCGTGGCCGAACAGCAGACGCAGGAAACGCAGGACGGCCTGTATCTGGCGACCGACAATGACGTGGTCGCCTATCTCGACCTGATCGAATCCTAGCCGTCGGCAAAGCCGAAGGGCGCGCGCGTCCGGCGATAATCGTCGGGCAGCATGTCCCGCCCGATCGGCGGGGCGGAGCGCGCCAGGCACTGGGGGCGATGGCACAGGCGGCAGGTGACGCCGATCGGGGTCGGGTCCGGCGTCGGCTGGTCCTGCGTATAGACCAGCCGATGGGCGTGCTCGGCCGCGCAGCAGAGCGCAATCGCCCGCTCCACCCTTGGCGCCCCCCAGCCGCCGCCGCCCGCCGTGACGGTCCGGGCGATCGAGAAGAAGCGCTGCCCGTCCGGCAGTTCGAGCCATTGGGTGACGACTTCCCGCGGCGTCTCGAACACCCGATGCACCGACCAGAGCGGGCAGGAGCCACCATGGCGGGCAAAGGGAAATCCTGCCCCGTCTAGCCGCTTGGATGCATTGCCCGCCGGATCGACGCGCAGGAAGAAGAAGGGCACCCGCTCCTGTCCCGGCTTCTTCAAGGTGGTCAGCCGATGCGCGGTCTGCTCGAAACTGGTGCCGAACTGCCGCGCCAGCGCCTCGACATCGTAGCGCCGCGTTTCGACCGCCTTGGCGAAGGCGGAATAGGGCATCAGGATCGCCGCTGCCCCATAGCTGGCCAGCGCTCGCCGGGCGAGCCTGCGGCCGCTTTCCCCGGCAAACTGGCCGTCCTTCAGGATCGCGTCGAAACTTTTGCGCATCTCCAGATAGGCGATCTGGAGCGCCAGCTGAAACTGCGAACTGGCGGTGTCGAGCGTATCGTCCAGCAGCACCGCATCGCGATGCCGGTCATAGCGGCGCAATGATCCGGCCATGACGTCCGACGGCAGGCGGCGGACGCGCAGATTATGTCTGACGCGCAACCATGCCGTCAGCCCGCCCTCGGCCTCCGCTTCCGCCGCCAGCTTTTCCGCCGCATCGTCGAGCAGCGGAAAACTGTTGCGGCGGGCGGCCAGGAAGCGGCGCGATTCGGCCACCGGATCGGGGACTTCCTCCGGCGCATCCTGCCCAACAGCGCGGTCGGCGAGCGCCAGATGCTCCTCCCTGTAGCTGGTGTAGAGCCGCAGCAGTGCTTCGGTAAAGCCGGGATAATTGACCGCGACATCCCCGGTGGCGAGGGTTGGCAGGTCCAGATCGGCGAACATCGGGTCTTTGAGCACCGCATGCAGCCGCGCGGTCTGCTCCGCGCCGCCATCGCCCGCCACCTCCGCCATATCCAGCTTGTAGGTCCGCGCGAGTCGCAGCAGCATATCGGCCGTCAGCGGTCGCTGGTTGCGCTCCAGCAGCGCGACATAAGAGGCGGAAATGTCCAGATCAGCGGCCATATCCGCCTGGGTCAGGCCAAGGTCGCGGCGCAACCGCCGCAATCGCGGCCCCATATAAACCGGGCTATCCTTGCGCATTGCAGCGACTCCTGTGCAGACTTTACAACTTTACAGCATAAATTTGTAAAGATCGACAACTGAACTTCAGCAGGACTGCCGCACTGCAACAGAGGGGATTAGGGCATGCCGCAACAGCTCACTTCCCACGCAAGGACGGCTCATGACCTATCAGGACAATATCGCAAAGGCGCAGCAGCTCATCGGCAGCCATCCCGGCACCTGGGACGGCATCAATGCCGAATCCGTCGCGCGCATGAAGCTGCAAAACCGATTCAACACCGGCCTCGACATTGCGAAATACACCGCTGGCGTCATGCGCCGCGACATGGCCGCCTATGATCTGGACCCTGCCAACTACACCCAGTCGCTGGGCTGCTGGCATGGCTTCATCGGTCAGCAGAAGATGATCGCGATCAAGAAGCATTTCGGCACGACCAAGCAGAAATATCTGTACCTGTCCGGCTGGATGGTTGCGGCGCTGCGCAGCGACTTTGGTCCGCTGCCTGACCAGTCGATGCATGAAAAGACCAGCGTTCCCGCGCTGATCGAGGAACTATACACGTTCCTCAAGCAGGCCGACGCCCGCGAACTGGGCCTGATGTTCCGCGATCTCGACAAGGCGCGCGAAAGCGGCAACGCGGTCGAGGCGCAGCGCCTGACCCACGCGATCGACAATTATGAAACCCATGTCGTTCCGATCATTGCGGATATCGACGCGGGCTTCGGCAATGCGGAGGCGACCTACCTGCTCGCCAAGAAGATGATCGAGGCGGGCGCCTGCGCGCTCCAGATCGAAAATCAGGTCAGCGACGAAAAGCAGTGCGGCCATCAGGACGGCAAGGTCACGGTGCCGCATGAGGACTTCCTCGCCAAGGTTCGCGCCTGCCGCTACGCCTTTCTGGAACTGGGCGTCGACGATGGCATCATCGTCACCCGCACCGACTCGCTGGGCGCCGGCCTCACCAAGCAGATCGCGGTCAGCAAGGAACCGGGCGACATTGGCGACCAGTATAACAGCTTCCTGGATTGCGAGGAAATCGACCCCGCGACGGCGAAGAATGGCGACGTCATCCTGAACCGTGATGGCAAGCTGCTGCGGCCCAAGCGCCTGCCCAGCAACCTGTTCCAGTTCCGCGAAGGCACTGGCGCAGACCGCTGCGTCCTCGACTGCATCACCTCGCTCCAGAATGGCGCGGACCTGCTGTGGATCGAAACGGAAAAGCCGCATATCGAGCAGATCGCCTCGATGGTCGACCGCATCCGCGAAGTCATCCCCAATGCCAAGCTGGTCTATAACAATTCGCCCAGTTTCAACTGGACGCTGAACTTCCGCCAGCAGGTCTATGATGCATGGGTCGAGGCGGGCAAGGATGTCAGCGCCTATGACCGGGCGCGCCTGATGAGTGTCGATTATGACGACACGGATCTGGGCCGGGAAGCGGATGACAAGATCCGCACCTTCCAGAAGGATGCAGCGGCGCGGGCGGGGATTTTCCACCACCTGATCACCCTGCCGACCTATCACACTGCGGCGCTTAGCACCGACAATCTGGCCAAGACCTATTTCGGCGAAGAAGGGATGCTCGGCTATGTCGAGGGCGTCCAGCGCAAGGAAATCCGTCAGGGCATCGCCTGCGTGAAGCACCAGAATATGAGCGGCAGCGACATTGGCGACGATCACAAGGATTATTTCGCCGGTGAAGCGGCGCTCAAGGCGGGCGGCGTCCACAACACGATGAACCAGTTTGCGGCCTGACGGCTGCTGAACTAGCCAGTTCGCGGGGTACTCGACACTCCTCCGCGATTTGGGTGGAAGGACTTGACGACCCGGCGGCGCACCGTCGGGTCGTTCTTTTCGTTTTAGTGGGTGTTGGTATTCCCGCGCAGGCAGGAACCCAGTCCCGCCGTCTGAACTGGATTCCCGCCTGCGCGGGAACACGCTGCATTCAATCGCTTCTTGGCGTCAAACAATGCCTGCCCGCTGCCGCACCGTCTGCTTCAATATGTCGAGCGGCATCGCGCCCAGCGTCAGCACGTCATGAAACGCCTTGATGTCGAACGCCGCGCCCTGCTTCTTCTTCACCTCGGCGCGCAAATCGTTCCAGACCGTGTGGCCGATCTTGTAGCTGCACGCCTGTCCCGGCCAGACGGTGTAGCGGTCGATCTCGCCCTGACTACGACCCCTGGTGATGCCGGTGGTGGCGATCAGATAGTCGGTCGCCTTTTCCCGGCTCCACCGTTTGACGTGCATCCCTGAGTCCACGACCAGCCGTGTCGCGCGGAACAGCAGCGACTGGAGATAGCCGACCTGCCCCAGCGGATCGCCGTCGAACATCCCCATTTCGTCCGCCAACTGCTCGGAATAGAGCGCCCAGCCTTCCGAATAGCCGCTATAGCCGCCGCGTCGCCGGATCATCGGAATAGCGTCCGATTCCAGCGCGACCGACACTTGCAGATGATGACCCGGCACTGCCTCATGATGGGTCAGCGTCGCCAGCCCGAATTTGGGCCGGTCGAACGTGTCGCGCAGGTTGATATAATAGATGGCGGGGCGCGACCCATCGAGCGAGGCGTTCTGATAATAGCCGCCCGGTGCCCCGGCCTGGATCGTCACGGGAACGCGGCGGACCTCAACCGGCGCCTTGGGCACGGTGTTGAAGGCTTCGCCCAGCCGCTTTTGCATGGCGATGATCTGAAGGTTCAGTTGCGCCAGCAGCGCCTCTCGGCCCGCATCGGTGTTGGGAAACAACTGGTCGGGACGCTGGTTCAGCGCGACCAGACGCTCGCCGACGCTCCCCTGGCTCATCCCCTCGCCCTTCAGGATCGTGTCGATGCGTGCGCTGATCTGCGCCACCTGATCCAGGCCGATCTGATGGATTTCATCGCCGGTCAGCGCGGTGGTGGTCGCCGCTTCGGCAGCGGCGGCGTAAAAGGCTTCGCCGTCGGGCAGGCGCCATACGCCCGCGTCATGGCTGGCCTTGGCCCGCAATGCCTGCACCAGCGCGCGCTGCCGGTCGAGCGCGGGGAAAATCTTTTCCGCCACGATCTTTTCAGCCTGTGCCGCACGTCCGGGCGGCAGGCCAGCGGCAGCAAGCTTTTTGGCAAAGGAAGCGACGAGAACGGTCTGCGCGGCCGGCTGATCGCGCAGCGCAGCCTGCATCTTGAGCGTCGTGTCGAGAATATAGTCGGGCGCGAACACGCCCTTGGCGGCATCCGCCTTCTGCCGCGCAAGCTCCCCGTCCATGGACGTTGGGAAGGCTTCCAGCCGGGCCAGATAGGCATCGGCATCCGCCGCATCCCTGACCCGATGTTGCGAATCAAGAAAGTCGGGTGTCTCGCGATAGCTGCCGGTCAGCTGGCTCAGCACATAGGGCGCATAGCGGCCCGCCGTCTCGCCATAGCCGAAGCGTTCGCCGCCAATGGAGCGCGCAAGCTGGTAAGTGACGACGTCATAGTCCAGCTTCGACGCATCGCTCAAGGCCGCGCGGTCGATGCTGGCGAGTTGCCGCGCCTGCGTCTTGCTGCGCGCCAGATCGCGCGCGACCCCGGCGGCGGACGTGTCGCTCAGCTTGCCCCGCAGCCCCGCGCGTTCCCCGGTGTCGAGGCCAAGCCGGGTGGCCTGTTCGGGCGAATCCGCCAGCCGTTCGTAAAAGAAACCATCGAGCATGGCGCGTAGCCGGGCATCGGCCGTAGCGGGCTGGGCAAAGGCGGGGGTGGCGGCGGCCGTCAGCGCGGTCGCGCCGCTGGTGGCAAGGAATTGGCGTCGGTTCACGACAGGAAACTCCGTCTGTCTGGGGAAGGGCGATAATGTTGTAACGCCCGTGATGCCCCCTTGTGCCGCCCTTCCAAGGACTTGGCTAGGTCTTGCACCAGATAAGCCAGCCTTATGCTTTGCGTCGCTGGTTGCGGCTATACGGCCCCATGCCCATGCGATACGGCTGGACCTGCCTGTATCAGCGGAGCCATGCCATGCCCTACACACTCATCACCGCCAACCGCAATTACAGCAGCTGGTCGCTGCGCCCCTGGTTGTTGATGACCGCGCTGGACATCCCCTTTATCGACCGGATCGAGCCCTTTGCGCAGGCCAGCAACTATGCCGCTTTCCGTAGTTTTTCGCCGACGGGACAGGTGCCTGCGCTGATCGATGGCGACCGCACGGTCTGGGATTCGCTGGGCATCACCCTCTATCTGGCCGATCGTCATCCGGCCGTCTGGCCTGCGGACGAAGCCGCGCGCGCCTGGGCGCAATGCGCGACGGCGGAAATGCACAGCGGCTTTGCGACCCTGCGCAATGATTGCACGATGAATGTCGGGGTACGGGTCGAACCGCATATGCATTCGCCCGCGCTCAACCGGGACATTGCGCGTCTGGCGGAGCTTTGGTCCGAAGGTCTGGCGCGCTTCGGCGGGCCGTTCCTGGCCGGTTCGGCCTTTACCGCCGTCGATGCCTTCTACGCCCCGGTCGCATTCCGCGTACGCACCTATGGTCTGGATGTCGGCCCTGTTGGGCAGGCCTGGGTCGATCATATGCTCGCATTGCCCGCCATGCAGGCATGGGAAAAGGCCGCATTGGCCGAGACATGGCGTGAAGATGGCCATGAGGCCGAGATCGGCGCCGCCGGACGGATCGTCGCGGATTATCGCGCTGTGTAACATTGTTGCCGACCAGATGGACAAAAGTGTCGTTTGCTGCCCGCTTCCCCCTTTTCCCCCGATCTTTCCGGGTCTAGGGGGGGAACCACTATGGTTAAGCTCCGCACCCTCTATGAGAAGATCTGGGACGCGCATGTCGTCGAGCGCCGCCCGGATGGCACCTGCCTGATCTATATTGATCGCCACCTCGTGCATGAGGTGACGTCGCCACAGGCGTTTGAGGGGCTTCGCCTGGCTGGGCGAACGGTGCGGCGGCCGGACCTGACTCTGGCCGTGCCGGATCATAATCTGCCCACCACGCCGCGCCGCGACGCCGATGGCCATCGCATCCCGATCGCCGACCCGGAAAGTGCGCAGCAACTCGCCGCGCTGGAACGCAATGCCCCCGAATTCGGCATCCGCCTGATCGGCGACGCCGATGTGGAACAGGGCATCGTCCATGTCGTGGGGCCGGAACAGGGCTTCACCCTGCCGGGCACGACCCTGGTATGCGGCGACAGTCATACATCATCGCATGGCGCGCTGGGCGCACTGGCCTTCGGCATTGGCACGTCGGAGGTCGAGCATGTGCTGGCGACGCAGACATTGCTGCTCAAGCAATCGAAGACGATGCAGGTCGTGGTCGAAGGCGAACTGGGCTTTGGCGTAACCCCCAAGGATGTCGCGCTGGCGATTTGCGGCCATATCGGCACCGCTGGCGGCACCGGCTATGTCATGGAATATCGCGGCTCGGTGTTCCGCGAAATGTCGATCGAGGGGCGGCTGACCGTCGCCAATATGTCGATCGAGGCAGGCGCACGGTCGGGCCTGTTCGCGCCTGACGAAACGACTTTCGCCTATCTGAAAGGCCGCCCGATGGCGCCCAAGGGGGCCGACTGGGATGCTGCCGTCGCCTGGTGGCGCACGCTGGCGACCGATGAAGGGGCTGTGTTCGACAAGACGGTGGTGATCGACGCCGCCGACATCGTGCCGACCGTCACCTGGGGCACCAGCCCTGAAGATGTTGTTGCGGTGACGGGCGTGGTGCCGAACCCCGACAGTTTCGAGGATGCGTCCAAGCGGGCGGCGGCGCAAAAGTCGCTCGACTATATGGGGCTGACCGCGGGGCAGAAACTGGCCGACGTGGCGATCGAGCATGTCTTTATCGGCAGTTGCACCAACAGCCGGATCGAGGATCTGCGCGCTGCTGCGGCTTTGCTCGACGGGCGGCATATCGCGAGCGGGATCAAGCATGCCATGGTCGTGCCGGGGTCGGGGCTGGTCAAGCGGCAGGCCGAAGCCGAGGGGCTGGACCGCATCTTCACCCAGGCGGGCTTTGAATGGCGCGAGCCGGGCTGTTCGGCCTGCCTTGGCATGAACCCGGACAAGGTACCGTCCGGCGAGCGCTGCGCATCGACCAGCAACCGCAATTTCATGGGCCGTCAGGGACCGGGCGCGCGCACGCATCTGGTATCGCCTGCAATGGCGGCGGCGGCGGCGATCACCGGCCGGCTGACCGACGTGCGCGAACTGTTGAAAAAAGAAGAGGGGATGGCACTGTGAAAAAGATCTTCTGGCTGCTCACACTGGGCGCACTGGCAAGCGCGGCGATGGCCGCGACGCTGGGTCGGGCCGAGGATATTCCCGCCACGGAAGCAAAGCAGGCGCGCTGATGGACAAGCTGAAGACGGTTGAGGGCAAGGCCTATCCGTTCGGGATGAAGAATGTCGACACCGACATCATCATTCCGTCGCACTGGCTCAAGACGATTTCGCGCAACGGCATGGGCAAGGGCGCGTTTGAAGTGCTGCGCAAGGAGACCGGCAACGTCTTTGACGATCCGGCCTATGCCGGCAGCCCGATCCTGATTGCGGGCGACAATTTCGGCTGTGGCTCCAGCCGCGAACATGCCGCCTGGGCGCTGGACGATCTGGGCATCCGGGTGGTGATCGCGCCCAGCTTTTCCGACATTTTTTCCAGCAATGCGTTCAAGAACGGCATATTGACCGTTGTTCTGCCGCAGCAGGCGATCGATCGGCTGATGGAAGTCGCGCAAGGTCCGGCAGGGACGCCCGACGAAATCCATGTCGATCTGGAACAGCAGACGGTCACGACCCGGTTTCAGGATCGTTTCAGCTTCGATATTGACCCGTTCCGCAAACATTGCCTGATGGGGGGATTGGATGAAATCGGCCTGACGCTGGGCGATGCCGATGGCATTGGCGTCTATGAAGCAAAAATGGCGCAGGATCGCCCCTGGACCATCCCCGTCGTTGCGTAACGACGCGCTTCTTCCTATCTCTTTTTCTACCATCAGGTTTCAGTGGGGCTTTTGGGCATGACGACTTTCGACGATCGCGAACGGGCCTTTGAAAATATGTTCGCGCATGATCAGGAAATGCAGTTCCGCATCCAGGCGCGCCGCAACCGCCTGCTGGGTGAATGGGCGGCGGCGAAGATGGGGCTGACGCCGGAAGAAACCGATGCCTATGCCAAGGCGGTGGTGCAGGCCGATTTCGAGGAAGCCGGTGACGAAGACGTCATCCGCAAGCTCGTAGGCGACATGACGTCGGCCGGTATCGACATTGACGAGCCGGGCGTGCGCGCCGCGCTGGAAGAACAAGCGGTGGTCGCCCGCCGCATGTTCATCGAAGCGCAGTAAGGCACGACCGATGCCAATGGCCGCCGATGACATTGCCGCCATGATCCGCGCGGCGATTCCCGATGCCGATGTCGAAATTACCGATCTCGCTGGGGATGGCGACCATTATGCCGCGCGGGTGGTGTCGGAAAGTTTCCGCGGGATGAGCCGGGTGGCGCAGCAGCGCGCCGTTTACGCGGCGCTTGGTGGACGGATGGGCGGCGTACTCCACGCCTTGCAACTGACCACCGCGGTTCCCAACTAGACACGCATCACAGATTCGCGCCCACAAGCGGTGCCAGACAGGAATGGACTTTCGATCATGACCGACGCCGTGCATCAGCGGATTGCCGAAATCGTGGGCGCCAATGACGTGGTGCTCTTCATGAAGGGTACGCCGCTCTTCCCCCAATGCGGCTTTTCCAGCCGCGCCATCGCGATCCTCGAACATCTCGGCGTCGCGTATGAAACGGTCGACGTCTTGCAGGACCAGGCCGTGCGGCAGGGGATCAAGGCCTTTTCCGACTGGCCGACCATCCCCCAGCTTTATGTGAAGGGCGAATTTATCGGCGGCAGCGACATCATGATGGAAATGTATGAAGCTGGCGAACTGCATCAGTTGATGACGGACCAGGGGGTCGCTGCGGCCAGCTGATCCTGACCGAAATATGCTGCCATGCAGGGCGGTCCGTTGATCGGGCCGCCTTTTTTTGTACCGACTATGGGGGGATTCACCGGGTTGGGGGTGCCGACGGAGACCTGGCAGCACCCCCAGGGTAGTTACACGGTGGGTTATGCAATGAAAGTTGCAACCGCCGTGCCATAATGACCGGAGCGCGCAAATCCGCGGTTACAAGGGTTAACGGCGTGCGCCGCCGACAGGCTTCTGTCAAAAATCCCGACATTTTCACGCTGCGTCGAGCGCCGTTTACAGGGCGGCCTTCTCGCTATTGACTACAGTCGTAATCAATGCGACTACATCTGTAGTTGGAAAAGGAAGCGAGACTCGCGTGGCGCAAGTGGGTGAAAAGATCAGCGAAGCCGAACTGGTGGTGATGGAGGCGCTGTGGGAACAGTCGCCGCTCACCGCCAATGACGTGGCCGATCGCGTCACCGCCGCGCGCGACTGGAGCGCCCAGACGGTCAAGACATTATTGTCGCGGCTGATGGCCAAGGATGTGATCGCTGCCGATCAGGATGGCCGTCGCTTCCTCTATCGGCCCCTTGTCGCGCGGGAGGATTATGTCGCCAGCGAATCGGGACGGCTGGTCAACCGGCTGTTTGGCGGGCGGGTGTCGCCGCTGGTCGCGCAGTTGGCGAGCCAGGATCAGTTGAGCGACGATGACATTGCCGAGCTTGAGGCAATCCTGAAAGGGCTGAAATCATGAGCGTCTGGATGGTTGAAACGCTGATTGCCACGACGCTGCTGATGGCGCTGGTCATGCTGTTGCGACGGCCGGTGGCGCGCTGGCTGGGGGCAGGGGCGGCCTATTGCCTTTGGGCGGTGCCGTTTGCGCGAATGCTGCTGCCCGCGCTGCCCGGCGACGTTGCCAGCCCCTCTCCCTTGCATGTCGCCGTCGATCAGGCTGGCCTGCCCGATCTGCTGGCCATTGCGCCCGCGCCGCAAGTGGCGGCGGAGGCGAGCTTTCCCTGGCTGGAGGTCGGCATCGGCGTCTGGTTTGCCGGGATGCTGGCTTTCCTTGTCATACAGGCGGTCGGCTATGCGCGGTTCCGGCGGCACATGCTCACCGGCGCCACGCCGATTGGCGAGGAAGGCCGTATCCGCCTGATCACCAGCCCGCATGCCAGTGGTCCGCTTGCCTTCGGGGTGCTCAAACCCTTCATCGTGCTGCCCGCCGATTTTGCCCTGCGCTATGACGCGCTGGAACAGGAAATGGCGATTGCGCATGAACGCGCCCACCATGCCCATGGCGATCTGGCCGCGAACATGATCGCGCTCGCGCTGCTCGCCATCCACTGGTGCAATCCCATCGCCTGGATCGCCTATCGTGCCTATCGCGCCGATCAGGAAACGGCCTGTGACGCCCGCGTACTGGCGCTTTATGGCCAGGATCAGGCCCATATTTATGGCCGCGCGATCCTGAAGGCCGCTGGTGGCCGCCAGTTCGCCGCCGCCTGTCATCTCACTCGTATTACAACATTGAAGGGGAGGCTCATCATGCTTTCGCGCCACGAAATTTCACTCCACCGGATCAGCTGGGGCATGGCCGCCGTCGCGATGGTGACGGCTACGGGCCTCGCGCTCACGGCGTCGGGCAGCCGCGCCGCGCAGCAGATGGCCGCCATCAGTGACACGGTGGAAACCGCAGACTTTGCGCGCCTGTCCGATCTGGTCGCCAAACCCGCCGCCGCCAGCGTGCCGCCGACGCCAGACGTTCCCGACGTTGCAGCTGTCCCGACAGCAGCGACTATCGACACCGACATGGCCGTCGCACCGCCGCCTGCGCCACCCGCTCCGATCGTCCCTGCCGCAGATATGGTCGCGCCGGTAGCGCCCGTCCCGCCCGTTCCCCATGTGCCGCCCGTAACCGTTCGGGAGGAAAAGGGCGCCATCGTCGTCACCCATGCCGATGGCCGGGTCGAGCGCCACCATATCCCGACCGACGCCGAAATCCGCCGCATGGTACCGCGGGTCGACGTCCGCAACGGCTGTGAGGGCAGCCAGACGGTCAGCCAGCGTGAAAGCGTGGATGGTGACGGTCGCCGTACTATCCGCGTACGCATCTGCCAGGCGCAGATCGAAGCGCAGGCCCATCGCGCGGCGCGCGCGGGACTGGTGGCGGCCCGCGCCCAGGTCGCAAGGACCGCGCACATGACCGACCGCGTCCGCGCCGACGTGCTGCGCGATCTGGACGACGAAATTGCCAAGATTGACGGGCAGGGGGACTGACCCGGCCCGTTCGACCGGGTCACCCGGATTGTGCAGGCGAAAGCCATCCATGGGTCCGCCCGTGGATGGCTTTTTTGTTTCGCGGGAAGCTCAGGCCGTTGGCGCGACCGCGCGATGGCGCACAAATGCGTCGAGCGCCTGATCGGCATCGATCAGGCGCTCGGACAGGACACGCAGGTCCGACATTGGAAAGGCGCCGCCGCACCGTCGCGATCGACGGTGGCGGGCCTCACCGCATGGCTTTAGCCCTGGCGGGCCTTGAAGCGGCGGTTGGTCTTGTTGATCACATAGGTACGGCCGCGACGGCGGATCACGCGGTTATCGCGATGACGGTCCTTGAGCGACTTGAGCGAGTTGCGGATCTTCATGGAAGTCTGCCTTCTTAGAATCTGGCTTTAGCGGAAAATCGAAGCGCTGCCCCTATGGGCGGAGAGGGCTTAAGTCAAGTCCACTGGCAAGACTTTTGCCCCCGTTCATCCTTCATGCAGCAAGTTGATGGCTTGGAGCGTTGAAGGAATTATGCTGTTCGCGTCGTTTAGCGGATATGCCCCCGTTGGAGTAGATGCCATGTCCAAGCGCCTGATCCTCGCCGCCAGCCTTGCCCTGTCCCTTAGCGCATGTGCCACGGCGATTCCCCCGGTGGAGGTTACGCGCTTCCATATCGGCAATCCCGCACGCAGCGGCACGATCGCGGTGGAGGAAATGCGCGGCAATCCCGACGTCAGCCTGGAATTCCGCACCTATGCCGCCGCCGTGGCGCAGGAATGGCAGCGTGTCGGCTTCACGCCCGTATCGGCAGGGGAGACCAGCGACTATGTCGCCAGCGTCGCTTTCCGCCGCAGCTTTCGCCCGTCAGGCGTCGACCGCGGCAGTGACAGGCCGGTCAGCGTCGGCGTGGGCGGCGGCATCAACCTGTCGGGCAAGCCCAAGGATATTGTGACGACCGAACTGCACGTCCAGCTTCGCCGCCGCGCCGATTCGACGATGATCTGGGAAGGGCGTGCGCTGACGGAGGCGCGCGAAGGCACGCCAGCGGCGCAGCCGGGCCTCGCCGCACAAAAGCTGAGCGCCGCGCTGATCGAGGGCTATCCGGGCGAATCCGGCCGCACTATAACCGTCAAATGACCATATCCATCACCAGCGCATTCGACAGCGGCAATATCCGCGTCCTTTCCATCACCGACACGCCGGAGCATGTTCGCGCCGAGCTGGAAATCGTGACCGACCATCAGAGCGATTTCTATCAATGGTTCCATTTTCGGCTCGCCAACGCCGCCGGGCGATCGGTGGAGCTGGCGATCGTCAATTGTGCCGGGTCGGCCTATCCCGACGGCTGGACCGGCTACAGGGCGCGGATCAGCGAGGATCGCGAAAGCTGGACCCAGGCCGATACCAGCTATGCCGACGGCACGCTCACGATCCGGCTGGAACCGGACACCAATGCGCTGTGGGTCGCCTATTTCGCGCCCTATTCGATGGAGCGCCACCATGATCTGATCGCCTTTGCCGCCAGCCAGCCGGGCGTCACCCACCGCGAACTGGGGCTGACGCTGGATGGCCAGCCGCTAGACCTGCTGACCATAGGCGACGGTCCCAAACAGGTGTGGCTCTATGCCCGTCAGCATCCGGGCGAAACCATGGCGCAATGGTGGATGGAAGGCGCGCTGGAACGGCTGTGCGACGAAGAGGATTCAGTTGCGCGTTTGCTCAGGCAACAGGCGACGATCCATCTGGTGCCCAATATGAACCCGGACGGCAGCCGCCGCGGCCATTTGCGCACCAACGCGGCGGGCGTGAATCTGAACCGCGAATGGCACGAACCGTCGATGGAACGTAGCCCGGAGGTGTTTCTGGTCCGCGCGGCGATGGACGAAACCGGCGTCGACGTCGCCCTGGACGTACATGGCGACGAAGCGATCCCGGCCGTATTCATCGCCGGCTTTGAAGGCATCCCTTCCATCACGGAACGGCAACTGACCCTCTACCACCGCTATCGCGACACGCTGGCGGCGCGCACGCCGGATTTCCAGACGCGGCTTGGCTATCCTGTGGCGGGGGAGGGGCGGGCGAACCTGTCCATGTCCACCAACCAGCTTGCCGAACGCTTTGGCGCGGTGGCGATGACGCTGGAAATGCCGTTCAAGGATAATGACGATCTGCCCGACGCCGATTTCGGCTGGTCGCCTGCCCGTTCCGCGCAACTGGGCAAGGATTGTCTGGCCGTGCTGGCGGAGATGATTGGGGAAATCTAGGAATGAAGTGTTCCCGCGGAGGCGGGAACACGCAGCCTATTTCCAGTCAAAGGTCAGCGGCGCTTCCCGAAACGCAAAGCGATCGAGATGGTCCGCCACCACCTTCTTGAAAGCCGCCACATCTGCGTCCGGGGTCGGATCAATCGTCACGACTAGTGCGTCGTCCTGCGCGGCCATGCGGATCGGCCCCATCGGGAAGGCGATGATGCCCGATTGCGGGTCGAACTCGGTCTCGAACTTGTGGCTCCAATGCTTGCACAATTGTTGAAGGTAACGGCTGGCATTGGCCGTGGGGATATGAGCGGTCAGCGTCATCGCGTCAGAGCCTTTCGATTTTGGTGGCGGCTTCGTCGATCAGGGACGCGACGTCGAACATGGTCTGGGCGTCGGCCCCTTCCTTTTCCAGCCGGCCCTGTATCGCCATGCGCAGATTGTGCATGGCCCGGCGCACGGGTGCGCTGTCGGTGCGTTCGGCTTTTTGCGCCAGCGACGCGATTCGCTCCATCACCAGCGTCAGCCCGGCCTTATGTTCGTCCAGATAGGCCGTGCCTTCGTCGGTAATCGCAAACAGCTTGCGGCTGCCCTGTTCGGGTTGCTCGGCGATCAAGCCCATATCGGCCAGCAGCGTCAGCGTGGGATAGACGACGCCGGGACTGGGCGCATAGACCTCGCCCGACAGGCTTTCAATCTCCCGGATCAGGTCATAGCCGTGGCGCGGCATGTCGGCGATCAGCTTGAGCAGGATCAGCTTGAGCGCGTCATTGTCGAACAAGCGTCGCCGACCACCGCCGCGTCCGCCGCCGCCCAATGGCCCGCTCCCACGGGGACCGTCGCCCCGCCCGAAACCGCCCCGACCAAAGCCTTCAGGGCCGGCAAAGCGCCGATGGCCGCGCTGGCCATGCTCATGGTGACGACCGCCCCGGCCGTCATATGTGTAATGGAAATGCATCATTCATCTTTCAGTGCGTTTCAAGATGCACTGAGATATATCTTAAAAATATCTAGTGTCAAGCGCTAAGATATATCTTTTGTGGGTGACTGTCAGAGAGCAGCGAAGTCGATGGCCATATGCCGGTCGAGCCGACGCGAATGATCCTCCAGCGGATATTTAAGTCCGCTGGCGCAATTGAACAGCACTGCGCGATCCTCGCGTCCGATCAGCCCTTCGTCCAATGCGCGGCTGTAGGCGGCCAGCGTCGCCCCGCCTTCCGGGCAAAGCAGCAGGCCATCGTCCCGCGCCACGTCGCGCACCGCTGCCATGATCGCGGCATCCGACACCGCCAGCGCCGCGCCACCGCTTTCCCTTACGGCGCGCAGGATCAGGAAGTCGCCGACCGCGCGCGGCACGCGAATGCCCATCGCGATGGTGTGGGCATCCTCCCACCGTTCGGCAAATTCCACGCCCGCATCGAAAGCACGGACCATCGGCGCACAGCCTTCCGCTTGCACCGCGAACATTTTGGGGCGTTTAGACCCGATAAAGCCAATCTGCTCCAGCTCATCAAACGCCTTCCACATGCCGATCAGCCCGGTGCCGCCGCCAGTGGGATAGAAGATTGCGTCGGGCAATTCCCAGTCCAGCTGTTCGGCCAGTTCCAGCCCCATCGTTTTCTTGCCCTCGATCCGGTAGGGCTCCTTCAGCGTCGAAAAATCGAACCAGCCACGTTCCTTCGCCCCTTGCCCGACGATCGCGCCGCAATCGTCGATCAGCCCGTTGACGCGATAGACGCGCGCACCCTGCGCCGCGATTTCGCGCACATTGATTTCCGGCGTGTCATCCGGGCAAAAGATGATCGCTTCCATCCCGGCGACAGCGGCATAGGCGGCCAGCGCTGCGCCGGCATTGCCGTTGGTGGGCATCGCGATCTGGGTCACGCCCAGCTCTTTCGCCATCGAAACCGCCATCACCAGCCCGCGGGCCTTGAACGATGCGGTCGGCAGGCGGCCCTCATCCTTGGCGATCAGGTGCGCGCCCCCCAATCGCGCGGCAGTACGCGGCAGGGCGACCAGGGGCGTGGCATTTTCGCCCAGGCTGACGATGTTGCTGGTGTTGCGCACCGGCAGCAATTCGCGCCAGCGCCAAAGGTCCATCGGCCGCTGCGCCAGGACATCCTTGGTCAGCGCCGCCCGCGCCCCGTCCAGATCATAACGGACCAGCAGCGGCTTTCCCGCCGCGGACAGGCCATGCAGCTTGTCTGCCGGATAGTGTTCGCCCGTCAGCGAACATTCCAGATGGGTGACGAAGGTGGGACGATGGGTGGTGAGGTTCAGGTCGTGGCGCAACGGGGTATCCTTTAATCTGTGCCCCCCGGCCACTTTTCATGCCCCTCCCGCGAACGGAAGGGGCGATGCATATCTTAGTCCGGCGCTTTGGCCACGCTGACCATGGCCGGGCGCAACAGCCGGTCCTTGATCATATAGCCCGCCTGCATTTCGACCAGGATCGTGCCGGGCGCGGCATCGGCGGACGGGACTTCCATCATCGCCTGATGCTTGTTGGGGTCGAGCGGCTGGCCGACCGACTCGACCTTGGATATGCCGTTGCGGCCAAACACCGCTTCCAGTTCGCGGCCTGTGGCTTCCAGCCCGACGACCAGCCCCTTGAACTTCTCATCCTCGCGCAGTTCCGCCGGAATGGCGGCAAGGGCGCGGCTCAGATTGTCGGCGACCGACAAAATGTCGCGGGCAAAATTGGTCGCGGCATAGGCGCGGGTGTCGGTCAGTTCCTTTTCCAGCCGACGGCGCACATTCTGCGTATCGGCATGGGCATAGAGAATGTCCTGCTTCGCAGTCGCCAGTTCCGCTTCCAGCGCGGCGATACGCTCTGCATTGGCATCTGCCACGGGTGCATCCTCCGGCAACTGGTCCACGACTTCGGTATTTTCGACGTTCAGATTATCTTCGCTCATCTCATCAATCTCGAAAGCGTTTGTGCGGTGAAATCCACC
This sequence comes from Sphingobium sp. B2, assembly GCF_007693735.1. Taxonomy (NCBI): domain Bacteria; kingdom Pseudomonadati; phylum Pseudomonadota; class Alphaproteobacteria; order Sphingomonadales; family Sphingobiaceae; genus Sphingobium; species Sphingobium sp. B2. The sequence goes on from NZ_VDBZ01000001.1 coordinate 537,867, forward strand.
ATGGGGATCACCCGTGCATAGTTCAAGCGCGTGGGGCCGATCACGCCGACCACGCCGACCACCCGGCCGTCCGCGCCACGGTAGGGGGCGGCTATGACCGAAGAACCCGACAGGGAAAAGAGCTTGTTTTCCGATCCGATGAAGATTTTGGTCGCGCTGCTTGCCAATGCGCTTTCCAGCAGGCGGGATATTTCCTGCTTGCCTTCCAGCTGCTCCAGCAATTGCCGCACCCGCTCCAGGTCGGCCGCCGTGCCGTCGTCGATCAGATGGGCCTGCCCACGCACGATCAGCACTGGCCTGTCATCGGCGTCATGCGACCAGATGGCGACGCCGCGTTCCACCAGTTCCCGCGCCGCGCCGTCGAGCGCGCTGCGTTCGCTCTCCATTTCCAGCGCCAGCCTGTCGCCCGCCTGCCGCAGCGTCAGCCCGGCAAAGCGCGCCGACATGAAATTGGCCGCTTCGTTGAGCATGGAGGGGGACACGCCGGGCGGCAGGTCCAGCACGCGATTTTCAACCGATCCATCCTGCCCGACCAGCACGGCCAGCGCCTGCCGGTCGTTCAGCGGCACGAAGCCGAACTGGCGCAAGATCGGTTCGCGCTTTGGCACCATGACAATGCCCGCACAGGCCGACAGGCCCGACAGCGCAGCGGTGGCGGCGGACAGCGCTTCCTCGATCGGCCCGCCCTCGGCCAGCCCCGCCTCGATCGCGCGCCGTTCCTCTGCTGACGGCAACGCCGCCTGCATCATCCCGTCGACGAACAGCCGCAGCCCCGTTTCGGTCGGCATCCGCCCCGCCGACGTATGCGGCGCGGCCAGCAGCCCCAGTTCCTCTAGATCCTGCATCACGTTGCGGATCGATGCAGGGGACAGGCTGAGCGATGCGATCTTGCTGAGCGTGCGCGATGCGACCGGCAGACCAGTGCCCAGATAGCTTTCCACCACCAGGCGAAAAACGTCGCGGGCGCGCTCGTTCAATTCGGTAATGGGTGTCGTTGGCGTCATCGGCAAAATGTAGGATGGATTGCCTCCAGGCTCAACGCCTGCGTGGCGGCCAGCCCTATTGGGCAATTTTGGCTTTCAGCATCGGTTCGATCCCCAGCAATTTGGGAATGCCGCCAATCGTCGTGCGCAGCTTCGCATAGCGCGCGTCCAGGCATCCCGACTGATAGTCGAGCCGCGTCGGCTTGGCCTCGCCGCGCGTCCATTCGATGCGATAGCCGGGCATGTCGGTCGCAAAGCGGGTGCAATTTTCGCCATGGGCGATCCGCCTTTCGGTGCCGACCAGCGGCTTGTACGGGGCCAGCGCCAGACGCAATTGCCGATATTGCGCCGGGGTCACGGTGAAGCGCGTCGGCCCCGGCACGGCTGTGAACTTGTCCGGCTCCAGCAGGCCCGATCCATCGGGCGTCACCTGCACGCTATAGGCGGGGCAGGCGCCAAAGCAGCGTCCGGCGGTAAAGCGGATCGTGTCTCCCGCGGCGCGCGGTGTGTCCAGCTCAGTGTCGGCGGTGGCGCATCCTGCCAGCAGCATCACCGTCGCGGCTATTATCATTCTGGTCATCATGGCCCCTCTTATCGCCTAATTGCGCGCATGGCACTGGCAAGAAACGCTGTCGGACGCTAAGCGCCGTCTCCTGATCGATTTGGAGAAAGAATATGCGTCCTTCCGGCCGCGCGCCCGACCAGATGCGCGACATCATCATGGAGCCTGGCTTCACCATCCATGCCGAAGGAAGCTGCCTCATCAGTTTCGGCGACACCCGCGTGCTGTGCACCGCGTCGGTGGAAGAAAAGGTGCCGCCCTTCCTGCGGGGCAAGGGGTCGGGCTGGGTCACGGCCGAATATGGCATGTTGCCGCGCGCCACCCATACCCGTGGCAGCCGCGAAGCGGCCAAGGGCAAGCAATCGGGCCGCACGCAGGAAATCCAGCGCCTCATCGGTCGCTCGCTGCGCACCGTGGTGGACATGAAGAAGCTGGGCGAACGCCAGATCGTGGTCGATTGCGACGTGATCCAGGCCGATGGCGGCACCCGCACCGCGGCGATCTCCGGTTCCTGGGTCGCGCTGCGCATTGCGGTGGACAAGCTGCTGGCGTCCGGCGCGCTCAAGGAAGACCCGATCATCCAGAAGGTCGCGGCGATCAGCTGCGGCATCTATGAAGGTACGCCGGTCCTCGACCTCGACTATGCCGAGGATAGCAATGCCGAGACGGACGCGAACCTGATCCTGACCGGCGACGGCAAATTCGCCGAAGTGCAGGCGACCGCCGAAGGCGCGGCCTATGACGAGGAAGAGCTGCTGCGCCTGCTGCGCCTCGCCCGAATCGGCTGTGCCAAAATCTTCGCCGCGCAGGATGCCGCGACGGGGCGGTAATCACAATTATCCGTTCGCTTCGAGCGAAGTCGAGAAGCCGATAGCGTGACTTTCGCGTTTATCGAATGCGCTCGAAACGAACGGAAAGAGGTGGAATAATGACCGACCAATTCGGACAGGAACAGGCAATACGCACGCTCGCCCCCGGCAAGCTGGTGATCGCCAGTCACAATGCGGGCAAGGTGCGTGAAATCGCCGCGCTGCTCTGCCCCTATGGTATCGATCCGGTCTCGGCCGCCTCGCTCGACCTGCCCGAACCGGAAGAAACCGGCACGACCTTCATTGCCAATGCGGAACTGAAGGCATTGCAGGCCGCCGACCTGTCCGGCCTGCCTGCGCTGGCCGACGATAGCGGCCTGTGCGTCGAGGCGCTGGGCGGCGATCCGGGGCTGTTTTCGGCGCGCTGGGCCGGACCGGACAAGGACTTCGCCCTCGCCATGCAGAAAGTCTGGGATGGCGTGCAGGCCAAAGGCCCGGACGCCGGGCATGACGCCCATTTCATCTGCGCCCTGGCCCTTGCCTGGCCCGATGGTCATGTCGAAGCGTTTGAGGGGCGGGTCGACGGAACGCTGGTCTGGCCACCGCGCGGGGCCAATGGCTTTGGCTATGACGCCATGTTCCAGCCGCTCGGCTTCGACATCAGCTTCGGCGAAATGGACCCGGACGCCAAGCACGCCATGAGCCATCGCGCCGACGCATTCAGACAGCTGGTGGCGGCAGTGTTCTGACCCGGTTCCTCCCCGCGCCGGGGAGGATCACTGCCCACCGCTGGCCAGTTCCACCGGGGCTGCTTCCTCGTCCAGCGGGCCTTTCCCGAACGCATTGCCGGCGGGGAAATAGCGGCACACCAGATATTCGTAATTCGCCCCTTCACCCAGCGCGCAGCCCACCTTGCGCGTGCCGCGCCAGATCATCTGCGTATAATGGCCGACATCCTGCCAGCGCCCGCTGGTGCTCAGGTCAGGCAATTTGCCTTCGATCCGGAACAGTTTTTTCTCATCCAGAAAAGCGCCGACCATGACGCCATAGCCATAAAGGCGGCGTGGTCCCATCCACAGATTTTCGCCGCTCGGTATCGTCCGGCTGCCACGCGGGCTGTGGCGAAACGCCCCGCTCTGCGCCATGTCGGCGGCATAGCGCGCAGCGTCCGCCGCCAGCGCCTCATCCCATTCCAGCGCTGGGACACCGACCAGCGCCCGTTCCCCATTATGCGCGTCCAGCATCACGGCCCGCAGCAGCGGCTCGCCTCTCGGCGCTTCCTCCATCCCGTAATAGGCCGCCGGCATGACTACGCCGGTCGGCACATTGACCGGCGCTGCGATCACCGCCTTGCTCCCCGGCGCGCTGTCGGACGCTGCCTGTGCACCCGTCGCAATCAGCAACGCCGCCCATAGCCCGGCACGCAAAAACAGATTAGGGCTGCCCCCAGCCATGGCCTTCATTCCCCCCGACTCTGCATCCCCATCGGCGCCGGCCCCCGCCGACGCTCTGGCCTTATATATTCATTGGCCCTTTTGCGTATCGAAATGTCCCTATTGCGATTTTAACAGTCATGTCCGCGAAGGCATAGATGTGGATGCCTGGCGCGCCGCTCTGCTCGCTGACATGGGGCACGAAGCTGCGTTGACCGGCGGGCGACCGCTTTCCTCGATCTTCTTTGGCGGCGGCACGCCCTCGTTGATGCCACCGGCGCTGGTGGCGGACCTCATTGCCGCGGCGCAACGGCATTGGGGCTTTACCCCGCAAGTCGAGATCACGCTGGAGGCCAATCCCAACTCGGTCGAGGCAGCGCGCTTTGCCGATCTCGCCGCCGCCGGGGTCAACCGCGTCTCGCTGGGCCTGCAGGCGCTCGACAATGAAGCGCTCCATTTTCTGGGCCGCGCCCATGACGTTGCCGAAGGGCTGGCCGCACTCGACACTGCCCAGTCGGTGTTCGACCGGGTGAGCTTCGACCTGATCTACGCCCGGCCCGACCAGAGCGAAGCCCAATGGCAGGCGGAACTGGCGCAGGCGCTTTCGTTCGGCACCGGCCATCTCTCCCTCTATCAACTGACGATCGAACCCGGCACCCGCTTCGCCACGCTGGTTGCACAGGGCAGGATGACGCCCGCCGACCCGGATCATGGCGCGACTCTCTATGAACTGACCGCCGCGATGACCGGCGCGGCGGGCATTCCCGCCTATGAAATCAGCAACCATGCCCGCGCCGGGCAGGAGAGTCGCCATAACCTTACCTATTGGCGCTACGGCGATTATGTCGGCATTGGTCCCGGCGCGCATGGGCGGCGCGGCGCCATGGCGACGCAGCGTCACAAGAAGCCGGAAAACTGGATCGGCGCCGTCAGCCGCAATGGCCACGGCCTTCAGCTGGAACAGCCGCTGGCGGGCGAGGAACGGGCACGCGAAGCGCTGCTGATGGGGCTGCGGCTGGGCGAGGGGGTTGATCTCGCCCGGATCGCGGCGCTGTCGGGCGTTGGCCTTGGCCATCTGGTCGATGAACGCGCCATCGACCAGTTGACCGACCTTGGCCTCATCCGCCTGACCGGCACCCGCCTGCAAGTCGCGCCGGCCGGCATGTTGCTGCTCGACGCGATCTTGCCGGAGGTGGTGGCGGTCTAATAATCGCGGCCCTTCAGTTCGTCCCCCCGTACTGCCGCGACGTGCAGCACATTGGTCGATCCCGGCGTGCCGAACGGGACACCGGCCAGTACGACGATCTTCCCGCCCTTTTCGGCCATGTCATGGCGCAGCGCCATGCGCCGGGCCTTGCCGATCATCTCCTCGAAATTGCCGATATCCTTGGTGCGGATGGCATGGACGCCCCAGGTCAGGCCCAGCTTGCGCGCCGTGTCGGTGCGCGGCGTCAGCGCCAGGATCGGCGCGGACGGGCGTTCGCGCGCCACGCGCCGCACGGTGCTGCCCGACGATGTGAAGCAGGTGATCGCGCTCGCGCCCACGACATTCACGATATTGCCGGTGGCCTCGGCCAGCGCGTCGGCGGTGGTCGGATCGGGCAGCGTCTCGGTAAAATGCAGTCGCGCCAGATAGCCCGGATCGCGCTCCACGCTGTGGGCGATCGAATCCATCATCGCGACCGCCTCGACCGGCCAGTCGCCCGCTGCGGTTTCGGCGGACAGCATGACGGCGTCCGCACCATCATAGACCGCCGTCGCCACGTCCGACACTTCCGCGCGCGTGGGGGAGGGGGACTTGATCATCGATTCCAGCATCTGGGTCGCGACCACCACCGGGCGACCCATGCGGCGCGCCGTCGCGACGATCTGCTTTTGCAGCGGCGGCACGTCATAGGGCGGCAGTTCGACGCCCAGATCGCCGCGTGCGACCATCACGCCATCGGCCATCTCGATAATCTCCTCCAGCCGCTGCACGGCTGACGGCTTTTCGATCTTGGCCATCAACGACCCATATCCGCCCATCAGCTTGCGGGCTTCGGCCAGATCCTCCGGCCGCTGCACGAAGCTCAAGGCGATCCAGTCGCACCCCTGTTGCATCGCGAAGCTAAGGTCGCGGCGGTCCTTATCGGTCAGCGCGGGCACCGGCACCACGACATCAGGGACGTTCACGCCCTTGCGGTTGGACAGCGTCCCGCCGACCTCGACGATCGTATCGATGCGATCCTCGCTGATCGCCTTGACGCGCAGCACCATCTTGCCATCGTCCAGCAACAGCCGGGTTTCCGGCACCAGGGCGGCATAGATTTCGGGGTGGGGCAGGTTCACGCGGCGCGAATCGCCCGGCGTTTCGTCGCGGTCCAGAATGAAGGGCGCGCCGGTTTCCAGTAGCGCCAGCCCCTTCTCGAACGTACCGACGCGCAGCTTTGGCCCCTGAAGGTCGCCCAGGATCGTGGTCGGCCGCTGAAATTCCTTTTCCAGCGCGCGGATCGTGGCGATGCGCGCTGCATGATCCTCATGCGCGCCATGGCTCATATTGATGCGAAAGGCGTCGGCCCCGGCAATGAACAGCGCCCGGATCATTTCGGGCGTATCGCTCGCAGGCCCAAGTGTCGCAAGAATACGGACCTTGCGTGAGCGGGGCGGTAGTCGTGACATATATTCTCCTGACCGTCGTGATCGCCGCTGGCCCGACCGTTGGGCTTCCCCCCCCTTGGTCTTGCCAGCGCGTCGTTATGGGTTATCCGTGCTGCACGACAGGATGATGTATCAGCGAAAGGGTCCGCCGATGAGCGACACCATACTCACAGACGCCGCCGCCGCAACCGCCTTCCGCCGTCTGGTGACGCATTTGCAGCAGCGCACCGATGTCGAAAATATCGACCTTATGGGTTTGGCGGGTTTCTGCCGCAATTGCCTGGCCGACTGGGTGGCGGAGGCGGATGGTGGCCTGACGAAAGATCAGGCGCGCGAACTCATCCACGGCATGCCCTTTGCCGAATGGAAATCCCGCTATCAGGGCGAAGCGACGCCGCAGCAGATCGCGCGGATGAAAGAGAGTGTGGCGAAGAACGCCGACAGCCACTAGGACGCCCTCCAACCGATTCACATCTACCGGAGAAACTCCCTCATGACCGAACCCAATGTCGCCGCCGACCAGCTCCGCCTGCTGATCGAACGGATCGAGCGGCTGGAAGAAGAGAAGAAGGGCATCGGCGACGACATCAAGGACGTCTATCTGGAAGCCAAGGCGACCGGCTACGACCCCAAGATCATGCGCCAGATCGTCCGCCTGCGGAAAATGCAGCCCCACGACCGGCAGGAAATGGAAGCGATCCTCCAGACCTATCTGTCCGCGCTGGGCATGGAATAAGACTCCACCGCCGTTCGCGCCTGGCGTAGCAAGGTGCCTTCACTGCGTTCAGGGCAGATGTTCTAAGCGCTCGGCCCGACCGGGATCAGAGGGAGAGTGAAATGTCCGAAGTCATCGTCAGCACCACCAGCCGTCTGGAAGGGCGCCCCGCCAGGGAATATCTGGGCATCGTCACGGGCGAAGTGATCGTGGGCGCCAACCTGTTCCGCGATCTGTTCGCCAGCGTGCGGGACATCGTGGGTGGCCGGTCGGGCGCTTATGAAGATGTGCTTCAGCGGGCGCGCGAACAGGCGATCGGCGAAATGCGGATGCGCGCGGCGACGCTGGGCGGCAACGCGGTCGTCGGCGTCGACCTGGACTATGAAGTGATAGGCTCCAACGGATCGATGCTGATGGTGTCGGCCTCTGGTACCGCCATCCTCGTGTAACATTGCGCGAGCGCGCCTCGCTCGCTAGAGAGCGCGCTCGTGTTTCATCAGATAATGTCAGGAGAAGGCCGTGGCCGGCCATTCCAAATTCAAGAATATCATGCATCGCAAGGGCGCGCAGGACAAGAAGCGCTCCTCGATGTTCTCCAAGCTGAGCCGCGAAATCACTGTCGCGGCCAAGATGGGGATGCCCGACCCGGACATGAATCCCCGCCTGCGGCTGGCGATCAACGCCGCCAAGGCGCAGTCCATGCCCAAGGACAATATCCAGCGCGCCGTCGACAAGGCGAATGCCGCAGGTGGCGAGAATTACGAAGAAGTGCGCTATGAGGGCTATGGCCCCGCAGGCATCGCCATCATCGTCGAAGCGCTGACCGACAATCGCAACCGCACCGCGACCAATGTGCGTACTGCCTTTTCCAAGAATGGCGGCAATCTGGGTGCATCGGGCGCGGTGAGCCATGGCTTCGACCGCGTCGGCCTGATCACTTATCCCGCCAGCGCGGGCGATGCCGACGCCATCTTCGAGGCCGCGCTCGAAGCGGGGGCAGAGGACGTGTCGTCCAATGAGGACGAACATGAAATCTGGACCGCGATGGACGCGCTCCACGAAGTCGCCAAGGCGCTGGAAGCGAGCCTTGGTCCGGCGGATGGCGCGAAGCTCGCCTGGAAACCCACGACCACCGTCGAAGTCGATGAGGCCAATGCCGCCACGCTGATGAAGCTGGTCGATGCGCTGGAAGATGATGACGACGTCCAGACGGTGTGGGGCAATTATGAAGTGCCCGACGCGGTCATGGAGAAGCTGGGTTGATGTGTTTTCCCTCTCCCCTTGGGGAGAGGGTTGCGCAGCCTTGGCGGCTTTGCCGCCTAGGCGAAGCTGGGAGAGGGGGCGCTGCCATCCGCGACTATCGCTCCCCTCTCCAAGCGCGGCTAGCCGACATGTCGGCAAGCCTTGCTATCCTCTCCCCTGAAAGGGCGAGGAAATCCCAATGATCCTCCTTGGTCTCGACCCCGGTCTTGGCACCACCGGCTGGGGCTTGATCGCCGCCGACGGCAACCGCCTCACGCATCTGGGCAATGGCCAGATCAAGACGGATAGCGCGATGCCGCTGGCAACGCGGCTGCTGGCGCTCGATCTTGCCCTAACCGACCTCATCCTCGAACATCGGCCCGAGGGCGCGGCGGTCGAGGAGGTGTTCGTCAACGTCAATCCGCAATCGACGCTGAAACTGGGGCAGGCGCGCGGCGTGATCCTGCTCAACGCCGCGCGCTCCGGCATGGAGGTCGGCGAATATGCCGCGCGGCTGATCAAGAAATCCGTGGTCGGCGTCGGCAATGCGTCGAAGGATCAGGTCCATGCCATGGTGTCACGCCTGTTGCCCGGCGTGAAGATCGTCGGGCCTGACGCCGCGGACGCGCTCGCCGTCGCCATCACCCACGCCCATCATCTCGCCAGCGCGCGGCGCATTCCGACGCGGTAGTGCCATGTGTTCCCGCGCAGGCGGGAACCCAGTTCAACGGCGGGGCTGGGTTCCCGCCTACTCGGGAATACCCAATCCTAAATATCCGGTCATCTTTTCGAGACGAACGCCGGTTGTGTTCAATGTCCCAACGCTTCTTCCAAAAACCCCACCATCGCGCGGAAACTGCGCCGATCGGCATCCGCGCTATAAGCCAACCCCTTTTCAGGCATGTTGACGCTCTCGTCGGTAAAGGCATGGCCGGTGCGGCCATAGGCGTGGATTTGCCAGTCGCACCCTGCCGCGGTGAGTTCCTGCGCCAGCGCGACGGTCGCCTCAGGCGGTGCGATCGGATCGTCCCAGCCGTGGCAAATCAGCAGTTTCGCGCGGATGGCGGCATTGGGGAAGGGCGGCGCATCATAGACGCCGTGGAAGCTGACCCCGCCTGCTATGTCCGCACCAGCGCGCGCCAGATCCAGCACGCATTTGCCGCCAAAGCAGAAGCCGATCGTAGCGGTGCGGGCCGCGTCCACAGCGTCCAGCCCCTTGAGCAGCGCATGGGAGGCCAAAAGGCGGTCGCGCAGCAGGGCGCGGTCGGCGTTCAGTTCCGCCATATAGCGTGCGGCGTCGGGATCGGCGCGGGTGGTGCGCTTGCCCTGGCCATAGACATCGGCGACCAGCACGGCATAGCCCAGCGCCGCGACCTTTTCGGCATAGGCGAAATCGGCCTCCTTGGTCCCCAGCACATTGGGGAAGAGAAGCACGCCGGGCAACGGCGCGCTGGCGGCGCTATCGGTCACGACCATGCTTTCGAACAGGCCGCCTGGTCCTTCATGGACGATGCTGTTGCGGGTAATGGTCATGGGGTTCCCCTTAGATACTGCCAAAGCCGGGCGCTTCGCCACGCGCGGCGGGGTTCAGGCGCTTGGGCCGTTTCCATCCGATGCGGGGGCGCTTGCGCAACCGCAGCGTCGGCCAGTCGCCCCGGTCGGTCCGTTCAGCCAGGCGCATGCCCTGCGCGCGATAGGCGGCCAGCACGGCATCGACCTGCGTGTCGAGCAGGCCCGCCAGCAGGATCGTGCCGCCATCCTCGACCAGTGCGCAGAGCGACGGCGCCAGTTCGATCAGCGGTCCGGCCAAAATGTTCGCGATCAACAGATCATAGGGCGCACGCCCGATAATCGCTGCATGATTGGCCCCGGCGGCGGTCACCAATGCCAGTCGTCCAGGCCCGGCCCCTACCGGGACGCCATTGGTCACGGCATTTTCCGCGCTGATTTCGACCGCGACCGGGTCAATGTCGGATGCGATCGCATGGGCGCGCGGCCACAGGTTCATCGCCGCAAAGGCAAGCAGGCCGGTCCCGGTGCCAATATCGGCCATATTGTTGAACCGCATGCCCACCTGACGCATCCGGTCCAGCATCGTCAGGCATCCGGCCGTTGTTTCGTGCTGGCCAGTGCCAAAGGCGCGGCTGGCCGCAATCAGAATATTGACCTGGCCCGGCTGTTCCGGATCGCTGGCAAGATTGCGGACATGGAAGCGTCCGGCAGTGACCGCTTCCAGCCCCTGCTGGCTCAACGTCACCCAATCCTCGTCCGGCAGCGCCTCGACCAGCGGCTTGGCTCCCGCGGCGCTGGGAACCATCGACCGCAGCAATTTGATCGCGGCGGCGCTGGGCTTGCCCTCGAAATAGGCGTCGAGCTGCCATGCATTGTCGTCGTCTGGCGCCGCCTCGCTGGTCATCAGCACCGGCGGCCGCTCCATCAGGGCAAAGGCGGCAATATCCCCGTCCAGCGCCTCGGCTTCGATACGGGTGCAGGGCAGGGTGACTTTCCAGCTTTGAAGGGCTGGCCGGCTTTGCGCGGATTGTGTGGCAGCAGTCATGCTGCCGCCTTTAGCCGAGCGAGAAGGGGAGGGGAAGAACCTCACAATTGCCAGATTGGGCTCAGGCCGGAGCGAAAATAGTGACTTTCGAGAACCAGCGCGCAGCGTGCTTAAAGCACGTGAGCACTGGAAGCGCAGAAAGGCGCTATTTGCAGCCCGGCATCAGCCCGATCTTATGCGACCTGTCGACCGAAATCGGATGATGCGTGACGCAGGCTGGCAAGCTTGCCTTCGACGCTGACGAAGCCGCGTTCGAGCTGGTCGATTTCCGACGCGACGACCTCGGTATCCTGCCGGATGGCCGAAATGGTGGTCGACATCGAATCGGCGGCGAGCGCGGTTTCATCGACGGCGGCGGTGATCATCGTGACGGTCTGCGCCTGCGCGTCCATCGCATGGCGGATGCGCTCGGCACTGGCCTGCACTTCGCCCACCGTGTCGCGGATGCGTTCGTTGGTTTCCACCGACAGGCGAGTCGATGCCTGGATGTCGGCAATCTTGCCCGCAATCTCGTCCGTCGCGCGCGCCGTCTGGTTGGCCAGGCTTTTGACCTCCTGCGCAACCACTGCAAAGCCGCGCCCGGCATCGCCTGCGCGCGCCGCCTCGATCGTGGCGTTGAGCGCCAGCAAATTGGTTTGCCCGGCAATGTCGCGGATCAGGCCCAGGATCGATTCGATCGATTTGGCATGGTCGGACAGGGTAGAGGACATGGTGACCGCGTCGCCCGATTGTTTCGCGGCGCGCCGGGCAACCCCGGCTGCCCCCTCAACCTCGGTACGGGCGTCCTCGATGGCGCGGATCAGCCCGGCCGACGTGCGGGCCGCTTCACGCATCGCCAGGGCGGATTGTTCGGCAGCCGCCGCGACTTCCGATGCCTTGCCCAGCATCCCGCGGGTTGCAGCCGAAGCATCCTTGGCCTGTTCGCGCAGCGATTCGCCCAATCGGGTCGCGCCGTCTATTTCACCGACGATTCGCTGTTCGAACAAGGAACCGAAACGCTGCCGCTCGGCACGTTGCGCATCGGCCTGATCGTTCGACAGGACATTGGTCATGAAGCCTGCGTCCATCATGGCGATGTGGAGCATGACGAGCGTCAGGCGCTGGCTTCGCTCCGCGTCATCGCGACTATATTCCCATATCAGGGCGATGATCTTTTCGTTCGCCGCGGCGACGGCGGTGAGCACCGACCGCACCGACACGCCATGTTTGCGGGCGTTGCGTACGCAATCCGCAGCCGACTGGGCCCAGAGCGCATCCTTGAAGTGCAATAACTTCTGCTCGACATAGCGGTGCGTCTCTCTCTCGATCGCACTGATCGCTACGGAACTCAGTTTCTCGCGCAGCCCGGTCTTTTGCATATAGGTCGTGAAAAAGGCGTCCCCCACGCTCGCCAGGCTGTCCTTGATCAGCAGGCCAATCTCCTGCGCGCCCTTGGAAAATTTGTCATTCGGGTCGATTTTCGAGATCAATTCCGGGCTCACGGTGCCGTTCCGGCTATTGTCTGGTGATGCGGCGAAGGACGACATGATGGGACAGCCCCTGTTGGTGCAATGCTATTTGGCAGGCCGACCTTAGCGCGCTTTGGTTAATCACTTCTTATGATCGCGGGATACGATCGTTGGGGCAGCCATGCTTTGCACCGCTTGCCCTCATGCGCGTTCGCTCTTAAGGGGATCGCACTTATAGGGACATTTCAGGGACAAGGGTAGACATGGCGCGAACCAACAGCCGGCCGCTCTCGCCGCATTTGACGATCTGGAAATGGGGCCCCGCGATGGCCATTTCCATCCTGCACCGCGTGACCGGCAACGGCCTTGCGACGGTTGGCGCGCTGGGCCTCGTCTGGTGGCTGATGGCTGCCGCGATTGGTCCTGAAGCCTATGCGACCTTCATCACATGCGCGACCTCGCCCTTTGGCTATCTGGTGATGATCGGCATTACCTGGGCCTTTTTCCAGCATCTCTTTTCGGGGCTGCGCCATTTCGTTCTGGATATGGGCGCGGGCTATGAACTGCGCACGAACAAGAGCTGGTCGATCGCGGTGGTTGTCGCTTCGGTGCTCGTGACCGCCCTTGTCTGGCTCTATATTTTCGGAAAGGCCTTCTGATGGGTAACGGAACTGGTATCGGCCGCGTCCGTGGCCTTGGGTCGGCGCGGCATGGCGCGCATCACTGGCTGGCGCAGCGCTACACCGCCGTTGGCAATCTGCTGCTGGTGCTGTGGCTGATCTTCAGCCTCCTGACCCTGCCTGGCCTCGACTATGAAAGCGTCGTGCTGTGGATCGCCAACCCGCTGGTCGCGGTGCCGATGATGCTGATGATCGTCAGCATTTTCTGGCATCTGCGCCTTGGGATGCAGGTGATGCTGGAAGATTATGTCCATGACAAGGGACTGGCCTTCTTCTCTATCCTGCTGCTCAATTTCTATGCCTTTGGCGGCGCGGCCGCGGGCGTCTTTGCGATCGCCAAGATCGCCTTCACGGGGGTCGTCGAATAATGACGCAAGCCTACAAGATCATCGACCATGTGTATGACACCGTGGTTGTCGGCGCTGGCGGTTCGGGCCTGCGCGCGACCATGGGCAGCGCCGAAGCGGGCCTCAAGACCGCCTGCATCACCAAGCTGTTCCCCACCCGCAGCCATACCGTTGCGGCGCAGGGCGGCATCGCCGCCAGCCTTGGCAACAATTCGCCCGATCACTGGACCTGGCACATGTACGACACCGTCAAGGGGTCCGACTGGCTGGGCGATCAGGACGCGATCGAATATATGGTGCGCGAAGCGCCCGCCGCCGTCATCGAACTGGAACATGCCGGTGTGCCGTTCAGCCGGAACGACGACGGGACGATCTACCAGCGTCCCTTTGGCGGCCATATGCAGAATATGGGCGCCGGCCCGCCAGTGCAGCGCACCTGCGCGGCGGCTGACCGTACCGGCCATGCCATGCTTCACGCGCTCTATCAGCAATCGCTGAAATATGACGCGGACTTCTACATCGAATATTTCGCCATCGACCTGATCATGGAAAATGGCGAATGCCGCGGCGTGATCGCCCTGTGCATGGAAGATGGCTCGATCCATCGTTTCCGCAGCCATGCGGTCGTGCTGGCGACCGGCGGCTATGGCCGCGCCTATTTCTCCGCGACCTCGGCGCATAGCTGCACCGGCGACGGCGGCGGCATGGTGCTGCGCGCAGGGCTTCCGCTTCAGGATCTGGAATTCGTGCAGTTCCACCCGACCGGCATTTACGGCGCAGGCGTGCTGATCACCGAAGGCGCGCGCGGCGAGGGCGGGTATCTCACCAACTCCGAAGGCGAGCGTTTCATGGAACGCTATGCGCCCTCGGCCAAGGATCTGGCGTCGCGCGACGTCGTGTCCCGCTCGATGGCGATGGAAATGCGCGAAGGGCGCGGCGTTGGCGAGCATAAGGATCATATCTTCCTGCACCTCGACCATATCGATCCCAAGGTGCTGGCCGAACGGCTGCCCGGCATCACCGAAAGCGGCAAGATTTTCGCTGGCGTCGACCTGACCCGCCAGCCGCTGCCGGTGACCCCGACCGTCCATTACAATATGGGCGGCATCCCCTGTAACTATCATGGCCAGGTCGTGACCAAGAAGGGCGATGATCCCGAAGTGGTCGTGCCTGGCCTGTTCGCGGTCGGCGAAGCGGCCTGCGTGTCGGTCCATGGCGCGAATCGCCTCGGCTCCAACTCGCTCATCGACCTTGTCGTGTTCGGTCGCGCTACCGGCCTGTTCCTCAAGGACAATCTGAAGCCCAACGCACCGCACAAGCCGCTGCCGTCGGACGCCGCCGATCTCGCGCTCGGTCGCCTCGACCATTATCGCAATGCCAAGGGCGGCACGCCGACGGCGGACATTCGCCTCGACATGCAGCGCACCATGCAGAAGCACGCCGCCGTGTTCCGCGACAGCGCACTCCTGTCCGAAGGCGTCACCCGGATGCAGGCGGTCAACAAGCGGCTTCAGGACGTCAAGGTCAGCGACCGCTCGCTGATCTGGAACACCGACCTTGTCGAAACGCTCGAACTCGACAATCTCATGAGCCAGGCCATCTGCACGATGGAAGGCGCCGAAGCCCGCAAGGAATCGCGGGGCGCCCACGCGCATGAGGATTTCCCCAACCGCGACGATGAAAACTGGATGAAGCACACCATCAGCTGGTTCGAAGGCTGGGGTGGTTCGGGCGGCAAGGTGACGCTCGATTACCGTCCGGTCCACGACTATACGATGACCGACGAAGCGGAATATGTGAAGCCCAAGGCACGGGTGTACTGATCCAGCCATTCCTGGCTGACGGTAGAAAAGAAGGCGGACCTGAGGGTTCGCCTTTTTTTCTGCGCGGTTGATCTCATCGACTATGGGACAGGCGTGATCGCGGCGTCTATGGCACGTATCGGCGGGGGCGTGACGAGATGCTCCAACCGCCTTGGCCGATACTGTCTGTTACGGTGAGGCCAAGATACAAATGCGCTCTGATAGTCGACACCTGGCGCGTGACGTGCATCGATGATCCGCGCCCGTTTATTGTTGACCATGCATAAATTTGGTCAAGGCGGGGCCGACCGGGTCGCCGTGCATTTGGCCAGCGGCTTTGCGGAGGCTGGCAAGGACGTTGTTATTGCGCGGATGCGGACGGACCGGGAGGGTGAGGCTGCTCTTGGATCATTGTGCAATCCGGCCGTGAAGCTCGCGACGGCGGGAGAGCCCCTGGGCTCTCGCAAGCTGGAACTGGCGCGAGGCCTGCCAATGATTGTCCGTCGAATTTGGGCTGAGCGTCCGCATGTCGTTCTGGCGACGAGTAACAATATCGGCCTTGTTACCGCACTGGCCACTTTCCTTGTGCCGCGTTCCGGCATCCGGTTTGCGTTCAAGACCACCAATCCCGTCATCCGCCCGCGCGACAGCAGCAAAATTGCGCGCTGGTATCGGCGTAGGCTCTACGGCTTCATTTTCAGCCGCTTCGATCGCATCTTGCCGCTGACACATGCAGAGCAGCGGACCTTGACGGCGCTCTATCCGCAGCATGCGCACAAGCTGCAAACGGTGCTCAATCCCTATGTCAGTGACGCCATGCTCGCTGACTTTGCGCCGCAGACCCCTGCCTGCGATGCGCCTCGCACCATTGTCGCACTCGCGCGCATGATGCCGCAAAAGCGGCTCGACCTTTTGATCACGGCCTTCGCGCGCATGCGTCGAAGGCAGGATAGACTGGTCATCGTCGGCGAAGGACCGGAGCGGGTCGCGATCGAAAGGCTCATCGCCCAATTGGGATTGAGCAAACGGGTCGAACTGGCCGGCTTTGTGAGTGACGTGGTCCCCTGGCTGCGCAAGGCTGATCTGTTCGCCCTGTCATCACATTATGAAGGCCTGCCAGCCGCCGTGATCGAGGCGCTTGCCACCAATTGTCCGGTCGTCACGACGGATTGTTTCGATGGCGCCGCCCAGATGTTGCGTGCCGCGCCTCATTGCGCCGTCGTTCCGCGCGGTGATGCCGATGCACTGGCCGCCGCGCTCGACCGGGGGCTTGATTATAGCGAACGACCGGCATGCCTGCGCGCCATTGCCCGCCAATATGGGATCGCGGCGGCGATCGAATCCCATCTCGCGATCCTGGACGGGCTGGCTGCTGCCGCGCAAGCGGAACGGCCTGGCGAGGTGCATGATGGCATCAAACGGGCGTTGAACTGAACCGCACCAGCGCTTCGTAAACGTCCAGCGGTGGCTTGTTTGTTACCGACAGGCCGCTGCGCATCAGGAACAGGTGCCGCACGATCTCCGCCTGCTGCTCGATGCCGTAGCGCTCGAACGGCTTGCCGGGCACGACATCATAGCCATAGCGGCAGAAGGGGTGACGCATCAGCGGCAGCCACCACCGCCCCGACCGCTGCGCCTGCCACACATGGGTCATCTCATGGATGAAATGCCCCTGAACATGCAGCGGGCTTTCGCAGAAATCCGCGCAGAACAGCCCGCCGTCCGGGTGAAACCACAGGTCGCCATCGGGCGCCATCGTCACGCCCCTGGGCTGGAACGGCCACCATTTGCGCGCATGCACCCGTACCCGGCCATAATCGATGGCCGCGCCGAACACGCCCCGCGCCAGCGCAACCTCATCGGGCGTCAGGCTACGGCTGCTCAATGGCCCTCATGCTCGCCAGCAGGCTTGGCTGCCGCTGCGCCTGCGCCCGCCGCCTCCGGCTTGCGGATCACCGCATCGACCAGCAAGCGGTCGCCATTGGCCATCAGGAAGGTCAGCTGCATCTTGCCCCGGCTGATCGCGGTATCATTCACACCCCACAGCATCAGATGCTTGCCGCCGGGCGCGAAGGCGACTTCACCCTTGGCCGGAATATCGACACTGTCGATTCGCTCCATCGTCATCATGCCGTCCTTGTCGACGCTTTCATGCATCTCGACCTTGAGCGCGTAATCGGTCAGCACGCCGCGTATCTGCCCGCCCGCATCACCGCCATGCGCGACGAAATAGCCGGCCGATGGCGTTTCCTTGTTGGGGCTCAACCGTACCCAGGCCTGGTCGATATAGGTCGGCGCCGGGTCGCCGCACGCGGCCAGCGCCAGTGGAGCCAAGAGGGCGAAAAGGGCAAAGGGGGCGCGCATCAACTCATTCCTGACTGTCTCGTTTCCGGTCAGCGTACATAGGTAATCGCCCCAGCTTCTTGTGCCAAGCAAAAGCGCCCCTATATCGCCCTTGCAAACCGGCCTTGCCTTGGCGCTTTCGTGAGGTATGGGGCCATCAACCGCTGAATAGAATTTGGGGTTCAAAGAGGACACAATGGCAAAAGTTATCGGTATCGACCTTGGCACCACCAACAGCTGCGTCGCCGTCATGGACGGCGGCAAGCCCAAGGTAATCGAAAATGCGGAAGGCGCGCGCACGACGCCGTCCATCGTCGCCTTCGCCAAGGATGGCGAGCGCCTGATCGGTCAGCCGGCCAAGCGCCAGGCGGTCACCAATCCGGACAGCACGATTTTCGCGGTCAAGCGCCTGATCGGCCGCCGCTTCGACGATCCCATGACCAAGAAGGACATGGAGCTCGTCCCTTATTCGATTGCCAAGGGTCCGAATGGCGACGCCTGGGTCAAGGCCGGTGGCCAGGATTACAGCCCCTCGCAGATCAGCGCCTTCATCCTGCAAAAGATGAAGGAAACCGCCGAATCCTATCTGGGCGAAACCGTCACCCAGGCGGTCATCACCGTGCCTGCCTATTTTAACGACGCCCAGCGTCAGGCGACCAAGGATGCCGGTCAGATCGCCGGCCTTGAAGTGCTGCGCATCATCAACGAGCCGACCGCAGCCGCGCTCGCTTATGGCCTCGACAAGCAGGACGGCAAGACGATCGCGGTCTATGACCTTGGCGGCGGCACGTTCGACATTTCCATTCTGGAAATCGGCGACGGCGTGTTCGAAGTGAAGTCGACCAATGGCGACACTTTCCTGGGCGGCGAAGATTTCGACGCCAAGCTGGTCGAATTCCTGGCCGCCGACTTCCAGAAGTCCGAAGGCATTGACCTTACCAAGGACAAGCTTGCGCTCCAGCGTCTGAAGGAAGCGGCTGAAAAGGCCAAGATCGAGTTGTCCTCGGCCCAGACGACCGAAGTCAATCTGCCCTTCATCACCGCTGACCAGAATGGTCCCAAGCATCTGGTGAAGTCGATCACCCGCGCCGATCTGGAGCGTCTGGTCGCCGACCTCATCAAGCGCACCATGGAACCCTGCAAGAAGGCAATGGCCGACGCAGGCGTTTCGGCCAGCGAGATCAGCGAAGTCGTCCTGGTCGGTGGTATGACCCGCATGCCCAAGGTGCGCGAAGCCGTGAAGGAATTTTTCGGCAAGGAACCGCATACCGGCGTGAACCCGGACGAAGTCGTCGCCATGGGCGCGGCGATCCAGGCGGGCGTGTTGCAGGGCGACGTCAAGGACGTGCTGCTGCTCGACGTAACACCGCTCAGCCTTGGCATCGAAACGCTAGGTGGCGTGTTCACCCGCATGATCGACCGCAACACCACCATCCCGGCGAAAAAGTCGCAGGTCTATTCGACCGCCGACGATAATCAGCAGGCGGTGACGATCCGGGTGTTCCAGGGCGAGCGCGAAATGGCGGCGGACAACAAGATCCTCGGCCAGTTCGACCTCGTCGGCATCCCCCCGGCGCCGCGTGGCGTGCCGCAGATCGAGGTGACGTTCGACATCGACGCCAACGGTCTGGTCAATGTGTCCGCGAAGGACAAGGGCACCGGCAAGGAACAGCAGATCCGCATCCAGGCTTCGGGCGGTCTGTCGGACTCCGACATCGACCAGATGGTCAAGGACGCCGAACGCTTCGCCGAAGAGGACAAGAAGCGTCGTGAAGCGGCCGAAGCCAAGAACAACGCCGAAAGCCTCGTCCACACGACCGAGCAGCAGCTGGCCGAACATGGCGACAAGGTCGATGCGAGCCTGAAGGGCGAGATCGAAACCGCCATTGCCGACACCAAGTCTGCGATCGAAAGTGGTGACGCTGAAGCCATGAAGGCCAAGGCGCAGGAACTCGCCACGGTCGCGATGAAGCTGGGTCAGGCCATTTACGAGAAGGAGCAGGCTGCGGCTGCTGCGCCGGGCGCTGAAGCACCCAAGGCGGACGACGATGTCGTCGACGCCGAATTCTCCGAAGTGGACGACAACAAGGCTTGAAGCTGAAGCCCTATACCCGTCACCCCGCCGCCAGGCGGGGTGACGGGACAGCCGGGCGGGGGTCCGAATGACGACCGAAATCGACTATTATGAATTGCTCGAAGTCGAGCGCACCGCCGACGCGAGCGTGCTGAAAAGCGCCTATCGCAAAATGGCGATGAAATATCACCCGGACAAGACCGGGGGATGCACCGACAGCGAAGCCAAGTTCAAGGCCGTGTCGGAAGCCTATGAGGTTCTGAAAGACCCGCAAAAGCGCGCAGCCTATGATCGTTTCGGTCATGCGGCCTTCAAGCAGCAGCAACAGGGCGGCGGTGGCGGATTCCACGCCGGTGCCGGCGGTTTTTCCGACCTTGGCGATATATTCGAGACGATTTTCGGGCAGGGCGGCGGCTTTGGCGGCGGCGGTCGCCAGCAGCAGCGGCGCGGCGCGGACCTGCGCTATGATCTCGAAATCACCCTCGACGAAGCCTATCATGGCAAGCAGACCGAGATTCAGATCGAGGTTTCGGCCGTCTGCGACAGTTGCGACGGCTCCGGCGCGGAACCGGGAACCAGCGTCAAGACCTGCCCGACTTGCAAAGGCCATGGTCAGGTCCGCGCGCAGCAGGGCTTTTTCGTGGTCGAACGCACCTGCCCATCCTGCCATGGCGCGGGCAAGGTCATTGAAAGCCCCTGCCGCTCCTGCCGGGGCGAAGGCCGGGTGGACAAGCCCAAGACGCTGTCGGTCAATGTTCCCGCTGGCGTGGACGATGGCACCCGCATCCGCCTGTCGGGTGAGGGCGAGGCGGGCGCGCGTGGCGCTCCTGCGGGCGACCTCTACATCTTCCTGCACGTCAAGCGTCACTCGCTGTTCGAGCGTGATGGCACCACGCTCTTCTGCCGCTGCCCGGTCAGCTTCACGACAGCCGCGCTCGGCGGTACGATCGAAGTGCCGGGTCTGGACGGCGTGCGCCACAGCATCAAGATCCCGGTCGGCATTCAGTCGGGCAAGCAGATCCGCCAGCGTGGCGCGGGCATGCCGGTCCTCAACGGACGCGGGCAGGGCGATCTCGTCGTCCAGATCGACGTCGAAACCCCCACGAAGCTGACGGCCAAGCAGAAGGAACTGCTCGAAGCCTTCCGCGAAACCGAAACCGGAGAAGAATGCCCGGCCTCGACCGGATTTTTCGGCAAGATCAAGGATTTGTGGGGGGATTGATCGCTGGCATCATGGTGCTCCCGCGAAGGCGGGAGCCCAGTCCTACCCTGTGAACTGGACTCCCGCCTTCGCGGGAGTACGTCACGTCAGGCTGCACGCTCTCGCCGCGCCCACCAATAAAAGGGCAACCCCGCCGCCATCAGCAGCACGCTCGACCCGCTCGCCACGATCCCCGCGCCCCATAGCGTCCACAGCGCATAGCCCAGCCCCACGACCGCGGCGGGCACCACCACCCGAAACCGCATGCTCGCCAGCGCGCAGCCGACATAGAGCCACAGCGTCGCCGATGTCGCCAGCAGCGCCATGGCGGTAAATAGCGCCACCAGCTCCTGCAAACTATTGGCGACCAGCAACAGGCTGGCGAGCAGCGTGGACACTATCAGCCCGCGCACTGGCGTCCCTTTGGCATTGGTTCCCGCCAGCCAGCGCGGCAGTTCGCCCGCCCGCGCCATCGCCAGCGGCACCTCGCCCATCAGCAGCGTCCAGCCATTGAGCGCCCCCAGGCAACTGATCGCCACGAACAAGGCGATGAAGCGCGCCGGGCCGGGCGACCAATAATGGCTGACAAATGCGCCAAAGGGCGATCCGGTCTGCGTCTCCGCCGCTGGCAGGGTCAGCGCTATGCCTGAACAGACCAGCAGATAGATAAGCCCCGTCACCGCCGTGCCGATCAATGTTGCGCGCGGGATCGTTCGCGCCGGATCACGCACCTTGTCCGCCGCCACGCTGGCCGATTCAAACCCCAGCAAGGCCCAGAGCGTCAGCGCCGCCGACGCGGTAATGCCCGCGCCCGTCAGCCCCTGCGCCGGGAAGGGCGCGACCTGCGCCGTGCCGTTCCCCACCGTCATGACCAGCAGGACCAGCACCACCGCGATCGGGATCAGCTTGATGACCGTCGTGACGATCTGCGTCATGCCCGCCGCCCGCGCGCCGATCAGGTTGATGCCCGTCATCGCCCACAGCAAGCCGATCGACATTATCGCCCCGACGCCCGGCCGCGCCAGCAGCGGCAGGACGCTGGACAGATTGGCCGTCGCCGCGACCGCAATCGTGACATTGGTGATGATGATCGACAGCCAGTAGATCCAGCCAATCGCAAACCCGGCAAGCGGCCCATAGGCCCGCGCGATCATCTGCGACGCGCTCGTCCCCGGCAGCGCCACCGTCAGCCGGGCGATGACGAAGGCCAGCACCAGCGACCCGGCGATCGTAAACCCCCAACCTGCCACCGCATCCCACCCAAAGGGCGCAAGCGCGGCGGGCAGCAGGAACACGCCCGACCCGATCATATTCCCCATCACCAGCGCGATGCAGGCGGCAAGTCCCAACGTGCGGGCAGGCGCCGGACTGGCGGTGATGGTCATGGCTGGCGTCCCCCTTGAAAGGGGCCAGCCTATCGCGGGTGGCGGGCCTTGGCCACCCATGTGGCCAGACCCGCCTTGATTGGCGTTACGCCGCCAGGAACATATCCGGGTCCAGCGCCATCAGCGCTTCGGCGCCACCTTCCATCTTGCGGCGCAGCGATCCCGCGTCGGGCATGATCCGCTCGGCAAAGAAGCGCGCCGTCACCAGCTTGGCTTCCAGATACTTCGCGTCGCCTTCGCCCGCCGCCAGCAGTCCGGTCGCGGCCTTGGCCATGCGCAACCACATCAGGCCGGTGGCGACGATGCCCAGGATATGCATATAATGATGCGCGCCTGCGCCCGCATTATCGGGGTTCTTCATCGCATTCTGCATCAGCCACATGGTCGCGGCCTGCAACTGGCCGGTCGCCTTTTCCAGCGCTTCGGCGAAGGCGGCGAGCTTCGGCTCGGCCTTGGCATCGGCCACTTCGGTCGCGATGATCTTCAGCAATGCCTGCAACGCGCGGCCACCATTCATCGGCAGTTTGCGGCCGACCAGATCCATCGCCTGCACGCCGTTGGTGCCTTCATAAATCTGGGCGATGCGCGCGTCGCGGACATACTGCTCCACGCCATTTTCCCAGATATAGCCATGGCCGCCAAACACCTGCTGGCTGGATACCGCGACATCGAAACCCTTGTCGGTGCCATAGCCCTTGATGACCGGGGTCAGCAGCCCGATCAGATCGTCGGCTTGCTGGCGCTCTTCTTCGGTGGCGGCATAATGCGACAGATCGACCTGCAAAGCCCCCCACAGGATCAGCGCGCGCAACCCTTCGGTGATGGCCTTGCCCTCCATCAACATCCGGCGCACATCGGGATGGACGAACAGCGTATCGGCCTTTTCCTCCGGCTCCTTCGGCCCGGTCAGCGCGCGGCCCTGCCGCCGGTCGCGGGCATAATGAACTGCGTTCTGCAGGGCGATTTCGCCCTGGGCCAGACCCTGGAGGCCAACGCCCAGCCGCGCCGCGTTCATCATGATGAACATCGCGGCCAGCCCCTTATTCTCCTCGCCGACCAACCATCCGGTTGCCCCGTCATAGTTCATGACGCAGGTGGCGTTGCCATGGATGCCCATCTTATGCTCGATCGAACCGCAGGACACGGCGTTGCGCTCGCCCAGCGACCCGTCGTCATGCAGCAGGATCTTGGGAACGACGAACAGCGAAATGCCCTTGCTGCTGTCGGGTGCGCCCGGCGTCTTGGCCAGCACCAGATGGATGATATTTTCCGACAGGTCATGCTCGCCCGCCGAAATGAAAATCTTGGTCCCGGTGATCGCATAGCTGCCATCGGCATTGGGCACGGCCTTGGTCTTGATCAGGCCCAGATCGGTGCCGCAATGCGGCTCGGTCAGGTTCATCGTGCCGGTCCACTGGCCCGACACCATCTTGGGGATATAGCGCTGCTGCAATTCATCGCTGCCCTTGGCAATCAGCGCCGCGACCGCACCGGCGGTCAGACCATGATACATTTCAAACGCCTGATTGGCCGACAGCACATATTCATCCACCGCCGTCGCCAGGACGGACGGCAGGCCCTGTCCGCCAAATTCGGCCGGCGAATGCAGCGTGGTCCAACCGCCCGCGACAAACTGGTCGAACGCATCCTTGAAGCCCGTCGGCGTGGTCACGCTGCCGTCGGGGTGACGGGTGCATCCTTCCTTGTCGCCCACCGCGTTCAACGGGAACAGCACTTCCGCGGCAATCTTGCCGCCTTCGGTCAGGATCGCCTCGACCAGGTCGGGCGTCGCATTTTCAAAGCCGGGCAGGTTGGCATAGCGTTCCAGCCCGACGACATGATCCAGTACGAACCGTGTGTCGCGAACGGGGGGGGTATAAGTGGGCATGATCGTCTCCGGGCGTTTTTCTTATCGGGAAAGGGCGGGTAGGGGAGGGCGTCAGTCTTTGGCGATGGCCGCAACGAAATTGGCCAGTTCGGCAATGGCCGCGTCAATATCGTCCTTTTGCCGGGTCAGCAGTTCGATCCGCGCCTGGCATTTGGCGGCCGTGACGCGGCGCTGCTCTTCATGTTCTTCATCGGCGTCATACAGGTCGATCATCTCGCGAATTTCAGTCAGGCTGAAACCGACCCGCTTGCCGCGCAAAATCCACGCCAGCCGCGCGCGGTCGCGCCGCGAATAGATGCGGGCCAGACCTTGCCGTTCGGGCGCGATCAGCCCCTCATCCTCATAGAATCGCAAGGCGCGGGCCGTGACGCCAAACTCTTCGGAGAGGTCGGAAATGCTGTAGCTCTGCTGGTCCCGATGGTCGGGTAGCTCGATGCCGGCGATGCTGCTGCGCTTGTCCATGACGCATGATGTAACGCAGCTTTACGTTTACGTCAAGGTGAGTTCAGGGCAGCGCGCGATGGACTTATTGCCCTAGTGACAAGGCAGCGCCTCGTCATTATGGCGGCCCCCACATGACGGGGGCGATCAGACATTCCAGCACCGCGCGCGGCCTGCTTGCCGCATTGGCGCTGCTCGTCCTGGCCGTCCAGTTGTTCGTGCCGTCGGGTTTCATGCCTGTCCGCACGGATCGGGGCGTCATCATAACCCTCTGCACCGGGCAGGGCGCAATCAACGTGCTGGTCGATCGCGACTTGGCACCGGGCAAGGGCGATCATGCGCCCGACGATGGCATGGCCCGGCACATGC
Organism: Sphingobium sp. B2; assembly: GCF_007693735.1. Taxonomy (NCBI): domain Bacteria; kingdom Pseudomonadati; phylum Pseudomonadota; class Alphaproteobacteria; order Sphingomonadales; family Sphingobiaceae; genus Sphingobium; species Sphingobium sp. B2. Next base: position 562,783 of record NZ_VDBZ01000001.1, read on the forward strand.
CCTGCGCCTTCGCCGCTTCGGTCCAGCCCGCCGTGCCCCCACTGCTGCTCGCAGACCTGCCGCTGCCTGCCTGGCAACTGGCCTATGGCCCGATCGCCTTCGCGCTCAAGACGGGCCTGATCGCGCGCCTCGCCGCGCCCCCACCGCCTTCATCCGGGCCGCCAACCGCTTAACGACATCCTCCTCCTGAGGGGAAGGTGGCAGCACGAAGTGCTGACGGAGGGGTGTCACCCTCTCGATAGCTTGACACCCCTCCGTCCGGCCTCTGGCCAGCCACCTCCCCTTGTAGGGAGGATGCAATTTGCGCAGCCCCAATCCTGACAAGAAAGTCAGGAAATTACACTATATCAATAGGTTAAAATTCATGCGTATCACCCACGCCACGCGCAGCGTTTCGCTGTGCGCCATCGCCTTTGCCCTGTCGACTACCACTGCCTTCGCCGACGAAGCCCCCGACCAGAGCCGCATCATCGTCACCGCCAGCGCGCTTGCCCAGGAAGCCGCCGCCCGCGTCGAGCGCACACCGGGCGGCGTCGATGTCGTTGCCGCTGACGATTTTGAGAATAAGCTGGCCGTCTCCCTGCGCGACGCGCTCACCTTCTCGCCCGGCGTCTACACCCAGCCCCGCTTCGGGCAGGAGGTTCGCATCTCTATCCGTGGTTCCGGCCTGTCGCGCGGCTTCCACATGCGCGGCCTGACCCTGTTGCAGGATGGCATTCCGATCAACCTGGCCGACGACAATGGTGACTTTCAGGAATTCGACCCGCAAGTCTTTCAGCATCTGGAGGTCTATCGCGGCGGCAATGCGCTGCGTCTGGGCGGATCGACGCTGGGCGGCGCGATCAATGCCGTCACCCCGACCGGACGCAGCGCGCCGGGCGTTGAACTGCGCATCGATGGCGGCAGCTTCGACACGATCCGCACCAAGGCCGCCTATGGCTATGCCGATGACCGGGGCGATGCCTTCGCCGCGATCACCAGCGATCGGTCGGATGGCGACCGCGATCATGGCAAGCGGAAATCCTATCGCTTCAACGGCAATGTCGGCGTGAAGATCAGCGAGACAATCGAAACCCGCTTCTACGCCAGCGCCCAGACCATCCGTCAGAAATTGTCCGGCTCGCTCAGCGAAAAATCGGTGCTGAGCGATCCGACCAAGGGCAATTTCGTCGGCAACCAGGCGCGCGACATTGATTCGATCCGCCTGCAAAACCGTACGACCATCCAGCTTGGTGGCGGCCAACTGGCGTTCGGCCTGTTCCTCAATGCCAAGGATCTCTACCATCCCATCTTTCAGGTGATCGACCAGAAATCGGAAGATCGCGGCGCGTTCGCCAGCCTCGATCTGGCGGGCGACCTTGGCGGCCTGCCGGTCGAACTGACGCTTGGCACGCAGGCGCGTTTTGGCAAGGTCACCGCGCGCCAGTTTATCAACCTGTCAGGCAAGCGCGGCGCGCCCACCGCCAATGTTCAGCAGCGCGCCCAGACGATCAACAGCTATGGCGAAGTCCGCGTCGCCCCCACGCCCGGCCTGTGGCTGATCGCAGGCGGGCTCTACACCCATGGCGAACGGCGAATCGACAACCGCTTTGCCCCGCAACGCAGCGGCGACGCCAGCTTCGACGCCTTCTCGCCCAAGATCGGCCTGCTCTACAAGCCCGACGACGCGCTGCAATTCTACGCCAATTATAACCGCTCGGTCGAACTGCCCGGCTATAGTGAACTCAGCCAAACGCCCGCAGGCGGCGCGCCCGGCTTCACACCCGTCGGCGCGCAAAAGGCGTGGACCGCCGAAATCGGCACCCGTGGCCGCATCGGCATCGCATCCTGGGATGTCAGCCTCTATCGCGCCGACATAAAGGGCGAGATGCTGCAATATAGCGTGATCGCAGGCGTCATCCCCGCCGCCACCTTCAACGCGGACAAGACCCGTCATCAGGGCGTCGAAGCGGGTCTGGACCTCGCCTTCACCCCATGGGCGTCGCTCCGCCAGGTCTATCAATATAGCGATTTCCGCTTCCGCAACGACGCCATCTATGGCGACAATCGCCTGCCGGTGGTGCCGCGCCATTTCTACCGCGCCGAACTCAAATTGGGGACAGACAGGCTCAGCGTCTCGCCCTCGGTCGAATGGCTGCCGCAGGGGGCGTGGGTCGACTATGTCAACAGCAAGCGGGTCGGCAACTATGCCCTGCTCAATCTGGGCGCACAGGCGCAGCTGCGCGATGGCGTCACCCTGTTCCTCGATGCGCGCAACCTGACGCAGAAGCGTGCGGTCGGCGACATCAGCGCGCTGGTCCGTTACACGCCCGACAACGCGGCTACGGCAGTGGACGAAGGCAGCGTCGCCTTCTACCCGCTCGAACGCCGCGCCATCTATGGCGGCGTGCGCGCGCGATTCTGAACCGGGGGGCAGGACGATGGATGACACAGGCTTCTACCGGGCGATGTGGCGCTGGCATTTCTATGCCGGCCTGATCGTCCTGCCCGTGCTGGCACTCATGGCGGTGACGGGCGCGCTCTATCTCTACAAGCCGGAGATAGAGGCGACGCTCTATCCCGTCCATATGTCGACGACGCCGTCCGGCGCGTTGCTTCCGCCATCGCGCCTGGCCGCTGTGGTGGAGCGGACGACAGGCGCGCAGGTAACGCAAATCGTTCGTCCCGCCACCATGTCGGAAAGCTGGCGGGTGATGACCAAGGTGGAGGGCGGTCCGCCAACGGTCCATTTCGTCGATCCGCGCGATGGCCGGATACTCGGTCAGATGCGCGGCGGCGGCTTCATGAAGGTCATCAAGGATTTGCACAGCCTTGCGCTCACCGGCCCGGTCGGCAACCGGCTGGTGGAGGTCGTCGCGGGCTGGGCGATCCTGCTCTGCATCACCGGCCTCTATCTGCGCTGGCCCCGGCGCGGCCAGCCCGCACTGGCGATCCGGGGCAAGGCATCCGGTCGCCTCTTTTGGCGCGACCTGCACGGCACGCTGGGTTTCCTGTCGGCTGGTGTCATCCTCTTCCTTGCGGTGACGGGGATGCCATGGACGGAAGTCTGGGGCGGCGGGCTGCGTGCCGTCGTGGCCGCCAATGACTGGGGACGGCCTAAAATGGCGGTCGTCCCATGGAGCGCGCTGGCCAAGGATGCACTGCCATGGACGCTGCGCGAAGGCGGTCCGATCGCGGGCGATGCTGGCGACATCGGCGTTGATCAGGCTCTGCGCATCGCCACCGCGCATGGCATGGGCGGTGTGCAGCTCATCCTGCCCGCCAGTCCCGGCGCGCCCTATCTCGCCGCCTCCATCGTCACGCAGGCGCAGGACGCGCGCGCCATCACCATCGACGCGGCATCGGGTGCGGTGGTGCAGGATATGGACTGGCGCATGTTCGGTCCGGGCGCAAAAGCGGTCGAATGGGGCATCGCCACCCATCAGGGCCAGCAATATGGCGAGGTCAACCGGCTGCTGATGCTGGCGGCTTGCCTCTGCCTGCTCCTCCTGTGCCTGACCGCACCGGTCCTGTGGTGGAAGCGGCGGCAACGGGGGCGGCTCAGCGCACCGCCCGCGGCCACCCCCGCCGCCCGGCGCATGGTGGCAGGGTTGATGCTGTTCATCGGCCTGCTGTTCCCGTTGACCGGCCTCAGCATGCTCGTCGCCTTGCTGGGCGAATGGATCATGGGCCAGCGCCGGACGGCCTAAATCCCGTTCGGGCTGAGCTTGTCGAAGCCCCGTCCTTCTTCTCGAAAGAAAAGGACTCCCCTTCGACAAGCTCAGGGCGAACGGATTGAATGAGGGGGCAGGCTTGCGTCCAAGGCGGACGGTTTTCTTATCCGGCCACATCATCTACAGCCCGTCCATGATCCGTCTCTCCGGCCTCCAACTCCCGCTCGACCATCCTGCCGAAGCGATCCCCGCCGCCATCTGCGCCCGGTTGGGCATCCCTGCCTCCGACCTGCTGTCCCACAGTCTGGTGCGGCGCGGCAATGACGCGCGCCGCCGCAGCGCGATCCAGCTTGTCTATACATTCGACATCGCCGCCAGCGACGAACCCGCCATCCTCGCCCGCTTCGTTGGTGACAAGGATGTGCGCCCCGCGCCCGACACACGCTACAGATTCGTGACCCACGCCCCCGAAGGCGGCCCGGCGCAGCGCCCGGTCGTCATCGGCGCGGGACCATGTGGCCTGTTCGCTGGCCTGATCCTCGCGCAAATGGGGTTCCGCCCGATCATCCTGGATCGCGGCAAGCCAGTGCGCGAACGGACGAAGGATACATGGGGCCTGTGGCGTCGCGCCGAACTGAACCCGGATTCCAACGTGCAGTTCGGCGAGGGCGGGGCGGGCACATTCTCCGACGGCAAACTCTATTGCCGGGTCAAAGACCCGCGCTTCCTCGGCCGCAAGGTGCTGGAGGAGTTCGTCGCGGCGGGCGCCCCGGACGACATATTGTGGGAAGCCCACCCCCATATCGGCACCTTCCGCCTCGTCACCATGGTCGAATCCATGCGCCGCCAGATCGAGGCGCTGGGCGGCGAATATCGCTGGCAGACCCGCGTGGACGATCTCGCGCTGGAGCCAGCGGGCGAGGGCGCCCATCGGCTGCGCGGCCTCCATATGCAGGATGGCAGCTTCCTCGAAGCCGACCATGTCGTCCTTGCTGTCGGCCACAGCGCCCGCCCGACCTTCGAAATGCTGCACAGCCGCGGCGTCCATATAGAGGCCAAGCCCTTCTCCATCGGGGTGCGGATCGAACATCCGCAAAGCTGGGTCGATCGCGCCCGCTACGGCAATTGCGCGGGCCACCCGGATCTGGGCGCGGCCTCCTATAGCCTGGCCCATCATTGCGCCAATGGCCGCACCGTCTACAGTTTCTGCATGTGTCCCGGCGGCCGGGTCGTTGCCGCGACGTCGGAGGAAGGGCGCGTCGTCACCAACGGCATGAGCCAATATAGCCGCGCCGAATTCAACGCCAATTCAGGACTGGTGGTCGGCATCGATCCCGCGCGCGACTATCCCGAAGGCCCGTTGGCGGGCATCGCGTTGCAACGTCGCTGGGAATCGGCGGCCTTCGTCGCGGGCGGCTCCTCCTACTTTGCGCCCGGCCAGACCGTGGGCGACTTCATGGCCGCTCGCCCCTCCACCGCCTTGGGAGAGGTCGTCCCCTCCTACAAGCCGGGCGTTACCCCCACCGATCTGGCGCGCTGCCTGCCTGACTATGTGGTCGATGCCATCCGGGAGGCGCTGCCTGCCTTTGGCCGCCAGATCAGCCATTACGACCATCCTGACGCGGTCATGACCGGCGTGGAAACACGCACATCCTCGCCCATCCGCATCACCCGCGGCAAGGATTTCCAGAGCCTCAATGTCGCTGGCCTATACCCCGCTGGCGAAGGCGCAGGCTATGCCGGTGGCATCCTTTCCGCCGCGATCGACGGCATCAAGGTGGCGGAGGCGGTTGCGCTGGGAATGATGCGATAGGCTGGCAAAATCCGGCGCACCCGATATGCTCTCCCCGAAATCGCATATCGGGAGAGACAGTCATGACCAGCGACGTCCGCATAGCCCTCGAACGGTTCCAGAATTTCGTTAGCCGGTTCAGCCACAGCGGCATGATCGATCCCGTCACCGGCTTCACGACCGGCGACGCGGCCCTGCTGATCGGCGAGATCGAACTGGCCGAAGCCCATCGCCGCATGGAACAGCATCACCCGCACGACGACACCTGACGTCAACGGCCAGGCTAACAGCCCTGGAAATCGCGACTATTTGGAAATGGATGCCCGACAAGGATTCGAACCTTGATTGACGGAGTCAGAGTCCGCTCTCTTACCATTAGAGGATCGGGCATCAATGGCGGGCCGTGACCCGCTTGGGAGGCCGCAGATAGGCGGCGGCTAGGGACAGGTCAAGAGGGTTTTTGGCCTCACGCGGGCAGCAACGTGAAGGCGACTATGCGCTTTGCAAACCCAACACTGCAATAATCCTCCCCTGCAAGGGGCGGGGGACCGCCGCGTAGCGGTGGTGGAGGGGTGTCGCCCTATCGATAGCGCTACATCCTTCCGTCTGGCCTCCGGCCAGCCACCTCCCCTGCAAGGGGAGGATGGTTTCTTCCCGCACACGAATATCGGATGTGCCAAACGAATAAGCGCGAAAAGAAAAGCCCGCCGGTGCGCGTCACGCATCCGGCGGGCTTTTTTGCGTTGCCATAAAGGCAAGGTGCGGGATGGCCGCTCCCCGTACAGGAAACAGCCACCCGCGCCCTCGAAGCGTCAGTCCATGTCCTGCGTGGTGAAATCATCACCCTGCACGGTCGCCAGCGGATCGTTGCCGATCGCGGCTTCCGGCCCCTGGCGCAGCTCGGCGGCATGTTCCGCCGCGGCGCTGGATGGGGCGATCAGGTCGACCTGGCTCGCCGCTCGCAGCGCGGCGCGCATCGCTGCATCCCGCGAGGAGGCGGCGACGCGCAGACGGTTCATGCCCGCGCCGGTCCCCGCCGGGATCAGGCGGCCGACGATGACATTTTCCTTCAGACCGACGAGCGTGTCCTTCTTGCCCTGAACCGCCGCTTCCGTGAGGACGCGGGTGGTTTCCTGGAAGGACGCTGCCGAGATGAAGGAGCGGGTCTGGAGCGAGGCCTTGGTGATGCCCAGCAACACCGGCTTGCCAGCAGCAGGCAGGAAGGCCGGCGCCAGCTTGGCGTTGATCTGTCTCTTATACACATCTAGATGTGTATAAGAGACAGGTCTGGAGCGAGGCCTTGGTGATGCCCAGCAACACCGGCTTGCCAGCAGCAGGCAGGAAGCCCGGCGCCAGCTTGGCGTTGATTTCGTCCATTTCCTCACGATCGACCTGCTCGCCCACCAGCAAGGTGGTGTCGCCGGACTCGGTGATCTCGACCTTCTGCAACATCTGACGAACGATCGTTTCGATATGCTTGTCGTTGATCTTCACGCCCTGCAAGCGATAGACTTCCTGGATTTCCGCGACCAGATATTCGGCCAGCGGCTCGATACCCAGAACTTCCAGAATGTCATGCGGATCTGGCGAACCGCCGATCAGATTGTCGCCGCGCTTGACATAGTCGCCTTCCTGAACGTCGATCACCTTGCTCTTGGGGATCAGATATTCGACCGGCTCGCCGCCATCCTCAGGATTGATGGCGATCTTGCGCTTCGCCTTATAGTCCTTGAGGAACTGGACGCGGCCCGACACCTTGGCGATGATGGCGTTGTCCTTCGGCTTGCGCGCTTCGAACAGCTCGGCCACGCGCGGCAGACCGCCCGTGATGTCGCGGGTCTTGGCGGCTTCGCGGCTGACACGCGCCAGCACGTCACCGGCCTGCACCGTCTGCCCATCCTCGACCGAGAGAGTCGCGCCCACGGCCAGCATATAGCGGGCCGCTTCGCCCGAACCATCGTCCAGCAGGGTCAGGCGCGGACGCAGATCCTCCTTGGTACGGCTCGAACCGCGATGCTCGGTGACGACGCGCTGGGCGATGCCGGTCGCTTCGTCGGTCTGTTCGGTCAGCGTCTTGCCGTCGATCAGGTCGACATATTTGACGATACCCGGACGCTCGGTGATCACCGGCATGGTGAACGGATCCCATTCGGCAATCCGGTCGCCCTGCTTAACCTGTGCGTTATTCTCGAACAGGATGGTCGCACCATAAGGCAGGCGATGCACGGCGCGTTCGCGGCCTTCATTGTCGATGATCGCCAGTTCGCCGTTGCGGGCGAGCGACAGGCGGCGGCCACGGCTGTCCGTGATCGTCGGCATGTCGCGCAGTTCCAGCGTCCCGTCGGCAATCGCTTCCAGGTTCGACGTTTCGTTGAGCTGCGCCGCGCCGCCGATGTGGAAGGTCCGCATCGTCAGCTGGGTGCCAGGCTCACCGATTGACTGGGCCGCGATGACGCCGACCGCTTCACCGATATTGACCGGCGTACCGCGGGCAAGGTCACGACCATAGCATTTGCCGCAAACGCCCATCTTGCTTTCGCAGATCAGCGGGCTGCGGATCTTCACCGACTGCGTGCCGATCGCTTCGATCTTGGCGATCATCGGTTCGTCCAGCAGCGTGCCGATCGGGATGACGATGCTGCCATCCTTGCTGTCGATAATGTCCTGCGCCGTGGTGCGGCCCAGGATACGTTCGCCCAGCGACGCGATGGTCGAACCGCCCTGTACGATCGCCTTCATCTCCAGCGCGCGGTCGGTGCCGCAATCTTCCTCGACGATCGTGCAGTCCTGGCTAACGTCGACCAGACGGCGGGTCAGGTAACCCGAATTCGCCGTCTTGAGCGCGGTGTCGGCCAGACCCTTGCGGGCGCCGTGGGTGGAGTTGAAATATTCAAGGACGGTCAGGCCTTCCTTGAAGTTGGAGATGATCGGCGTTTCGATGATCTCGCCCGAAGGCTTGGCCATCAGGCCGCGCATCCCGGCGAGCTGCTTCATCTGCGCCTGGCTGCCACGCGCACCGGAATGCGCCATCATGTAGATCGAGTTGATCTGCGCCAGGCGACCGGTCTGCGGATCCTTGGGCTGGGCGCGGATCTCGTCCATCATGGCGTTTGCGACGCGATCGCCGCAACCCGACCAGGCGTCGATCACCTTGTTGTATTTTTCCTGCTGGGTGATCAGGCCGTCCTGATATTGCTGCTCATAGTCCGCAACCAGCGCCTTGGTCTCGTCGACCAGCGTCACCTTGCTGTCGGGGATGACCATGTCGTCCTTGCCGAACGAAATGCCGGCCTGGAACGCGTGGCGGAAGCCGAGCGCCATGATGGCGTCGGCGAACAGCACCGTGTCCTTCTGGCCGGTGTGACGATAGACCTCGTCGATCACGTCGCCGACGTCCTTCTTGGTCAGCAGGCGGTTGACGACGTCGAAGGGAACCTTGTGGTTCTTGGGCAGGCATTCGCCCAGCAACATGCGGCCCGGCGTCGTTTCATAACGCTTCAGGTAGCTGTTGCCCGCCTCGTCGGTCTGCGGCACGCGGCTGATGATCTTGCTGTGCAGCGTCACCGACTTGGTGAACAGCGCCTGATGCACTTCCTGCATGTCGCTCAGCAACATGCCTTCGCCCGGCTCACCTTCGCGTTCCATCGACAGATAATAGATGCCCAGCACCATGTCCTGCGACGGCACAATGATCGGCTTGCCGTTGGCGGGCGACAGGATGTTGTTGGTCGACATCATCAGCACGCGCGCTTCCAGCTGGGCCTCCAGGCTCAGCGGAACGTGAACGGCCATCTGGTCACCGTCGAAGTCGGCGTTGAAGGCCGAGCAGACCAGCGGGTGAAGCTGGATCGCCTTGCCCTCGATCAGCACGGGTTCGAACGCCTGGATGCCGAGGCGATGGAGCGTCGGTGCGCGGTTCAGCATCACCGGATGCTCGCGGATCACCTCGTCCAATATGTCCCAGACTTCCTTGCGCTCCTTTTCGACCCACTTCTTGGCCTGCTTCAGGGTCATGGACAGACCCTTGGCATCCAGGCGGGCGTAGATGAACGGCTTGAACAGTTCGAGCGCCATCTTCTTGGGCAGGCCGCACTGGTGCAGCTTGAGTTCCGGCCCGGTCACGATGACCGAACGGCCCGAATAGTCGACGCGCTTGCCGAGCAGGTTCTGGCGGAAGCGGCCCTGCTTGCCCTTGAGCATGTCGGACAGCGACTTCAATGGACGCTTGTTCGCGCCGGTGATGACGCGGCCACGACGGCCATTGTCGAACAGGGCGTCGACCGCTTCCTGCAACATGCGCTTTTCGTTGCGGACGATGATGTCCGGCGCGCGCAGTTCCATCAGCCGCTTCAAGCGGTTGTTGCGGTTGATGACGCGGCGATACAGGTCATTGAGGTCCGACGTCGCGAACCGGCCACCGTCCAGCGGCACCAGCGGGCGCAGTTCTGGCGGGATCACGGGCACGACGTCCAAGATCATCCATTCGGGGCGGTTGCCCGAATCGATGAAGCTTTCGACGACCTTCAAACGCTTGATGATCTTCTTGGGCTTCAGCTCCGACTTGGTCGTCGCCAGCTCTTCCAGCAGGACCTGCTTCTCGCCTTCCAGGTCGAGGTCCATCAGCATCTGCTTGACCGCTTCGGCGCCGATCCCGGCGGAGAAGGCGTCCTCGCCATATTCGTCCTGCGCGTCGAGCAGTTCGTCCTCATTGAGCAGCTGATATTTCTCCAGCGGGGTCAGGCCCGGCTCGATGACGATATAGCTTTCGAAATAGAGGACGCGCTCCAGCTGCTTCAACTGCATGTCGAGCAGCAGGCCGATGCGCGAAGGCAGCGATTTCAGGAACCAGATATGCGCAACCGGGGCTGCCAGTTCGATATGGCCCATGCGCTCGCGGCGCACCTTGCTCACCGTGACTTCGACACCGCACTTTTCGCAGACGATGCCCTTGTATTTCATGCGCTTATACTTGCCGCACAGGCATTCATAATCCTTGATCGGGCCAAAGATACGCGCGCAGAACAGGCCGTCACGTTCGGGCTTGAACGTGCGATAGTTGATGGTTTCGGGCTTTTTGATCTCGCCGAAGGACCAGCTGCGGATGCGCTCTGGCGAGGCAAGGCCGATCTGGATCTGGTCGAAAGTCTCGGTCTTGGCGACCGGATTGGCGAAGTTGGTCAGTTCGTTCATTTTTCAGTTCCCTCTTGGGAAAAATCCTGAGCTTTGCTGTGGCGCGGATATGGTAGAAACACACCCATCTGTAGCAGCAGCAATGCAACGTAGAGAGCGTATCGGCTCGGCGTTCCGGTCATTCCGTTACGCTCCACATCGAGGATGAGCGCTATCCAGAGAACCGCGATGCCGAGCCGGATCAGCATTACTCCGCCGCCGCCGCGAAGCCGCCTTCATCCTCTGGAATTTCATCCAGCGAATTGAGTTCGACGTTGAGGCCCAGCGAGCGCATTTCCTTGACGAGCACGTTGAAGCTTTCGGGGATGCCCGCTTCAAACGTATCGTCGCCCTTGACGATCGCTTCATAGACCTTGGTGCGGCCGACCACGTCATCGGACTTCACCGTCAGCATTTCCTGCAACGTATAGGCGGCGCCATAGGCCTGGAGCGCCCAGACCTCCATTTCCCCGAAGCGCTGGCCACCGAACTGCGCCTTACCACCCAGCGGCTGCTGGGTAACGAGCGAGTAGGGGCCGATCGAGCGGGCATGGATCTTGTCGTCGACAAGGTGATGCAGCTTGAGCATGTAGATAATGCCGACCGTGACCTTGCGGTCGAACTTGTCGCCGGTGCGGCCATCGAACAGGTCGCTCTGACCCGACGAATGCAGCCCCGCCAGTTCCAGCATGGTCGACACGTCCGCTTCGCGCGCACCGTCGAACACCGGCGTCGCCATCGGCACGCCGCGTTCCAGATGCTCGGCCAGATCGACGATCTGTTCGGGCGTCCGCGCTTCGATCTCGGCGGCATATTGCGGGCCATAGGCGGTCAGCAACCGATCCTTGACCGCGTCGGGCATGTCGCCCGCCGACGGGTTGGGATTGGCCTCGCGCCATTCTTCCAGCGCATGCTTGAGCTGCTGGCCAAGGCCGCGGGCAGCCCAGCCCAGATGCGTTTCGAAAATCTGCCCGACATTCATGCGCGACGGCACGCCCAACGGATTGAGCACGATGTCGACATGGGTGCCATCCTCCAGGAACGGCATGTCCTCGATCGGCAGGATGCGCGAAATGACACCCTTGTTCCCGTGACGGCCGGCCATCTTGTCGCCCGGCTGCAGCTTGCGCTTCACCGCGACGAACACCTTGACCATCTTCAGCACACCCGGCGGCAGTTCGTCGCCACGCTGCAACTTGTCGACCCGGTCCTCGAACTTGTCGACGATGACCTTTACCGCTTCGTCATATTGCGCCTTGACCGCTTCGATGCCGGCCTGACGGACATCGTCCGCCACCGCGAACTTCCACCATTCGTGCCGCTCGACTTCGCCGAGAAGGGCTTCGTCGATCTCCACACCCTTGCGCACGCCCTTGGGCGCGGCCGTGGCGGTCTGGCCCAGCAGCATTTCCTGCAGCCGGTTGAAGGTCGCACGGTTCAGGATGGCGCGTTCGTCCTCGCGATCCTTGGCGAGGCGGTCGATTTCCTCCCGCTCGATCGCCATGGCGCGCTCGTCCTTGTCGATGCCGTGGCGGTTGAACACGCGCACTTCAACGACCGTCCCGGCAACGCCCGGCGGCAGACGCAGCGACGTGTCGCGCACATCGGACGCCTTTTCACCGAAGATCGCGCGGAGCAGCTTTTCTTCCGGGGTCATCGGCGATTCACCCTTGGGGGTGATCTTGCCGACCAGAATGTCGCCCGGCTCCACTTCGGCGCCGATATAGACGATGCCCGCCTCGTCGAGGTTGCGCAGCGCTTCCTCGCCGACATTGGGGATGTCGCGGGTGATGTCTTCCGGCCCCAGCTTGGTGTCGCGGGCCATGACCTCAAACTCCTCGATATGGATCGAGGTAAAGACGTCATCCTTCACGATCCGTTCGGAGATCAGGATGGAGTCTTCATAGTTGTAGCCATTCCAGGGCATGAACGCGACGAGCGTGTTGCGGCCCAGCGCCAGTTCGCCAAATTCGGTCGAGGGACCGTCGGCGATGACGTCGCCAGCTTCGATCAGGTCGCCGACCTTCACCAGCGGACGCTGGTTGATGCAGGTGTCCTGGTTGGAACGCTGGAACTTCTGGAGCGTGTAGATGTCGACGCCCGACTGGCCCGGCGCGATGTCGCCGGTGGCGCGGATGACGATACGGGTCGCGTCGACCTGATCGACGATGCCCGCCCGCTTGGACGCGACCGCCGCGCCGGAGTCACGGGCGACCGTGCCTTCCATGCCGGTGCCCACAAACGGCGCTTCGGCCCGTACCAGCGGCACGGCCTGACGCTGCATGTTCGATCCCATCAGCGCGCGGTTGGCGTCATCGTTTTCCAGGAACGGAATGAGCGATGCGGCGACCGACACCAGCTGCTTGGGGCTGACGTCCATCAGGGTGATATGGTCGCGTGGGGCCATCAGGAACTCGCCAGCTTCGCGGCTGGAGATGAGATCCTCGACGAAATGGCCGTCGGCATCGACTTCGGCGTTGGCCTGCGCGATCGTGTGCTTGGCCTCTTCCATGGCGGACAGGTACACGACCTCGTCCGTCACCTTATGGTCGATGACCTTGCGGTAGGGCGTTTCGATGAAGCCGTACTTGTTCACCCGGCTGAACGTCGCCAGCGAGTTGATCAGGCCGATGTTCGGGCCTTCGGGCGTTTCAATGGGGCAGATACGGCCATAATGGGTCGGGTGAACGTCGCGGACTTCAAAGCCCGCACGCTCGCGCGTCAGACCACCCGGCCCAAGCGCCGACACGCGGCGCTTGTGAGTGACTTCGGACAGCGGATTGGTCTGATCCATGAACTGCGACAGCTGCGAGGAGCCGAAGAATTCACGCACGGCGGCCACGGCGGGCTTGGCGTTGATCAGGTCGTTGGGCATCACGGTCGATACGTCGACGCTCGACATGCGCTCCTTGACGGCGCGCTCCATGCGCAGCAGCCCGACGCGATACTGGTTTTCCAGCAATTCGCCGACCGAACGGACACGACGGTTGCCCAGGTTATCGATATCGTCGATTTCGCCCTTGCCGTCCTTCAGGTTCACCAGTTCCTTGACGACGGCCAGAATATCCTCGGTCCGCAGCGTGGTGACGGTGTCCTCTGCGTCCAGGTCAAGACGCATGTTCAGCTTGACGCGGCCGACCGCTGACAGGTCGTAGCGCTCAGGATCGAAGAACAGGCCGGCGAACAGCGATTCCGCCGTTTCCTTCGTCGGCGGCTCGCCGGGGCGCATGACGCGATAAATGTCGCTCAACGCCTGATCGCGTTCTTCGGCCTTGTCGGCCTTGAGCGTATTGCGGATCCACGGGCCGGTGCTGACATGGTCGATGTCGAGCAGTTCGAGGCGGTCGACGCCCGCCTTGTCCAGCTTTTCCAGATTTTCGGGCGTAACTTCGTCACCGGCCTCGATGTAGATTTCGCCGGTGCTTTCGTTGATCAGGTCATAGGCGCTGTAGCGGCCATAGACTTCCTCGGTCGGGATCAACAGCGTGGTCAGGCCGTCCTTTTCCGCCTTGTTGGCGGCGCGGGGGCTGATCTTGTGACCGGCGGCGAACACGACTTCGCCCGAATTGCCATCGACAATGTCAAAGGCCGGCTTCAGGCCGCGCCAGGCTTCGGCCAGATAGGGAATCTGCCAGCCGCCTTCGCTGCGCACGAAGGTCACCTTGTTGTAGAAGTGACCCAGAATTTCCTCGGCGGTCAGGCCCAGTGCATAGAGCAGCGCCGTGACCGGCAGCTTGCGCTTGCGGTCGATGCGGACGTTGACGATGTCCTTGGCGTCGAACTCGAAGTCCAGCCACGAACCGCGATAGGGGATGACGCGCGCGGCGAACAGATATTTGCCCGACGAATGGGTCTTGCCCCGGTCATGATCGAACAGCACGCCCGGCGAACGGTGCATCTGGCTGACGATGACGCGCTCGGTTCCGTTGACGATGAAGGTGCCGTTGCCCGTCATCAGGGGCATGTCGCCCATGTAAACGTCCTGCTCCTTGATATCGAGCACCGAACGGGTTTCGGTGTCCTGATCCACTTCGAACACGATCAGGCGCAGGGTAACGCGCATCGGCGCTGCATAGGTGATGCCGCGCTGACGGCATTCCTCGGTGTCGTATTTCGGGTCTTCCAGCTCGTAATGGACGAAATCCATTTCGGCGGTTCCGGCGAAATCGCGGATCGGGAACACGCTGCGCAGCGTCTTTTCCAGACCCGACACATAGCCGATCGACGGGTCCGACCGCAGGAATTGTTCATAGCTTTCGCGCTGAACCTCAATCAGGTTCGGCATCTGCACCACTTCGTGGATGTCGCCGAACACCTTTCTGATGCGCTTCTTCGCGCCGGTGTTGCTGATGGAGGGAGCCTTGGTCGCCATGCGTTGTCCTTGCCTTCGTTCGTCGCGTATTTTTCGCATCGCAGCGAAAATTCAGCCTGAACGCGAATGAAAAGGGGCGATTCGCCCTTCCGCATCCACGCAAAAAAGTGCGGGTCGGGACTGTCCGAACCGCACTGTCAGCGTCTTGTAACCCGCCAAATTCGCCCCATACTGCCAGTGATCGTGCGCAATGCGACCCTGTACCCCGGACGATTCGGGAGACGGTTCCTGCCATGCCGTAAAGCTGCCTGAACCGGATTTCGAAGGTCGCATATAGGGCAGGCCTCCCCCTTTGTGAAGGGGGTAAGCACCGCTGCGTCCTTGCCGCCAGGGAGCCATTTTCGCCTGCGCCTTCCCTTTTGCGGCAACAGCTGCTATATGGAAGCTGCTTACGTCGCCTTTTGACGGATATCGGACTGCCTTCAGGCTTCTCCTCTTGTCCCCTATCGCGCCTCACAAAGCCGGGATGTGCGAATAATCGCGCGTCCCCCTCAAATCATGCGCAATGCAGGACAGACTGGAACGAATGCTGAAATATAAGGAACCCGATTTTCAGGAACGCAGGGCACTCGCCACACAGGCGCGTGACAAGGCACTTGCCAAGTTGCGGGCCAAGCCCCCGGTTGATCCGGTGCTGGCGGCCCAGCGGGCTGCCGCGGCGCAAGCCAAGGCGGCTGCCGAACTGGAAAAGCGTCAGCAGGCCAAGCTCGCCCGCGAAGAAGAACGCGCCGCCAAGGCGGAACGCGCTCGTCTGGAGGCGGAAGCTGCCGCTGCTGCGATCAAGCCGGCATTGACCGACGAAGAGCGCAAGGCCGCGCGCGATGCGCGCTATCAGGCGCGCAAGAGCCGTAAAGGCGCGCGCTGACGGCCTGGCCCGGTCGCGCCCCTCGCGCGGCCGACACCCTGTATGGTCGCTTGGTCCGGCATGGTGCCGGGCGCGATCCAACTCATATGTTACGCGGCACTGGCCGCAAGGAATCATTTTGCATACCCATTCAAACAAGACTCAACGCCGTACCCTTTCGATGTTCGACAGGAAGCGGCCCTTTCATCCCGGCCTGACGCCGGGTGGCACCCTGTCCGCGGTTCAGCTCAAGCAGATCGTTGCGGATATGGTGGGCTGATATTGGAATTGTCGGGGGAGCGCCGGTCGGCGCTCCCTTTTTTCTGTCATTCACAAAGGAGGCCCTATGAGCCGTACAGCAATCCGTCCCTTCCTGATCAGCAAGGATGAAGAAGGTCATTTCCGCCTCACCGTGCGCGAAACCCGCTATAATTCGCAAGGCTATCCGTTGACCTCGTCGCTGCTTCAGGACGAGAAGTTCAAGACTGCCGCCGCCGTCCGCGCCTTTGCACGCGACGCGTTCCGGGCAGAAGCCGGTCAGTTCGCAACGAAATAATCGGCGGGTCTTCAGGGTTGGCGAGCGTCGTCTGGCGGCGTTCCCGGCGCTGGCGCAATCTTCACCGTTTCAAAACGGTCCATACGCCGCACCCCGGCCAGTCCGGTCGGCGCTGGCGGTGCAGGCATGGCGACCGGCACCCGCCGACGCATACAGTCCCGCTTGTCGGCGCGCGGGGTCTGGTCGCAATTCCACAAGGCCCGCTGCAACCCACTCTGCGTGTCGTGAATGTAGGAAAACCGCATCGCGGCCAGATTGGCCAGCGTCAGCGGCAACTCCTTCGGCGCGTCATTTGCCGTCCACCCCATGATCCGGCATTGGGATCGCCCGGCGCAAAAGGTGCGGGCGCTTTCCGGCCAGCTGTCGGGTTTGCTGCCGCGTGGTAACTCCACCAGGAAACTCCGCATGTCAGCCAGAGCGATCAGCCTTACGCCGCCCACGCTCTTGCCGATCTGATCAAGACCGATCGCCTGCCGTGCCTGCGCGGCGATCGCGTCTGCGCTGTCGGCCATTGGCGTGATGGCGCCGGGCAGCAGCGGGGTCGCCATGCTGTGCGCAGGGGAAAGGCGCGCAATCCGCCCGATCAGCGGCTCGCCGCCATCGATGGTGCGCGCACGAAAGGCTGGCGGCGTCCCCCACCAGCCGCGCCAGCGGAAGAAAAGATGCGTGCCCACCCGCGTCAGCTTGTCCAGGCTGCCGCTCCAATAGGGCACCACCCAATCGGTATGATAATGGGTCGCATAGCCCACCGGCTTGAACACGTCGCCTGCCAGCGCGCCGCGCGCAATGGCGCGCGCCCTGTCCCATGCGGCCGGGGAGGGGGTGCGGGCCAGCGCGCCGTCGCAGCTGAAGGTGAACTGGCAACCCGTGGTGCGTTCCTGCCCCTGAAAGACGACGCCGCACACCGTCTTGGGAAAGGCGGGATGGCGCACGCGATTGAGGACGACCTGCGCGACGGCGCGCTCGCCCACGGCATCGTCGCCCGCTTCATAGATTTGCGCCGCGGCCAGGCAATCCACGGCGCGGGCCAGGTCCGTCTCGGAGCCTTCGAACCGGAATGGCCGCGCCGCCGGGTTGGCCAGCCGGGAAAAGGGGATGGCGGCATTGAGCGCCCGCGCGCGGTCGGCGGGCAGGGCATAGACCGCCACTGGCTCCACCGGCGGCGGCGGGCTGGGTGGCCGCACCGCGTGGGATAGACCCCTCCGGGCAAAATGCGCTTCGCCCCCCGCGCGCGGCGCGCGCGCTTCCCAACCCGCCACAGCGGCAGGCAGGCCAGCGAACAGCGCCAGCCAGACGATCCACATCCATGGACGCGGCTCGCTGGAAACAGAGTCACCCGTCATTGCGTGATGATCATTCCGGCAGGAAATCGGGCACCGACAGATAGCGTTCGCCGGTGTCGTAGTTGAAGCCCAGCACCCGGCTGCCCGCTGGCAAATCCTTCAGTTTCTGCGCGATCGCCGCCAGCGTCGCGCCCGAAGAAATGCCCACCAATATGCCTTCCTCGCTGGCCGACCGCCGCGCATAGTCCTTGGCATCGGCGGGATCGACCTGGATCACCCCGTCCAGCAATTGCGTGTGCAGGTTCGCCGGAATGAAGCCCGCGCCAATGCCCTGAATGGGGTGGGGGCCGGGCTGGCCGCCGCTGATGACATGCGACAGGGTCGGCTCGACTGCATAGACCTTGATGCCCGGCCAGGCCTTTTTCAGCATTTCGGCCGTGCCGGTGATGTGCCCGCCGGTGCCCACGCCAGTGATCAGCACGTCGATCGGCGCGTCGGCGAAATCGGCCAGTATCTCCTGCGCCGTGGTGCGGGCGTGGACCGCGATATTGGCGGGATTCTCGAACTGCTGCGGCATCCAGCTACCGGGCGTCTGCGCCACCAGTTCCAGCGCGCGCTCGATCGCGCCCTTCATCCCCTTTTCGCGCGGGGTCAGGTCGAAACTGGCGCCATAGGCCAGCATCAGCCGCCGCCGCTCGATCGACATGCTTTCGGGCATGACGAGCACCAGCTTGTAGCCCTTCACCGCCGCGACCATGGCCAGGCCCACGCCGGTATTGCCCGATGTCGGTTCGATGATGGTGCCGCCCGGTTGCAACTCGCCCGACGCTTCGGCGGCCTCGATCATGGCCAGCGCGATCCGGTCCTTGATCGACCCGCCCGGATTGGAGCGTTCCGACTTGATCCAGACTTCCGTGCCTTCGGGCGCATCGCCAAACAGCCGGTTCACCCGGACATGCGGGGTATTGCCGATGGTTTCGAGTATCGTGGCAGCTTTCATGGGGCTTTCTCCTGGCTGAGGTCCGCCGCCCTTATGTCGGGTGGGTCGAAGGTGCGTGCAAGGCGCAATTCGGGAAAGAGACGCGCCCAGAACAGCGTGATGACGATAGCACCGATACCGCCACCAATGACAGCGGCAACCGGCCCGACCAGCGCGGCCAGAAATCCGCTTTCCGCCTCGCCCAGTTCGTTGGAGGCGGAAATGGTCAGTTGCGACAGGCTCGACACCCGCCCGCGCATGGCGTCCGGCGTGTGAAGCTGGACCAGCGACTGGCGCACGAACACCGAAATCATGTCCGCCGCGCCCAATATCACCAGCGCGCCGATGCCGAATTCCATCGCGATGCTGCGCGGCAGGAAGGCGGTGCAGCCAAATGCGATCGTGGCGATGCCGAACAGGATGACCGCGCCCAGCATCTTGATGCCGACTTCATTCCGCAATGGCCGGAACGAAAACCACAGCGCCATCAGCCCCGCGCCGACCCCCGGCGCTGCGGCCAGATGGCCCAGGCCCGCCGATCCCACATGCAATATGTCGCGCGCATAGACTGGCAACAGCGCAGTCGCCCCCGCCAGCAGCACCGCAAACAGGTCCAGCGTGATGGTCGCCAGCACCAGCCGGTTGGAACGCACATAGCTCAGCCCGTCGATCATCTGGCGGATCGGGTGGCGGGTGACGTCGCGCGCGGCCTGCGGCACCGGGCCGATCAGCATCATCGCGCCCAGCGCCACCCCATAGAGTATCGCAGCCAGCGCATAGGCGCCCCAGGGTGTCGCCGCATAGGCATAGCCGCCCAGCGCTGGCCCCACGATCGACCCGGCCTGCCACACCACGCCCGATATGGCGATAGCGTTGGGCAACACCTCGCGCGGCACCAGATTGGGGGCCAGCGCGCCATAGGCCGGGCCGTTGAACGCGCGGGCGATGCCGACGATGACGGCGATGCCGAATATCAGCGGCAGCCCGACCCAGCCCTCGAACGTCGCGAAGGCCAGCAATCCGGCCGCTGCGGTCAGCATCGTCAGCGTTAGCCGGGTGATCATCCGCCGGTCGTAATGGTCCGCGACCCATCCGGTCAGCGGCGTCAGGAAAAACAGGGGCAAGAATTGCGCCAGGCCGATCAGCCCCAACTGGGCCGAAGCGCCCGCCGTCGTCATGGTCTCGCGCGCGATATTATAGGCTTGCCAGCCCAGCACAATCATCATGCTATATTGCGCCAGCACGGCGGTCATCCGACCGATCAGATAGGCCCGGAAATCGCCGAAATGCAGCGGATGGCGATGCGGGGAGGGGGCTGTCATGCGACCGGCTTTAGCCGCTGTGCGGGCAAACAGGCAACCATGGCGCGGGGTGATGGGCGCAGCTTTTCTTGGCCGCGCCATGCCATGGCTTTTGCCGTCATCCTCCATCGTCCATTCGCGCTGAGCTTGCCGAAGGGTTGAAAAGAACAAGGCTTCGACAGGTTCAACCCGAACGGCGGCTGGCAGGCTATGTCAATGCACTTACTTGAACAAACTGCCCAAAATCCCGCGCACCAGCCGACCCGCAATCCCGCCGCTCGACGATTTGCGGCTCGACCCGCCAAACACCGCCCGGCCCAGTTCGTTGGCGACCTGCCGCCCGACCGATGAGCCGGCCGCGCGCGTCGCGGACTGGATCGCCTTGTCCAGCGCGGACGGCTTGGCCGCCTCGCGCGCGGCGGCAGCGTCGGCGCGGGCCTGCGCCTTGATCTCCTGTTCGCGCTGCTTGGCCTCCGCCTTGGCCTGCACGGCGGCAGTCCGCTCGGCTTCGTCCTGCGCCTTCTTCGCGGCGGCGGCAGCAGCGGCGGCATTGCCGCGCGCGGCCAGTATCTCCTCCGCCGATTCGCGGTCGATCGCCTCGTCATATTTGCCCGCAACCGGGGAAATCGACTGGATGATCGCCCGCTCCTTGGGGCTTACCGGGCCAAGCCGCGATCGCGGCGGTGCGATCAGCGTGCGCTGGACGATGCCGGGCGATCCATCCTCTTGCAACAGCGACACCAGCGCCTCGCCGACCTTCAATTCGGTAATCGCCGTCTCGACATTCAGGTCGGGATTGATGCGGAACGTCTCTGCCGCCGCCTTGATCGCGCGCTGGTCGCGCGGCGTGAAGGCTCGCAGCGCGTGCTGTACCCGGTTGCCCAATTGCCCGGCGACGTCCTCTGGTATGTCTATCGGGTTCTGGGTCACGAAATAGACGCCCACGCCCTTGGACCGGATCAGCCGCACCACCTGCTCGATCTTGTCGGTCAGCGCCTTGGGCGCATCGTCGAACAGCAGATGCGCCTCGTCAAAGAAGAAGACCAGCACCGGCTTGTCCGGGTCGCCCACTTCGGGCAGCGTTTCGAACAATTCGCTCAGCAGCCACAACAGGAACGTCGCATAAAGCTTCGGGCTCTGCATCAGCTTGTCGGCGGCCAATATGTTCACATAACCGCGCCCTTGCTCATCCACCTTGATCATGTCGTGAATGTCGAGCGCCGGTTCGCCGAAGAAATGCGCGCCGCCCTGGCTTTCAAGCTGGAGCAATTGCCGCTGGATCGCGCCGACGCTGGCCTTGGTAACATTGCCATAACGCGCCGACAGCGTGTCGGCATTTTCCGCGCAAAAGCTGAGCATTGCCTGCAAATCGCCCAGGTCCAGCAGCAGCAGCCCTTCCTCGTCGGCATATTTGAACGCGATCGACAGCACGCCTTCCTGCGTTTCGTTGAGGCCCATCAGCCGCGCCAGCAGCAACGGCCCCATTTCGCTGATGGTCGTGCGGATCGGATGGCCCTGTTCGCCATACAGATCCCAGAAGATCGCCGGATTGTCGGCATAGCTATAATCGGAAAGGCCGATCTCGGCTGCGCGCGCGACCAGCTTGTCGGCATTTTTGGCCGTCGGGGAACCGGCCATGGCGATGCCGGACAGGTCGCCCTTCACGTCGGACAGGAACACCGGCACGCCCAGCGCGGAAAAACTCTCGGCAATGCCCTGCAACGTCACTGTCTTGCCAGTGCCCGTCGCCCCGGCGATCAGGCCATGGCGATTGGCCCGGCGCAGGTTGAGCAACTGGCGGACGCCGCCATCCTTGTCCGGCGCGCCAAGACCAATGAAAATGCCGTCGCTCATCCCCGTTCCTTCCCCATAAAAAAGCCGTCATTCCCGCCTGCGCGGGAATGACGGAAACATTTTCACTATCCTCCAGCCGTCAAGGAAAGAGGAATGTTCATAAGGCACTTATTTGTCGCGCAAACGCACCGGCAGGAAAATCGGCTGCTGGCCGCGACGCAATACCTGGAGCAGGATGGCGTTGCGGTTCTGCGCCGCCACCGCTTTCACTTGCGCGTCCAGTTCGGCCTGGCTGGTGATCGGGCGATTATTCGCGCTGATGATCACATCGCCACGCCGCAGCCCCTTGGCCCCGGCATCGGTCGATCCGTCAACGGCGGTAATCACCACGCCGCGCGTATCGGCGGCCACGCCCAGCTGGCGGATGATGCCGGGCGTCAGCGGGATCGCCGAAATGCCCAGCGACTGCTGCGCTGCCTGGCCTGGATTGGAATCCTGCTGGCTGAAATCCTCATCCTGTTGCGGGGCGAAGCTGGACAGTTCCTCTTCCGACGGACGCTCGCCCACGACCGCCGTCACCGTCTGGCGCTGGCCATTGCGCATCAGGACGATCGGCACCTTGCTGCCGATCGGCTGGCTGGCGACGATGGAGGACAGGTTCTGGTCCGGGTTCACTTCCTGACCATTGACCGACACGATGACGTCGCCCGCCTTGATCCCGGCCTTGTCCGCGCCCTTGCCCGGCTCGACGCCCTGGACGAATTCGCCGCGATTCTTGGCCAGACCCAGCGAATCGGCCAGATCCTCGCCCAACGGGCTGATCTGGACGCCCAGATAGCCGCGCTTGACGCTCTGGCCCTGGCGCAGGGTCGCGACGATCGGCGCGGCCTGTTCGGACGGAATGGCAAAGCCAATGCCGACATTGCCGCCCGACGGCGACAGGATCTGGCTGTTGATGCCGATCACATTGCCGCGCATGTCGAACATCGGGCCGCCGCTATTGCCCTGGTTGATCGACGCATCGGTCTGGATGAACTTCTCGTAACCGCCACCCGTGCTGCGATGCACGGCGGAGATGATGCCAGCCGTCACCGTGCCCGACAGGGCGAAGGGGTTGCCGATCGCAACGACCCAATCGCCGACCCGCGCCTTGGTGCTGTCGCCGAACTTGACGAAGGGCAGGGGCTTTTTCGCGTCGATCTTCAGCACCGCCAGGTCGGTCGCGGGATCGCGGCCCACCAGCTTGGCGGTATATTCTTCCTTGTTGGTCAGCGTGACCGTGATCGAATCGACGGTCGCGCCTTCCGCGCCTGCCGACACGACGTGATTGTTGGTGACGATGTAGCCGTCAGCCGAAATCAGGAAGCCCGAACCCAGCGACTGGGCCTGCCGGGTCTGGGGGCGTCCGCCCGGCGCCTGGCCGAACAGGTCGCCAAAGGGGGTGCCGGCAAAGGGATTTTGCACCGCGACCCGCTGTTTGGTCGAAATATTGACCACCGCCGGTTGCAGCTTCTCGACCATATCGGCCAGGCTCGCGGGCGCGCCCGCCGGGGCAGCGGCCTGCAATCCTTCATTCTGCGCGGTCTGCGCCCCGACATTGGGGGACGTGATGGCAATGGCGGTGCCGCCCAGCAACAGGGCGCCGGTAATGGCATAAGCGTAACGCACTCGTGACGGTCCTCTCATGATCTTCAGGAAATGGAAGGCGGGACTCTCAAATAGAGAGCCGGTCATGCGCCGCCTTGCCTTAACCCTCATTGAATGATGCTGGTTCCGAAATGATCCGCAGCATCGGTGAACCCTTATTTGCGTCCCTGAAACTGTTGCAGAAACTCGTTATTGGGCGACAGGATGATATTGGTCTGTCCGGTCCGGTCGGGTGAGAAAGTATAGCGATAGCTCTGCATCGCCCGATAGAAATCATAGAAGGACGGATCCTTGCCGAAACTTTCGGCATAGATGCGCGCGGCATTGGCGTCCGCCTCGGCCCGGATGATCTGCGCCTGCTTGGCACCCTGCGCCCGGATCGTCAGCGCTTCCTGCTCGCGCGCGGTGCGCATCCGGGTAAAGGCGCTTTCCAGCGGCGTGCCATCGGGCAGGTCGGCGCGCTTGATCCGCACGTCGACAATCTCGGCCCCATATTGGCGCGCGACCCGGTCCAGCCCGGCCTCGATATTCTGCATCACCTGGCCGCGTTCGGGGCTGAGCAGCGCGGCGAAAGGCCGCTTGCCCAGTTCGTTGCGCAACGCGGAACCCAGGATCGGGCGCAGCGCGTCCGACACCCGTTCCTCATTGCCAGCGGCAATATACATGCGCAGCGGATCGACGATGCGATACCGGGCAAAGGCATCCACCTGCAAACGCAACTGGTCGGTGGACAGCACCTGCTGCCGCTCCATCTCGACCGACAGCACCCGCTTGTCGATCCACACGATCTGGTCGATGAACGGCCAGCGCAGGATGACGCCGGCGCCGGTATTCCCGAACGTCTCGTTGGGCTGATAGCGGTTGATGATGGCCTTGGGATCGCCAAAGCGCACGATCACGCCCTGTCGGGTTTCCGGTACGATCGTCACCGTGCTGCCGACCAGGATCAGCAGGAACAGGGCGATCAGCGCAATCGCGATGGGTTGGCGCAATATGCCCCGCATCACTGGCCTCCCGTGCTGGCGGCAGAGCCGGTGGCCGGGGTCGCCTGCGCGCGGCGCTTGATTTCAGGCAATGGCAGATAGGGCGTTACATTGCCGCCTTCGACGATGGTCTTGTCGACGTTCGACAACACGCCCTCCATGGTTTCATAATACATGCGGCGGCGGGTCACGTCGGGCGACAGGCGATATTGTTCATAGACCTTGTCGAATGACGCGGCCTCGCCCTGCGCCTTGGCCGTCACCTGCTGGGCGGCGGCGCGCGCTTCGTTCAGATAGGTTTGCGCGGTCTGCTGCGCTGCCGACACGGCCTTGAACGCATCGTTCACCGCGCTTGGCGGATCGGCCTGCTTGATCGCGACGCCCTGAATGCGGATGCCCGAACGATAACCGTCCAATATTTCCTGCATCCGCTGCTCGACCTGCTGCTCGATCGCGGTGCGCCCAGCGCCCAGCGCATCGTCCAGGCTGACGCTTGCCAGCACGGCCCGCATCGCGCTTTCGGCGACTTCGCGCACGGCTGCGTCCGGGTCCGACAGCTGGAACAGATAGAGTTCGGGGTTGCGGATGTTCCAGCGCACGGAATAGGCCAGATCGATGATGTTCTGGTCGCCCGTCAGCACCAGATTCTCGCTTTCCGCACTGGTCGATCCGACGTCGATGGTGCGGATTTCCTCCACATCCACGATCGACACGGTCTCGAACGGCGCAGGCAGGGTCAGGCTGATGCCCGGCGACAGGGTGCGGCTATATTTGCCAAGCAGGGTGACGACGCCGCGTTCCTGCGGGCCGACGCGATGAAAGCTGGTCAGCACCAGCCATAATATCACCAGCAGCGCGATCGCGGCGGGCCACAACGCCTTGCCATTGGCGCGCGGGGGCAGGCCGCCAAAGCCGCCGCCACCGCCGCCCTGGCCAAAGCTTTCGCGACCACGGCGCAGCAATTCGTCGATGGCCGACGGGCCTTTCTGGCCGGTGGGTCGGTTGGGCTGGGTCCATGGGTTGCGCGGGCCGCCGTCGCCGCCCGACCCCTTACCGTCATTGCCGTCCGGCCCGTCGCTCTTACCGCCCCAAGGCCCTTGAGCCATGCTCATGATGCCGGGCATCCACCCGAAAATTCTTTTCATGGCCCTTCTATAGGAAGGCTTATCCACGAAAAACAGTGCCAATGGCTGCGATTATTTCCTACAGGGCGTCGCCATGACCGATATCGCCGATTTTACCGCCCGCCTGACCGCCCTGACCGATGGCCGCGCCAGCGCCCCGCGCGTCAGGGACGGCGTCATGACCCTTGCGCTCGATGTGGGCGGGCTTGGCCCCGACCAGCGCGACGCGATCCTTGCCGCGATCCGCGAGGGCGGGCTGACCGTGCCGGGCGTCACGGACGTCCGCATTGCCCAGACCGCCGAGCGCCGACCGCTGCGCATCATCGCGGTGGCATCGGGCAAGGGCGGGGTGGGCAAATCCACCCTGTCGGCCAATCTGGCGGTGGCGCTGCATCGGCTGGGCCACAAGGTCGGTCTCGTCGACGCCGACATTTACGGCCCGTCCCAGGCCCGGCTGATGGGCAGCGAGGACCAGAAGCCCCAAGCGCGCGAAAAGAAGCTGATCCCCGTCACCGGCGTTGCGGGTATTCCGATGCTGTCGATGGCGCATCTGGTCGAACCGGGCAAGGCGCTGGCATGGCGCGGGCCGATGGTGGGCAATGCCCTGTCGCAACTGATCGACGCCGACTGGGGTGACACGCAATTGCTGGTGGTGGACATGCCGCCCGGCACTGGCGACATTCAATTGACCATGGTGCAAAAGCATAAGCCGGCGGGCGCGGTCATCGTGTCCACGCCGCAGGATCTCGCCCTGATCGACGCGACCCGCGCCGTCAGCCTGTTCGCGCAGGTCGGGGTGCCGATGATCGGTCTTGTCGAAAATATGGCGGGCTATGCCTGTCCCCATTGCGGCGAAATTTCCGACCCGTTCGGGCAGGGCGGGGCGGAAGCGGCGGCGGGCGAAATGGACATGCCCTTTCTGGGCCGGGTCCCGCTCGCCATCGACATCCGCCGCCAGTCCGACGCGGGCGATCCCCCGGCCGCTGGAGAAGGCATCCATGCCGACGCCTTCCGCGCCATTGCGCAGAGGGTGGCCGACTGGCTCGGCCGCACGGTTTGACTGTCCTACTGCGGGGCCAGGCTGTATGATCGGACTGGCATTGCGATAGGATCAGGCGCGCGCAACATTATGTCGCATTTGCCGGGAAATATGCGAAGTTAAGCGATAATCCTCCGTCGCTGGGAACGCCCCTGCCGCCTGTTTCGTCATAGCCGCAAAGGAGAAATAGCCATGCCGCTGACCGCCCCTCAGGATATTGCCGACCTGCTCAACGCAACCCGCACCATCGCCCTGGTCGGCATATCCGACCGGCCCGACCGCGCCAGCAATCATGTCATGCAAGTCCTTCAGGACCATGGCTATCGCGTCCTGCCGGTCAACCCGCAGATTGCGGGCGAGCATGTTCATGGCGAATTTGTCTGGGCGCGCCTTTCGGACATCGGCGTGCCGATCGACATGGTCGACATATTCCGCAACAGCGCCGCAGCGGGCGAGGTCGTGGATGAAGCCATAGCGGCTGGCGCCAAGGCGGTCTGGATGCAGCTGGGCGTCATCAATGAAGCCGCCGCCGCCCGCGCCGAAGCCGCTGGGCTGAAGGTCGTGATGGACCATTGCCCGGCGATCGAAATCCCGCGCCTGGGCATCGCGCCGATCGCGGCGGAATAACGCTTTCCAGCCCGCGCTGCCCTCTCTATCAGGCGGCTATGGCGCGCTTCCCGCGAAAGAAAACAGGCCCGAACAAGGGCATTGACCGGCGCACGCTGCTGGTCGGCGGCGGCGCGGCGGCCGGGCTGCTCATCGCCTGGGCTGCCTGGCCGCGCCGCTATGCCCCCAACCTCAATGCCGCGCCCGGCGAAACGATCATCAATGCCTTCCTGAAGATCGATCGTTCGGGCCAGATCATCGTCATCGTGCCGCAGACCGAAACGGGGCAGGGCGTCACCACCCTCCTGCCGCAGATCGTCGCGGACGAACTGGGCGCGGACTGGCGCACCGTCGCGGTGCAAAGCGCGCCGGTCAGCCCGCTCTACGCCAACAGCCTGCTGGCCCGCGAATGGCTGGCGAATGACTGGACCCGGTTGCTGGGCGACGCGGGGGATTGGGCGCTGGGCCAATATGCCACCCGCAACGCGCTGATGCTGACGGGCGGCGGCACCTCCGTCCCGATGTTCCACGACGCCTGCCGCGACGCCGGGGCCGCTGCCCGCATTCTGTTGTGCAAGGCGGCGGCGGCGAACTGGGACATCCCCTGGGAAAGCTGCGACATCCAGAACGGCCTCATATCCGATGGCGGCGACCGGCGGATGAAGATCGGCGATGTGGTCGAACAGGCGGTCGGCTTCGACCTGCCCGCCATCCTGCCGCTGCGGCAGGGGCAGGACGGGCGGCTGTCGGGGCAGGATCTGCCCCGGCTCGATACCCCGTCAAAGATTGACGGCAGCCATAATTTCGCCGCCGACATCCGCCTGCCCGACATGGTCTATGCCTCGATCCGGCAGGGGCCGATCGGCGACGCGATCCTTGCCGGGCTGGACGAACGGTCCGCCAGCGGCGTCACCGGCTTTATCAAGCTCTTCCGTCAGGATCGCTGGCTGGCCGCCGTCGCCACCAACTGGTGGGCGGCGAACAAGGCGCTCGATCTGGCCGATCCCATATTCACCCTGCGCGGCACGCCGGTCAGCAGCGCAACCATCGACGACGCGCTGGAGGCCGCATTTTCCAGCGCATCGGGCCGCCGCCTCTATGCGCAGGGCGACCTGCTGCCGGTGTTCGAAGGCGCGACGATCCTGGCCAGCGAATATCAGGTCGACGCCGGACTGCATCTCGCCCTCGAACCGCTTTGCGCCACCGCTCGTGTCAGCGACGACGGCGCGGAAGTCTGGCTCGCGACCCAGGCGCCCGGCCTTGCCCGTGCCGCCATCGCCGATGCGCTGGGCCTGCCCGAAACCGCCGTCGCCCTTTATCCGCTCCATGCCGGCGGCAGCTTCGGGCGCAAGATGGATTGGGACGCCGGGGTACAGGCCGCGCTGATCGCCCGCGATTTGGGTCGCCCGGTACAACTGCTCTGGTCGCGGCTGGAAGATGTGATTCAGGATCGCCCCGCCGCGCCAGCCCATGCCCGCATGGCGGCAAAGCTTGGCCGCAACGGCGCGATAGAAGGCTGGCTGGCCAAGGTCGCCGCCCCCTGCGCC
Organism: Sphingobium sp. B2; assembly: GCF_007693735.1. NCBI lineage: Bacteria > Pseudomonadati > Pseudomonadota > Alphaproteobacteria > Sphingomonadales > Sphingobiaceae > Sphingobium > Sphingobium sp. B2. Next base: position 591,472 of record NZ_VDBZ01000001.1, read on the forward strand.
ATGACGCAGACCTGGGCACGCATTGCCGACGGTGCGCCGCCGCACGAAGCGGCCGCTGCATCGGCGGACAAGGCCAGCCGTCTGGCTGTCGCGGGCATGGTGCCGCCCTATGCCATCCCCAACTGGGCGGTGGATCATTATCCTTGCGATGTCGGCCTTCCGCTCGGCTTCACCCGCAGCAACGCGCATCTGCACAGCGCCTTCTTCACCGAAAGCTTCGTGGACGAACTCGCCCATCTGGCGGGGATGGAGGCCATGTCCTTCCGCATCCAGATGCTGGGCGGCAACCCGCGCCTCGCCCATTGCCTTTCCACCGCTGCGGCCATGGGCGGATGGCAGGGCGGCATAGCGGGCAGCGGGCAGGGGATCGCCACCCATATGATGAACGGCGCCTATGCCGCCGTGATGGTGGAGGCCGCCGTGCGCGGCAACCGGCTGAGCGTGGGCCGCATCATCGCCGCCGTCGATGTCGGTGATCAGGTCAATCCCGACATTGCCCGGCAACAGATAGAAGGCGGGCTGATCTATGGCCTTGCCTATGCCATGGGCGCGTCCGTCCCCTATGAACGGGGCCTGCCGACCCGCGCGATACTGGGCCGCATGAACCTGCCGCGCCTTTCCGACATTGGCGAGGTGACGGTGGAACTGATCCGCAGCACCGCGCCGCCCGCTGGCGTGACGGATCTTGCCGCGCCGCTGGTCGCGCCTGCCATCGCCAACGCCCTGTACACATGGACAGGTCAGCGTTTGCGCAGCCTGCCGCTACTGGGAACGACATGACCCTGCCATCGGACCATCCCGCCATCCCCGCGCCCAAAGTCGGCGTCCTCCTCATCAATCTCGGCACGCCCGACGCCCCCGACGCGAAATCGGTGCGACGCTACCTCGCCCAATTCCTGTCCGATCGCCGCGTGGTGGAAATCCCGCCCTTGATCTGGCAACCGATCCTGCGCGGCGTCATCCTCACGACCCGGCCCAAAAAATCCGCCCATGCCTACAGCCAGGTCTGGACCGATCAGGGATCGCCGCTCGCCTTCCACACCCGCGATACCGCCCATGCGATGCAGGCGGCGATGGGCGAGGGCGTGGTCGTCGACTGGGCGATGCGCTACGGCAATCCGTCGATCGCCTCGCGCCTTGCCGCCATGAAATCGGCCGGATGCGATCGCATTCTGCTCGCCCCGCTCTATCCGCAATATAGCGGCGCGACCACCGCGACCGCCAACGACGCCGCCTTTGCCGCGCTCCGGGCCATGCGCTGGCAACCGGCCATCCGCACCCTGCCGCCCTATCATGACGACCCGGCCTATATCGCCGCGCTCAAAATCTCGATCGAAGACAGCATCGCAAAACTCGACTTCGCCCCCGACGCCTTGCTCGCCAGCTTCCATGGCATGCCCGAACGCACCCTGCATCTGGGCGATCCCTATCATTGCCAGTCGGTCAAGACCGTCCGCCTGCTGCGCGAAGCCCTTTCGCTGCCCGTGCATATGAGCTTTCAGTCGCGTTTCGGGCGGGCCAAATGGCTGGAGCCGGAGACCGAATCCACCCTCGCCAAATTGGTACAGGAAGGTGTCCGAAACATTGCTGTGGCAACACCGGGATTTTCGGCGGATTGCCTTGAAACTCTAGAGGAAATCGCCCTGCGCGCGAAAGAGGTTTTTTTGTCCGTAGGGGGTGAAAATTTTGCCTATTTGCCCTGTCTAAACGCGTCTGCCCCGGCTATCACTTTGTATCAGAGGCTGTTTGGCCGTGAGCTTTCGGGCTGGATAAACCAGGCCGGTTAAGTAGGGAAGGATGCGCATATGTCGAGAGTAGCGATCGTGACGGGCGGGACACGCGGCATTGGCGAGGCGATCAGCCTGGCGCTGCGTGACATGGGCTATACTGTGGCCGCCAATTATGCAGGCAATGAAGCCAAGGCGCAGGCCTTTACCGACGCCACCGGCATCGCAGCCTTCAAATGGGATGTCGGCGATCACCAGGCCTGCCTGGATGGCTGCGCCGCGGTGACTGAAGCACTTGGGCCGATCGATATCGTCGTCAACAATGCAGGCATCACCCGCGACGGCGTGCTGGCCAAGATGAGCTTTGACGACTGGAATGAAGTCATGCGCATCAATCTGGGCGGTTGCTTCAACATGGCCAAGGCGACCTTTGCCGGCATGCGCGAACGCGGCTGGGGCCGGATCGTCAATATCGGGTCGATCAACGGGCAGGCGGGCCAATATGGCCAGGTCAATTATGCCGCCGCCAAATCGGGCATCCACGGCTTTACCAAGGCGCTGGCGCAGGAAGGGGCGAAAGTCGGCGTGACCGTCAACGCCATCGCGCCGGGCTATATCGACACGGACATGGTCGCCGCGGTGCCGCCTGCCGTGCTGGAAAAGATCGTGGCGAAGATCCCGGTCGGACGTCTGGGTCAGGCGCATGAAATCGCGCGCGGCGTCGCCTTCTTCTGCAGTGAGGATGGCGGCTTTGTGACCGGCAGCACGCTGTCGATCAATGGCGGCCAGCACATGTATTGATGATGACGGGCGACGCCTTGGACGGGCCGGATGATGGCCCCTTGGCGTCGCCCTTCGCCCCGCCGGTCAAGCGCAGCGTGACCATTGCCGGGCACCAGACCGCGATCAGTCTGGAACCCATATTCTGGGACGCCTTGCGCGATCATGCGCAGCGCGACGGCCTGCCGCTCAACGCCCTTATCGCCCGCATAGACCTGGCCCGCATGGGCGCGCCTGACCCGCCCAATCTGGCGAGCGCGATCCGTTGCTGGCTGTTCGCGCGGGCCGCTTGCGACAAAGATAATAATTATTCGCAATAGCGTTGACTCTGAGAAAGGTTCGCAATAGCAGCATCCCAACTTCAAAGGGGATTTGCTGCATATGTCCAACTCACTGTCACGCTCGTCCTTCCTGGCTCTTGGCTGTGTCAGCGCCATGGCCTTTGCGACGGGCGCCCACGCCCAGGAAGCGCCTGCGCCAAAGCTGGGCGGCATGACCGTCACCGACACGGCAATCGATGAATCCCAGGTCAAGGTCGAGAAGGCGGAATCACCCAAATATGTCCGCCCGCTGCTGGACACGCCCCAGACAATCACGGTGATCGGCAACCAGACAATTCAGAAGCAGAATCTGCTGACGCTGCGCGACGTTCTGTCCACCATTCCGGGCATCACCTTTGGTGCGGGCGAAGGTGGCGGCGGCTATGGCGACAGCATCAACCTGCGTGGTCAGAGCGCCAATACCGACATCAGCATCGATGGCGTCCGCGACAGCGCGCAATATAGCCGTACCGATCCCTTCAATGTCGAACAGATCGAAGTCACCAACGGCTCCAACTCCGTATTCGGCGGTTCCGGTGCGATCGGCGGCAATATCAACATCGTGACCAAGCGGCCCAAGGGCTATGACGAAACGCTGGTTCAGGCAGGCGTCGGCACGTCCGACTATTATCGCGCGACCATCGACAGCAATGTCCGCGCGTCCGATTTCATCGCCGTGCGCCTGAACGCCATGTACCATGAGAACGACGTGCCGGCCCGCAATGTCGATCGCTACAAGCGCTGGGGCGTCGCGCCATCGGTCAAGCTTGGCGTTGATGGCCCGACCTCGCTGACATTGCTCTACACGCATCAGGAAGACAAGAATACGCCGCTCTACGGCGTGCCCTATTACAAGAACGCGCTCTATGACGGCATCCTCCCCGGCGCGCGCTATAGCGGCTATTATGGCTACAGGAATCTGGATCGTCAGGATCAGACGATTGATCAGGCGACCGCCATCTTCGACCATCGTTTCAGTGATCTCCTGGCCGTTCGCAACCTGTCGCGCTGGCAGCGGGTCGAACAGAAGCTGATCGTCAATCCGCCACAGGGCAGCTATTGCCTTGCCAACGGCCAGACGCAGACCGGCGTGGCCTGCGCGGCGGGACAGGTGCCCGGCACCTATTATCCCAGCGGCCCGCGCGGTGGTTTCCGCAACTCCGTCAACGAAACGCTCTATAACCAGCTCGATCTGACCTTCACCATCCCCGGCGGCCATTCGCTCGTGCTCGGCACCTCGATGCTGCAGGAAGATTATGCGCTGGATAACGGCAACGTCCTGCGCAATGCGGGCGGCGCGCTGCCCAATCCGGTGCTGGACCCGATCAGCATCAGCAATCCGAACGCCATCTATACCGGTCCTGTCAACGCGATCCGTTCCGGTCATCAGGATGGCGACCTGTTCAACATCGCAGTCTATGCCTTCGCCGCGGTCAAGATCGTCGATCAGCTCGAACTCAACGGCGGCGTCCGCTACGAACATAATCGCGCCCGCTTCCGTGCGGACACGATTGCCACACCGGCAGCAGGTGGCGCCTATACCACTGGCCGGTCGCAGAACGCGACCGACAATCTCTTCTCCTACCGTATCGGGCTGGTCTACAAACCGGCGGAAAATGCCAGCCTTTACGTCGCTTACGGGAACAGCAAGAACCCCACGGCAACGACCGTCCGTGCTGGCTGCGGGCTGGCGGCGGAGGCCAACCTGTTCAACGATCCATGCGAGGCAAAGCCCGAACAGGCCGTCAATTACGAGGTTGGCGGCAAGATCGACCTGTTCGATGCAAAGCTGCAACTGACCGCCGCGGTGTTCCGCAACGAACGGACCAATTACCGCGTCGCCAGCAACGATCCGCTAATCGGGAACCTGCCGGTCAACGATGGCCGCAACCGGGTGAACGGCATCACCTTGGGCGCAACCGGGAACATCACCGACGCCTGGACGATCTTCGCCAACTACACCTATCTCGATACCAAGGTGATCCAGAGCATTTCGGACTATCAGAAATCGCAGGGCGTGGCGGATACCCAGGCGGGTAATCCGATGACCAACAATCCGAAACATTCCGGCAGCCTGTTCACCACCTATACGCTGCCCTTCGGCCTCGAACTTGGCTATGGCCTGACCTATCAGGGCAGCTGGTATCTCTCGAACATCACTGGCGCGACGATGTACAAGTCGGACGATTATCTGGTCCATCGCGCAATGTTGTCCTACCCCATCACGGAAAAGCTGAGCGCGCAGCTCAATGTCCAGAACTTCACCAACGAAAAATATTATACCAGCATCCGCAACAATGGCTGGGCCAATCCCGGCGAAGGCCGTTCGTGGGTGCTGACGCTGGGTTATAAATTGTAAACTCCGTTCCCCCGGCATTTGTCCCTTGCCGGGGGCGAGCGGGCGGGCGGCGATACACTCCATCCTCCTCGGGTCGCCGCCCGTTCGCCACTAAGTAAATAACGCAATTGATTCGCATTATGGTTCGCGTTATCGAGACGGGCATCGGATCAAGGGAAGGAAGGCGCTGCCATGCTCCATGCTGCAAGTCGGCCAGCCGACGATTTCCCGATCGACCTGTCGCATGATTTTGATCGCCCGTCCGCCATCGGCCTTGCCCGATCGCAACCGGAGGAACGGCCTGCGCCCGGTCGCTATGGTGCAGGTTCGCGCCCCAATATTCCGGTCATCGCGGCCATCCTGATCTTCCATGTCCTGCTGATCGCCGCGCTGGTCCAGGTTCGCAGCCATGTCCAGCGGATGCAGGAAGCGAAGCTGACGGTGGTCAATCTTTCACCACCCCCGCCGCCGCCGTCCGCCGAAACACCGCCACCGCCGCCTTCGACTCCGGAAATCGTGGCGCCGCCGCCGATCGTTCAGACGCCGGTGCCGCCAGCCCAGACTGTGCAGACTACGCCCGATCCGGTGCCGGTGCCCACGCCCCAACGCGCTGTCGTGGCTGTGCCCACCCCATCGCCGGCAGCCGTTTCGCCAGCCCCGCCCAGCCTGATCCAGGGCGGTGACCTGAGCGCCCAGATGATCGCGGGCAAACCGCCGCGCTATCCGATTGAAAGCCGTCGCAAGCGGGAGCAAGGGACGGTCGTGCTGACCCTGACACTTGGGATCGACGGCGCGGTCGACAGCATCGCCATATCGCAGAGCAGCGGCTTTGCCCGGCTGGACGAAGCGGCGCGCGACGCGGTGCGCAAATGGCGCTGGTCGCCGGTCGTCCGCAACGGTCAACCGATGCGGGTCAAGGGCGTGGTCGAAATTCCCTTCGTCCTGCGCAGCGACGCAGCCTGAAATGCGGCCCCAGTCATGCTCATTGCCATTCCCGACCTGATCGACGCCGCTGGTGTCACCGCGATCCGCACCCTGATCGACGGTGCGGAATGGGTGGACGGTAACGTTACGTCCGGCCCGCAATCCGCTTTGGCCAAGCATAACCTGCAATTGCCGGAGGACGCGCCCGCCGCCAGGCAGGCCGGGCAGATGGTCCTCGATGCGCTGGGCCGATCGCCCCTGTTCATCGCCGCCGCGCTGCCGCTCAAGATTTTCCCGCCCTTGTTCAACAGCTATGCGGGTGGGCAGGCGTTCGGCGTCCATGTCGACAATGCGGTGCGTATTCAGGCCGGGACCGGCTTTCGCGTCCGGTCAGACCTGTCGATGACTGTCTTTCTGGAAGGGCCGGACGCCTATGATGGCGGCGAACTGACGATCGAAACCAATTTCGGGGTGCAGAGCGTCAAGCTGCCTGCGGGCCACGCCGTCCTCTATCCTTCATCGTCGCTGCACCGGGTCGAGCCGGTCACGCGCGGGCGGCGCGTGGCCAGCTTCTTCTGGCTCCAGTCGATGATCCGTGACGATGCCGCCCGGCAAATCCTGTTCGATCTGGATCGCAGCGTACAGGAACTGGGCGGGACGCTTGGGCAGGAGCATGGGGAGGTGATCCGCCTGACCGGCGTTTATCACAATCTGCTGCGCCGCTGGGCCGAAAGCTGACGCCTAATTACCGTCCGCGTCGACGGTGAATATCATCGGCTTGCCGCGCGACGCAGGCTCCCATCCTGCCAGCAAGGCGGCGCGGATGCCCCTGGTGACAATAGCGTCGTTGATCTGGAGGCGGCCGCGCTGCAAGCCTTTGAGCAGGCGTTTGGGCGGCGGAAATTCCAGCACCGCGCCGCGCTGGCAATCCTGCTGTGACAGGGCGATGGTCATGCCCTTCCAGCCTTCGGCATCGCTCCATTGCGGCTCGCGCCGGAGTTCCCATTCATATATGTCGCCATCGACGGAGACGGTTCCGGAAAGATTGTGCATGGGCGTCCGCATAGCAGCCTTGGCGTCAGGCACCACCCTTCATTCCAGCATCCCGGCGAGCGCGGGGGTCATATATTCCTGCGCGCCATCGTCTGTCCGCAGCACCAGCCGGGCGGGCAGGGCGTGGCGCGTGGCCAACGCCATGCCCTGCGCCGGGCCCATAACGGTGATCGTAGTGGCCCATGCGTCCGCCAGCATCGCATGTTCATGCAATACCGTAACGGATGCCACCCCCTGGGGGATCGGGGCGCCACGCGCCGGGTCGATACTGTGCGACAGGCGCGCATTGCCTTCCATGCGGAAGCGGCGATAGTCGCCCGATGTCGCTACCGACAGCCCGCACAGCGCGATGCGCAGCACGGGTATCGCCAGACCCGGCGGAGGCTCCACATCGACCCACCAGGGCTGCATGTCGGGCTTCACACCGTCGCCGCGCAACTCGCCGCCGATTTCGATGAGGAAATTGATAACCCCCAATGCCCGCAACCCAGCCGCCATGGCATCGACCGCAAAACCCTTGGCAATGCCGGAAAAATCTAGCGTGACATGGGCGATCCGGCGGGCCTTGTCGCCATCCAGTTCGATCGCCTGCCATGGCGGGCTGTCGATCAAGGGGGCGGGGCGCGGCAGGGCCGCAGGACCAAAGCCCCATTGATCAACCAGCGCGCCGATCGCCGGGTCGAAGGCGCCGTTCGACAGCCGCGCCATGTCCAGCCCGGCCCGCAGCACCGTCAGCATGTCCGGCGGCAGGGTCATCCAATCGCCCACCGGCGTTCGGTTGAACCGGCTGATCGCGGAGTCTGCCTCCCAATTGCTCATCTGGTCGATGATGCGGGCCAGCCCATCCTCGATCGCGGCCTGGCAATTGGCGGGCGGATCGACCAGCATGGCGGACCAGCTGGTCCCCATGGTCTGTCCGCCCAACGTCACGATACGGCCCGCCCGCGCTCGCCCGGCAAACTGGTCGGGCGACAGGTCGGGCGGGATCGCGATTCGGACTGCGTGGGTCAGGGCGCCAGCACTTCCAGCGTGCTGACATAGGATGCCCGCCGCTGCGGCGGAACGACGGGGCGCGCAGGCGCAGGCGATGCACCCGGTGCGCCGGCACCAGGGCCGCCGGGGCCACCACCCTCGCGCCCGCCACCGACACTGGCGTTCAGCCAGTACATGCCCGGCTGCGGCCATGTGATCGCGACCTTGCCATCCTGATCGGCGACCAGGTCCATCTGGCCCAGCGCATCGCGATAACGGATGCCGCCGGGGATGACGGTGACCTTCAGCCCCGCCGCCGGCTTGCCGTCGAGCAGAAACTGGAAGCTGGCGGTTTCGCCTGACACCAGATCGTTGGGATGGGTCACGGGCACCAGTTCGATGCCCGATCCGGTCGGCTTGAACACCCCGGTGGTCGGCGCGCCCAGCGTCACGAAAATCTCGTTGCGATTGGACGCTTCAGCGACCTGCACGTCGGTCGCGCCCGCCGGAATGACACTGGCCAGCTTGTCCTTGGTCGTGCCGCGCGGCAGCCGTTCCTGCTTGCCGTTCAGCCTATAGCTGCCCATCATATTGGTCGACACGCTGCCGATGCGGTAGGTACCCGGCTGGGTCAGATGCACGTCGAAGGTCGACCGATATTTGCCGGTCGCGGCATTCTCGATCTTCCCGATGCTGCCGTCCGGCTGGGTTACGACGATGCCGTCGGTCCGCATCGGTACATGCTCGAAATAGAAGAGATCGTTGGACACGGCAGCATCGACCGTAACCCAGCTTTCGCTGCCCGACAGGGTGGTCGAGGATGGCATCATCCACTGGCGGTGCGCCTGCGCCGCGGCGGGGAGCATAAGGGCGGCCAATGCGCCCGCGATCATCAGTCTGGCTTTCATCATCTTATCCCCTATTTGCCGAAATTCAGGGCGACGGTGCCCAGTTCCGCATTGCCCTGCGCCTTGACGGTGCTGCCGGGCTTTGGCGGCCAGGCGAAGGGCAGGCGGACGACTTCGCGGCCACCCACTTCGCGTGCCGCTTCCACGATCAGCGTGTAATTGCCGGGGCTGAGCGCGCCGAGCGGCCCCTTGCCAGCGACAAAAGCGATCTTGTTGTCGCCGGGTGCGCGGGTTGCGCCCGTCACGCCATCGGCTGGAAAGCTCATCGTCCGCCCCGAAGCGCGCCACCATTGCCGCACGTCGCGCAGCCATTTGGTGCCTTCCCCCTTTTTCATGTCATAATCATACCAGACCGACAGGGTGCGCGGCGTCGCCCCCTGTTTTTCGATCCAGATCGCGACATAGGGGCGGTGATATTCAGCCACCGACAGGCGCGGTATGCCGACCGAGAGGTTCAGGGTCTGCGCGGTGGCTGGCGCTGCAATCGTGCCCAGCGCGGCGGTGCCGGTCAGCAGCAGGCGATGGCTGATCTGCATGAAAATTCCCCTTAATGGATGAAGATGATGGCCAGCACTGCCGGCAGGGCTAGGCCGATGGCGACGAGCGGCCAGGTGCTGGGGCGCTTCTTCGCGTGCAACTGGAGCAGCAGAAGTCCGGTCAGCGCGAACAGGAAACAGGCGACCGAGAAAATGTCGATAAACCATTTCCACACCGTGCCGGTATTGCGGCCCTTGTGCAGATCATTGAGATAGCTGACCCAACCCCGGCTGGTCGCTTCGCTGGTCACCGTCCCGTCGTTCCGGTCGATCGAGACCCATCCATCGCCGCCGGGGCGGGGCAGCGCGAGATAGATTTCGTCGGCAGACCATTCCGCCTCGCCACCGCCGCGCTGCCCGGTCGTCTTTTCAACCCAGGCCGCGACCGGCGCAGGCAGCGGCTTTTTGGCATCGGGCGCATCGTCTGGCGCGATCAGCTTGCGCAGATCGTTGGGCAAAGTCGCACTTTTCTCGATCGTCTGGGGCGATCCTTCGACATCGGCGGCATGGTTGAGCGTAATGCCGGTGAAAGCGAAAAGCAGCAGCCCGATCAGGCTGATCGCCGAACTGATCCAGTGCCAGCTATGCAGCTGCTTGAGCCAGAAGGATTTGGCGGACTTCTTTTTCTGCTGCTGCTTAAGGCGGGCGGTTCCGTGCATCGGATGGGTGACTGGTCCTGCGAGGATGGATGTCGACCGCATACCGCGAACGATTCGCAATTGCAAATGAGTCGCAGGAAGAATTTTGTATCAAAATGTATGGGGATCGGCGGGAACTGCTCAGCCTTCGCCGTTCGGCTCCACCAGCGCAATGTCCATGTCAGCGAGCGCCAGCCGCAGCAATTCGGCCATGCCCGCCCGCGCCGCTGCCGTGTCGCGCGCGGCGATCGCCTGAAACACGGCGCGGTGATCGGGCAGGGGATCGCGCGGCAACAATTTCTTGCGATGCTTGAAGGTCGTGGTCCAGCTCACCGCTGCGCCCACGGAACTGGCCAGAGCCTCCAGCGCGTCATTGCGGGTCGCGGCCAGGATCATATTGTGGAAGCGTTGATCAGCGGCCCGGCCTTCCGGGGTGGAAAGGCCATAGCGCCCCATATCGTCGAGCGCCGTTTCCATCACTGCCAGTTGCTCGTCGGTGCGGCGGCGTGCGGCAAATTCCGCTGCGGCTGGTTCGATCACGCCGCGCAGTTCGAACAGGTCGCGGATGAACCGCGAATCCGGTTCGCCCGCGAACATCCAGGCGAGCATTTCGGGGTCCAGCACATTCCAGCGATTGCGCGGCAGGACGCGGGTACCGGCCTTGGGGCGGCTTTCCAGCATTCCCTTGGCGATCAGGATGCGGACCGCCTCGCGATAGGCGGTGCGCGAAACACCCAGGCGGTCGGACGCCTCAATCTCGCCTTCGAACAATTCGCCGGGCTGGTAGCGGCCAGTCAGGATAGCGGTGCCCAGATCGCGCGCGATCGTCTGGTGGATACGCAGCCCGCTCTCTTCCGATCCGACCTTGCGCCCGCTAGCCACTATAGTCTCTCCCGTTTCAGTCCTCGAATATCGCCGTAGGACAATGCCGTCCACAAAGGAAGGCATCAGCTACCAGCCGCAGCGGCGCGATGTCAGCATCAATCGTGCGTGTGGCGACCAAATCGACGAACCGGCGATACATGGCGGGATATTCCTCGTCCGGGGCCTTCATCTGAACCTCCCCGTCCAACCGCAGCATATTGCCGCCTTCGGACAGAAGCAGGCTGCCATTATCGGTATCGACCGCAATGTCCCACGTCTGCGGCCCGGTCTGCCGCCAGTCGAACACAGTGTCGATCGGGGCGCCCGATGCGGTCGCCATCGCCAGCGTCGCGCCGATGGGGGCGTCCTTGTTGGACGGTACCTCCAGGCTGGCTGACAGCAGGGTGACGGGTTCGGGTACGATTTCGGTCAGGATCGACAGCGCATTGATGCCCGGATCGAACACGCCGAAGCCACCGGCCTCCCATATCCAGGGTTGGCCGGGATGCCAGTGGCGGACATCTTCGCGCCACTGGATCGAGATACGCTCTATCCTGCGCTGCGCTATCCACGCCTTCGCCTGCGCCACGGCGGCGGCATAGCGGCTGTGCCAACTGGCATAGAGGGTGACATTCTGCGCCTTGGCCAGCGCGATCAGCGCCTCCACTTCGGACACGGTCGCGCCCGGTGGCTTTTCCAGAAACACATGCTTGCCCGCCAGCAGCGCCTGCCGCGCGGCATGATAGCGGGCCTGGGGCGGCTGGCACAGGATGATCGCGTCCAGATCCGGCTCGCCCGCCAGCATCGCGCCGAGGTCGGGATAATTATGCACCCCGTCCCCTTGCGCGTTGCGGCTGGCGATGGCGACCAGATCGATGCCAGCCGTCCTGGCCATTGCGGGCAGATGCTGGTCGCGCGCGATTTTGCCCAGCCCTACCAGACCTGCCCTGATAGTCATGCCGCGACCACCAGCTTGCCATCGATCCGGCGATTGAGGCCGAGCGGATTGGACGCCTGCAAGGCCGCGGGCAGCAGCGCATCCGGCACGTCCTGATAGCAGACAGGCCGCAGGAAACGCATCATCGCCAGCGTGCCGACCGATGTGGAGCGGCCATCGGCGGTCGATGGGAAGGGGCCGCCATGGACCATGGCATGGGTCACTTCGACGCCGGTGGGCCAGCCATTGGTCAGGATACGCCCAACCTTGCGCGACAGCACGGGCAGGAGCCGGGCTGCGTCGGCGCTGTCCGCGTCCGTCAGTTGCAGCGTGGCGGTCAACTGGCCTTCAAGGCCCGCGATCGTGGCGATGACTTCCTCGATGCTGCTGCACCGGATCAGCACCGACGAAGACCCGAACACTTCTTCCGCCAGCAGCGGGTTCGCGCCGAAGGTCGCCGAATCGGTCGCAAAGAAAGCGGCCTTGCCGCGATTGCAGCCTTCCGCTTCCGTGCCGCGTGCGATGGTGGTGACGCCCTCCGCGCTTTCCAGAGCCGCAACGCCCTTTTCATAGGCGTCGTGGATGCCGGGGGTCAGCATGACCTGCGGCGCAGCGCCGGACAAGGCTTCCGCCGCTGCCGCAACGAATGTGTCGAGGTCCGGCCCGTCCAGCGCGATGACCAGGCCGGGGTTGGTGCAGAACTGCCCCGACCCCATGGTCAGCGACCCGACAAAGGCCGTCCCCATCGCCGCGGCCCGATCGGCCAGCGCACCGGGCAGCAGGACGACCGGATTGATCGAGGACATTTCGGCATAGACCGGGATCGGCTCCGCCCGTTCGGCCGCGATCTTCATCAGCGCGACACCGCCGCCGCGCGATCCGGTGAAGCCCACCGCCTTGACGCGCGGATCGGCAACCAGCGCGCCGCCCAACGCCCGGTTGTTGCCGGGCAGGTAGGAAAACACGCCTTCATGCAGGCCGCACGCCTTGACCGCCGCCTGGATGGCGCGGGCGACCAGCTCGCCCGTGCCGGGATGGGCGCTATGCCCCTTCACGATGACAGGCGACCCTGCGGCGAAAGCCGAAGCGGTGTCACCGCCCGCGACCGAGAAGGCGAGGGGGAAGTTGGAAGCGCCGAACACCGCGACCGGGCCGACCGAATGGTTGACGCGGCGCAGGTCCGCACGCGGCAGCGGCGCACGGTCGGGCATGGCAGGGTCGATCGTGGCGTCAAGCCAGTCACCCAGCCGCACATAGCTGGCGAACAGGCGCAACTGGCCTACGGTGCGACCGCGCTCGCCTTCCAGCCGCGCCCGCGGCAGGCCGGATTCGGCCATCGCGGTTTCGATCAGCAGGTCGCCAATGGCGACGATCTGGTCAGCGACGGTTTCCAGGAAAGTGGCGCGGGCGTCGGGGGCCAGCGTCGAAAAACTGTCAAACGCCGCGTCGGCAAGCGCGGCGGCTTCCGCGACATCGTCCGGCATGGCGCTGGAAAAGGCGACGCTGCCCTTTTCGCCGGTGGCCGGGTGGATCGCATGGAATGGATCGCCGCCCTGACGCTCGCCCGCACCGACGAGAATGGCTCCGTTGAACATAATAGTCTCCATATTCATGAAATAGGGGGTCAGTGATTGTCGCGTGGCAGGCCCATGGTCTGGGCAATGCGCTGATATTTCTCCGCCCCTTCAAGGATCGCACCCGTATTCATCTGCCCCACGACGGCACGCTGGATTTCCTGCCAGGGGGTTTGCGATGCGGGATATTTATAGCCGCCTGCGGCCACCAGCGCCGCACGTCGCGATTCCAGTTCCTCTTCGGAAATCAGCACGTTAACAGTACCGGCGTTCAGGTCCATTCGCACCCGGTCCCCCGTTTCCAGCAGCGCGAGGCCACCCATCGCCGCCGCTTCGGGCGATGCGTTCAGGATCGACGGGCTGCCCGACGTGCCGGACTGGCGCCCATCGCCGATGCAGGGCAGGGCCGATACGCCCTCGGTAATCAGATAGGCAGGCGGGCGCATGTTGACGACTTCGGCCGCGCCGGGATAGCCGATCGGCCCGGCGCCGCGCATGAACAACAATGTCTGGTCGGTGATGCCGACCGACGGATCGTCGATGCGGCGATGATAATCCTCCGGCCCGTCAAACACGACTGCCAGCCCTTCAAAGGCGTTGGGATCATCCGGGTTGGACAGATAACGGTCGCGGAATTCGGCGCTGATGACGCTGGTTTTCATGACCGCCGCGTCGAACAGGTTGCCCGACAGCACCAGGAAGCCTGCATCCTCGACCAGCGGCTGGTCATAGGGGCGGATGACTTTCTCATCCTCTATTTCCACGCCCCGGCAATTGTCGCCCATGGTCTTGCCGTTGACGGTCATCGCGCCTTCATGGATCAGCCCTTGCGCGATCAACTGCGCCACCACAGCGGGCACGCCCCCCGCGCGATAATAATCCTCGCCCAGATATTCGCCCGCAGGCTGGAGATTGACCAGCAAGGGAATCTTGTGCCCGACGCTCTCCCAATCCTCGAGCGGCAGGTCGACGCCGATATGGCGGGCAATCGCCGCCAGATGAATGGGCGCGTTGGTCGATCCGCCGATGGCGCTGTTCACCATGATGGCGTTGTGGAACGCATCCCTGGTCAGAATGTCGGATGGCTTGAGATCCTCATGCACCATCTCGACGATGCGCTTGCCGGTCAGATAGGCGGCTTCCTGACGATCGCGATAAGGGGCTGGAATAGCGGCCGAACCCGGCAGCATCATGCCCAGCGCCTCGGCAAGCGAGTTCATGGTCGATGCTGTCCCCATGGTGTTGCAATAGCCGGTCGATGGCGCGGACGACGCGACCAGCTTGATAAAGCCTTCATCGTCGATCTTGCCCGCCGCCAGCAATTGCCGCGCTTTCCATACGATGGTGCCGGACCCGGTGCGCTCGCCCTTGTGCCAGCCATTCAGCATCGGGCCGACGGACAGGGCGATGGCGGGGATGTTGACGGTCGCTGCCGCCATCAGCAGCGCAGGCGTGGTCTTGTCGCAGCCGGTGGTCAGGATCACCCCGTCGAGCGGATAGCCATACATCGCTTCGACCAGCCCCAGATAGGCAAGGTTGCGGTCCAGGCCCGCCGTCGGGCGCTTGCCGGTTTCCTGAATCGGGTGGACCGGAAATTCCAGCGCGATCCCGCCCATTTCGCGAATACCGTCGCGCATGCGTTCGGCCAGCACCATATGATGGCGGTTGCAGGGCGAAAGGTCGCTGCCGGTCTGGGCGATGCCGATGATCGGCTTGCCGCTGCGCAATTCCTCCAGGCTCAGCCCGAAATTCAGATAGCGTTCCAGATAGAGCGCTGTCATGTCGATATTGTCGGGGTTGTCGAACCAGGCGCGACTGCGCAATTTGAAGGCTGGCTTGGACGAATCACTCATTGGGCATCCTGACACTTGATGGACTATGGCACGTTGACGCGCTTGGCCTCCTGATATACTCAGACAAATAGGAATTCAAGAAGCTGTGTCGAGGACAAGTGAGGCGGATCGAGATTTTTACGAAAGCCGGTCCGCGATGAACGGCTACCGGGTCATCGGCGATTGGGGAACGAGCAATCTGCGCCTGTTCCGGGTCGAGGACGGGCGGATCGTCGCGCGCCGCGACGGGCCGGGCATCGCTGTCGCCGGGCGGAATGCGGAAGCCGCCTTTGCCGATACGGTCGCCCCCTGGCTGGCCGATGCCATGCCGCTTTCCATCACCCTGTGCGGCATGGTTGGTGCGCGCGATGGCTGGGTGGAGGCGCCCTATGCCGATTGCCCGTCCGATGCGGCAGCCTGGCGCGCAGCCGCCACAGGCTTTGACTGGCGTGGCGTGCCCATCGCGATCATGGCGGGACTTGCCTGTACCGGCGCGGATGGCGTCCCCGACGTCATGCGTGGCGAGGAGGCGCAGATTTTCGGCGCGTGCGTGCGTGATCCGGCACTGGCGCAGGGGCGTCGTCTGATCGTGCTGCCGGGCACCCACAGCAAATGGGCGCTGGTCGAGGATGGCCGGGTGCTGGCGTTCCGCACCGTGCCCACCGGCGAACTGTTCGCCTTGCTGCGGGACGGATCGACGCTGGGGCCAAAGGATAGCGTCGGCGACGCCGCCGAAGAGGCTGCCGGCTTTGCCGAAGGGCTGGCGCGGGCGGGGGAGGGGGCTGTGCTGGCCGGACTGTTCGCCGCGCGGGCGATGCGGCTGCGTGCCGGGCGATCCGCCGATTGGGCGCTGGGCTATTTGTCGGGCCTGCTGATCGGGGGTGAAATAGCCGAAGCGCGTGCTTTGCTGCGCGCGGACCATGGCGTGACGCTGATCGGCGATGCGCGCCTGTCGGATCGCTATGCCCGCGCGCTGGCCGTGCAGGGCGTGGAATCGCACCGTCTGGATGGCGACGCCTGCGCGCTGGCCGGACTGGGTTATGCTGGAGATATGTTGGTATGACGATGGACGATCTGTTGGCCGATGGCGCCCCGCCGATCGCCGCCATCCTGCGCGGCATCCGCCCGGACGAGGCGCTGGACGTAGCCGCGGCGCTGGTGGAGGCGGGCATCCGCATCCTTGAAGTCCCGTTCAACTCGCCCGACCCCCTCGTCAGCATTGGCGCGATGCAACAGGCCTTTGGCGACCGCGCGATCATTGGCGGGGGCACGGTGCTGAGCGTCGAGGCGCTGGAACAACTGCATGGCGTGGGCGGGCGCATCATGGTGACACCCAACACCAACCCCGCTGTCATTGCGCGCGGCGCGGAACTGGGCCTTGACCTGCTGCCCGGCTTCATGACCCCCAGCGAAGCCTTTGCCGCGATCGCCGCGGGCGCGCGCCGGATCAAGCTCTTTCCTGCTGCCCGGCTCGGCCCGGCCTATGTGAAGGCGATCAAGGATGTGCTCCCCACACATGTCGGCGTCTGGGCCGTGGGCGGCACCGGCGCGGACACGATCGGCGAGTGGCTGGCGGGCGGCTGCGAAGGGATCGGCGTGGGTGGTGCGCTCTACCGCCCCGGCGAAGATGCAGCGCTGGTTGGCGCGCGCGGGCGCGATCTGGTCGCGGCTTGGAAAGCCTGTCTTTGACGTCTGGGACAATCTGTCCCGATTGTCCTGCTTGAAACGCCATCGGCTTGGGGGCATGGACCGGCTATGGCCAATCCCTCTCCCCGCCCGGTGGCGATCGCCCGCTGGTTGCTGTTCGTCGCTGCGCTGGTGTTCTTCATGGTCGTGGTCGGCGGCATCACCCGCCTGACCGAATCGGGCCTGTCGATCACCCAGTGGAAGCCGATCACCGGCGCCATACCGCCGCTGACCCACGACCAGTGGATGGAGGCCTTCCGCCTCTATCAGCAAATCCCCGAATATCAGCAGATCAACCGGGGCATGAGCCTGTCCGATTTCCAGTTCATCTTCTTCTGGGAATGGCTGCATCGGCTGCTGGGACGGCTGATCGGGATCGCCTTCGCCTTGCCGCTGGCATGGTTTGCGTGGAAGCGCGCCATTCCGGCGGGTTACGGCCCCCGGCTGGTGGCGCTGCTGGCGCTCGGCGGATTGCAGGGGGCAATTGGTTGGTGGATGGTCAAGTCGGGCCTGACCTTGCGCACCGATGTCAGCCATTACCGGCTGGCGGTACATTTGCTGACGGCGCTTTTCATCATCGGCGGATTGATCTGGACCGCGCTCGATCTGCTGGCGCTGTCGCGCAACAGCCGCGCCCGTCCGGCACGATTGCGGCCACTGGCGCTCGTCGCGCTGCTGGCGCTGTTCGTGCAACTCATGTTGGGCGCTTTCACGGCCGGTCTGGATGCGGGCTATGTATCCAGCACCTGGCCGCTGATGAACGATCATCTGGTGCCGGAAGGGATCAGCTGGATGGGTTCGCTTTGGGCCACCGTCTCCAGTGATCCCTATCTCGTCCATTTTCTCCATCGCTGGTGGGCCTGGGGCGCTGCCGTTGCGCTCATCCTGCTGGCCCGGCAGGCCAGGCGCGCCGGACAGCGCGCACCCTCGATCGCGATCAATGCGGCGGTCGGTACGCAGATCGTGCTGGGCATCGCGACCGTGCTGAGCGGCATCGCCCTGCCGCTCGCCGTGCTGCATCAGGCGGTCGGCGCTCTGGTCGTGGCGTCGGCAGCCTGGGGCGCGCATGCCATTGGCACCCGGCGCATATGATGGCGATGCGTGCAGCGGCGCTCTGGCTGGCGCTGCTTGTGCCGGGTGTGGCACAGGCCGAAGCGATCGCCATCCCCTTCGCGCCGCCGGTCGATCGCAATCTCACCTATCGGATCGAGCAACACCGCCCCGTCGAAGGCAAGGTCAGCCGGTTCACCGCGACGCGCGACCTGCGGTTCGACAAGGTTGCGGACGGCTATATCCTCCACGCCACCTTGCGCACTATCGACAGCGATGCGCCTGCATCGGGCGCTGAACCCTATGCCGCCGCGCTGACGCCGCTGATCGGGGTGGAGCATCGCTTTCATGTCGATGCCAGGGGACAGATTACAGCGCTCGACAATATGGATGCGGTCTGGGGCGCGGTAGAGGCCGGGTTGGCAAGGATGCAGGCGAGCTTTGCGCCAGACACGCCGCGGCACAAGGCCGTGCTGTCCGTACAGGCTTTGCTGTCGGGCCTGTCGCCGGAAGGGCGGCTGGCGTTGCTGGCGGGCGAGTTGCGACCGATCTTCCTGTTTGCTGGCGACACGGTGGAGGATGGCGCGGGGCGTGGCGTGCGGACGGTCGCTGGCGCGCCGCTTGGCCGTCCGGTCCCGGTCGAAGGCGTGCTGCGGGTGACGGCGCGATCGGATGCTGCGCTCGATCTGGATGAACAATTGGCTGGGCAGGGGATCGCTGTCGGCGTCACTTACCACCTGTCGCGGCGCACCGGCCTGATCGAGCAGCAGCAGCGCAATCTGGCGCTGGGAACGCGCGCGGTGACCGAAAAGCGGGATCTGACGCCTGCCGATTAACAACGGGTATTATTTTACCCGTCAGCAAAGCCGCCGAATCTCTTGACTTGCAGCCTGCCACCCGTCATTAGCACCCCACTTCCGGGCGTCGGCAACGGCGTCCGGTTTCCTTTTTCATTCTGGAGAATTGGCACCATGAAGGCGCTGATGAAGACCACCAAGTCGGCGACGCCGGCGACGGTCGAAAAAAAATGGGTCCTGATCGACGCGGAAGGCCTTGTGGTCGGCCGTCTCGCTTCGACCGTGGCGAACATCCTGCGCGGCAAGCACAAGCCCAGCTTCACGCCCCATGTCGATTGTGGTGACAATGTCATCATCATCAATGCTGGCAAGGTGAAGTTCACCGGCAAGAAGCTGACCGACAAGGTTTATTACAAGCACACCGGCTATGCCGGCGGCATCAAGGAAACCACCCCGGCCAAGATTCTGGAAGGCCGTTTCCCTGAGCGCGTGCTGGAAAAGGCGATCGAACGCATGATCCCGCGTGGCCCGCTGGGTCGCCAGCAGATGCGCAACCTGCGCGTGTTCGGCGGCGCCGAGCATCCGCATGAAGCCCAGAACCCCGAAGTGCTCGACTTCGCGTCGCGCAACCGCAAGAACAAGGTGGGTGCATAATGTCCGATAACCGCCAGTCCCTGTCTGATCTCGCACAGATCGCTGCCGAAGCTGCCGCGGCTCCGGCTGCCGCGCCTGCCGCTGCGCAAGCGCCTGCTGCGGACGTTGCCGCCGACGCGCCCATCGCGCCGCCTGTGTCGACCATGCCGCTGCGCCAGCAGGAAATCGACAATCTTGGCCGCGCCTATGCGACTGGCCGTCGTAAGGACGCCGTTGCCCGCGTCTGGGTAAAGCCCGGCACCGGCAAGATCACGGTCAATGGCCGCGATCAGGAAATCTATTTCGCCCGTCCGACCCTGCGTCTGGTGATCAACCAGCCGTTCGGCGTCACCGACCGCACCGGTCAGTATGACGTGATCTGCACCGTCAAGGGTGGTGGCCTTTCGGGTCAGGCCGGCGCGGTCAAGCATGGCATCGCCCAGGCGCTGACCAAGTATGAACCGGCGCTGCGCAGCGCGGTCAAGGCCGAAGGCTTCCTGACCCGCGACAGCCGCGTTGTCGAACGTAAGAAGTACGGCAAGGCGAAGGCCCGCAAGAGCTTCCAGTTCTCGAAGCGCTAAGCGTTTCAGCTACTGTCAGACGATCGAGAAGGGGCCGGTTTTCCGGCCCCTTTTTCGTTGCGCGCTATGAGGGGGGACGGAACGGGAGCGGGGTGTCATCTTCCACCCTCCGTTCGTTTCGAGCGTAGTCGAGAAACCGCGGGCCACGTTTCTCGACTGCACTCCAAACGAACGGCGGAAGGTGAAGCTACGCCCAGCCGCCCGCTCACCCCTGCGCGCGAACAGCCTTGCGGCTGGCCAGGCCCATCATCACGAAGCCGGCAATGGCTGCGACGATATTGGCGCTGGCCGCGCCCATCGTGCCGTAAAGCGGCAACAGCGCGGCCTGCATCCCCAGCAAGAGCGCGGTCGAGATGAAGGTGATGCGCAGCGACAGACCCGCCCGGTCGGTCGCCATCAGCAGCGGGCGATAGCTGACCCCGATCAGGTCGATGCAGGCGGCGATGCCCAACAGCAGCAGCAGCGGATAGGCGGGCAGAAACTCCCGCCCGGCGATCAGCCCCAGCAGCGGATGGCCGATGGTCAGGATCAGCGCGATGATCACCGCGCCAGCGACCAGCGCCAGCCGGTTCGTACGGCGGAACAGCGCGCCCAGCGCCTCGCCCCCCTGACTGCCGCTGCGTGACAGCTCGACGAAGATGCTGCGCGACAGCAGGCTGGAAATCTTCGTCAGCGAATTGGCAAGCTGGTTGGCCAGGCGATACAGGCCGGCGCCGACTGGTCCGACGAACAGCCCGACCACCAGCACTGCGACCTGCTGTCCCATGGACGACAGGCTGGTCTGGAGGTTGGTGGCGGTCAGGAAGCCGATAATGCCGGGATTTTCTGCCCGCGCATCCAGCGCCCGTCCGGCGCGCCACGCGCCGATCCGCCCGCGCCCTTCGCGCAAAGCGAGCCACCAATAGGCGAGCGCACATAATAGCTCCGCCGCGCCCCAGGCGATCAGAAAGCCGGTGATCGTCGGCATCAGCCAAAGCGCGGCGACCGCGCCGATCATCCGTCCGACCGGGATCATGGTTTCGGCGAGCGCGGCGGAATCGAACCGGTCGAACAGGCGCAATATGCCGGTGGGGCTGGACCGGATCGTGATCATCATCACCATGCAGAACAGCCATGCCTGCCACCCCATGCCCGGCGGCAGTTCCAGCAGGCCGCCAAAGGCCAGGATGATGACTGCGGCAATCGCCCCGCCGACCGCGGCGGAGGCAAGGTCGATCATAATGCAGAAACGCAGCACCCGGTTGAGCGCGTCGCCATTGTCCGCTGCCAGATGGGTCTGGCCATAGCGCACGACGATCTGCCAGCTGTCGAAGCTGGTGATCGTCTTGATGACGGTGGCCGCGCTCAGCACCAGCGCGAACCGCCCGAAATCGGCCACGCCCAGCGTGCGGGTGACGATGGCGAGATAGGCCAGGCTCAAGACCGCGCCCACGCCCTTGCCCCCCAGCAGCCAGCCGGTATTGGCCAATATGCGGGAAAAGCCGTCCTGTGCTGCGCCGGGCTTGAACATCAACCAACCAGGTCCTTCAAACTGACCGCGACGTGCTCCTGCGCAGGCAGGAGCCCAGTTCCTCGCTCCGATCTGGGCTCCTGCCTGCGCAGGAGCACGCTGCGCTTTAAGCGCCCACTGAACCGAGTGCAAACGCCGCCTTTTTTTCGGCCAATTTCCCTTCTAAAGACCCGCGCCATGACCATCACCAAAGCCATCATCCTGTCCGCCGGGCAAGGATCGCGCCTGTTGCCGCTGACCCGCGACGTGCCCAAATGCATGATCGACTTTAACGGCCGCACCCTGATCAGCTGGCAGATCGCCGCGCTGGTCGCCAATGGCGTGACCGACATCGTGGTGGTGACGGGGTTTCGCACCGAACGGGTCGAGGATCATGCGCTGCAATTGTATCGCGAGACCGGCGCGCGCATCCGCTGCGTGTTCAACCCCTTCTTTCAGGTGGCCGATAACCTTGGCACCTGCTGGATCGTGCGGGAGGAGATGGACCGGGACTTCATCATCCTGAACGGCGACACCATCGTGTCGGACGAAATCGTCGCGAAGCTCATAGCCGGGACGCAGGATGCGATCACCGTGACAGTCGACGTGAAGCCCGACTATGACGATGACGACATGAAGGTGAACCGCGACGAGAGTGGTCGCCTGCACCATATCGGCAAGCGGCTGCTGCCGCCCGACACCAACGCTGAATCGATCGGCATGCTGGCCTTCACCGGCGAAGGCCCGGCAATCTTCCGCAACCAGATCGACCAGATGATGCGTACCCCCGAAGGCGTCGAACGCTGGTATCTGCGCGCGATCGACATCATCGCCAAGGGCAACCGGGTCGGCACCGTGTCGATCGAGGGGCTGGAATGGCAGGAGGTCGACTTCCATCAGGATGTCGAGGCGGCGACGGCATTGACCGCGAAATGGGTCGCCGAGGGGCGCTACGGGCGATAAGAGCGGCAGTCGTCAAAGAGACTGCCGGTTACTTCATTTCGGTATCGAAATGAATTTGCAGCCACGCTTTTACATTGTCCAGCTCACTGTCGAGCTTGACCGCAGGCCCAAGGTCCGGCTGCCCCGGCCACCCCGCATCCGCCACACGCACACCCGCCGCGCTGCGTGTCCCTTCATAGCGGGGGATGACATGGAAATGGACGTGGGGGTCAACCATCATCAGCATCAGATAGTTGATCTTCGCATAGCCCACCGCCTTGGTCAGCGCCGCCTCGATCGCAGCGGTGACGGTCTTGAGTTCGGCATGGGCGTCGCCAGGCAGGTCGCCAAACGCCGTCGCGTCGCTTTTGGCCGCCAGGATCAGCGACCCCAGCGTCGGCTGGGCCGGGCGGAGCAGCACGACCCAGTGGGTGAACTCCGCGATCAGCGTGGCGGGCCAGCCGAATTTCTCGATCGTGGGGTTCATGACCGGGCTTGCTCCATCCAGCTGACGATTGGCTGCCCGGACCGCCTGACGGCATAGGCTTGCGCCAGCCGCACGGCATGGACGATCAGGGAAATGACCGTCCACCAGGCCAGCGCGATCAGGCCGATGTCGGGTCGCCCGAACAGCAGCGACACGAACAGGATGACCATATTGGGGTTGCGCCGCGCGGTGATCAGGCGGAACTGGCTGTCGAAGCGCTGCCAGACATGGATGTCCATGCCGAAATCCTTGAGAAACATCCCCTCGATCAGCCGTTGCAGCACATAGCCTGCGATCACCGCCGCCATCACCAGCGCGAAGGTCCGGGTCGACAGCGCCAGCCCCCAATAGGCCAGTCCGGTCCCCCAGAAATACCACCAGAAGGGCGGGTGGACCAGATCGACACCATGGTCGATCACATTGCCCCATTTGGACGATGTGATGGTGCAACGCGCGAGTTTGCCGTCCACCGTGTCGAGCACCATGAAGATGAAGCCGGACAGGAAGCCGGTCCAGTACATGCCCTGCGCGAACAGCCATGTCGCAAGCAGGCACAGGGTCACGCCGATCACCGAAACCATATTCGGGGTCATGCGCAGCTGCGCCGCGATCCGCGTCAGCACCAGCGCCAGTTCGGGCCAGAGATATTTGGTCAGCAGGTCGGTCACGCCCTTATAGGCGCCGAAATAGCTGCGCCGCTCAATCTCGCGCCGGGTTGCCGGGGTCAGCCGCTGGATGAAGGGGCAGTCGAGTTTGCGCAGCTGACGGTTGTAGATCAGCGGGCCGTCCCGATAATCGATGATGGTCAGCGTGGCCCGGTGCGCGGCGATCTGATCGGTGGATGGCGCTATCGACCGGGGGAGGTGCGCCATGACAAGCGCGTCGCCGTCCATGACGACCATCCCCGGCGAAGCCAGAACATGGCGCAGCCAAACCGGATCGAACACATAGTCCAGATTGACATGAAGGCGCGCGTCGGTTGCTTCGGGATCAGCCGTCATGCCCTCTGCGCGCGCCAGTCTTGCCAGCCGTTCGGCGTTGGTCATACCCCACAACAGGGCAGGATTGGCACCGATCAGCGACAGGCTGGGGGGCGACGATGCAAGGGGGGTGGTCATATTTCGCTCTTACCGGCTGGGCCGTCATTTTCAAGGAATGCGGCGATGGCGTCTGCACCGCGTCGTGCCGCACCGGTGGGATCGCCCCCAACCGATTCCGCGAGGCGCAGGCGCTGCGCATCGATATAGTGGGGGTGCCGCGTTGCCGCCCGGTCCAGCGCCTGTTGCAGGTCTGACAGATCGTCCAGCACGTCGCCCAGCGTCCAGAACAGATAATCCGCATCGCCCTGCCACTGCACGCCATGGGCATTCAGGAACAGGCAGGGGCGCGGTATGGCCAGAAATTCATACACCTGACTGCTGACGTCACCCAGATAAATGTCCGCTCCGATCATATAGCTCATGTCGAACAGGCGATCCGAATCGAGATCGATCATGACCTTGCCAGGGATGGCGAGCGCGGTGATGGCGTCCCTTGCCGATTGCGGCGCATCGGCAAACAGGCGGACATGCGGCGCGACAACCAGATTGTAGCGATCCTGCGCGCTGAACCAGGCGATGACATCCTGCCCGAACCGATCCCAGGAGGATAGGGAGCGGCGGAAATGCGGGGCGTAGACCACAGTTGGTCGATCATTGTCGAACAGCGGCACCCGTCGTCGCTGCATCTGCGCCATCAGGTCCAGTTTGACATAGCCGTTGGTCGCATAATGGCCGGGGCGGATCGTCCCAGCCTCCAGCAACCGCTGCTCGCTCTTTTTCCCGCACACCAGCACGAAATCGAAATGCCGGTCGCGCGGGTCCAGCATGATCGCCCGGTCGCCCGCGCCATGGGGCGTGAAGATCAGGCTGGTGTGGCGCGGCAGCAGGTGGCGGACCAAGGTGGTGGTACGTTCCGGCACGACAATCGCATCGAACCTGCGCAGAAAGGGAAGCGCGCTCAGCAGGGTGAGCAAGCGCGAATGACGGCCGATGCCGATCGCGCGCAGCAAACGGGTGATCCGGCCCCGACCCAGCAAATGCACATCCGGCGCGAACGCCGGGTAAATATCGGCCAGACGTTGCATGACGCGCACATGCGCTTCGCTGGCCAGCGCGATGGTCGGGCGATGACCCGCGGCTGCCATTTCTGCTGCAATCGGCAGGGCATGAAACAGGTGATGGGGTTCGCCAATGAACAGGAAAAGGACGCGCATGAATGGCCGTATCAGGGGGTGGCGCCCTCTTGCCACGGGCGGCCTGGATTGACCAGATGCAAGCAAACCTGGCATGCGAACTCGTGCGTAAACACAATGGTGCAGCTTGACTAAGCGGTCCCTATATTGTTCAGGGGCGTGGAAACGGGATAGCAGGACTTATTCAGATGGCCGAATTTGCGTTGCCCAAAAACAGCAAGATCAGCGGCAAGGGTGTGACCCACCCCGCACCCGCAGGCGCGACGAAGGTGCGCAGCTTCAAGGTGTATCGCTACGATCCCGACTCCGGGCAGAACCCGCGTTACGACACCTATGAGATTGATCTCGACAATTGCGGCCCGATGGTTCTGGACGCGCTGATCAAGATCAAGAATGAATATGATCCGACGCTGACCTTCCGCCGGTCTTGCCGTGAAGGGATTTGCGGTTCCTGTTCGATGAACATGAACGGCAAGAACGGGCTGGCCTGCACCACCGCGATCGAGGAATGTTCGGGCAAGGACGTGCGGATCACGCCGCTGCCGCATATGGATGTGATCAAGGATCTGGTTCCTGATTTCACCCATTTCTACGCGCAGTATAATTCGATCCAGCCCTGGCTCAAGACCGTGTCGCCGCCGCCGTCGGGCAAGGAGCGGCTCCAGTCGCCCGCCGATCGCGAGAAGCTGGACGGCCTTTACGAATGCATTCTGTGCGCCTGCTGTTCGACCAGCTGCCCGTCCTACTGGTGGAATTCGGACAAGTTCCTCGGCCCGGCCATCCTGTTGCAGGCCTATCGCTGGCTGGCGGACAGCCGCGATGAATATACCGGCGATCGTCTCGACGAATTGGAAGACCCCTTCCGCCTGTATCGCTGCCACACGATCATGAACTGCGCGAATGTCTGCCCCAAGGGTCTGTCCCCGGCCAAGGCGATCGCCGAAACCAAGAAGATGATGGTCGAGCGGCAGCTCTGATTGTCGTGAGTAAGACCGAGGCGATGGCTTCCGCCGTACCGGCGGAGGATTGGAGCGGTTGGCGGCGCTGGGGCGATTCGGACAGCGTCGATTTCCCCTCGGTGATCGGCAGCGGTTATGCGCGCAGCGACGCCCCGGGCAAGGCGCGGGTCGCGCTGGAGGTGCGACCGCAGCACATGAACCGCTTTGGCAATATGCACGGCGGTTTTGCCGCAGGCTTTGCCGATCACGCCTATTTCATCGCGCTCTGGGCGATGGGGCGTGAGGATCAGATGGCCGCGCTCACCATCGACCTGTCGATGCAATATCTGGGACTGGGCAAGCGCGGTTTGACGATGATCGCCGATGTCGAACTGCTCAAGGAAACGGGCAAGATGCTGTTCCTGCGCATGACGATCGCGCAGGGCGATGGTTTGATCGCGGCCTCTACCGCTACATTGCGCAAGGTCATTGTGGCCAAGTGACAGGTGTGGTTGCCCGATATGAGGCGCTGATCGCGGCTGGCGAATTGCGCGCCGATCCCGATCAGCGCGCGGCGGCGTTGCGACTCGACACCTTGCAGCAGCAATTGGAGGCGGTTCCCGCACGCGGTTCGACGCTGTGGAAGCTGCTTCGCAAAATGCCTGAGCCGCCGCGCGGCCTCTACATGTGGGGTGGGGTCGGTCGCGGCAAGTCGATGCTGATGGACCTGTTCTTCGACACGGTGAAGATCCAGCGCAAGAAGCGCGCGCATTTCCATGAATTCATGCTCGACGTCCATGCGCGGCTGGCGGAGGCCCGCAAGTCGGAGAAGGGCGATCCGATCCCGCCGGTCGTGGAGTCGCTGGCCGACGAGGCGCGCTTGCTCTGTTTTGACGAGATGGTCGTCAACAATATGGCTGATGCCGCGATCATGTCCCGCCTGTTTACCGGGCTGCTGGAAAAGCGGGTGACGATCGTCACGACGTCCAACCGCGAACCGGACGAACTCTACAAAAATGGACTTAACCGTCAGCTTTTCCTGCCCTTCATCGACCTGATCAAGGATCGCCTGGACGTCCTGACGCTGAACGGCCCGACCGACTATCGCCGCGACCGACTGGGCGACGCGACCTTGTGGCACTGCCCCAATGGCGAAGCGGCGACGGTCGCGCTCAGCACGGCATTTTTCCGCCTGACCGATTATCCCCCGTCAGACCGCGCCCATGTGCCCTCGGAGGACATAAAGGTGCAGGGCGGGCGGACGCTCCATGTGCCAAAGAGCCTGAAGGGCGTGGCGGTCTTTTCGTTCAAGCGGTTATGCGCGGAGGCGCGCGGCGCCCCCGACTATCTGGCGATCGCCCGGAAATATCATACAGTGATCATCGTCGGTATCCCGGTCCTGGGGCCGGAGAAGCGCAATGAGGCCGCGCGCTTCGTGACGCTGATCGACTCGCTCTACGAGTATAAGGTGAAGTTGCTGGCGTCGGCGGACGCGGAACCGGCGCGGCTCTACCCGGAGGGAGACGGCGCGTTCGAATTTGAACGGACCGTGTCGCGACTGATGGAAATGCAGTCGGACGATTATCTGGCGCTGGGCCACGGTCCCAAATAGGTACCGCAACGGGCACGGCCCGCCGTGCGCTGCCGTCATCATGACGCAATCTTCTTGCTGAAAACGGGGAAAAACAGACCGGATGCTCTCCGTCGGGAAAGCATCCGGCAGGATACCGCTGCAGGGACAGCTCGACGGCCAGGGTGGGAGCCGGGAGCGACAGGGTGTTGCTGCTCTTATCGCAATTGCGAATGAGTTGCAAAGATAATTTGCTCTTACGGCCTTTGTTAGTTGAAACCCCTGCATTATCGGCTTAAGCGGGCCATCAATTCCAGAGTTTACGTCTTGGAGGATGACAGACATATGGCCCGTAACAAGATCGCGCTCATCGGCGCTGGTAACATTGGCGGCACGCTCGCGCATCTCGCGGCCCTGAAGGGGCTGGGCGATATCGTCCTGTTCGACGTCGTGGAAGGCGTGCCACAGGGCAAGGCGCTCGACCTGTCCCAGTGCGCTTCGGTCGAAGGCTTCGACGCCAAGATCACCGGCAGCAACGATTATGCCGATATTGCTGGCGCCGATGTCATCATCGTGACCGCCGGTGTTGCGCGCAAGCCGGGCATGAGCCGCGACGACCTGCTGGGCATCAACCTGAAAGTCATGAAGGCGGTGGGCGAAGGCATTGCCGCCAACGCGCCCGACGCCTTCGTCATCTGCATTACCAACCCGCTCGACGCGATGGTTTGGGCGCTGCGCGAATTTTCGGGTCTGCCGCACAACAAGGTCGTCGGCATGGCCGGCGTGCTGGACAGCTCGCGCTTCAATCACTTCCTGGCCGAAGAATTCAACGTGTCGGCCAAGGACGTCACCAGCTTCGTGCTGGGCGGCCATGGCGATACCATGGTGCCGGTGATCGAATATTCGACCGTCGCCGGTATCCCCGTGCCTGACCTCATCAAGCAGGGCCGCTCCACTCAAGAGCGTATCGACGCCATCGTTCAGCGCACCCGTTCGGGCGGCGGCGAAATCGTCGCGCTGCTCAAGACCGGCTCTGCCTTCTACGCGCCCGCCACCAGCGCGATCGCGATGGCGGAATCCTATCTGGGCGACAAGAAGCGCCTGCTGCCCTGCGCGGCCAACCTGACCGGCCAATATGGCGTCGACAATCTCTATGTCGGCGTGCCTGTCATCATCGGCAAGGATGGCGTCGAGCAGGTCATCGAAATCGAACTCAACGACGAAGCCAAAGCCAATCTTCAGGTTTCGGTCGACGCCGTCAAGGAACTGCTGGAAGCGTGCAAGGGTATTGATCCCTCGCTCGCCTGACACTTCAGAGCTGCACCATCCCGTTTCAGGTAAGTGCGCAGCCTGAAACGGGATGCATTCGACCAAGTGCCACGTCCACAGAATGTAAAGGGACACGCATGTCCATTCTGGTGAACAAGAACACCAAGGTCATCACCCAGGGGATGACCGGTGCCACCGGCACCTTCCACACCGAACAGGCGCTCGCCTATGGCACCCAGATGGTTGCCGGGGTCACGCCGGGCAAAGGTGGTTCGACTCATATCGGCCTGCCCATGTTCGACACGGTGCTGGAAGCCAAGACCAAGACCGGCGCGGATGCGTCGGTCGTTTACGTGCCGCCGCCATTTGCGGCCGATTCGATCCTGGAAGCGATCGACGCGGAAATTCCGCTGATCATCTGCATCACCGAAGGCATCCCCGTCCTCGACATGGTCCGCGTGAAGCGCGCACTGTCGGGCAGCAAGTCGCGCCTGATCGGCCCGAACTGCCCCGGCGTGCTGACCCCCAACGAATGCAAGATCGGCATCATGCCCGGCAGCATTTTCAAGGCGGGCAGCGTCGGCGTCGTGTCGCGTTCGGGCACCTTGACCTATGAAGCGGTGTTCCAGACGTCGAACGCTGGCCTGGGTCAGACCACGGCGGTCGGCATTGGCGGCGATCCGGTCAATGGCACCAACTTCATCGACGTGCTGGAACTGTTCCTGGCCGACGACGCCACCGAATCGATCATCATGATCGGTGAAATCGGCGGTGACGCGGAAGAGCAGGCGGCGCAGTTCCTGATCGACGAAGCCAAGAAGGGCCGCAAGAAGCCGATGGCTGGCTTCATCGCCGGTCGCACGGCGCCTCCGGGCCGCCGCATGGGCCATGCCGGCGCGATCGTGTCGGGTGGCAAGGGCGACGCGGAAAGCAAGATCGCCGCGATGGAAGCGGCGGGCATCAAGGTTGCGGCCAGCCCGTCCGAACTGGGCACGACCCTGCTGGAAGTGCTGAACGGCTGATCAGGCCTGTAAGGCGGCCGGGCTGCACCCCGGCCGTCCTTTGCCCGACCGCGACTGCACGCGGCACGGATGGGATATGATGATGGGTTACGAAAACCAGGATTTTGAAGTCGAGCAAGGTCCAAGCTGGGCGCGACCCAACTGGCCGCTGGCGGATACGGACGACCTGACTGGGGCGATGGACCCGACCCAGATGCAGGTGGCCGTAAAGGCCGCCGCCAAGTCTGCGGGCAAGTCGGTGTCGGACGCCGACATAGCGCAGGCGGCAGAGGACGCCATTCGCGCGCAGATGTTGATCCGCACCTATCGCGTGCGCGGTCATCTCGCCGCCAATCTCGATCCGCTTGGGCTGACCCAGCGCGACTTGCCGGCCGATCTGACACCGGAATATCATGGCCTGACCGATCCGGCCAAAAAGATATTCCTGGGCGGTACGCTGGGCCTGCAATTCGCGACCGTGACCGAAATCGTCGCGATCCTGCGCGCCAATTATTGCGGCAATGTCGGCCTGGAATATATGCACATCGCCGATGTGGAGGAACGCCGTTTCCTTCAGGAGCGGATGGAAGGCAAGGACAAGGAAATCATCTTTACGCCAGAGGGCAAGAAGGCGATCCTGGCCAAGGTCATCCAGGGCGAACAATATGAAAAGTTCCTGGGCCGCAAATATGTCGGCACCAAGCGTTTTGGTCTGGACGGCGGCGAATCGATGATTCCTGCGCTCGAGGCGGTCATCAAATATGGCGGCCAGTCGGGCATACGTGAAATCGTCTATGGCATGGCCCATCGTGGCCGCCTGAACGTGCTGGCCAACGTGATGGCCAAGGGCTTTCGCGTCATCTTCCACGAATTTTCCGGCGGCACCGCGAACCCGGAAGATGTCGGTGGTTCGGGCGACGTCAAATATCATCTGGGTACATCGACCGACCGCGAATTTGACGGGGTCAAGGTCCACATGTCGCTGGTCCCCAACCCCTCGCACCTTGAAACCGTCGATCCGGTGGTGCTCGGCAAGGTGCGTGCGCAGCAGACGTTCCGCGACGATCTGGCCAAGCATGAGCAGGTTTTGCCGGTGCTGATCCATGGCGACGCGGCCTTTGCGGGCCAGGGTATCGTCTGGGAATGCCTCGGCTTTTCCGGGGTTGCGGGCTACAATACCGGCGGTTGCATCCATTTCATCGTCAACAACCAGGTCGGTTTCACCACCAGCCCGCAATTTTCGCGCGGCTCGCCCTATCCGTCCGACGTGGCGAAGGGTGTGCAGGCGCCGATCCTGCATGTGAATGGCGACGATCCCGAAGCGGTGACTTTCGCCTGCAAGCTGGCGGTCGAATATCGCCAGACCTTCCATCGCGACATCGTAATCGACATGTGGTGCTATCGCCGCTTCGGCCATAATGAAGGCGACGAGCCGTCATTCACCCAGCCGCTGATGTATGCGAAGATCCGCCAGCATCCGCCGGTCAGTGAAGTCTACGCCACCCGCCTGAAGGCGCAGGGGGTGGTCGACGATGATTATGTCACCAAGACGACGGGCGACTTCGTCAACCATCTGGAAGACGAGTTTGAGGCGTCCAAAAGCTATAAGGCCAACAAGGCCGACTGGTTTGCGGGTCGCTGGTCGGGGCTGCACAAGCCTGCCGATGCTGAAACCGCACGCCAGAGCGTTGAATCGGCGATCAGCCCCAAGCTGTTCGACAGCCTGGGCAAGACGCTGACCACCGTGCCGCAGGGCCACACCGTCCACAAGACGCTTCAGCGCGTGCTGGATGCCAAGGCGGAGATGTTCAAGTCGGGCGCGAATTTCGACTGGGCGACGGGCGAGGCGCTGGCCTTTGGCTCGCTCCTGTCGGAAGGCTATGGCGTGCGACTGTCGGGGCAGGATTCCGGTCGTGGCACGTTCAGCCAGCGCCATTCGGTCTGGGTCGACCAGAATACGGAGAAGAAATATATCCCGCTGTCGACCGTGCCCCATGGCCGGTTCGAGGTGCTGGATAGCCCCTTGTCCGAATATGGCGTGCTGGGCTTTGAATATGGCTATGCGCTCGCCGACCCCAAGAGCCTGGTGCTGTGGGAAGCGCAGTTTGGCGACTTCGCCAATGGCGCGCAGATCATCTTCGACCAGTATATCGCATCATCGGAAACCAAATGGCTGCGCTCAAACGGCCTCGTCTGCCTGTTGCCGCATGGCTATGAAGGGCAGGGGCCGGAACATAGTTCGGCGCGTCTGGAGCGCTTCCTGCAACTGTGCGCGGAAGGCAATATCCAGGTCGCCAACATCACGACGCCGGCCAATTATTTCCATGTCCTGCGTCGCCAGATGTTGCGCCCGTTCCGCAAGCCGTTGATCATCATGACGCCCAAGTCTCTGCTGCGGCACAAGCTGGCGGTAAGTCAGGCGCAGGACTTCCAGGGCGATACGCACTTCATGCGCATCCTGTCGGATACCAACCCGGCGCCGGACGCGGAAACGGAGCGTCTGGTCCTGTGTTCGGGCAAGGTCGCCTATGACCTGATTGAGGCGCGCGATGCGGCGGGTGACAAGAATACCCAGATCGTGCGTATCGAACAGCTTTATCCCTTCCCGACCGAAGCGCTGGCCATCCGTATCAAGCGGATGACCAATCTGACGGAAGTGATCTGGTGCCAGGAAGAACCGCGCAACAATGGTGCATGGTTCCATGTGGAGCCTTATATCGAGGAAGCGCTGGCAAGTGCCGGCAAGGCGCCGATGCGCGCCCGCTATGCCGGTCGCAAGGCATCGGCGTCGCCCGCCACGGGCCTCGCCAAGCGCCATGTCGCCGAACAGGGCGCCCTCGTCGCCGATGCGCTGGGTCACAGCGTTCGTGAAGAAATCCGTCGCCAGAAGAAAGGCTGAACAAGCTCATGGCCACCGAAGTCAAAGTCCCTACCCTGGGCGAATCCGTTACCGAAGCAACCGTGGGCCAGTGGCTCAAAAAGCCCGGTGAAGCCGTCGCGCTCGACGAGCCTATCGTCAGCCTGGAAACCGACAAGGTCGCGGTAGACGTGCCCGCGCCGGTCGCAGGCACGCTGGGCGACATCATCGCCAAGGAAGGCGATACGGTGAATGTCGGCGCACTGCTGGCGCTGATCAACGAAGGTGCAGCCGCTGCTGCCGCGCCTGCCGCTGCACCCGCCGCCAAGGCGGAGGCCGCCGCGCCTGCACCGGCCGCTTCGGCCCCCGCGCCTGCTGCATCGGACGATGAGGAAGGCGGCAATCTGACCCTGTCGCCCGCCGTGCGCCGTCTGGTGCTGGAGCATGGGCTGGACCCCAGCAAGATCAAGGGCACCGGCAAGGACGGCCGCCTGACCAAGGATGATGTGACGGCGGCTGTAGCGGCTGGCACGGCGAAGGCGGCGGCCGCGACGGCGGCGGATTCGGCCCCTGCGGCAACGGCAACGGCACCGGCGTCCGGTCCCGGTCGCGCGCAGGAACGGGTCAAGATGACCCGCCTGCGCCAGACGGTCGCCAAGCGCCTGAAGGAAGCGCAGAATAATGCGGCGCTGCTGACCACCTTCAACGATGTCGACATGAGTGCGGTGATCGAGGCGCGGGCCAAATATAAGGACCTGTTCGAAAAGAAGCATGGCGTCCGTCTGGGCTTCATGGGCTTCTTCACCAAGGCCGTCTGCATGGCGCTGAAGGACATTCCGGGCGTCAACGCCCAGATCGAGGGCGACGAGATCGTCTATAACGATTTCTGCGACATTTCGGTCGCGGTGTCGGCACCGACCGGTCTGGTCGTTCCCGTCATCCGCAACGCGGAAAGCATGAGCGTGGCGACGATCGAAAAGACGATTGGCGACTTTGGCCGCAAGGCGAAGGAAGGCAAGCTGACCATGGAAGATATGAAGGGCGGCACCTTCACCATCTCCAATGGCGGCGTGTTCGGCAGCCTGATGTCCACCCCGATCATCAACCCGCCCCAATCGGCAGTGCTTGGCCTCCACCGCATCGAGGATCGTCCAGTGGTGCGCGACGGTCAGGTCGTGGTGCGTCCGATGATGTATCTGGCGCTGTCCTATGACCATCGTCTGATCGACGGTCGCGAGGCGGTGACCTTCCTGGTCGCGGTGAAGAATGCGATTGAAGATCCGACCCGTCTGCTGATCGACCTGTAAGGCTTATTTCCCACGTGCTCCCGCGAACGCAGGAGCCCAGGGCGGAGAAATGCAACGAAAGCGGGATATGTCTATCTGATGGCCAGCCGACGCAATGGCACCGTCTATCTGGGTGTTACAAGCGATGTGGCTGGCCGGGCATATCAGCATCGAAACGCTTTGGTTGAAGGCTTTACGAAGCGACATGGCTGCACCATGTTGGTGTGGTTTGAGTCATATGATGATTTGCAGGAAGCGAGGCTTCGCGAACTGCAGATGAAGAAATGGAAGCGCGCCTGGAAGATCGAGTTGATCGAACGGGAAAATCCGCAGTGGCGGGATTTGTTCGAGACGCTGTTCTGACGACGCCCTGGGTTCCTGCGTTCGCAGGAACACTATGAGGAAGAAGAACGATGGCCGAGTATGATTATGACGTTCTGGTGATCGGCGCTGGCCCAGGCGGCTATGTGGCCGCGATCCGGGCGGCGCAGCTGGGCCTGAAGGTCGCGTGCGCGGAAAGCCGTGAGACGCTGGGCGGCACCTGCCTTAACGTGGGCTGCATCCCGTCCAAGGCATTGCTTCATGCGTCGGAACTCTATGACGAAGCGGCCAACGGCACGCTCGCCAAGCTGGGCGTCAAGATCGACAAGATGAGCCTCGACCTGCCGACCATGCAGGGGCAACGGGTCGACGCGGTCAAGGGTCTGACCGGCGGCATCGAATTTCTGTTCAAGAAGAACAAGGTGACCTGGCTCAAGGGGCTGGCGAGCTTCACCGGCGCAAACACGGTTGCAGTCGGCGGCGAAACGGTGACGGCGAAGAATATCGTTATCGCCACCGGATCGTCGGTCATGCCGCTGCCGGGTGTCGAGGTGGACAATGCCGGCGGCCAGATCGTCGATTCGACCGGTGCGCTGGAACTGGACAAGGTGCCGGGGCATCTGGTCGTTGTCGGCGGCGGCGTCATCGGCCTGGAACTGGGCAGCGTGTGGCGTCGGCTGGGGGCCAAGGTCACAGTCGTGGAATATCTGGACCAGATTCTGCCCGGCATGGACGGCGAAATCCGCAAGGAAGCCAACAAGATCTTCAAGAAGCAGGGCTTTGAATATCGGCTCGGCACCAAGGTGACCGGCGCGAAGGCGGGCAAGAAGGGCGTGACCCTGACCGTCGAGCCTGCTGCGGGCGGCGCGGCCGAAACGATCGAGGCGGATGTGGTTCTGGTGTCGATCGGCCGTCGCCCCAATACGGATGGATTGGGCCTCGACAAGATCGGGCTGGAACTGAACAAGCGCGGCCAGATCGAAACCGATCATGAATTCGCCACCAAGGTGCCCGGCGTCTGGGCGATCGGCGACGTGATCCCCGGCCCCATGCTGGCCCACAAGGCCGAGGATGAGGGCATTGCCGTTGCCGAGAATATCGCGGGCCTGACCGGCATCGTGAACCATGACCTGATCCCCGGTGTCGTGTACACCAAGCCTGAAATCGCAGGCGTCGGCTTGACCGAGGAACAGGCCAAGGAAAAGGGACCGATCAAGGTCGGCAAATTCCCGATGATGGCCAACAGCCGCGCCAAGACCAATCATGAGCCGGACGGCTTCGTGAAGGTCATTGCTGACGCTGAGACCGACAAGGTGCTGGGCGTGTGGATCATCGCCGTACCGGCAGGCACCATGATCGCGCAGGTCGTGCAGGCGATGGAATTTGGCGCATCGAGCGAGGATATCGCCTATACCTGCCACGCCCATCCGACGCATAGCGAGGCGATCAAGGAAGCGGCGATGGCGGTGACCGGCAAGCCTATCCATATGTGATTGCTGCCGTCAGTCGGCAAATAGGAAGAGGGCCTTCGCATTGCGGAGGCCTTTTTCACGACCGGGATGGAAGCAGATCCTGATAAAACCTCCGTTCGTTTCGAGCGAAGTCGAGAAACGTAGCACCACGGTTTCTCGACTTCGCTCGAAACGAACGGGTCAAGGTGAAGTCATCCGACTCTAAAAATCAGGTCGCCTCTTCGCCTGAAAGGCAGCCACGCCCTCGGCAAAATCGGGCAGGGTGAAGGCGTCGCGGAACATCGCCAGCGTCACCTCGTCATCATCGGCCTGACCGTCCAATATGCGACGGATAATCGCCTTGGACGCGCGTACGCTGTGCTGCGCGTTGGTGGCGATGGTGCGGGCCAAAGCCGTTGCGGCGGCGAAGGGATCGTCGGCGATCTCGTCGATCAGGCCGATGGCGAGGGCATCGTTCGCGCCGTGCAGCGCGCCGGTGAAAAGGATGCGTCTGGCACGGGCCGGACCCACCAGATCGACCAGCAATTTGGTGTCGAACAGCGAATAGACGATGCCGAGCTTCGCAGGCGTGATGCCCAGCCGGGCGGTGGGGGCGGCGATGCGCAGGTCGCAGGCGATGGCGAGGCCGCAACCGCCGCCGACACAATCGCCGTCAATGGCCGCGATCACCGGCTTTGGCGCATGGGCGAGCGCATATTGGCTGGCGCGGATCGCGGCCTGATTGGCTATGCGCCAGGCTTCGTCGCTGCTGTGCCGGGCAAATTCGCCGATGTCCGCCCCGGCGCAGAAAATGCCGGGCGTGGCGGAACTGAGGATCAGGACGCGGACGGCGTCGTCGGTCATCGCCTGCGCCACCAGCACGGGCAGCTCTTCCCACATCGCCTGCGTCATGGCGTTGCGACGCGCCGGGCGGTCGATCAGCAGGCGGGCGATGGCCCCGTCCCGCTCCAGCCGCAAGCTCATGTGGGCCAGCTTTGCAGGAGCGGGACGAGATCGTCGAAATGGTCGATGACGGCGTCGGCCGCCAGATCCTCGACCGGGCCGTCGAGGAAGCCGAAGCTGACCGCGACGCTGGGGATGCCCGCATTGCGCGCGCCCGCTATGTCGTTGATCGTGTCGCCGATGAAGATTGTCCGGCCACCGCCCGCGCGTTCGATCATGGCGCGGATGGGGGCGGGATCGGGCTTGGCGACGCCCACCGTGTCGCCGCCCACGATGCTGGCGAAACGCGGGGTCAGGCCAAGCTGATCGATCAGCGGAATGGTGAAGCGCTCTGCCTTGTTGGTGCAGATGGCCAGCTTGACGCCTGCCGCGGCCAGCGCGTCCATCGCGGCGATCAAGCCGGGATAGGGGACGGAACGGGCGCTGAGATTATCCTGATAATAGTCGAGCAGGACGGGGAGCAGTCGGGCGAGCGTCGCGTCGTCATAGCCGCCCGACGCACCCAGCGCGCGTTCGAGCATGACCTTCGCGCCCTTGCCGACAAAGGGGCGGATGGCCTCCACCGGGAAAGGCGGTCGGTCGATCGTCGCGATGGCGTGGTTGACGGCGGCGGCAAGGTCGCCGCTCGTGTCGATCAACGTGCCGTCCAGGTCGAAACCAACAATATCGAAATTTATGTTTGCCATGGCCGCGCCATGCCGCGAGCGCGGTGGCAAAGGCAAGCCAAACATGGCAGAGCCGAAGGCCACAGACCCATTTTCGAGGGACACAGATATCGTGACCGCCAGCCGTCCAGTCGCCCGCTCATTGGCCGTCGTCATCCTTGCCGCCGGTCAGGGCACACGCATGAAATCGTCGTTGCACAAGGTGTTGCACCCGGTTGCGGGACGCCCGATGCTGCTGCACCTGCTGGCGAGCGTCGCGGCGCTGGAGCCGGAGCGGCAGGTCGTGGTGGTCGGCGCTGGCCGGGAACAGGTCGAGGCGGCGGTGGCGGGCACCGGCGCGGTGATCGCGGTGCAGGACAAGCAGCTGGGCACCGGCCATGCCGTTGCACAGGCACATGATGCCCTGGCGGGATTCGCGGGCGATGTGTTGATCCTCTATGGCGACGTACCGCTCGTGAGCGGAGCGACGATGCGGGCGATGCTCGATCGGTTGAACCGGGGGGACGATCCGCGCGCGGTCGTGCTGGGGTTCCGACCGGACGACGCTGCCGCCTATGGCCGGATCATTGCCGATGGGCAGGGCATCATCGGGAAGATGGTGGAATATAAGGACGCCAGTGAGGCCGAACGGGCAGTCACTTTGTGTAATAGCGGGCTGATGGCGGTGCGATCGACCGATCTGTTCGTCCTGCTGGACCAGATCGGCAACGATAATGCCGCTGGCGAATATTATCTGCCCGACATCATCATGCTGCCCGGTGCGCCCAGTGCGGTGATCGAGACGGACGCGTGGGAAGTGGCGGGCGTCAACAGCCGGGTCGAACTGGCGGGCGTGGAGGCAATGTGGCAGGCGCGCCGCCGGGTAGAGGCGATGCGCGAAGGAGCGACGCTGGTGGCGCCGGAGACGGTGTTCTTCGCCCATGACACGATATTGGGCCGCGACGTGGTGGTGGAACCGAACGTCGTGTTCGGGCCGGGCGTGCGGGTAGCGGACGGGGTGGTCATCCACGCTTTTTCCCATCTGGAAGGGGC
This sequence comes from Sphingobium sp. B2, assembly GCF_007693735.1. Classification (NCBI taxonomy): domain Bacteria; kingdom Pseudomonadati; phylum Pseudomonadota; class Alphaproteobacteria; order Sphingomonadales; family Sphingobiaceae; genus Sphingobium; species Sphingobium sp. B2. The sequence continues at coordinate 630,126 of NZ_VDBZ01000001.1, forward strand.
CAGCATTGAAAGCGGCGCGGCTGTCGGCCCCTATGCACGGCTGCGGCCCGGTGCGCAGATCGGCGTCAAGGCCAAGGTCGGCAATTTCGTCGAGATCAAGAAGGCGGTACTGGGCGAAGGGGCCAAGGTCAACCATCTGTCCTATATTGGCGATGCCAGCGTGGGTGCGGGGGCCAATATCGGCGCGGGCACGATCACCTGCAACTATGATGGGTTCTTCAAATATAAGACCGAGATCGGCGCGGGCGCCTTCGTCGGGTCGAACAGCGCGCTGGTCGCGCCGGTGACGATCGGCGATGATGCGATCGTGGCGGCGGGAAGCGTGGTGACGCGGAATGTGGAGGCCGACGCGCTGTGTCTGGTCCGACCCGCGCAGGAAGCCAAGCCGGGCTGGGCCAAGCGGTTTCGTGCGCGGATGATGGCGAAGAAGGCGGCGAAGTGAGAAAAGGCTGCGTGCTCCCGCGCAGGCGGGAGCCTAGATCGGAGCGTGGGACTGGGCTCCCGCCTGCGCGGGAGCACGTTGTGGGATGAAGCTGGTCCAGCGGCATCCCTGGTTGGCGGGACTGGTCTGTACGCTGATCCTGATTCTGGCAGGGGCTGGCTGGCTGATCCTGAACGCCAGCGCCATGCCGCAGGTTCGGCTGGCCGAGATCGCGCTGCCTTTCCCGGCCGACGCGGCGCGCGATCCTGTTACCGTCGCGCTGCTGACCGATACGCATATGTCCGGGCCGGACAACAGCCCGGCGCGGATGGCGCGGATCGTGGCGCAGATCAACGCGCTGCGCCCGGGCCTTATCCTGCTGGGCGGTGACTATATTGGCGATGACAAGGGCGGGGCGACCTATGATGCGCGGGCAAGCATCGCACCGCTCGCCGGGCTGCGCGCGCCGCTGGGCGTGGTGGCGGTGCTGGGCAATCATGACAGTCGTAGCGCATTGAACCGTGTTGCGTTGAGCAGTCGGGACTGGGCGGTGGCTTTCTCGCGGATCGGCATCACCCTGTTGCAGGATGGCGTGGTGCGGCGCGGGCCGCTGGTGATCGGCGGGTTGAAGGATATTTATACGCGAAAGCCCGACCTGCCCGATACGATGACAGCGATGACGCGAATGGGTGGCGCGCGGCTGATCCTGTCGCACGGGCCGGATGTGTTTCCCGCTCTGCCGAACACGCCGTCGCTGACACTGGTGGGACATACCCATTGCGGGCAGGTGGCTTTGCCCTTTGCCGGGATCGTCTATGTGTCGTCGAAATATGGGACGCGCTATGGTTGCGGCCTGTATCGCGATGGAGCCAAGACGATGATCGTCGCGGCCGGGATCGGCACTAGCGGATTGCCGTTCCGGTTGCTCGCGCCTCCCGACATCTGGTTGATCACGATAAAGCCGACACCGAACTGAACATATTAAACTGAACGCGCCCCACCTTGACGGGAGTGGCCATTGCCGTGACACGCAATACTAACGATTATCCGGCACAGACGCCGGGCATCCGCGTCCCTTATCAACTCTGAAAGGCTCCCCCGGCTCATGTGCGGCATCATTGGCATCATCAGCAACAGCGACGTGGCGGAGCGGCTGGTCGATGGGCTAAAGCGGCTGGAATATCGCGGCTATGACAGCGCAGGGGTCGCCACCATTCATGACGGAGCGATCGAGCGGCGACGGGCGGAGGGGAAGCTCGCCAATCTGGTGACCGAATTGCGCGACGAGCCGCTGCCCGGCACGACCGGCATCGCGCATACACGATGGGCCACGCATGGCGCGCCGACGACCAGCAACGCGCATCCTCATGCGACGCGCGAAGTGGCGCTGGTCCACAATGGCATTATCGAGAATTTCAAGCCGCTGCGCGCCGAACTGATGGCGCGGGGGCGCATTTTCGACAGCCAGACCGATACCGAGGTGGTGGCCCATCTGGTGAGCGAACTGGTGGAGCAGGGGGCGTCGCCCAAGGAAGCAGTGCGCCAAGTGTTGCCGCGTCTGCATGGGGCGTTCGCGTTGGCGATCCTGTTCCGCAGCCATCCCGACATGCTGATCGGCGCGCGGCTGGGATCGCCTCTGGTGGTCGGCTATGGCGATGGTGAGACCTATCTGGGGTCGGATGCCTTGGCGCTGGCGCCGCTGACGCAGAAGATCGCCTATCTGGAAGAGGGCGACTGGGTCGTCATCACGAAAAATGGCGCCGAGATTTTCGACAAGGATAATGTGCCGGTCGAGCGGGCCGTGACGGTCTCCGGCGTGTCGGGGGCGATGATCGACAAGGGCAATCATCGCCACTTCATGCAGAAGGAGATTTACGAGCAGCCGGTCGTCGTCGCCCAGACGCTGCGCGCCTATCTGCGCCGGATGGAGAATGAGGTCGCCATGCCGGACATGGATTTCGATCTGGGGGCGGTGAAGCGCATCACCATCGTCGCCTGCGGCACCAGCTTCTATGCCGGGATGGTCGCCAAATATTGGTTCGAGAAATTCGCCCGCGTGCCGGTCGATATCGATGTCGCGAGCGAGTTCCGCTATCGCGACCCGGTACTGGAACCCGGCGGCCTGGCGCTGTTCATCAGCCAGTCGGGCGAGACGGCCGATACGCTGGCGGCGCTGCGCCATGCCAGGGCCGCGGACCAGATCATCGCGGTGGTGGTCAATGTCCCGACCAGTTCGATGGCGCGCGAGGCCGACCTGTTGCTACCGACCCATGCCGGGCCGGAAATCGGCGTGGCGTCGACAAAGGCCTTTACCTGCCAGTTGGCGGTGCTGGCCGCGCTGGCCGCCAATCTGGCGCGGGCCAAGGGGCTGTTGACCCCGGCGGAAGAAGCCGAGATCGTCTGGCACCTGTCCGAAGCCCCGGCCGCGATGAACGAGGCGCTGGGCCATGATGGCGACATAGAGGCGATGGCGCACCTGATCGCCCCGGCGCGTGACGTGCTGTATCTGGGGCGCGGGCCGGATTATCCGATGGCGCTGGAAGGGGCGCTCAAGCTCAAGGAAATCAGCTATATTCACGCCGAGGGCTATGCGGCTGGCGAGATGAAGCATGGCCCGATCGCGCTGATCGACGAGGCGGTGCCGGTGATCGTGATCGCGCCGTCAGGCCCTCTGTTCGAGAAAACCGTGAGCAACATGCAGGAAGTGCAGGCGCGGGGCGGCAAGGTCGTACTGATTTCGGACGCGGAAGGGATCGCACTGGCAGGCGAGGGCTGCATGGCGACGATCGAGATGCCCAACGTCCACCCGCTGATCGCGCCTTTGGTCTATGCGGTGCCGGTGCAATTGCTGGCCTATCATGTCGCGGTGGCCAAGGGGACTGATGTGGACCAGCCACGGAATCTGGCGAAGAGTGTTACGGTGGAGTGAGCGGGGGATGCGGGTCCGGGTCAGTTGACGATCGGAAGCTGCCACCCACTAGCGTTCGGGCTGAGCTTGTCGAAGCCCTGTTCTTTCTTGCAGTGGGTAAGAATGCACGGAGAAAGTGCGGCCCTTCGACAGGCTCAGGGCGAACGGGGTTGCGGGGGTGGAAATTGCCCAGAAGCGTCCGCAAATTCCTCCCCAGCAAGGGGAGGGGGACCACGAAGTGGTGGAGGGGTGTCACCCTATCGAGAGGGGGACACCCCTCCGTCTGGCCTACGGCCATCCACCTCCCCTTACAGGGGAGGATGATCGGGAACGACTAAAAGCCGGTCAATCAATTGCAAATAAATCTGGCCCAGAGCCGGACTAAGTAGGGTTTCGTTCCGGTCCATCTAGGGCGGCAGGAACAGTCCACGCAGAAGGCAAATCTGAAAAGTTGCCCCACAGGTTCCACTTTCCATTGGCCGGATCAAACGATGCCAGTCCCCATCGGGGCGGATCAGGCCAGCCGAACCAATCCCGATCAATCAAAAACAAAACTTCATTGCTGAATTCGGCAACGAACCCCATTCCCATCTTTCGCGCCCAATCGTGGTCGTCTCCGAGTGCAGATACCGCGGGCCAGTCGTTTAAGCCCGCGCGCCGCCAAGCAAGCGGCCAGCTTGCGCGTTCGCGAAACCCCTTCTTCATGGAATGAGATCGCAAAAAGCCCGACCTCCATGGGTTTGATTCCCAGACATTATCGAGTTGGCTCCTCGTGCCCAATCGCCTCCTTTATGCTCCGAAAGCCGGCAGGCCGCCACCCACCCTTATCGTCCATCACCCACCCCCAGGCGAATTATGGCCGCCTGCCGGGACCGGGCCGCCGCTCTGGGCGTGGGCGTGGTCGGGGTTGTTGTCCCATTCGATATGATAGAGATCGAAGCGCCGGTCGCGCAGGTTGCGGACGGTGCCTTCGGCGCGGGCCCAGCTGAGGTCAGCCAGATTTACGTCGGCCATGGTCAGGGTTTCGACATTTTCGGATGATTCCGCCGCAATCCCGTCCCGTGCGAAGGGCAGGTCGCAGGGGGTCAGGATGGCGCTCTGGGCATATTGGATGTCCATATTGTCGACATTGGGCAGGTTGCCGACATTGCCCGACATGACGACATAGCATTGATTTTCGATCGCGCGGGCCTGCGCGCAATAGCGCACGCGCATATAGCCGGCGCGGGAATCGGTGCAGAAAGGGACGAAGATGATGCGCGCGCCCTGATCCACCAGGCGGCGGGCGAGTTCGGGAAATTCGCTGTCGTAGCAGATGAGGACGCCGATCGGCCCGCAGTCGGTCTGGATCACGTCCAGCGCGTCGCCGCCCTTGATATTCCACCAGAAGGCTTCGTTGGGGGTCGGGTGGATTTTTTCCTGGGTGTGGAGCGATCCGTCGCGGAGCGCGACATAGGCGATATTCTGGATGTCGCCATCATCGGCGCGGGTCGGGTGGGAACCGCCGATGATGTTGATATTATATTCCAGCGCCATGCGGCCCAATTCCTTGGTCAGGCGGGGCGTATAGTTGGTGAGCTTGTCGATCGCCTCCATCGGGTTGAGCTTTTTCGTTTCGAACGACAGGAGGGGCAGGGTGAAGAGTTCGGGAAAGACGATGAAGTCCGAGCGGTAGTCGGCGGCGACATCGACGAAATATTCGATGTTGCGGATAAACTCGTCAAAATCCTGCACGGCGCGCGCCTGTAGCTGGCAAGTGGCGAGGCGGACGCTTTCGACGCCGCGCGGGACGCGCATTTCGGGCGCTTCGTCCGGGTCGACATAGGGATTGCGCCATACCAGATGCGCGGCATGGCCGTCCGATTGCTTGTCCTCCGGCAGGTAATTTTCGAGGACGCCGAGCGGTTCGAAGCCGTTTTTTAGCTGGAAGCTGACCACCTGGTCGCGGATCTTGCCCTGCACGACCTTGTCGAGATAATCTTTCGGTCCGTCCACTTTGCGCTTGGTGCGCAGATAGCCGGGCATGCGACCGGCGATGACGATGCCGTGCAGGTCGAGTTGTTCGACCAGTTCCTTGCGCTCGTCATAGATGCGCTGGCCAATGCGCAGGCCGCGCAGCTTGGGATCGACCGCCATTTCGTAGCCATAGAGCCATTCGCCCGCCGCGCTGTGGCGGGTGCCAAAGCCGTTGGCGGTGATTTCGTCCCAGTCATGGGGGGAGAAGGCCATCGATTTGCTGACCCGCATGGTCGCGCAATAGCCCACGACCTTATTGTCGTAGAGCGCGACGAAACAGCCATCGGGGAAATTGTTGATCTGGCCCCGGACTGTCGCGGGGGAATAATTGGGCAGGCCCGGATAGACGCGGGCTATCAGCCGCAGGATGGCGCGCACGTCGGACGGCACGGCGGTGCGGACTTCCAGGCGTTTGCGGGCTGTCGTTGTCATCTGCGCGTCTCCTGTAAGGTCAGTCCCGAACGGAGAGAGATTTCCTTCCGGTCGGTTGGCCAGTCGTGAAAAAGGCGGCTCCGTTGCACGGCGCCGCCTCGTTCCGTTTGCGAATTGAAAGCCTCAAGCGGCTATCAGTTCCATGTCGCCATTTCGGCTTCCAGATTGACGCGGATCGTTTCGAAAAACTGTTCCGTGGTCATCCATGCCTGTTCCGGGCCGATCAGCAGCGCCAGATCCTTGGTCATCGCGCCATCCTCGACAGTCTTGACGCAGACGCGCTCCAGCGTTTCGGCGAATTTGGTGACGTCGGGCGTGCCGTCGAACTTGCCGCGGAAAGCAAGTCCCTGGGTCCAGGCGAAGATCGAGGCGATCGGGTTGGTCGAGGTCGCCTTGCCCTGCTGATGCTGGCGATAGTGGCGGGTGACGGTGCCGTGGGCGGCTTCGGCCTCGACCGTCTTGCCATCGGGCGAGAGGAGCACGGAGGTCATCAGGCCGAGCGAGCCGAAGCCCTGCGCGACGGTGTCCGACTGGACGTCGCCGTCATAATTTTTGCAGGCCCAGACGAACTTGCCGCTCCACTTGAGCGCGGAGGCGACCATGTCGTCGATCAGGCGATGTTCGTACACGATGCCCGCCGCCTTGAACCGGTCGGCAAATTCTTCGTCGAACACCTGCTGGAACAGATCCTTGAAGCGGCCGTCATAGGCCTTCAGGATGGTATTCTTGGTCGACAGGTAGAGCGGCCATTTGCGGTCGAGCGCATAGTTCATGCTCGCCTTGGCAAAGTCGATGATCGACTGGTCGAGATTATACATGCCCATGGCAACGCCGGCGGCCGGGAAGTTGAACACTTCCTTTTCGATCTTTTCGCCATTGTCGCCGTCCCACACCATGGTCAGCTTGCCGGCGCTGGGGACCAGAAAGTCGGTCGCCTTATACTGGTCGCCAAAGGCGTGACGGCCGATGACGATCGGGTCGGTCCAGCCGGGAACGAGGCGGGGGACATTCTTGATGACGATGGGTTCGCGGAACACGACGCCGCCCAGGATGTTGCGGATGGTGCCGTTGGGCGACTTCCACATCTGCTTGAGGTTGAATTCCTCGACCCGCTGTTCGTCCGGGGTGATGGTGGCGCACTTTACGCCGACGCCATATTCCTTGATGGCATTGGCGGCATCGACCGTGATCTGATCATTGGTCTCGTCGCGCTTTTCGACGCTCAGGTCGTAATATTTCAGGTCGATGTCGAGATAGGGGAGGATCAGGCGTTCGCGAATCCATTGCCAGATGATCCTGGTCATTTCGTCGCCGTCAATTTCCACGACCGGGTTTTTCACCTTGATCTTCGCCATGCGCCTGTTCGCCTTCTTCATTCTGGGTGGATTTGCAAAACGCCCTAGGCAAAGCGCGGCCAATGTTCAACCGTTCTGGCAGGGATTCTGGCGTTCCGGACAGGCAAGGATACATAGCGCGGCATCGGTCGTTGTCAGGGCGAGGGTCTCTCCCTAAAGACGGTGGCTATGGAAAATAACGAGATCACGATTGCCGCCGGCGGCAATGTAAAATGGCGCTTCCCCCAGGTTCATCCGGAAGGCGTGAAATTCGGCCTGATCGCTGCGGCTATCACGGGCGTTTTCTTTCTGATGGGTTGGGAAGTGGTCGGCTGGCTGATGCTGATCGTGACGATGTGGGTGCTGGCCTTCTTCCGCGATCCGGTGCGGGCGGTGCCGCAGGATGAAGGCGCGATCATTGCGCCCGCCGATGGTCTGGTGACGCTGATCCAGAAAGTGCCGCCGCCGCGCGAGATGGCGGGGGCGGCGGGTCTTGGCGATCAGCCGTTGATCCGCGTGTCCATCTTCATGAGCGTGTTCGACGTCCATATCAATCGCACGCCGATCGGCGGGACAATCAAGTCGGTGGTCTATATTTCGGGCAAGTTCCTGAACGCGGACCTGGACAAGGCGAGCGAAGATAATGAGCGCCAGCATATATTGGTCGAGCGGCACGACGGGCTGCGGATCGGCTTCACCCAGATTGCGGGTCTGGTCGCGCGGCGGATCGTACCCTTCGTCAAGCCCGGTGACATGGTGGCGGCGGGGCAGCGCATCGGCCTGATCCGCTTTGGCAGCCGGGTGGATGTGTACCTGCCCGCCGGGACGGCGCCGCGTGTGATATTGGGGCAACGAACGGTCGCGGGCGAGACCATATTGGGCCAGGTCGGCGACCGCCGCGTCATTGCGGGCATCCAACAGTGAGGCAGCGCCGCGCCGTGCCACGGGGGTTGCGCCGGGGAATCACCCTGCGGATGGTTGCGCCCAATGCGGTGACGGCAATGGCGCTGTGCTTTGGCCTGACCGGCGTGCGGTATGGCATATCGGGTGAATGGGAGCGGGCGGTCCTGTCCATCCTGTTCGCAGGCGTGCTGGATGGCCTGGACGGGCGAATCGCCCGGTTGCTGCGTGGTGAAAGCCGCTTTGGCGCGGAACTGGATTCGCTGTCCGATTCGATTGCGTTCGGCGTGGCGCCTTCGCTGATCCTGTATCTATGGTCGCTCTATGCGATGCCCAAATTCGGCTGGATCTTCGCGCTCGCTCACGCGCTGTCCTGTGCCCTGCGGTTGGCGCGGTTTAACGCCAATATCGATGTCGATGTGCAGCCGCACAAGTCGGCTGGCTTCCTGACCGGCGTGCCTGCGCCCGCTGGCGCAGGGTTGACCTTCGTGCCGCTCTATCTGTGGCTGGTGACGGGGGAACCGATTTTCCAGGCCTGGTATGTCGTGGCGCCCTGGACCGCGTTCATCGCCTTCCTGATGATTTCCAACATTGCGACCTATAGCTGGTCGGCCTTGCGGTTGCGCAAGCGGATCAGGCTGGAAACGATTGCCCTGGCCGGATTGCTGGCCGCCTCGCTGGCGACCGATCCCTGGCTGACGCTGCTGCTGATCTGCGGCATATATGTGGCGCTGATCCCGTTCGGCATTCTGTCCTACGCCAAGGTCCGCCGTCAGCGCGAGGCCAATCCCGGCCCCGCCTGAATATCGTCAAGCGGCGAGCATGCCGTTTGGCAGGGCGCGGTTGGCGCTGCGCGCGGAGGGGATGACGCGCGGGCGGCGGATACGGACATGATAGACGGGCGCGTCCTGCGGAATGGGCTGGAACAGCAAGGCCGCCACCATTTTGTCATGATAGTGGAGCAGCATCCACGCGATCGTGCCGATGGCCATCATGAAGGCCAGGGTAAACAGGGTCACTGCAACGAATGTGAACATGGAGATCACTTTCTATCTTGCCATTTGCACGGCTTGTCCCACAATGTCGGTTCAAACGGCGGTTAGGCCCATTTGTTCCGCTTGTTCACGTTATGTTCCTATCTTTGGGGCAAGTCAACCCCTTGCGCAATGTTTCGCCTGCCGTTAAAGGCGCGCCCTATTCCACATGGGAATCGACATATCCGGTGCCGGCGGGGTCTTTGAGGCTCCTTCCTGGTTCCTGATTCCCAGAGGCACAACCGGAAGGAGAATATCTTATGGCGGCACCTGTCGTCACCATGCACCAATTGATCGACGCTGGCGCGCATTTCGGCCACCAGACGCATCGCTGGAACCCGCGCATGAAGCCGTACATCTTCGGCGAGCGCAACGGCATCCACATTCTCGACCTGTCGCAGACCGTGCCTTTGTTCGGCCGTGCGCTCGACTTCGTGTCGTCCACCGTAGCCGCTGGCGGCAAGGTGCTGTTCGTGGGCACCAAGCGCCAGGCGCAGGACCCGATCGCTGACGCTGCGCGCAAGTCCGGCCAGCATTTCGTCAACCATCGCTGGCTGGGCGGCATGCTCACCAACTGGAAGACGATTTCGGGTTCGATCAAGCGTCTCAAGACCCTTGAGGAAAAGCTGTCGGGCGACACCCATGGCTTCACCAAGAAGGAAGTGCTCCAGATGACTCGCGAGCGCGAGAAGCTGGAACTGTCGCTGGGCGGCATCCGTGACATGAACGGCATTCCCGACGTCATGTTCGTGATCGACGCCAACAAGGAAGAGCTGGCGATCAAGGAAGCCAATACGCTGGGTATCCCGGTCGTTGCGATCCTCGATTCCAACGTTTCGCCCGACGGCATCGCTTTCCCGGTTCCCGCGAACGACGACGCCAGCCGCGCCATCCGCCTGTATTGCGAGGCCATTGCCGCCGCCGCCACCAAGGGCAACCGTGGTGCGCAGCAGGCTTCGGGTGTCGACCTGGGCGCGATGGACGAGCCGATGGCTGAAGAGGTTGTCGCCGAAGCCTGAAGGCGTCGCACAACCGTAAGACTGACAGGCTAGGGCGCGCTCTTTGGAGACGCGCCCTAGTGCTTGTTCAAGACCCGCTTGTTTGAACCACAAATATATTAGGAGCCGAAACATGGCCGATATTACCGCCGCCACCGTCAAGGAACTGCGCGACCGTTCGGGCGCCGGCATGATGGATTGCAAGAAGGCGCTGACCGAAACAAACGGCGACATCGAAGCGGCGACCGACTGGCTGCGCGCCAAGGGTCTGGCCGCTGCGCAGAAGAAGTCGAGCCGTACCGCGGCCGAAGGCCTGGTCGGCGTCGCCGTTGCCGGGACGAAGGGCGTTGCCGTCGAAGTGAACAGCGAAACCGATTTCGTTGCCAAGAACGAGCAGTTCCAGGATTTCGTCCGCACCGTGTCGACCATCGCGCTGGAAAGCGGCGTGAGCGATGCTGAAGCGCTGCTGGCGGCATCCTATCCGTCGGGCGGCACCGTGTCCGAAAAGCTGGTCGCCAACATCGCGACCATCGGCGAAAATCAGAATGTCCGTCGCGTCGCGCATGTGTCGGTGAACCAGGGCGTCGTCGTTCCCTATGTTCACAACGCCGCCGCACCGGGCCTGGGCAAGATCGGCGTGCTCGTCGCGCTGGAAGGCGATGCGCCTGCCGACACGATGGAAACGCTGGGCAAGCAGATCGCGATGCACATCGCCGCTGCCTTCCCGCTGGCGCTGTCGGCTGCCGACATCGATCCGGTCCAGTTGGAGCGTGAGCGCGCCATCGCGACCGAGAAGGCCGCCGAATCGGGCAAGCCCGCCGAGATCATCGCCAAGATGGTCGATGGCGCGGTGGCCAAATATGCCAAGGAAAATGCGCTTCTGTCGCAGCTGTTCGTGATGGACAACAAGACCCCGATCGCCGACGTGGTGGCCAAGGCCGCCAAGGAAGCGGGCGCGTCGATCACCCTGACGAGCTATGTCCGCTTCCAGCTGGGCGAAGGCATCGAAAAGGAAGTCAGCGACTTTGCCGCCGAAGTCGCGGCAGCGGCTGGCGTTGCCTGACGCATAGTCGGTTCGCTTTGGCGCGTCGGTCGGGAAACTTCGCTCGACAGACGCGCAGCGAACGGACAAGGGGGTGGCGTGAATCGCCAAAACCCCGCTTCACATACTGGCGCGCACTGCTAAGGTGCGCGCCATTTCCTTGCCCAGAGTTGGGCCCCGACCAGATGGAATTTGCCCCGCATGACCCGGCCATCCTTCAAGCGCATATTGCTGAAATTGTCTGGCGAGGTGCTGATGGGATCGGGCCAGTTCGGGATAGACCCCGAAACCGTCGATCGGGTCGCAGGGGAGATCGCCGCGGCCAAGGAAGCCGGGTTCGAGCTGTGCGTCGTGGTGGGCGGCGGCAATATCTTCCGTGGTCTGGCCGGCGCTGCCAAGGGTTTTGACCGCACCAGCGCCGACTATATGGGCATGCTGGCAACCGTCATGAACGCGCTGGCGGTACAGAATGCCCTGGAGAAGATGGGGTGCGATACGCGCGTCCAGTCGGCAATTCCGATGGCGTCGGTGTGCGAACCCTATATCCGGCGCAAGGCGGTGCGGCATATGGAAAAGGGCCGGATCGTCATCTTCGCGGCTGGCACGGGCAACCCCTTCTTCACCACCGACACGACCGCCGCCCTGCGCGCGGCCGAAATGAATTGCGACGCGATCTTCAAGGGCACCAGCGTGGACGGCGTTTATAATGCCGATCCCAAGAAGGTGCCCAGCGCCACCCGATATGACGAAATCAGTTTCGACCGGGTGCTGAACGATAATCTCAAGGTCATGGACGCCAGCGCGATTGCGCTGTGCCGTGACAATCATATTCCCATCGTCGTGTTCAACATCCGCGAAACCGGCAATCTGGCAACTGTGCTGGCCGGGCAGGGCGTGGCGACGATCGTACAAAATCAGGAGAGCTGATCACATGGCGCAATATGACAAATCGGACCTGGAACGCCGCATGGCTGGCGCGGTCGAATCGCTCAAGGGCGATCTTTCGGGCCTGCGCACCGGGCGTGCCAATGTGATGCTGCTCGATCCGGTGACGGTCACCGTCTATGGCGCATCGATGCCGCTCAATCAGGTGGCGACCGTATCCGCGCCCGAACCGCGCATGTTGTCGGTGCAGGTGTGGGACAAGACCAATGTGGGGCCGGTGGACAAGGCGATCCGGTCTGCGGGGCTGGGCCTGAACCCCATCGTCGATGGACAGACGCTGCGCCTGCCGATCCCCGACCTGACCGAGGAACGCCGCAAGGAACTGGCCAAGCTGGCGAGCAAATATGCCGAAGCGGCGCGCATCGCGGTGCGCAACGTGCGGCGCGACGGCATGGACAGCCTGAAGGCCGACGAGAAGAAGGGCGAAATCAGCGAGGACGAACGCAAGCGCAAGGAAGCCGAAGTCCAGAAGCTGACCGACGGCGTGATTGCCGAGCTGGATGCGACCTTCGCGGCCAAGGAAAAGGAAATTCTCGGCCAGTAAGCCGGGATGTTCCGCCCATGATCCGCGCAACCCCCACCGACTGATGGCGACGCAAGTCCGGCCCGATCTGTCCCAGGCCGCGCCCGCCCATGGCGCGCGCCATGTCGCCATCATCATGGACGGCAATGGTCGCTGGGCGAAGAAGCGGCTGCTGCCGCGTATCGCCGGTCATCGTGCCGGGGTAGAAGCGGTGCGGCGCGTGTCGCGCGCTGCGCGGGAGATGGGGCTGGAGTGTCTGACGCTCTACGCTTTCTCGTCGGAAAACTGGAAGCGGCCCGCTAGCGAAGTGGCCGACCTGATGGGGCTGCTGCGCCATTTCATCAAGGCGGATCTGGACGAATTTCATGCCAATGGCGTGCGGTTGCGGATCATCGGCAATTACAAGGCGCTGGAGCCTTCTCTGGTCGCGCTGATCGATGAGGCGGTCGCGCGCACCGCGGGCAATAGCGGGCCGATCATCGCGATCGCGCTCAACTATGGCGCGCAGGATGAGATGGTGCGTGCGGTCCAGGCTATGGCGCAGCGGGTCGCGGCGGGCGAGATTGCCGCCGACGCGATTGGCGTGGGCGATATTGATGCGGCGCTCGACACGGCTGATCTGCCGCCGCTCGACCTGCTGATCCGCACGTCGGGCGAGCAGCGCCTGAGCAATTTCATGCTGTGGCAGGCGGCCTATGCCGAGTTGTATTTCACCGACATGCTGTGGCCCGATTTCGACGCTCAGGCGCTGGCGCAGGCGCTGGATGCTTTCCGTTTGAGGGACCGCCGTTTCGGCGGGCTGTGAGCGGCATGGGCAGTGAATTGCGCACCCGCGCCGTCGTGGGCGTCGTACTGATTGCAGTGGCGCTGGGTGCGTTGCTGTCTGGCGGGCTGCTGTTCTGGGCGCTGCTGTCGGTGGCTGGCGTGCTGATGCAGGCCGAATGGGCGGACCTGAGCGGCGCATCGGCCGATCACAAGAAATTGTCGATGTACGCGGTTTCGGTGCCGCTGGCGATATTATGCCCGCTGGCCGCTGGCCTGTCCTGGTTTGCGATCGGCCTGCTGGTTGCGGCTTTCCTGTTCGTGATCGGGGCGACCCGATCCGTCCGGCTGGCGCTGGGTGTCCTGTATGTCTGCCTGCCGGTCATGGCGCTGCTGTTCCTGCGCGGGCAGGGGCCGAACATCTTTGGCCTGACGCTGGCGCTCTGGGCGCTGGCCCTGGTGTGGGCGACGGATATTGGGGCCTATTTTGCGGGCCGTTCGATCGGCGGACCGAAGCTGGCGCCGCGGATCAGCCCGTCGAAGACCTGGTCCGGGCTGGGTGGCGGCGTAGTGGCGGCGTTGCTGATCGGGTTTCTGTTGCACCGTTTTGCCGGGCTGCCGATCGAACTGGCGGCGGCAAGCGGCCTGCTCGCGGTGGCGGCACAGGCGGGCGATTTGCTGGAAAGCGCGATGAAGCGGCGGGCGGGAGTCAAGGATAGCGGATCGCTGCTGCCGGGTCATGGCGGCGTGCTGGACCGGCTGGACGGGGTGGTGACCGCCGCGCCGCTGGCGGCCCTGCTCTATCTGATGCTGGTGCTGCGATGACGCGGAAGGTTTCGATTTTCGGCGCGACTGGGTCGGTGGGCCAATCGACGCTGGACCTGATCCGGCGGGATCGCGACGCCTATGACGTGGTGGCGCTGACGGCGAACAGTGACCTGGACAGTCTGGCGGCGCTGGCGCGGGAGGCGGGCGCCAAGGTGGCGGTCATCGGTCAGGAGCGGCTGTACGGCGCGCTGAAGGAGGCGCTGGCCGGGTCGGGGATCGAGGCGGCGGCGGGCGAGCAGGCGCTGGTCGATGTCGCGGGGGCCGGGGCGGACTGGACGATGGCGGCGATCGTGGGGTGCGCAGGGCTGCGACCGACCATGGCGGCGCTGAAGGCGGGCGGCACGGTCGCGCTGGCCAACAAGGAATCGCTGGTGTCGGCGGGCGGGCTGATGATGGCGGCGGCTGGCGTTTCGGGCACGACATTATTGCCCGTGGACAGTGAGCATAATGCGATTTTCCAATGCCTTGCCGGTAGTTCTTTAGAAGATGTCGCGCGCATTACGCTGACCGCCAGCGGCGGGCCGTTCCGCACCCGCAGCCGGGCGGAGATGGCCGACATCACCCCCGCGCAGGCGGTGGCGCATCCCAACTGGTCGATGGGGGCCAAGATCAGCGTCGATAGCGCGACGATGATGAACAAGGGGCTGGAGCTGATCGAGGCGGCGCATCTGTTCCCCGTCGGCCTCGACCGGATCGAGATATTGGTCCACCCGCAGTCCGTGATCCATTCGATGGTCGAATATCGCGACCGATCGACGCTGGCGCAGCTGGGATCGCCCGATATGCGGATACCGATCGCCCATGCGCTCGCCTGGCCCCAGCGGATCGCGACGCCGTGCCAGCCGCTCGACCTGGCCCGGATCGGCCGGCTGGATTTCGAGGCGCCCGATCAGGATCGCTTCCCCGCTTTGCGCCTGACGCGCGAAGCGGCGGCGGCTGGCGGGGCGATGCCCGCGATCCTGAACGCTGCCAATGAGGCGGCGGTTGCGGCGTTTCTGGGCGGCAGGATCGGCTTCCTTGATATCGCCATGATTGTGGAGGAAGTATTGAACCGCTATAGCGCGCCGACGCCCTCCACGATTGAAGACGTGTTGGCGGCGGACGCCGGTGCGCGTGCCGTGGCGGGCGATGTGATGGAAAGATTGACGGTTTGATCCACAATCCCGGTTTTCTGCTGACTGTTCTGGCATTTGTAGCGGTCATCGGGCCGCTCGTTTTCGTGCATGAGCTGGGCCATTATCTGGTCGGGCGCTGGTGCGGGGTGAAGGCGGAGGCGTTTTCGATCGGCTTCGGGCCGGAACTGTTCGCCTGGGTCGACAAGCGCGGCACGCGCTGGCGTGTCGCGGCGCTGCCGCTGGGTGGCTATGTCCGCTTCAAGGGCGACATGAACGCGGCCAGCATGACTGACCCGGCCTGGCTGGAACTGCCCGCCGCCGAGCGGGCGCAGAGCTTTCCCGCCAAGCCGCTGTGGCAGCGCGCGGCGATCGTGGCGGCGGGGCCGGCGATCAATTTCCTGTTCGCGATCCTGATATTGGCGACGTTCGCCTTCGTGCATGGCGAAAGCCGGACTCCGGCGGTTGCGGGACAGGTGCAGCCGGGCAGCGCGGCGGCGGCAGCGGGGATATTGCCGGGCGACCGGATCGTGTCGCTGGGCGGGCGCGAGATGACGACCTTCGACGATATTCGCCTCTATGCCCAGATCCGTCCCGGCGAAGCGGTCGCCATGGTGATCGAGCGCGATGGCAGGACGTTCGCCAAGGACGGCAAGATCGGCAGCGTGACCGAGGATGACGGTTTTGGGAACAAGTTCCAGATCGGCCGGTTGGGGCTGGCCCCCGGCGATCCGGTGGTCGAGCCGGTAAGCCTGTTGCGTGCACCGGTGGTCGCTGTGGAGCGGACAGGGCAGATCGTCCGCACCATGGTCGAGACGATGGGCCAGATCATCAGTGGTGGCCGATCGGTCAAGGAATTGGGCGGCCCGTTGAAGATCGCGCAGGTTTCCGGGCAGGCGGCGACGATGGGGCTGGAAAGCTTCATCTTCTTCGTCGCGCTTATCTCGATTAACTTGGGGTTCATCAACTTGTTGCCAATCCCGATGCTGGATGGCGGGCATCTGCTGTTTTACGGGATAGAGGCGGTGCAACGGCGGCCGGTCAGCGAACGGGTGCAGGAATGGGCCTATAAATCTGGCCTGGCGGCGCTGCTGACCATGATGGTGCTGGTGACTTTCAACGATTTGTCGTCTTTCGGGCTTTGGAAAAGCCTGTCCGGCTTGATCGGCTGACGCGCATGGGGCAGGGAGGCGCGGTTTGGCGTCGTCTGTGTCGGCGGAAACAATTTTATACTGTTTGAGGTGATGCGGGTGACAGCGATGATGAGCAGCAAGAGGCAGCGCCCGGTCGTCACGGCCCTGTTGGCGACGACGATGATCGCCGGGCTGACAGCGGTTCCGGCAAAGGCGCAGCAGGCCGCTCCCTCGGCCGGTGCACCGACGCTAGCGCCGCCCGTTGCCCCGGCACCGGCGGGTACGATCCGCGCAATCAATGTCACCGGCACCCAGCGGCTGGAGCCGGACACAATCCTGTCCTACACCAAGCTGCGCGTCGGCCAGCCCTTCACCCAGGAAACGCTCGATCAGGGTCTGCGCGACCTGTACGAGACCGAACTGTTCGCCGACGTCCAGATCCGCAACGACAATGGCACGCTGACGGTCGAGGTGAAGGAAAACCCGGTCATCAACCGCATCGTGCTGGAAGGCAACAAGCGCCTGAAGGACGACAAGATCCGGCCCGAAATCAAGCTGGCCCCGCGTCAGATCTACACCCGTTCCAAGGTCCGCGCTGATGTGGCCCGCATCATCGAACTCTATCGTCGTCAGGGCCGCTTTGCCGCCAGCGTCGAACCCAAGATGGTGCAGCTCGACCAGAATCGCGTCGACATTGTCTTTGAAATTACCGAAGGGCCCAAGTCCAAGGTCCGCCAGATCAACATCATCGGCAATGACAAGTTCAAGGACGGCGAACTGCGCAGCCAGATGGTGACCAAGCAGTCGCGCTGGTTCCGCATCTTTTCGTCGGGCACCAGCTATGATCCCGATCGCCTGGCCTATGACCAGCAGAAGCTGCGCCAATTCTACCTGACCGAAGGCTATGCCGATTTCCGGGTGATTTCGGCCGTGGCGGAACTGACGCCGGACAAGCAGGACTTCATCATCACCTATGTGGTGGAAGAGGGCGATCGCTACAAATTTGGCGATGTGAAGGTCGAATCCGACATTCGCGACCTGTCGGGCGATGGGCTGACCAAGCGCCTGCCGATGAAGAAGGGCGACTGGTATAACGCCAAGCTGGTCGAGGATACGGTCGATACGCTGAGCGAGACTGCCGGCCTGTTCGGCTATGCGTTCGCAGACGTGTCGCCCGATTTCCAGCGCGACAAGGATACGCTGACGATGGGGATCAATTTCCGCATCGCCAATGCGCCGCGCGTCTATGTCGAGCGGGTGGACATCAACGGCAATACGTTGACGCAGGACAAGGTGGTACGCCGCGAATTCCGTCTGGCGGAAGGGGACGCCTTCAACAGCTTCCTGGTCAAGCGGTCGAAGGACCGGATCAATTCGCTCGGCTTCTTCCAGGAGAAGCTGGACGTGGAGCAGAAGCCCGGTTCCGCGCCTGACCGGATCATCCTGGAAACCAATGTGCAGGAAAAATCGACCGGCGAATTGTCGCTGTCGGCCGGTTTCTCGTCGCTGGAACGCTTCATCGTGTCCGCGTCGATTACCCAGCGCAATTTCCGGGGCAAGGGCCAGGAACTGCGCACGTCGGTCAATTATTCGGCCTATAGCAAGTCGGTCGAAGTCGGGTTCACCGAACCCTATTTCATGGACAAGAATATCGCGCTGGGCGGCGACATCTATCGCCGTGATCTCAACAGCTTCCGGTTCCTGGGCAACGGGACCAACAGTCGCGATACGACCTATGAACAGACGACGACCGGCTTTCAGATCCGGGCCGGCGTGCCGATCACCGAATATATGTCGCTGGCGCTGCGTTACAGCCTCAATTTCGATGATGTGACGCTCGACAGGGCGACCTATTATTCCGATCCCGATGGCGCGGGTCCGCTGGCCGAGCGTTGCGATCCGCTGCTCGCCGGTCGCTATCTGTGCGACGCGATTGGCAAGCGCACGACATCGTCGCTGGGCTACTCGCTGATTTATGACACGCGCGACAACCGCATCCGCCCGACGCGGGGCAACAACGT
Source organism: Sphingobium sp. B2 (assembly GCF_007693735.1). NCBI lineage: Bacteria > Pseudomonadati > Pseudomonadota > Alphaproteobacteria > Sphingomonadales > Sphingobiaceae > Sphingobium > Sphingobium sp. B2. The sequence goes on from NZ_VDBZ01000001.1 coordinate 648,535, forward strand.
GGTGCTAAGCCAGGATTTCGCGGGTCTGGGCGGCAGCGTCAAATATGTCCGCACGCGCGTCAACGCCTCCAAATTCTGGCCGCTGGGCGCGGGCTTCATCTTCTCCCTGTCGGGTGAAGGCGGCTACATTCATTCGCTGGAAGGCGAACGGCTCGACCCGGACGGCAACCCGACCGAGCGCATCCGGCTGGTTGATCGGTTCTTCCTTGGCGAACCACAGTTTCGCGGCTTCAACATCCGCGGCGTGGGTCCGCGGGTGAAGCGTTACTTCCTCCAGGCCACGACCGATGAGAACAACAACATCACCGGTTATGACCGGGTCGCTGGCCGGAACAACATCACCGACGACGCGCTGGGAGGTCGCATCTATTACCAGGCGCGGGCCGAAGTGGAGATACCGCTGGGATCGGGCGCGCGTGAAATGGGGCTGCGGCCTTCGATCTTTGTCGATGCGGGCGCGGTGGCCGGCATCAAGGATCCGGTGCTGATCAATGGCAATGGCAGCTTCGCCGGCTATTGCGACCCAACGACCAACGCACCGACCGGATCGACGCGGGTACGCGCCACCGGCACGGCGCGGGCGCCGGTCTGCGGCACCAATTTCACCTTCTCGGGCGGCAATTTCGAGGAAGAATATCTCGGCGACACGCTCAAGCCGCGCCTGTCGGTCGGCTTTGGCGTCAACTGGAACTCGCCCTTCGGCCCGTTCCGTATCGACATCGCCAAGGCGCTGCTGAAAGAACCAGGGGACGACACCAAGCTCATCACCTTCAACGTAGGGACTCAATTCTGATGAAGACCATTATCAAGGCTGCGGCGCTCGTTTTCGCGCCGATGACCGCCATTGCGCTGACCGCCGTTCCGGCCGCAGCCCAGTCCAAGATGGGCATTGCCGTCGCTGACCTGCAGCGCGCGGTCGGCACCAGCGCCGCCTATACCGTCGCCCGCACCCAGATGCAGACGACCTACAAGCCGCAGATCGATGCGTTCAACGCGCGCAAGACTGCGATCGACGCCGACCTCAAGACGAAGGGCGACGCGATCCAGAAGGCGCTGACCGCAGCGGGCAACAAGCCGACCCCGGCGATCGAGACCCAGTATCAGGCGTTCCAGCAGTCGCAGCAGAGCGCCCAGGCCGAACTGCAGCGCATGGGCCAGCCGATCGCGCTGGCCAACGCCTATGTCGAAGAACAGATCACGGCCAAGCTGTCCGACGCGCTGAAGGCGGCGATGGCGAAGGCGAAGGTCGATCTGGTGCTGGCCCCCGATGCGACCGTGTCCTATCAGCCGACCGTCGACATTACCGATGCCGTCGTGACCGAAATCAACGCACTGGTGCCCAGCGTGTCGATCACGCCGCCGGCCGGCTGGCAGCCGGGCCGTCAGGGTCAGGCCGCAGCCCCGGCTGCCGCGCCTGCCAACCCGGCGCAGGCCCCCAAGTCGCGCTGATAGATAATGACGGGAGAGGTTGAAACGATCAGCGCGCGTGGCCCGATGGATGTCCGTCGGGTCATGGCCGCGCTGCCGCATCGTTACCCGATGCTGCTGATCGACCGCGTGGTGTCGCTGGTGCCTAATCAGTCGATCCACGCGATCAAGGCGGTGTCGGTGAACGAACCCTTTTTTCAGGGCCATTTCCCGACCCGGCCGATCATGCCGGGCGTGCTGATCGTCGAAGCGATGGCGCAGGCGGCGGGCGTGCTGGCGGTGGAATCGATGAACCTGGCCGATTCGGGCAAGCTCGTCTATTTCATGAGCATCGACGGTGCGAAATTCCGGTCGCCGGTGGAGCCAGGCTGTCTGCTCGACCTGCATGTCGAAGTGACCCAGAATCGTGGCGCGATCTGCAAATTTGCGGGCAAGGCGATGCTGGGCGACAAGCTGGCCGCGGAAGCACAGTTCGTCGCGATGATCAGCGACCCGCCCAAGGATTGAACTATTCCTGTCACCCCAGCGAAAGCTGGGGTCTCGCTTCCTCTGTCGCATCCGAGGAAAAGTAAGATCCCAGCTTTCGCCGGGATGACGGACTATTGCCACAAGGCGTCAAACCCGCTAACGGCGCGCCTTCGCACTTTTCCCGCATCCACAGCCGGTCGGAACCGGCACATTACGGAGCACGACGCCATGAAGGCCGATATTCACCCCGACTACCACATGATCACCGTCCAGATGACCGACGGTACGACGTTCCAGACCCGTTCGACCTGGGGCAAGGAAGGCGACAAGATGGCGCTCGACATCGACCCCAAGTCGCATCCGGCATGGATCGGTGGCCAGCGTCAGCTGGATCAGGGCGGCCAGGTGGCGCGCTTCAACAAGCGCTTTGGCGGCCTGACGCTGAAGAAGTAATCGGCCTTACAAAGGCAGAAATGAAAAGGGCGCCCGCGAGGCGCCCTTTTTGTTGGTGGCGGTGATGGGTGGGAGTGGACTGGCGGCTTCGCTCGCAGTTTCAGGTGGAAGCAGCCTTACCGCTTTGCGCGAAACAGTTCTCTTTGCGCCTGATTGATAGAAAGCTCATCCCAATCAACCTCACGCATTGATGGCGGGAAGATTTCTCGCCGGTCATCATAGTCGTAGAATAGCGTTCCATGTATCCCCTGCGCTTCGCTCTTCAGAATGGGGCGATCCCACAGAGGCGAAATAACGCGGCCCGCTTCGGCGTCCCCAAGACGCGCAAACACGTCCTCAATGATTGCCATGTCACTATTCCCGACAAAAATCGCACCAAATTCATCGTCAGTGGCTTGAAACAGGCTGAAGGTCGCATTGAGCGCACCGTCAATGATCTGGATGTTTTTCATGAGCTTATTATGCGGAGGGCTGTGATGAACAGCAATGCTTTCGAGCGTCCGGTTTTGAGCCGAATTGCGAAGTTGCTTAGCGTCGGCAAATGGTCGTTCCCGATCATCCTCCCCTGTAAGGGGAGGGGGATGGCCGTAGGCCAGACGGAGGGGTATCAGCCTCTCGATAGGGCGACACCCCTCCACCACTTCGTGGTCCCCCTCCCTTGCAGGGGAGGAATGTGCGGGCGCTTCTGGTCGCTTCCCGTCCAACCGCTCTGCGCCCTCTAAGAGCGCGGCAGTCTTCAGGCTGATCGATCCGCGTCCAGAAACGCCGCCACGTCGTCCAGTACGACATCTTTTGACAGGAATGTCTGGCCGATGCCGCGGGCGAGGAGGAAGGGGAGGGTGCCGGCCGCCATTTTCTTGTCGTGGAGCATATGGCCGACCAGCGCCGTGCCGTTGGCGGTGACGTGGGCGGTGGCGAGATTGTGGGGCAGACCGACGGCTTTGAGATGCGCGGTGACGCGATCGGCATCGGATTGGGGGCAAAGGCCGAGATGCGCGGAATAGCGGAAGGCGAGCGCCATGCCGGCCGCGACGCCCTCACCATGCAGCAGCGTATCGCAAAAGCCGGTGTCGGCCTCCAGCGCGTGGCCGAATGTGTGGCCAAGGTTGAGCAGGGCGCGGCGGCCTGACGTTTCGCGCTCGTCATCGGCGACGATCGCCGCCTTGGCGCGGACGCTGCGTTTGATCGCGATGGTGCGGGCTTCGGGATCACCGGCCAGCAACGCCTGCGCATTGGCTTCGCACCAGCCGAAGAAATCGGGATCGTCGATCAGGCCATATTTGACGACTTCGGCATAGCCCGCGCGGGTTTCGCGTTGGGGCAGGCTGTCGAGCGTCGACGGGTCGATCAGGACAAGGGCGGGCTGGTAGAAGCTGCCGATCAGATTCTTGCCTGCCGCCGTGTTGATCGCGGTCTTGCCGCCGACTGACGAATCGACCTGGGCCAGCAGCGTGGTGGGCACCTGAATGAAGTGGCAGCCGCGCTTGAGGATGGAGGCGGCAAAGCCGACGAGATCGCCGATCACGCCGCCGCCAAGGGCCACGACATGATCGCCGCGCTCAATCTCCAGCGCCAGCAGCGCGTCGAGCAATTGTTCCAGATGCCGCCAGCTCTTCGTCTGTTCGCCCGGCGGCAGGATGATCGGTTCCAGCGTCACATTTGCGGCGCGCAGGCTGGCGTCGAGCCGGGGAAGCTGGGCGGCGGCGACATGGGCGTCAGTGACGATGACGATCCGGCCCTTGCGCGCATAAGGGGCCAGGATGGCGCCAGCGCGGTCGAGCGCGCCCTGTTCCACGATGATGTCATAGCTGCGCGCGCCGAGCGCGACCGGGACTATTGCCATGCCGTCAGATGCTCCATGATGCGGTCGACCGTGATGTCGTGGGGCGCCGCTATGCTTTTCACATGAATGGGGGCGAGCGCGTAAACCGGATTGCGCACTGCGGCCAGATCCGTCAGCACCGTGCGGGGATCGCGATCCTTGAGCAGGGGGCGGCCTTCGCGGCGCGACACGCGATCGACCAGCACGTCGATGTCGGCGTCCAGCCATATCGCGGTCGCCTGATCCAGGATCAGCGCGCGCGTGTCATCCTGCATGAAAGCGCCGCCGCCGGTCGCGATCACCTTGGGCGCGCCGTCCATCAGCCGGGCTATCACGCGGCGTTCGCCGTCGCGGAAATGGGGTTCGCCATAGCGGGCGAAAATCTCCGTAATGGAGAGCCCGGCGGCTTTTTCAATCTCTTCATCGGCATCGACGAAAGCGACGCCAAGCCGCGCGGCAAGCCGCCGTCCGACGGTGGATTTGCCCACGCCCATCATGCCTACCAGGACGATGGGACCGCGCTTGGCGTGAGTAGCGGGGAATTTGCTGTTTCGCTGCATGGCGACCGGGGCTATACAGCCAGCCGTCACAGAGGCAAATCGCATCTTTCCCTGTCGTTTCGCATGATGGCGGGACCAGCCGTAGCAAGGACTCATGAAGAACAACCGCAATTTGAGCAGTTTTGAGGGCGCTGGCCGCCGTCGTGGTACGCGCCTGCCGATCCTGCCCATCATCCTGGTGGTGCTGGTCGTCGCGCTGCTGGCCTTCCTGTGGTCGCGCGGTGGCGAGCAGCCGCAGCAGCGTGTCGAGAAAGTCATCCCCGCCGAGAAGCTGGGCCAGTAACGCCCATGCGCAGGTCCGGGGGTAAGGCGAAATGGGCTTTCGGCAGCTTTGCGCTGGCATTGGCGCTGCCCGTCGTGGCGCAGCAGGCGCCCGAATCGCTGTTGCCGCCCGGTTTTGGCGACGCGCCCGAAACACCAGCGCCAGCCCCCGCGCGCCCCGCGCCCGCGCCAACGCCCGGCGGCGTGCCAGCCCCCGCGCTCAATCCCGCGACCCCGCCCGACCTGGCGCTGCTGCCGGATGAGGCGGCCAATGCCGCCGAAGAGGAACTGACGCCGGAAGAACTGGCGGCGCAGAAGGCCAAATATGACTTGCCCGAAACGGCGCGCCGCTCGCTGGACCGCATCGGCCCGCTGACGCCCGCGACGCGCGGGATGGAGCCGAACGCCTTTGGCAACCAGTCGGGCAAATTCCTCGCCACGCTGATGCAGCAGACCCATGCGCCGATCATGTCGCGCTGGGCCGCGATCCTGCTGCGGCGGGCGCTGTTGTCGGCGGTGGATACGCCGCGCGATATTGACGGGGCGGACTGGGTGGCCGAGCGCGCCTGGCTGCTGCTGCGCATGGGGGAGGCGGACAGCGCCCGGCTGTTGGTGCAGAGCGTTGATCCCGACCGCTATTCCCCGCGCCTCTATGCTATCGCGATGCAGACCTATCTGGCCAGCGCGGACCCGGCCGGGCTATGCCCGCTGTCGGAAGGGGCGCTGCGTTTCAGCAAGGAGCCGGGCTGGGACATGACGCGGGCGATCTGCCCGGCCTTGTCGGGCGATCAGGGGTCAGCCAGCGGTGCGCTCAACCAGGCGCAGCGGCGCGGCGTGGTGCGCGGCGTCGACTATCGGCTAGCGGAAAAGCTGGTCGGCACCGGCTTCAATGCGCGCCGTTCGGTGAAGATAGAATGGGACGGGGTCGATCGGCTGACCGCCTGGCGCTTTGGTCTGGCGACTGCGCTGAATGTCGAGATTCCCGACGCGCTATATGGCACGGTCGGAACGCATGTGCGGGCGTGGGAAGCGCGTGCGCCCGCGCTGGCGCCGGTGCAGCGCCAGCCTGCGGTCGACATCGCGGCGCGGCTTGGCGTGTTTTCCAACGCGGCGCTGGTTGATTTCTACAGCCAGTTGGCGGCCGATGGCGATGCGCCGACGGAGATTGCCGACCGGATCGACGCGCTGCGCACCGCCTATACCGGTGCGACGGTGGGCGCGCGGATCGGCGCGATGCAGACATGGTGGCAGAATGGCGCACGGCCTGACTATGTCGGGCTGATCGCGACCGCGCGGGCAGCGGCGGCCCTGCCGGTCGCGCAGGCCGACGCGCGCGATGCCGCCAATCTGGTCGCGGCGATGATGACCGCCGGTTATGATCGCAATGCGGCGCGCTGGGCGCGGGCGCTGGGCCAGATCAATGGCGATGGCGCGGCGCAATTCTGGGGGCTGCTCGCCGTTGGTGCGCCAAGCCCGGTGGTCGACATCAACGAAGGCCGGATAACCAGCTATATTGGCGAAGCGGGGCCGCAGAAGGGCCGGATGCTGATCGCGGCGCTGGCGGGTCTGGCGCGGCTGTCGGCCAATGACATGGCGAGCCTGGCGCGTGACAATGGCGTCAATCTGGCCGCCAACAGCCGCTGGGCGCGCGCGATTGGCGCGGCGGCCCAGCATGGTGAAAAGGGTACGGTCGCGCTGTTGGCGGCGGTGGGGATGCAGGGGAGCGACTGGAATCGCCTGCCGCCGGAGCATCTCTATCATATCGTCGCCGCGCTTCATCGCGTCGGGCTGGACCCTGAAGCGCGAATGATCGCGGCGGAGGCGATCACGCGGCTTTGATGGGTGACGATGATGCCCTGATCGACCGTTTTCTGGAAATGATGGCGGCGGAGCGGGGCGCGTCGCGCAACACTTTGCTGGCCTATCGCGCCGACCTGAACGGCGCGGGTGCGCTGATTGGCGGCCTGGCCGGGGCCAGCAAGGAGGCGCTGGGCAGGCTGGCGGGCGAATGGGCGACGCTGGCGGCATCGTCCGTGGCGCGCAAGGCATCGGCGCTGCGGGCCTTTTACGGGTTCCTGGAAGAAGAAGGGCTGCGCGCGGATAATCCCGCCAGCGCGCTGCCGCGCCCGGTGATGCGGCGGCCATTGCCCAAGATTTTGTCGAGCGCGGAAGTCGATATGCTGTTCGCGCTGATCGCCGAGCGGCTGGCGGTGGCGCATCCGGCGCCCGGCGATCTGCGGCTGTCGGCATTGATCGAGCTGCTGTACGGGTCCGGCCTGCGCGCGACCGAGCTCGTCTCCCTGCCGCGCCGGGCGCTGGCGGCAGACCGGCCCTTCCTGATTTTGAAGGGGAAGGGCGCGCGCGAGCGGCTGGTGCCGATTTCCGACCGGGCGCGGGCCGCGGTTGCAAGCTGGCTGACACATGTGCCGTCCGAAAGCGCCTGGCTGTTTCCGTCGGGGAAAAGCTATTTGAGCCGTATCCGGCTGTACCAGATCGTCAAGGCGCTGGCGGCGGCGGCGGGGATAGCGCCCGAACGGGTCATCCCCCATGTGCTGCGCCACGCTTTCGCCACCCATTTGCTGGAGGGCGGCGCGGATTTGCGCGCGCTCCAGTCGATGCTGGGCCATGCCGACATCGGCACCACGCAAATCTATACCCATGTGGACAGCCGCCGCCTCGTCGAACTGGTCAACAGCCGCCACCCATTGGGGCAGATGGTGCCGAAAATGCCGCAGCCGCGCGTTGACGACGACGCTTCATCGCCCTAACGCCATGCGCCATGGTCAGCTTTCTGGAATTTGAAAAGCCCGTTGCCGAACTGGAAGCGCGCATTGTCGAACTGCGCGCCACTGCCAGCGTCGGCGACATCAATATCGACGGCGAGATCGCGACGCTGGAACAGCGCGCGGCGAAAATGCTGGCCGATACCTATGCCAAATTGACGCCCTGGCAAAAGACGCAGGTGGCGCGTCATCCCGAACGTCCGCATTTCAAGGATTATGTCGCGGGCATGTTCGACAATTTCCTGCCGCTGGCGGGCGACCGCGCCTTTGCCGACGATCAGGCGATACTGGGCGGCTTTGCCACGCTGGGCGAACGGCGGGTGATGGTGATCGGCCATGAGAAGGGCGACGATACCGCCAGCCGGGTGCGGCACAATTTCGGCATGGCCAAGCCCGAAGGCTATCGCAAGGCGATCCGCCTGATGGAACTGGCGGACCGGTTCGGCCTGCCGGTGGTGACGCTGGTGGATACGTCGGGCGCTTTCCCCGGCGTGCAGGCCGAAGAGCGCGGGCAGGCCGAAGCGATTGCGCGGTCGACCGAGGCGTGCCTGAAGCTGGGGGTGCCGATGGTGTCGGCCGTGGTGGGCGAAGGCGGTTCTGGCGGCGCGATCGCGCTGGCTGCTGCCAATCGCGTGCTGATGTTCGAACATGCCGTCTATTCCGTGATTTCGCCCGAAGGTTGCGCGTCGATCCTGTGGCGCACCGCCGACAAGGCGAGCGATGCGGCCACGGCGATGCAGGTGACGGCGCAGCATCTGAAAAATCTGGGCGTGATCGACACGATCGTGCCCGAACCAGTGGGCGGGGCGCATCGCGATCCGGTCGAGGCGATTGCCAGCCTGGGCGCGGCGATCGAGGCGGAACTGGCGGCGCTCGACGGGATGGATGCGTCGGCGCTGCGCACCGACAGGGCGGACAAATTTCTCGCCATCGGCGCTTGAACGACGCTTGACGGGGAACGCTCCGGCCTTTCTTCTCGTTACGATGCGGTAATCGAGGAGGAATTCAGGGGATGAACTGGAAGTTGTCTCTGGCATGCGCCGGAGTGGGCATGGCCGCGCTGGCGGCTGCGCCTGCCGTTGTGGGCCAGCAGCGTGCCATACGCACCACGTCGTCGATCAGCGCGCAGGACAAGGCGAGCGGGGCCAAGCAGCATCCCGAACTGCTCAAGGAATTTGGCGGCGCCTATGCAGGGCCGCAGGCGCGCTATGTCGAGACCGTGGGACGTCGCATCGCGGTGCAATCCGGCCTGTCCAACGCGCAGAGCGATTTTACCGTCACGCTGCTCAATTCGCCGGTCAACAACGCCTTCGCGATTCCCGGCGGCTATGTCTATGTCACGCGCCAGTTGATGGCGCTGATGAATGATGAGGCGGAACTGGCCGGGGTGCTGGGGCATGAAGTCGGCCATGTCGCGGCCCGCCATGGCCAGCGGCGGCAACAGGCGGCGCAGCGCAATGCGATCGGCGGCGCCTTGCTGGGCGTTCTGACTGGTGCGTTGCTGGGCGATTCGGGCTTTGCCGGGCTGATTCAGAAAGGGATCGGCACGGGCAGCCAGTTGCTGACGCTGCGATTTTCACGCGCGCAGGAATATGAGGCCGACGATCTGGGCATTCGTTACCTGGCGTCGGGCGGCTACGATCCGCGCGCTTTATCGGGGATGCTGGCGTCACTGGCGGCGCAGAGCAATCTGGATGCGCGGGTTACGGGCAGTGCGCGGACCATGCCGGAATGGGCCAGCACCCATCCTGACCCTGCATCGCGCGTCGCGCGCGCGTCCAAAGGCGCCGCGAATAGCGGATCGAAGAGCGTGGTGCGCAACCGGGACGCCTTCCTCGATGCGCTTGACGGCCTGCTCTATGGCGATGATCCCCGGCAGGGCGTGATAGAGGGTAACCGCTTTCGTCATCCCGACCTTCGCCTGAGCTTCACCGCGCCGACCGGCTTCGGTATGGAAAATAGCGCGGACGCGGTTTCGGTGACGGGATCGGGCGGGCAGGCGCAATTTGGCGCGGCGCCCTATACCGGCAACCTGGCGGCCTATATCGACAATGTCTTTGCGAAACTGGGCGGCGCCAATGGCAGCGTGCCGGAAGGTGAGGCGCGCCGCACGACGATCAACGGTCTGCCCGCCGCGTGGCGCACCGTGCGCGCCAACAGCCAGTCGGGTGCAGTGGATGCGACTGTTTTCGCTTATGATTTTGGCGATGGGAAGGCCTACCACTTTCTGTTGCTGACAGCAGCGGGACAGGGCATCGGCCCGTTCAACACCATGGTCCAGTCGGTCCAGCGCCTGTCACCGCAGGAAGCTGCTGCCATCAAGCCCCGCCGGGTCGATGTCTTGACGGTCAAGGCGGGCGATACTGTCCAGTCGCTCAGCCGGCGCATGGCCTATAGCGATTATCAGTTGGAACGGTTTCTGACGATCAACGCGCTGGCGGCGAACGCATCGCTGCGCCCGGGGCAGCGCGTGAAGATCGTCACCTGGTAAAGCCGAACGAAAAGGGGCGGCGAAGTTGCCTTCGCCGCCCCCTGTTTCGACAATGTGTCGGGCTTAATTGAGGTTGCCCGAAACGTTGTTGAAGGTATTGCCAAGCTTCGAACCCAGGCTGGTCATCGCGCCAATGGCGGCGACAGCGATCAGTGCCGCGATCAGACCATATTCAATGGCGGTCGCGCCCTTTTCGTTCTTCAGCATCTTACGGATGAACTGCATGTGATGTCTCCTTGTCTTGAAACTGCGTTTAACTACCCGGCCGCCCCGCTCAAATTGATGTGGTCAGCAAGGAACGAATTAGAGAAGGTCAGTTGAAAAACGGTTAATGGGGATCAAACGGCTGTCAGATATTGATGGTTAACGGGACGTTACTTCATGGGCCACGTTGTTCCACATGCCTGTCGTCTTGTTTGCGACGTTCGTCAGGGCAGTGATCATGGCGAGCACGACCATGGCGATGATCAGGCCATATTCGACCGCGGTCGCCCCACGTTCGCACCGTATGAGCCCCAGGCGGGCGATAATTTCGATGAACCCGCGCATATGGCTTCCAGTTCGCTACAGACAGTCCCGCATAGACCTGTAAAAGACGCACGGTTAACAAAGCCCTTTCATCGGACCTTTATGGACAGTTTTTCGCCCTTATGGGTGGTCGCCGCCGCCCTGATCGACGCGGATGGCCGCGTTCTTGTGCAGCAAAGACCGCCTGGTCGGGCGATGGCAGGGCTATGGGAGTTTCCCGGCGGCAAGCTGGAACCCGGTGAAACGCCCGAAGCGGCGCTGATACGCGAGTTGGAGGAGGAGCTGGGTATCCGCACCCATGCCAGTTGCCTGGCGCCCGCAACCTTTGCGAGCGAGCCGCTGGGCGACAGGCATTTGCTGCTGCTGCTCTATGTCTGCCGGAAATGGGAAGGGGTGGCGCAGGCGCGCCATGCAACCGCGCTGCAATGGGTGCGCCCTGCGCAGATGTACGGGCTGGACATGCCGCCCGCCGACCTGCCGCTGATCGGGATATTGGAGGCTTTGCTCTAAGGGGGAGGGGACGGCGCCCCCTCCCCGACGGCATGGGTCAGCCTTCGGCTGGCTTGCTCTGTAGCTGGACATAATTCTGGATGCCCATCCGCTCGATCATTTCGAACTGGGTTTCCAGCGTGTCGATATGCTCTTCCTCGCTTTCGAGGATATATTGGAACAGGTCGCGGGTCACATAGTCGCGAATCGATTCGCAATAGGCGATCCCATCCTTGAGCGGGGGCAGCGCTTCATATTCCAGCGCCAGGTCGGCCTTCAATATTTCCTCGACCGTTTCGCCGATCTTGAGGCGGCCAAGCAGCTGAAAATTGGGCAGGCCGTCGAGGAAGAGGATGCGCTCCGCCAACTTGTCGGCGTGCTTCATCTCGTCGATTGATTCCTCATATTCAAACTTGGCGAGCTTTTCGACGCCCCAGTGATTGAGGATGCGATAGTGGAGGAAATATTGATTGATCGCGGTCAGCTCATTTTTGAGGACCTCGTTCAGATAGTCGATGACCTTCGGGTCGCCTTTCATGGCGGATACTCCGGCTTGGGGGGATTACCGCCGGACTATAGGCGTCGGGTTCGTTGCTGTTAAGCCAAAAAACCTTGATATTCCGCCATTTTATCGTCCGCTATTGCGCCGGCTTCGCGATCGGCAAGTGCGGATGATTTGCAATGCTATCAGGCCGAGGCGCGTTCCGCGGCGATGATCGTGCGGGCGAAGGGAACGCACTGGCCGCATTTGGGGCGACGGCCAAAGCGGGCATAGGCGCTGCACGGCGTGTCGGCGCCATCGCGCACGGCTTCCTTCAAGTCCTTTTCACGAATGGCATTGCAAACACAGACGACCATCGAGACACTCTCCTGATAGTGAGAGAGATAGCGCAGATGATAATAGGTCGCAATAGTAATCAGCTGCTCTTGCGAATCTTTTGCGGTTGGCCGCGGATCAGGCTGCGCCAGAGCCATTCCGCCGGGCCAACGGCGAATCGCGACAGCCAAAGCGGCGACCAGAGCAGCATCAACGCCCAGGCGCCCAGCACGAAGGGCAGGAGCAGGGCGGGGCGGACATGGCCGAACAGGCCCAGCCCCCAGCCATAGAAGAGCGAGGTCATGAGCAGGGTGGACCCCAGATAATTGCTGAGCGTCATTCGCCCGGTGGCAGCCAGGCGGGCGACCAGCGGGTGATCGCGATGACGGGCAAGCAGCCACAGGATGAGCGCGGCCCAGCCCACGGCAAGCGGTATGCGGAAGGGGAAGGACCAGAGCAGGACGGTGCCGAAAGCATGTAACGGGGCAAAGCCACTGGCGATGATCCAGATGGCAAGGCCGATCATCGGCGGCAGGCCGATGAGGAAGCAATGGCGCGCGGTGCGCCAATATTGATCAGCAGGCCAGCGGCCCGTGAGAAAGCCGCCCTTGAGCATCGCCATGCCCAGCAGCATGAAGCCCAGCACGTCCAGGGCGGTGAACATGAAACCCCAGAGCCATTCGCCGGGGAAAGAAGCGAGCTTGTGCGACAGGATCGTACCGAAGCCGCTGCGATAGGTGGCGATGTCCGCGCGGACGCCGGGACTGGCCGGGTCCGCCAGCGATGCCATGAAGGTCGCAAAGCCGTTGCGCGTGGCCGTTCCCGCGTCGGGCAAGGCGGCGGCATGGCCCCAGGCATAGAGAGTGGCGAGGAAGGCGGCGCAGATCAGGAAGTGAAAAAGGAAGATCAGGAAAGCGCTTTTGACGAGCGCCATGGGTTCCTGTCGCACGAAGCCGAGCGCCACCAGACTGACGACCGCATAGATCGCCAATATGTCCCCCCACCAGAGCAGCAGATAATGGACCATGCCTATGACGAACAGCCAGCCTGCGCGGATCATCTGGCTGCGGCGGCCGTCACGCCCGGCCATTTCCTCCCGGTCGATCAGCAGCAGCATCGACGCGCCGAACAGCATGGCGAACAGCGCGCGCATCTTGCCGTCGAACAGAATCAGGCTGCTCATCCAGAAAGCGATGTCGCCAATGCCGAGCGGCCCCGATGCCGCCGGGTTGAAATAGGCAGATTGGGGCTGGGCGAAGGCCGTGATGTTCATCCACAGGATGCCCATCACCGCGCAACCGCGCAGCACGTCCATGGCGGGGATACGGGGGGATGTCATGACGCTTCCTTGAAGGGGACTGGTCAGCGGCGCAAGCCTCTGCCAAGGCGCGTAGCCATGATTGATGGCTCCAGGCAATGGCGCAAGCAACGGATCAGCGACGCCTTCGGCGCGGCGGCGGCGCATTATGATGACCATGCCGGGCCGCAGCGGCTGGCGGCGGCGCTGGTGGCGGACATTGCCCAGCGGCAAAAGCCAGATGGGGTCACGCGGATATTGGAGATTGGTTGCGGCACCGGGTTCCTGACGCGCGACATTCAGGCGCGCTGGCCGGGCACAGAGATGGTCGTGACCGACCTGTCGCCAGGGATGCTGGAACAGGCCGCGTCCGCAGGCCATGTCGCGGGGCGGTTCCTGACGATGGACGGGGAAGCGCCGATCTTCGACGGGCCATGGTTCGACCTGATCATGTCCAGCCTGGCGTTCCAATGGTTCGATGATCTGGCGAGCGGCATTGCGCGGCTGGCGGAGCTGTTGCGGCCGGGCGGCAGCCTGATTTTCTCGACCATGGGGCAGGGCAGCTTTGCCCGCTGGCGGGCCGCGCACGCGCGCTGCGGGCTGGTGGCTGGCGTGCCGGATTATCCGACGCTGGACGATTTGCGCGCGATGCTGGCGCGCTTTGGCGACGCCTTCGCCTTTGACGAGGAGTATGCGCTGGATTGCGGCGGCGCGCGGGGGCTGATCGCCCATTTGCGCGGGATTGGCGCGGTGGTGCCGGGCGAAGGACGCGCGCCGCTATCGCCGGGCGATTTGCGGCGGGTGATGGCCGCATTCGAGGCTGAAGGCGGCAATGATAGCTATCAGATTCTGTTTGGACGGGTGACGCGATAGCCCACAGTCAGGGTGTATGATCCCGAACTTGGGCGCTGATCGCGTCGATATTCCTGCCTGTCATTAAAGTTCGCTGTCCATCAGCTTGGGGAAGAAGCCTTCATGGGCGGCGCGCAGGTCGGTGAGGGGGACGCCGGCGACGGTCGATCCGCCGGTGGTGCCGATGCGGATTGCGCCCGGAATGTCGATGCCTGGCGATGCGGTGACGACATAGCGGCCCTGATCCTCGCCAAAGGCGGCGGCGGTGGAGAGCGTGTCGTCGAGCTGCGCGCCGATTTTGCCCGCCAGCGCCATTTCGGCGATCGTGACGATCAGGCCGCCATCGGCAATATCATGAACGGCATTGACCGAGCCCGATGCGACCAGGGTACGGATCATGTCGGCATTGGCGCGCTCGGCAGCCAGATCGACCTTGGGTGCTTCACCCGCTTCACGACCGGCGATTTCGCGCAGCCAGATCGACTGGCCCAGATGCGTGCCCAAAGCGCCTTCTGGCCCCCCGATCAGCCAGATGGCGTCGCCTTCATTCTTGAACGCGACCGTCGCCATCACATCGACATCCGCCAGCAAGCCGATCCCACCAATTGCGGGCGTAGGCAGAATCGCGCTGCCGCCGCCGGTCGCCTTGCTTTCGTTATAAAGGGACACGTTGCCGCTTACGATCGGGAAGTCCAATGCGCGGCAGGCGTCGCCCATCCCGTCGAGGCAGCCGGTCAGCTGCGCCATGATTTCGGGGCGCTGGGGGTTGGCGAAGTTGAGGCAGTTGGTCACGGCCAGCGGCTTTGCGCCGACCGCGCTCAGGTTGCGATAGCATTCGGCGATCGCCTGCTTGCCGCCTTCATAGGGGTCTGCATAGCAATAGCGCGGGGTGCAATCGGTGCTGATCGCAATGCCCTTGCTGGAGCCGTGGACGCGAACGACGGCCGCATCGCCGCCGGGGCGCTGGACGGTGTCCGCACCGACCATATGGTCATATTGTTCCCAGATCCAGCGGCGGCTGGCGATGTCGGGGCTGCCCATCAGCGTGATGAGGTCCGCGCCGATGTCGGTGGATTCGGGGATGTCGCCGAGCGGCTGGACGCCCGACCAGGCCTTATAGTCGTCCACCGGCATGGAAGGGCGGTCATAGAGCGGGGCGTCGTCCGCCAGCGGAGCCAGCGGAATGTCGCACACGGTTTCGCCATGATGGACCAGGACCATGCGGCCCGTGTCGGTGACTTCGCCGATGACCGCGAAATCCAGTTCCCATTTGTGGAAAATGGCTTCGGCAAAGGCTTCGCGGCCCGGCTTCAAGACCATCAACATGCGCTCCTGGCTTTCGGAGAGCATCATTTCATAGGCAGTCATGCCGGTTTCGCGCTGCGGCACGGCATCCATGTTGAGGAGCAGGCCGACGCCGCCCTTCGACGCCATTTCGACGCTGGAGGAGGTGAGGCCCGCCGCGCCCATATCCTGAATAGCGACGATCGCGTCGGACGCCATCAGTTCAAGGCAGGCTTCGATCAGCAGCTTTTCGGTGAAGGGATCGCCGACCTGCACGGTCGGGCGCTTGGCATCGGCATCGTCGCCGAAATCGGCGCTGGCCATGGTCGCGCCATGGATGCCGTCGCGGCCGGTCTTGGAGCCGACATAGACGATGGAGTTGCCCACGCCGGATGCTGCCGAATAGAAAATCTTGTCGGTGTCCGCGATGCCCACGGTCATGGCGTTGACCAGGATATTGCCGTCATAGGCCGGGTGGAAATTGACTTCGCCGCCCACGGTGGGCACGCCGACGCAATTGCCATAGCCGCCAATGCCGCGCACGACGCCGCTGATCAGGTGGCGCATCTTGGGATGATCGGGCCGACCGAAGCGCAGCGCGTTCATATTGGCGACCGGGCGCGCGCCCATGGTGAACACGTCGCGCAAAATGCCGCCGACCCCGGTCGCTGCACCCTGATAGGGTTCGATATAGCTGGGGTGGTTGTGGCTCTCCATCTTGAAGATCGCCGCCTGACCATCGCCAATATCGACCACGCCTGCATTCTCGCCGGGGCCGCAAATGACCTGCGGGCCAGTGGTTGGCAGCTTCATCAGGTGGATCTTGGAGCTTTTATAGCTGCAATGTTCCGACCACATGACCGAGAATATGCCCAGTTCCGTGAGGTTCGGTTCGCGGCCGATCGCTTTCAGAACGCGGTCATATTCTTCCGGGCTGAGGCCATGTTCGGCGACGATTTCCGGGGTGATGTGGGGAGCGGTGCTGGACATGTGCGCGCCTTTAGCGGGGCCAAGCGGGATTCACAATGGTAGGGGTGTCGGATGCTGTCGATAGCGTCGAACCCCCTCTTCCAACTTCGCCCACCCAGCGGGAAGAAGATGTGTGGGACAAGAAAAAGGCCGGACCTTTGGGGAAAGGTCCGGCCCGGGAATGAGGAAGCTGCGTGCGTCTTAGACGTGGCAGGCCTGTGCGCCTTTGCCGGGCACGGTGATGGTGACTTCGTCGCCCGCGCCGCTGACTTCAAAGCCTTCGGCCGTGAAGGGCTTGCCGACTTCTTCCGCCTTCAGCGTGGTGGCGGGGCCGCCCTTTTCAGTGCGCAGCTGGGCCGTCTTGTCGTCGCTCATATAGTCGACGAAGATCAGGCTGTTGTCCTTGCACCGGAACTGCTTGTTGGCCTTGACCGACGGGGGCAGCTCGACAGGCGCGGCGTTGGCCAGTTCGGCAGCCATCGGATCGGCAGGGCCGCCAACGACTTCAGGTTCGTCATTCTTGTTGCAGGCGCTCAGCAGAGTGAGCGAGGCAACGGCGATCAGGGGAATGTAAAATTTCATAGCGGTCCTTCTATGTGCACCTGCAACAACCTGCGTCAACGCAAAACTGCGCTTAATCCCCCATCGCTATCATATGACGTCATGACGACACGATGACAGTCATGAAAGCGGGCACGAAAGCCGGTGTGATGGCTTGACCGGGGCGGCAGTGGCGGTCAATGCAGGGACATGGCAGACGATAGCAGCACGGCCCCTTCCAATTCGGCCCTTGATCCGGCCAATCTTTCTTTCGAGGATGCGCTGCGCGCGCTCGAAACGATCGTGCGGCGGCTCGAAAGCGGCGACGTGCCGCTCGACGAGTCGATCTCGCTCTATGCGCAGGGCGAGGAATTGCGCAAACGCTGTACGGAGCGGCTGGCGTCGGCGGAGGCGCGGATCGCCAAGCTGACGACAGATGCTAGTGGTGCCGTGACCGGCGCGCAGCCGTTCGGCGCGGAATGAGCGGCATGTTCGGGGGAGAGACGGCCTCCGCCGGGGCATTGGTCAAGGCGCGCGCGGCAGAAGTCGCGGCCGCGATCGACCGGGCGTTCGACCATCTGCTGGGCGTGCCGGACGATCCACGGGCGCGACTGTATGAGGCGATGCGCCATGCCGCGATCGGCGGCGGCAAAAGGTTGCGGCCATTGCTGGTGCAGGCGACCAGCGACCTGTTCCATCTGTCGCGCGAATCGGCGCTGCGGGTCGGCCTGGCGATCGAGTGCATCCATGTCTATTCGCTGGTGCATGACGATCTGCCCGCGATGGACAATGACGACATGCGCCGGGGCAAGGCGACCGTCCACAAGGCGTTTGACGAGGCGACGGCCATATTGGCCGGCGATTGCCTGCACGATCTGGCGTTCCAGATCTTGTCCGACGAGGAAACCCATCCCGACCCGTTCGTGCGGATAGAATTGGTGCGCGCGCTGGCGCTGGCCAGCGGTCCTGCTGGCATGGCGGGCGGGCAGATGATGGACCTGGAGGCGGAACATGCCCGGTTCGACCTGGCCACCGTCACCCGGCTGCAAAACCTAAAGACCGGGGCGCTGATCGCCTTTTGCGTCGATGCCGCCGCGATCATGGCCCGCATCCCGGTCGATGCGCGCACCGGCTTGCATGGCTATGCGCGCGACATCGGGCTGGCGTTCCAGATTGCCGACGATCTGCTGGATGTAGAGGGCGACGCGACGCTGGCGGGCAAGGCGCTGGGCAAGGATGCGGCGGCGGGCAAGGAAACCTTCGTGTCGCTCCTGGGCGTCGATCGGGCGCGGGCGCAGGCGCACATGCTGGTCGATCAGGCCAAGGCGCATCTGCATGGCTATGGCGCGGAAGCCGACCTGCTGCGCGCCATAGCCGACTATATCGTGGAAAGGGATCGCTAAACGGCATGAGCAAGCAGCGCATAGGTGTCTATCCCGGCACGTTCGACCCGATTACATTGGGGCATATGGACATCATCCGGCGCGGCGCGAAGCTGGTCGACCGGCTGGTGATCGGGGTGACGACCAACATCAGCAAGTCGCCCATGTTCAGCGATGAGGAACGGCTGGAGATGGTCCGGCGCGAATGCGCGGCGATCGACGCCGACATTGTGGTCGTCGGCTTCAACTCGCTGCTGATGGACTTTGCCGAATCGCAGGGCGCGAGCGTCATCATTCGCGGGCTGCGCGCGGTCGCCGACTTTGAATATGAATATCAAATGGCGGGGATGAACCAGCAGATCAACGCCCGCGTCGAAACGGTATTCCTGATGGCGGACGTGTGCCTGCAACCGATCGCGTCGCGACTGGTCAAGGAAATCGCGCTCTATGGCGGGCCGATCCATAAATTTGTGGGGCCGGTGGTGCGCGACGAAGTCGTGGCGCGGGTAGAAAAACTGGGGCGCAAGGGCAGCGTATAAGCTCGCTCAGCCTGCGTTCAGTTGCCAATCGCGATCAGCGCGCTATCAGGACGGCCAAGATATTGAGGAAAGTAAGTCCCATGCGTTTCACCTGCGCGCTCAAGACCGTGGCGATCGGCATCGCCCTCACTGCGTCCGGCATGGCCTATGCCCAGGGCGGCGGTAGCAAGGGCGATGAAATGAAGAAGGCGGAGGCTGCGGCGCGGGCGGCGGAGAATGCCAAGTCGCTGGGCGGCGACCTGACCCCCAAGCTGCCGCCTGCGGTGGTGCCGGCCGATCCGCAGAATATCTGGGATCTGGACCTGTCGAGCGGCGGGCGGGTGCGTATCCAGCTGCGCCCCGACATCGCGCCCAACCATGTCGAGCGGATCAAGGAACTGACCCGGCAGGGTTTCTACAATGGCCTGAAATTCCATCGCGTCATTCCCGGCTTCATGGCGCAGGGCGGCGACCCCAAGGGCGATGGCACGGGCGGTTCGACGTTGCCGGACCTGAAGGCCGAGTTCAACCCGATGCCCCATTTGCGCGGTACCGTGTCGATGGCCCGCGCCCAGAGCGAGGATAGCGCCAACAGCCAGTTCTTCATCGTGCTGTTGCCCAGGATGCAGCTCGACAAGAAATATACGGTGTTCGGCCGGGTGATCGAGGGCATGAATTATGTCGATGCGATTGCGCAGGGCGAACCGCCCGCCAACCCGACCGTGATCCTGCAAGCATCGATCGAGAGCGACGGCAAGCCGCCGGTGACCGCGCCCGTCGCCCCGGTTGCGCCGTCGATTATTGGCGCGCCGCCAGCGGTCAAGTAAGTCACCTATTTCCGTTCGCTTCGAGCGAAGTCGAGAAGCGGCTGGCGCAGCGCGAGCGTGTCTCGACTTCGCTCGACACGAACGGTGGTTGGTTCAGTCAAACGAAACATCCCGTACCATGCGCGTAGACCTTTTCGATTTCGACCTGCCGCCGGAGAATATTGCGCTGCGGCCTGCGTCGCCGCGCGATAGTGCGCGCTTGCTGCTGGTGCCGGGCCAGGGCGACTTTGCTGACCTGAGCGTGCGTGACCTGCCCTCGCTGTTGCGGGCGGGCGATGTGCTGGTGTTCAACGACACGCGCGTCATTCCTGCCCAGCTGGAGGGGATGCGCGGCAATGCGCGGATCGGGGCGACGCTGCACAAAAGGCTGGGGCTGCGCCAGTGGCAGGCCTTTTTGCGCAATGCCAAGCGGGTGCGTGACGGTGACCGGATCGATTTCGGCGCGGGGGTCACGGCCATTGCCGGGCCGCGCGACGATGATGGCGGGGTGACGCTGAGCTTCGAGGGCGAGGAGCCGGTGGAGATATTGCTGGAGCGGGCGGGGCGGATGCCATTGCCGCCCTATATTGCCAGCAAGCGCCCGACCGACGAGCGCGATCGGGCCGATTACCAGACGATGTTCGCGCGGGAGGATGGTGCGGTGGCAGCGCCCACGGCTGCGCTGCATTTTACCCCGGAATTGATGGCGGCGCTGGCGGAGCGCGGCATCGCGACCGAGACGCTGACGCTGCATGTGGGCGCGGGGACATTCCTGCCGGTCAAGGCGGACGATACCGACGATCATCGGATGCACGCCGAATGGGGCCGGATCGAGGCGGCAACGGCGGAGCGGCTGAATGCTGCGCGGGCAGCGGGCGGGCGGCTGATTGCCGTTGGCACCACCAGCCTGCGCCTGCTGGAAAGCGCGGCGGGCGAGGATGGCATCATCCGTGCCTTTGCCGACGAAACCCGGATTTTCATCACGCCGGGCTATCGGTTCCGGGCGGTCGACGGGTTGATGACCAATTTCCATTTGCCCAAATCAACCCTGTTCATGCTGGTCAGCGCGCTGATGGGGACGGAGCGGATGCGGGCGGCTTATGCCCATGCGATCGGGGCGGGCTATCGTTTCTACAGCTATGGCGATTCGTCGCTGCTGCTGCCGTGACGCCGGGATGATCCGGGGCGGCATTTTGTGCTAGGCCAGCGCGCATGAGCAAGCAGGCGGGAAGCGAGGAAGGCGGGCGGTCCCGGCGCGAGGAGATACTCGCGATCGCGGCGCAGCTGTTCGCGCGCAAGGGCTATCGTGGCACGTCGATGCGCGACATTGGCGAGGCGTCCGGGGTATTGGGCGGATCGCTCTATCACCATATCAAATCCAAGGACGCGCTGTTCGTTGAACTGCATAATGGCGCGCTCGATGAAGCGGAGGCGCGGATCGCAGCCGCGGTGGCGGGCCTGGCCGATCCGTGGGCCCGGCTGGAAGCGGCGTGCGTCGCGCTGCTGGAGGTGCAACTGGCACCCGATTCGCTGACGACGCCGATGATGAATGATTTTCGCGAAGTGCCCGACGATGTGCGCATGCAGCTTGTGGCGCGGCGCGACCGTTTCGAGGGGCTGTTCCGGGCGATCGTGGCCGACCTGCCCTTACCGGCGGGGATCGACAGGTCGATCTATCGCAATCTGCTCCTGTCGCAACTCAATGCCGCGGCGGACTGGTTCCGGCCCGGTCGCCTGACCCCGCGCGAGATTGCGGTGCAGGTGGCGCGGCTGTTCCGGCACGAGGGTTAGTCGCGCCGGGCCAGTGCAACGGGCAATTCGCTGCGCAGCAGGTCGAGCAGGCCGGTAATCTTGGGCAAGAGGTGTCGGCGCTGGGGATAGACGGCCCAGATCGGTTCATCCTCCATCGCGAAATTGGCGAGCAGCGGCACCAGCGCGCCGGACGCGATATGGGGCAGGACGTAGAATTCGGGCAGCTGGCATATGCCCATGCCTGCGATGGCGGCCTGCGCCACCGCTTCCCCGCTGTTGCAGCGCCAGCGGCCGCGCGGGCGGATGGTTTCGATCCGGCCCCAGGAGCGAAACTGCCAACTGGTTGTGGTGCCGATCAGGCAGTCATGATGGGCAAGGTCGGCAATGGCGTTGGGCGTGCCGCGCGCCGCGAGATAGGCTGGGGCGGCGCAGGTATAGAGGGTGCGCGAAGCAATGCGCGTGCCGATCAGGCGGCTATCGGCCAGCGTTCCCGTGCGGATCGCCATGTCATACCCCTCGCCGATCAGGTCCACCAACCGGTTGGTCAGCTCTATCGTGACAGCGAGTTTGACATAGCGCGCGGCGAATGCGCGGACGATGGGGGCGATGAAGCGCTCCCCCATGGCGGTCGAGCAGGTGATGCGCAGGTCGCCCTGCGGTTCCGCCCCTTCGCTGATCAGCGCAATGGCTTCGTCCCGTTCGGTGACGATACGGCTGCAATGGTCGTAGAAGAGGCGGCCCGTGTCGGTCAGCCGGACGGTGCGGGTCGTGCGGTGAAAGAGCGGGCGTTGCACCCGATTTTCCAGCGCGGCGATCGCGCGGCTCATATGGGTGGTGGACAGGCCGAGCGCATCCGCGCCGCCCTTGAAACTGCCGGTGGTCGCCACGGCGACAAATTCGTCTATCCCATCCCAGCCGCGCATGGATTATCCCTGATATGAAATAATGAATTGCAACAATCCCTCCTTATCGCGCGGGTGGGATATTGCTAGGGCGGAGCCGTATCAGAACAGGAGCTTTCCCCATGAAAACCCGCGCCGCCGTCGCCTTTGAAGCCAAAAAGCCGCTGGAGATTGTCGAGGTCGATCTGGAGGGGCCAAAAGCAGGTGAAGTGCTGGTCGAAATCATGGCGACCGGCATTTGCCATACCGACGCCTACACGCTGGACGGGTTCGATAGCGAGGGCATTTTCCCGTCGATCCTGGGGCATGAAGGCGCGGGCATCGTGCGCGAGGTGGGACCGGGCGTCACGAGCGTGCAGCCGGGCGATCATGTCATCCCGCTCTACACGCCCGAATGCCGCCAGTGCAAAAGCTGTTTGAGTGGCAAGACCAACCTGTGCACCGCGATCCGCGCGACGCAGGGCAAGGGGCTGATGCCCGATGGCACGACGCGCTTTTCCTACAAGGGCCAGCCGATCTTTCACTATATGGGCTGTTCGACCTTCTCCAACTTCACCGTGCTGCCCGAAATCGCGGTCGCGAAAATCCGCGAGGACGCGCCGTTCGACAAGAGCTGCTATATCGGCTGCGGCGTGACCACGGGCGTGGGCGCGGTGGTGAACAGCGCCAAGGTGACGCCGGGGTCCAACGTCATCATCTTCGGCCTGGGCGGCATTGGCCTGAACGTCATTCAGGGCGCGAAGCTGGTCGGCGCGGACATGATCATCGGCGTCGACATCAATGACAGCAAGGAAGAATGGGGCCGCCGTTTCGGCATGACCCACTTCGTCAATCCCAACAAGGTTGAGGGCGACATCGTCCAGCATCTGGTCGCGCTGACCGATGGCGGGGCGGACTATACGTTCGATTGCACCGGCAATACCGGGGTGATGCGCACCGCGCTGGAGGCGTGCCATCGCGGCTGGGGCGAAAGCATCATCATCGGCGTCGCCGAAGCGGGCAAGGAAATCAGCACCCGCCCGTTCCAGCTGGTCACTGGCCGGGTGTGGAAGGGCAGCGCGTTCGGCGGGGCCAAGGGCCGGACCGATGTGCCCAAGATCGTCGACTGGTACATGAACGGCAAGATCGAGATCGACCCGATGATCACCCATATGCTGAGCCTGGAAGAGATCAACAAAGGGTTCGACCTGATGCATGCGGGCGAGAGCATCCGCAGCGTCGTTGTGTTCTGAATGGAGAGCGATCCATGTTTACCCATGTCTATTTCGGCACCAACGACATTGAAAAGGCGCGCGCCTTCTGGGACGCGACCATGGGGGCGCTGGGCTATGCTGCGGCCCCCTATCCCAATGGCCTGATCTATCCGTCGGCCAGCGGCGCGGTGGTGGTGGCCAAACCCGCCGATGGCGCGTCCGCGACCTCTGCCAACGGCCATACGCTGGGCTTTGCCGCGAAAAGCTATGCCGAGGTGGACGCCTTTCACGACAATGGCGTTGCGGCAGGTGGCACGAGCGAAGGCGCGCCGGGCTTCCGGCCCAATTCGCCCGGCAATATGTATGGCGCCTATCTGCGTGACCCGGACGGTAACAAGATTTGCGCCTATGCGCCCAATGTCGGGCCGAAGGATTGAACGGCGTGGAGACCGTTTCGGAAAATCGCGCCTTTGGCGGCGTGCAGGGCGTGTATCGCCATGCATCGGCCAGCACGGGGACGGACATGGTGTTTTCCGTGTTCGTGCCGCCGCATGAGGCGGGGGCGAGGCTGCCGGTGGTCTGGTATCTGTCGGGCCTGACCTGCACCCATGCCAATGTGACCGAGAAGGGCGAGTTTCGCGCGATCTGCGCCGAACTGGGGCTGATCTTCGTCGCGCCCGACACGTCGCCGCGTGGCGAAGGCGTGGCTGACGATCCCGATGGCGCTTATGATTTCGGGCTGGGCGCTGGTTTTTACGTCGATGCGACCGAGGCGCCCTTCGCGGCGCATTACAAGATGTGGTCCTATGTGACGGAAGAACTGCCCGCGCTGATCGCAGCGGAATTTCCCGCCGACATGGGGCGGCAGTCGATCATGGGCCATTCGATGGGCGGGCATGGCGCACTGACGATCGGGCTGACGCTGGCGGATCGGTTCAAGGCGGTGTCGGCCTTTGCGCCGATCGTCGCGCCAAGCCAGGTGCCATGGGGTCAGAAGGCGCTGTCAGGCTATCTGGGCGATGACAAGGCGGCGTGGCGCAAGCATGATGCGGTCGCGCTGATCGAGGATGGCGCGCGGGTCGATGCATTGCTGGTCGATCAGGGTGGAGCGGACGGGTTTCTGGACAAGGAACTGCGCCCGGACCTGCTGCGCACGGCTTGCGACGCGGCGGGGATCGACCTGACGCTGACGGTGCGGGACGGCTACGACCATAGCTATTATTTCATCTCCACCTTCATGGCGGATCATCTGCGCTGGCATGGGGAAAGATTGGGGCAAGGGGCATGAGCGATAGGGTTTTGAGCGACTATTATGCCGCCTTCAATCGCGGGGACAGCGCCGCGATGCTGGCGCTGCTGACCGACGATGTGGTGCATGAACCGAGCCAGGGCGCAGTGCGCAACGGCAAGGCGGCCTTTGCCGAATTTCTGGACCATATGAACCGCTGCTATAGCGAGACGGTGATCGAGCCTGTGTTCCTGACATCGGCCGATGGCACGCGGGCGGCGGCGGAGTTCATGCTGGAGGGCGAATATCTGGTGACCGACGGCGATTTGCCAGCGGCAGCCGGGCAGCGATACCGGCTGCGCGTCGGCGCGTTTTTCGAGATGCGCGACGGCAGGATCGCGCGGGTGAGCAACCATTATAATCTGGCGGACTGGCTGGCGCAGGTGGGGTGAGGCCCGCCATATCGGGAAGCGATTGATACCCATTGCAAGTCCTGCATGAAAATCCTCCCCTGTAAGGGGAGGTGTCAGCGCGTAGCGATGACGGAGGGGTGTCACCCTATCGATAGCAGGACACCCCTCCGTCTGGCCTGCGGCCAGCCACCTCCCCTTAAAGGGGAGGATATTCTGATCATTCGATCTGGCTGACGTCGCGCACTGCGCCCTTGGCGGCGTTGGTGGTCATGGCGGCATAGGCGCGCAGGGCCGGTGAGACGTCGCGCTTGCGGCCAAAGGGTTTCCACGCCTTTGCTCCCATCTTTTCCATTTCGGCGCGGCGTTCGGCCAGCACGGCGTCATCAATGTCCAGCTTGATGACGCGATTGGGAATGTCGATGACGATCGGATCGCCGGTCTGAACGAGGGCGATCAGGCCGCCTTCGGCTGCTTCGGGCGAGACATGGCCGATCGACAGGCCCGACGTGCCGCCCGAAAAGCGGCCGTCGGTGATGAGGGCGCATGCCTTGCCCAGTCCCTTGGATTTCAGATAGCTGGTCGGATAGAGCATTTCCTGCATGCCCGGCCCGCCCTTTGGCCCTTCATAGCGGATGACGACGACGTCGCCGGCCTTGACCTCATTGCCCAAAATGCCCGCGACCGAGGCGTCCTGACTTTCATAGACGCGCGCCGTGCCGTGGAAAGTGAGGATGCTGTCGTCCACGCCCGCCGTCTTGACGATGCAGCCTTCGGGCGCAAGGTTGCCATAGAGGACGGCAAGGCCGCCATCCTTGGAGAAGGGATGGTCTGCGGAGCGGATCACGCCCGTTTCGCGGTCCAGGTCTAGCTCTTCCCAGCGAGCGGACTGGCTGAAGGCGGTCTGGGTCGGGACGCCGCCGGGCGCCGCGCGGAAGAAGGCGCGGACTTCATCGCTGTTGGTGCGGCCAATGTCCCAGCGGGCGAGCGCTGCGGCCATCGTCGGGGCGTGGACGGTGGGAAGCGAGGTGTCGACCAGCCCCGCGCGCTCCAGTTCGCCCAGTATCGCCATGATGCCACCGGCGCGGTGCACATCCTCCATATGCACGTCCTGCTTGGCGGGCGCGACCTTGCACAGGCAGGGGACGCGGCGCGACAGGCGGTCGATGTCGGCCATGGTGAAATCGACCCCGCCTTCATGGGCAGCGGCCAAAAGGTGAAGCACGGTGTTGGTCGAGCCGCCCATGGCGATGTCCAGGCTCATCGCATTTTCGAACGCGGCGAAGCTGGCAATGGTGCGCGGCAGGGCGGTGGCGTCATCCTGTTCATACCAGCGCTTGGCGAGATCGACGATGACATGGCCCGCTTCACGGAACAGTCGTTCGCGATCGGAATGGGTGGCGAGCGTCGAACCATTGCCGGGCAGCGAGAGGCCAAGCGCTTCGGTCAGGCAGTTCATCGAATTGGCCGTGAACATGCCAGAGCATGACCCGCAAGTGGGGCAGGCGGAACGTTCGATGGTTTTGACTTCTTCGTCGGTATAGCTTTCGTCGGCGGCGACGACCATGGCGTCGACCAGATCGAGCGCCACTTCCTTGCCGCGCATCATGACCTTGCCCGCTTCCATCGGCCCGCCGGAAACGAACACGGCGGGGATATTGAGGCGCATTGCGGCCATCAACATGCCGGGCGTGATCTTGTCGCAATTGGAGATGCAGACCATCGCGTCGGCGCAATGGGCGTTGACCATATATTCGACGCTGTCGGCGATCAGATCACGACTGGGGAGCGAATAGAGCATCCCGCCATGACCCATGGCGATGCCGTCATCGACCGCGATGGTGTTGAATTCCTTGGCGACGCCGCCTGCCGCCTCGATCTCGCGGGCGACCAGCTGGCCCAGATCCTTGAGGTGGACATGGCCGGGGACGAACTGGGTGAAGCTGTTGACCACGGCGATGATCGGCTTGCCGAAATCCTCATCCTTCATGCCCGTCGCGCGCCACAGCCCGCGCGCGCCCGCCATGTTGCGGCCATGGGTGGTGGTTCTGGAGCGATAGGCAGGCATGGTCGATGTCCCTGAAAAGATAATCCTCGCGAGCGGCTCTATACCCGTTGGGTTTGGGTGTGAAATATATTATTGATGCCCCATTAGGTCGCAGGACATATGAAATATGGACATCCGCCAGTTGCGGCATTTCGTCATGGTCGCCGAAACGCTGCATTTCGGGCAGGCGGCGGAACGGCTGCATATGACCCAGCCACCGCTCAGCCAGTCGATCCTGATGCTGGAGCGCGAACTGGGCGCGCCGCTGTTCGCGCGGACCAAGCGTCGGGTCGCGCTGACCCCGTTCGGGGCGCAATGGCTGGAGCAGGTGCGCCCGGCGATCGCCGCGATCGACGCGCTGCCGGATGCGGCGCGGCAGTTGCGCGAGGGGCGGGCCGGGCATCTGGCGCTCTCCTTTGTCAGCACCGCAGACTATAGCGTGCTGCCCGCGCTGGTGCGCCGCTATGCCGCGCTGTTCCCGCAGGTTGAAATCCGCCTGACGGAGGCGACCAGCGACGTGCAGATCCCCGCATTGCTGGCGGGGCAGGCGCATGCGGGCATATTGATCCCGCCCGCTGATGCGCCCTTGCCGCCGGACCTGTGCTATCGTCGCCTGATCCGCGAGCCGCTGGTCGCGGCGCTGCCGGAGCAATGGGTAGAGGCAGGGGCGATCGATGCGGCGGCGATCGTGTCGCTGCCGCTGATCCTGTTCCCGCGCGCGGTGGCGCCCGCCTTTCACGATCTGGTCACCGGCTATTATGCGGCGCGCGGCGCGCAGGCCAATATCGTGCAGCAGGCGATCCAGATGCAGACGATCATCAGCCTGGTGTCGGCGGGGCTGGGAATAGCGCTGGTTCCGGCTTCACTGCGCAATCTGGCGCGGGCGGGCGTGGTCTATGCCGATCTTGGCGATCCGCCGATGCTGGATACCGGGCTGGCGTGGCGGCGGGAGGATGAGACGCCGACATTGCGCCAGTTTCTGGAATTGGCACAAGGGGCATGAGAAGATCGCTGGCGCGGGCTTTACCGGCTGGCATCGCCGGGCGTAGAGCAAGGGCATGACAATGGAAGATGATGCAGGTCGCCCCGCAGCGACGGTAGTGATCGTGCGCGATCGACCCGATGGGCCGCCCGACATATTGATGATGGAACGGGCATCGACCATGGCCTTTGCCGCGGGCGCGCTGGTCTTTCCCGGCGGCGGGGTGGACGCGCATGACCATGCGCTGGCGGCACGGATCGATCATGGGCTTGAACAGGATGAGGCCGCGGCGCGGATCGCGGCGATCCGCGAAACGATCGAGGAAAGCGGGCTGGGTGTTGGCCTGATCGGGGGCTTGAACGGGGATCTGGCGGACGCGGTCGACGGGCCGACGGTATTGTCGTTGCGGCAGGGGTTGCTGGCCGGGACGATGCTGGGCGATTTGCTCGACAACCATGGCCTGACGCTGGCGCTCGATCAGTTGACGCCCTTTGCCCGATGGCATCCGGCACCGTTTGAAAAGGCGATCCGGGTCTATGACACGCGCTTTTACATCGCGCGCGCGCCCGACGCGCAGGAAGCCGTCGCCGACGCGACGGAGAATGTGCATCTGTTCTGGAGCAGCGCCACCGCCACGCTGGCGCGATGCGATGCGGGGGATGGGCGTATCATCTTTCCCACCCGGCGCAATCTGGAGCGGTTGGCGCTGGCGGGAAGCCATGCCGAGATGATCGCCCATGCCGCCGCCCACCCGGTTGAAAAAGTACGGCCATGGGTGGAAGATCGCGACGGCGAACAGCATTTATGCATCCCGGATCATCTGGGCTATCCCGTCACATCGGAACCTTTCTGGCAGGTCCGGCGTGGTTAGGGGATGCGTCAAATCCACCTGTTCCTGCGTCACATCCTGTTCTGGGGCGTTTTGCTCTGCCTGATCCTGCTGGCCTATGCCGTGCTGCGGCAGCGGCCGCAGGACCTGCCCTGGACAAAGATCGACCTTGATCAGCCGATTGGCCTGTTTACCGGGCGCAAGCTGGCGGCGCTGACGGGGGAGCGGGCGCAATGTCTGGCGCTGCTGGAACAGGCGGGCGTGTCCTATAGCGCGATGGAGCCGGGCGGGTCGGGGCAGTGCGTTTATGATGATGCCGTACGGCTGAAAGCCGAACGCGGGGCGCTGGCCTACGCCCCGGCGGCGGTCGCGCCTTCCTGCCCGGTGGTGGCTGCGCTCAAGCTATGGGAGTGGCAGGTGGTCCAGCCTGCCGCGCAGCGCATCTATGGCCAGCCGGTCGCGTCGCTGCGGCATTTTGGCAGCTATAGCTGTCGGCGGATGTACGGGCGCAGCGCTGGCGATTTCAGCGAACATGCGACCGCCGATGCGATCGACATCGCTGCCTTTGTCCTGGCGGACGGGCGGCAGATCAGCGTGCTGAACGATTGGGACGGCAAGGCCAAGGACGCTGAGTTTCTGCGCGCGGTGCGGGACGGGGCGTGCGACCTGTTTTCGACCGTGCTGTCGCCCGACTATAACAAGGCGCACCGCGATCATTTCCATCTGGATCAGGCGGAACGCGGCGCAATTGGCGGACGGGCGTGCCGGTGACATTGCTCCGCTAAATACGTCATGCCAGCGAAGGCTGGCATCCCATTTTTCTTTTCGGCGCTTGAGCAAAAGAAGGGAGATCCCAGCTTTCGCTGGGATGACGAGAGGATTTTACTGCCCGAAGCCGCTTTCGCGCGCCAGCGCCACCGCCTCGCGCGCTGCCGCCAATAGCGCGCCGCTCTTGGCTTCGCATTCGCGCTGTTCATATTCGGGGGTGGAATCCGCAACGATCCCGGCCCCTGCCTGCACATGCATGACGCCGTCTTTCAGCACGGCGGTGCGCAGGACGATGCAGCTGTCCATATTGCCGTCCGGGCTGAAATAGCCGACGCCACCGGCATAGGCGCCGCGGGTTTCAGGTTCCAGTTCGGCGATGATCTCGCACGCGCGGACCTTGGGCGCGCCCGATACGGTGCCCGCCGGGAATCCTGCAAACAGCGCGTCGATCGCGTCCTTGTCCGGCGCCAGCTGGCCAACGACATTGGAAACGATATGCATGACATGGCTGTAGAATTCGACGGTGTAGCTGTCGGTCACCGTCACGCTGCCAGCCGTTGCGACACGGCCGACATCGTTGCGGCCAAGGTCCAGCAGCATCAGATGTTCGGCCCGTTCCTTTGGATCGGACAACAGGCTTTCGCGGTTGGCGGCGTCCTCTACGGCGTTTTTGCCGCGCGGGCGGGTGCCTGCGATCGGGCGGATCGTGACTTCGCCGTTACGAGCACGAACCAATATTTCCGGCGACGATCCGATCAGCGCAAAGCCGGGCAGGTCGAGATAATAAAGGAAGGGTGATGGATTGATCCGCCGCAGCGCGCGATAGAGAGCGATCGGCGGCAGGCTGAACGGGCTGGTGAAGCGCTGCGCCAGCACGACCTGAAAAATATCGCCCGCGACGATATAGTCCTTGGCCTTGGTCACCATGGCGGCATAGCGGCCAGGCTCCAGAACCGGGGTTACCGCGATGTCGGCCATGTCCGCCGGGGCGGGGGTGGCGGGCAGCGGAGCGGCGAGGCGCGCAGCGGTCGCGTCGATCCGTTCGAGCGCGGCGTCGATCGCCCGATCAGCAGCGCCTTCCGCATCAGTAAAGCTGCCCTTCCACACCGGCGCGACCAGATAGAGGGCGTCGGCCAGCCGGTCGAATATCAGGATCACGGTCGGGCGCACGAACAGCATGTCGGGCAGGGCGATGGGATTGGGCGCGGGGCGGGGCAGTTTTTCGACCAGCCCGACCGTCTCATAGCCGAAATAGCCGACAAGGCAGGCGAGCGCGGCGGGCAGGGCGGGATCAAGTTCCGCGCGGCATTCGGCGACCAGCGCCCGCAACGCCGTCAGCGCGTCGGCCTCCAGCGGCTCGAACGCAGTGCGGTCGGTCGCCCATTGGCGGTTGATCTGCGCCTTGTCGCCATCGGCGCGGAACAGGAGGTCGGGGGCGAGGCCGATCAGGCTGTGGCGACCGCGCACCGCGCCGCCCTCCACCGATTCAAGCAGGAAGTCGCCGCGATCCGCCTCGAACAATTTGAGCGCGGCGGAAATGGGCGTGTCGGTGTCGGCAATCTGACGCCGCCACACCAGCGCCGATTCTCCCCGCGCCAGCGCCGCTCGCGCGAAAGCGATGCCGTCCCCGCCCGTTGCGCCCATATTATTGGCCGCCGCTATTGGTGGCGGTCAGCGCCGTGCGGGCTTCTGCCACAGATTTGGCATTGCGGGTCACGCCCAACTCTTTTTCGACCGCGCGCTCGAACTGCTGGCCATATTCCTGGCCGACGACTTCGCTCAGCTGATCGCGCACCTGTTTCAGCAGTTCAGGCTGATCCTTGGCATCGCCGCGCTGAATCGCGTTCAACTGGACGACGAACTGACCGCGATCCTGACCGATCGGCAGGGTCTTGACTGTGTTGGGGGCCATCGAGAAGAGAATGGCGACTTCCGCGGGCGGACGCTGTTCACCGCGCATGATGTCGGCGCGGCGGCCGCCCAGCACCTGCGGCGCGGGCAGCTTGACGCCGACAGCGGCGACGGCATCGGCCAGTTTCATGCCCTTGGCGACCTTGGCGCGAATCTCCTCGGCCACCTTCTTGGCTTTCTCATTCCCCTGGTTGAGCTGGTACTGCGCCTGCACCAGCGCCTTGACCTTCGCCAGCGGCGGCGGCGCGGCCGCGACAATGTCAGTGGGAGCGATGAGCGCATAGCGCTTGTCCGGGGTGATCGGCACCAGCTGCGCGTCGTCATCCGCGCTCATGGCGAAGGCAGGCGCGATCAGCGGTTGCAGGTCGGGGGAGGGGACATAGGCCGAATCCTCGACCTGCTTGCCGGTGGCGAGCAGCAGCGGGCTGGTTTCGAGTTTCAGGCCATTATCCTTGGCCACTTCATCGAAGGTGCCGCCATCGGCAATCTGATCTTCCAGCTTGCCGGTCAGTTCGGTGAGCAGCGCCTTTTCCTTCTGCGCGCGCAATGTCTCGACAATCTCGCTGCGTACCGCGGCAAGCGGACGGGCCGGGGTTTGCGTGATTGCGGTGACGCGCAGCACGATCCAGCCAAGCGGTCCACGCACGGGACCGACAATGTCGCCCTGCTTGGCGGCAAAGGCGGCATCGGCAACCGCCTTGCCCGCCGACCCGGTGAGGGCGGCCTGGCTCTGATCGGTCACCGTCAGCGCTTCAAGGCCGGCGTCCTTTGCGGCGGCGGACAGCGCGGTGCCGCCCTTCACCTTGTCAGCGATCGCCTTGGCACCGGCCTGCGTCGGCAGCACCAGCTGTTCGACGCTGCGGTTTTGCTTGGCGGCATAGGCGGCCTTGTTCTGATTATAGGCGGCGGCGATTTCCGCGTCGCTGGGCTGCGATGCCTGCGCGAACCGCTGGGCGTCGATCACCGCATACCGGATGCGGCGCTGTTCGGGGATGGTGAAGCGGTCCGCGTTGCGCTTGTAATAATCGGTCAGTTGCGCGTCGGTCGGCACCTTGTCGTCCAGAAAGGCGACCGCCGGGATCGCGGCGATCGTACCCTGCCGCGCTTCCAGCAGCAGCGATGCGTAAGGCAGCACCAGCGAGTCGGAGAGCTTGACGCCAAGGCCCACCGGACCCAGCAACTGGCGCTCCAGAATTTCGCGGCTGATGTCATCGCGCAGCGCCTGTTCGGTGATGCGTTCGCGGATCAGCAGCGAACGGAAATTATCCTGGCTGAAATTGCCCGCCGCGTCCTGAAAGGCGGGGATCTGCGCAATCTGGGCATCCACGAGCCGCTTGGAAATATGCACGCCCTGATCATCGGCAAAGGCGCGCAGCGTCAGCGATGCGACCAACTGGTCGAACACCTGTGTCGCGCCGCCCTGCGCGAAGAATTCGCCGATCGTCAAAGCGGGATTGGACCTGCGGGCATTTTCATAGACGCGCTGGATGCGATCCTGCACTTCGCTTTGCGACAGGCTGTGGCCGCCAGCCTTGGCCGCCGTGCCCCCGCTGCCGCGCAGGGTGCTGCCGAACTGGCCGTTGGACAGGTCGCCCAGAATGAAGGCGCCGGCGATGACGGCCAGGAAGAGGATCGCAAAGACCGCGCCGAACCGGGAGCGAATGAAGCGGCGAAAGACAGCAAGCATGAAAATGTCCGAACAGCGGGCGTGATGGCGGTCGCTTTAAGGCGGTATAGGCGCGGCGGCAAGCGCCCACGGTCATGCAATGTCTGGCGCAGCCAGTCTGGACAAATGCACCCGCCCCGTTCATCGCGACCACGCGTGCAGCAAAAACAAATATGGGGAAATATAATCCATGAACAGGCGTAAACTTGTCGTCGGCAACTGGAAGATGAACGGCCTTAAGGCGCATCTGGGCGAAGTCGAAGCAATTGGCGGCATCGCGGCCAATCATCAGGGGGTGGATGTTGGACTATGCGTGCCAGCGACTTTGATCGCGGCGGCGGCGCAGGTTCGGGGCGGAGCCTTTATTGGGGCGCAGGATTGCCACATGAACGCCAGCGGCGCCCATACCGGCTGCCTGTCCGGCGCGATGC
Organism: Sphingobium sp. B2; assembly: GCF_007693735.1. Classification (NCBI taxonomy): domain Bacteria; kingdom Pseudomonadati; phylum Pseudomonadota; class Alphaproteobacteria; order Sphingomonadales; family Sphingobiaceae; genus Sphingobium; species Sphingobium sp. B2. The sequence continues at coordinate 682,402 of NZ_VDBZ01000001.1, forward strand.
TGGCCGAAGCGGGGGCCGGCTGGACAATCGTTGGTCATAGCGAGCGGCGGCAGGAACAGGGCGAGAGCGACGCTGATGTCGCGGCCAAGGCGCTGGCGGCAAAGGCGGCGGGCCTGAAGGTGATATTGTGCGTGGGTGAAAGCCTGGACGTGCGCGACGCGGGCGACGCTGAAGCGGTCGTTTCGGCGCAGTTGCTGGCGTCGCTGCCAGAAGGCGCGGCGGCCGACTGGCTGGCGATCGCCTATGAACCCATCTGGGCGATCGGCACCGGGCGGATACCGACGATGGAGGCGGTCGACGCGATGCACCGGGCGTTGCGGGATGCGCTGGCCAGCCGGATCGGCGACGAGGCAGCGGGGATGCGTATTCTCTATGGCGGATCGATGAATGGTGACAATGCCGCAGAATTGATGGGAATCGCCGATGTCGATGGCGGGCTGGTCGGCGGGGCCAGCCTGACGGCGGACAAGTTCGCGCCGATCATCGCCGCTGCGGGATAACCTAACATCCGTTCGGGCTGAGCGAAGTCGAAGCCTTGTGCTGAGCGGAGCGAAGCAGCTTCGCCCGCGGCTCAGCAGAGCCCTTCGACTTCGCTCAGGGCGAACGGATTTGGAATCGAGTCCGATACCCATGGTTGCCCCCGCGACGCTTCGTCGCTATGTGCGCGGCAACATATCCCATTTCCGGACAGAACCCGTCGCATGTTCACTTTTCTTCTCGTCGTGCAGGCGATCATCGCCGCCCTGCTGGTAACCGTCATCCTGATGCAAAAGTCGGAAGGCGGCGGGCTGGGCGTTGGCGGTAGTCCGGCGGGCTTCATGTCGGCGCGCGGCGCGGCGGATTTCCTGACGCGATCGACCACGGTGCTGGCGACGATCTTCGTCACTTTGTCCATTGTCATGGCGGTGATCGCGTCGGTGCGTCATGCGCCCAGCGACATCGACACGTCGCTGGTCAAGCAGGCGCCGGTCACGCAGAACGCGCCGGCCACCAGCGCTGACCCGCTGGCGGGTGCGGCGAATGCGGCAGGCAACAGCGCCGTTCCGCTCGCCAACTAACCCGTTCACCGACATTTCCAATATTTTTTGAGCGCGCGTGGATTCGCGCGCTTGCTCTTTGTTGTTCTGAAAGGCTAGGCCTCTTCTCCCATGACGCGGTATATTTTCATCACCGGCGGCGTGGTCTCCTCGCTTGGTAAAGGCCTGATGGCTGCATCCCTGGCAGCGCTGTTGCAGGCGCGGGGCTATCGCGTGCGAATCCGCAAGTTCGATCCCTATCTGAATGTCGATCCGGGCACGATGTCGCCCTATCAGCATGGCGAAGTCTATGTGACCGACGACGGGGCGGAGACTGACCTGGATCTGGGCCATTATGAGCGCTTTACCGGCGTTTCCGCGCGCCAGAGCGACAATGTGACGCAGGGCCGCGTCTATCAGACGATCATCACCAAGGAACGGCGCGGCGACTATCTGGGCGCGACGGTGCAGGTCATTCCGCACGTCACCGACGAGATCAAGGCGTTCGCGCTGGCCGATACCGACGATATTGATTTCGTGCTGTGCGAGATTGGCGGCACGGTGGGCGACATCGAATCGCTGCCTTTCATGGAGGCGATTCGCCAGCTGCATAATGATCTGGACCGGGGCCAGTCGATCTTCGTCCATGTGACGCTGGTGCCCTATATTGCGGCGGCAGGTGAGCTCAAGACCAAGCCGACCCAGCATAGCGTGCGCGAACTGACGTCGCTGGGCATTCAGCCCGACATTTTGCTGTGCCGCTGCGAACAGCCTTTGCCCGAAAGCGAACGGCGCAAGATCGCGCTGTTCTGCAATGTGCGGCCCGAAGCCGTCATCCCCGCGCTCGACGCCAGCAGCATCTATGCGGTGCCTGCGCAATATCATGCCGAAGGTCTGGACGCCGAAGTGCTGCGCGCCTTTGGCATCGAAGGGTCGCCAATGCCGTCGCTGGAGCGGTGGGACGACATTATGGACCGGCAGCAGAATCCGGAAGGCGAGGTCACGATCGGCGTGGTCGGCAAATATGTCGGCCTGCCCGACGCCTACAAATCGCTGCACGAGGCGCTGACCCATGGCGGTTTTGCCAATCGGGTGAAGGTGAAGATCAAGTGGATCGACGCCGAACTGTTCGAGAAGGGCGACGATGTCGCCGCGTTCCTGGAGCCGATGCACGGCATTCTGGTCCCCGGCGGCTTTGGCGTGCGCGGGTCGGAAGGCAAGATCGCTAGCGTCAGATTCGCGCGTGAACGCAATGTGCCATTTTTCGGCATTTGCCTGGGGATGCAGATGGCCTGCATCGAGGGTGCGCGCAATACGGCGGGCATAGCGGATGCTTCGACAACCGAATTTGGCGAAACGTCGGAGCCGGTCGTCGGCCTCATCACCGAATGGATGAGCGCGGAAGGCTTGCAGAAGCGCACCGCCGAAACTGATCTGGGCGGCACGATGCGCCTTGGCGCCTATCCCGCGAAACTGACCGGCAACAGCGTGGTCGCGGGCATTTATGGCGCGGACGAGATCAGCGAGCGGCATCGCCATCGCTATGAGGTCAATGCCGGCTATCGCGAGCGACTGGAAAAGGGCGGGCTGATTTTTTCCGGCATGTCGCCCGACGGCACGCTGCCCGAAATCGTGGAGCGGCCCGACCATCCCTGGTTTGTCGGCGTGCAATTCCACCCGGAACTCAAGAGCAAACCGTTCGACCCGCACCCGCTGTTCGCCAGCTTCATCGAAGCGGCGGTCAAGCAGAGCCGGTTGGTGTAATTATCCGTCGTCATGCCGGGCCTGACCCGGCATCTAGGGCGGGTTTGTGCCGCCCTGGATGCTGACTTTCGTCAGCATGACGAACATGTGGCGTTTCACCCCGCAGGCGTCAGTTTCAGCATCCGGCCCTGCGATCCCCGGTCGCCATCCTCCAGCAGCCAGAGCGCGCCGTCCGGTCCCTGTTCCACTTCGCGGATGCGGGCGCCCATGTTCCACTGGTCCGCCTTGGCAGCGCTATCGCCGTCCAGCTTCACGCGGACCAGGCTCTGGCTCGACAGACCGCCGATGAAGAGGCTGTTCTTCCATTGCGGGAAAAGGTCGCCGGTATAATAGAGCAGCCCGGCCGGTGAGATGACAGGGTTCCAGCTGACCTTGGGCGCTTCAAATCCGTCGCCCGGTGCATGGTCGGGAATCGGCTTGCCATCATAATGGTCGCCGTTCGACACTTTGGGATAGCCATAGTTGAGGCCCGGTTTGACGAGGTTCACTTCGTCCCCGCCCTTCGGCCCCATTTCCTGTTCCCACAAGCGCCCATCCTTGTCGAAGGCGATGCCGAGCAGGTTGCGATGGCCATAGGACCAGATCGCCGGGTTAAACCCCTGAGCGGCCAGCGGATTGCCCGCCGCGGGCGTGCCGTCCAGATTGAGGCGCAGCACCTTGCCCAGCGTGGCCTTGGGGTCTTGGGCGGGATCGAATTTCTGCCGCTCGCCATTGGTGAAGAAGAGATATTTGCCGTCCGGCGAAAAGGCGATGCGGCCCGAATAATGGCCATTACCATCGACATAGGGGCTGGCGCGGAAAATGACCTGAACGCCGTCCAGCCGGGTTGTCCCGTCGCTGGCCTGGGCAAAGGCGCCCTTGGCCAGCGCCACGCCCTTCACCCCGTCGCGGCTTTCGGAAAAGCTGAAATAGACCATCTTGTCCTGCGCGAAATGGGGGGAGAGGACGACGTCCATCAGCGCGCCCTGACCAGCGCTGTCGACGGCGGGGATGCCCGCGACCGGAATTTTGGTGCCGTTTTTCGGATCGAACAGGATCATCTCGCCCGCCTTTTCCGTCACCAGCGTGCGCCCGTCGGGCAGGAAGGTCATGGCCCAGGGGGCGTCGAAGTCGGCGATGGTCGCGACCTTGAACGGCTTGTCCGGCGTGGCGGCATTCTGGCCGGTGGCATTGTCGGCCGAACAGGCAATGAGGATAAGGGGCAGGGTAGCGAGCGTAACAGACTTCATCATATGGTCTCCGTTCGCCCCGTTTGATCGAGTCACGTGCCTCAATCAAATGTCGAAGGGCCGTTGTGCTTCTGAAAGAAAGTGCAAGGCTTCGACAAGCTCAGCCCGAACGGAAATGTGTGAAGATTAAATTTGTTGCAGATTATCGGCGGCCTGCCTATATGACGCCTGCTTCCTTACATCGTCAAACATGTCAGGGTCGCAGGCACATCGCCTGCGGCAGCGGCGGGTTTATATAGTCTGGAGATTGCATGGCGGACATCGCCGCACTGACTGCGCTGATCGAACCGGAGGTCAAGGCTTTGGGCTTTGACCTTGTGCGGGTGAAGCTGTTTGGGCAGGGCGATGAGCGCACGCTTCAGATCATGGCCGAGCGTCGGGAAACGCGGCAGCTGGTGATCGACGATTGCATGACGATCTCGCGCCGCCTGTCGGACCTGTTCGATGAGGTTGATCCGATCGAGGAAGCCTATCGGCTGGAGGTCAGTTCGCCGGGGATCGACCGTCCGCTCACCCGCCTGCACGATTTTGTCGAATGGGGCGGGTTCGAAGCGCGGATCACGGTGACCGAGCCGATTGACAATCGCAAGACGTTCAAGGGCGTGCTTGGCCCGGTCGAGGGCGAGAATATTGGGTTCAAGGATACCAAGGTCGGGCATGTCGTCATTCCCTTTGGCCTGATCGACACTGCCAAGCTGGTGCTGACGGACGCGCTGATTAATGCTACCATGCCGCTCTCTGCCGAGGGTGCGGACGATATCGAAACCGAAGGATAAGGGTTCTTTCCATGGCAAACGCCATTTCCGCCAACCGGGCCGAACTGATCGCCATCGCCAATTCGGTGGCCAGCGAAAAGATGATCGACAAGGCGATCGTCATCGAGGCGATGGAGGACGCGATCCAGCGCGCTGCGCGGGCGCGTTACGGCGCCGAGAATGACATTCGCGCCAAGCTGGACCCCGACAGCGGCGACCTGCGTCTGTGGCGCGTCGTCGAAGTGGTCGATGTGGTCGAGGATTATTTCAAGCAGGTCGACATCAAGGCCGCGCAAAAGTTGCAGAAGGGCGCAGTCGTCGGCGATTTCATCGTCGATCCGCTGCCCCCCATCGACCTGGGTCGCATCGACGCCCAGTCGGCCAAGCAGGTGATCTTCCAGAAGGTCCGCGATGCCGAGCGCGAGCGTCAGTATGAGGAATTCAAGGACCGCGTGGGTGAAATCATCACCGGCGTCGTGAAATCGGTCGAGTTCGGCCATGTTGTCGTCAATCTGGGCCGGGCCGAAGGCGTCATCCGCCGCGACCAGCAGATCCCGCGCGAAGTCGTCCGCGTTGGCGATCGCATCCGGTCGGTCGTGCTGAACGTGCGCCGCGAAAATCGCGGGCCGCAGATTTTCCTGTCCCGCGCGCACCCCGAATTCATGAAAAAGCTGTTCGCGCAGGAAGTGCCCGAAATCTATGATGGCGTCATCACCATCATGGCCGCCGCGCGCGATCCGGGCAGCCGCGCCAAGATCGGCGTGATCAGCCGCGATTCGAGCATCGATCCGGTCGGTGCCTGCGTCGGCATGAAGGGCAGCCGCGTGCAGGCCGTCGTGCAGGAAATGCAGGGCGAAAAGATCGACATCATCCCCTGGTCGGAAGATACGGCAACCTTCGTCGTCAACGCGCTTCAGCCTGCCCAGGTCAGCCGCGTGCTGATCGACGAGGAAGAAGAGCGGATCGAAGTCGTCGTTCCCGACGATCAGCTCTCGCTCGCCATCGGTCGTCGCGGCCAGAATGTCCGCCTCGCCAGCCAGCTGACCGGCAAGGCGATCGACATCATGACCGAAGCCGACGCCAGCGAGAAGCGGCAGAAGGAATTCGTCACCCGGTCCGAAATGTTCCAGAACGAACTGGACGTGGACGAGACGCTGTCGCAGCTGCTGGTGGCCGAGGGCTTTGGTGAGCTGGAAGAAGTCGCCTATGTCAGCATCGACGAACTGGCCTCGATCGAAGGCTTTGACGATGATCTGGCGGGCGAATTGCAGAGCCGCGCGCTTGAGGCGCTGGAACGGCGCGAAGCAGCGTCGCGGGAAGAACGGCAGGCTCTGGGCGTCGAGGATGCCCTGGCCGACATGCCGCACCTTACCGAAGCGATGCTGGTGACGCTGGGCAAGGCGGGCATCAAGACGCTCGACGATCTGGCGGACCTTGCCACCGACGAACTGGTGCAGAAGAAGCGCGTCGACCAGCGCCGCCGCAAGACCGAAAGCGCCGAGGACAAGGGTGGCATATTGGCCGCCTATGGCCTGTCGGACGAGCAGGGCAATGAGATCATCATGGCCGCGCGCGCGCATTGGTTTGAAGATGACGCATCCGCGTCGGGGCTCGAGAACGAGGAAGCCTGATCCGCCATGCCGTTCGTTGATATCCGTCTGGCCGGTAGCGTCACGCGCGAGCAGAAAGCCGCGCTGGTCGCCGACATCACCCAGTCGCTCGTTGAGCGGCTGGGGAAGCCGGCGGCTGCCGTGCAGATCAATATCACCGAACTGAGCCTGGAAAATTACGCGGCGGGCGGGCAGCTTTTGGCCGACCGCGCACCAGCGCCCTCTCATAGGGAGGACGCCATTGCTGCGGACACTCCCCGATGAGCGTTTAGGCCTATCCAATAGCGTTGGGGTTGCCAGTCCATCCGTTTTGGCGGAGGGGCACGCATGACCGAACGCAAATGCATATTGACCGGCGACCGCGCCGACCCTGAAACGCTGATCCGCCTGGCGATCGGACCGGACGGGCAGGTGCTGCCCGACGTCCGCGCCAAGGCGCCGGGGCGGGGCGCCTGGATCGGCGTCAGCCGGGCCGAGCTGGAAACCGCGCTCGCCAAGGGCAAGCTCAAGGGTGCGATCGCGCGTTCCTTCAAGGACGGGGCGCTTCAGATCGGGGCGGACCTGCCCGAACGGATCGAACAGGCGTTGCGGCAGGATCTGCTCAGCCGTCTGGGGCTGGAGGCGCGCGCCTCCATGCTGCTCACAGGTTCGGAAAAAATCGATACTGCGTGCCGCAAGGGGCTGGTCAAATTGCTGCTCCATGCCGCCGATGCGGCGGCCGATGGCAATCGCAAGCTGGACCAGGCGCTGCGCGTTGGGCAGGAAGCGGAAGGCAGCGATCTTGCAGGTATCGTCTTGCCTGTGGACCGCGAGGCCCTATCTATGGCAATGGGGCGCGATAATGTCGTCCATGTTGCGGTGACCGACTCGCGCGCGGCATTGCGCCTGCGTGCGGCCCTGGGCCGCTTGGAAAGCTATCTGGGTTGCGTTATCGAGGCGCCCGCGCAGGCGGAGGAGCGATCCTCCGCTGCGCAGGGTGCCGAGATTGCATGGAATGATGCGTCGGTGCCTGCACCGGCCGGTGATGAAGTGAAGGGTTAAGTTCAGTCGTATGAGTGACAGCAAGGAAGACAAGCCGGTTCTGGGCCGCAAGCCGCTGGGCATCAAGCGGACCGTGGAATCCGGCCAGGTGCAGCAGCAGTTCAGCCATGGCCGCAAGAATACGGTCGTGGTTGAGGTGAAGCGGCGCCGCGTCCTGGGCAAGCCGGGCGAAGCCGCCGGCGCTGCGCCCGCTGCTGCGCCACAGGCCGATCCGGTGCCCGCCGCTCCCGCGCCCGCAGCGCCCCGTCCCGCCGCCCCGCCGCCGCAGCAGCAGCGCGCGCCGCAGCCTGCCCCCGCGCGCCAGTCGCCGCCGCAAAGCCTGATGTCGCGTCAGGAATTGCAGGCCAAGCTGCTGCGCGAAGCAGAAGAAGCGCGCATGAACGCGCTGGAGGAAGCGCGCCGTCGCGAAGCGGCCGAGCGCATAGCGGCTGCCGAGGATGAAAAGCGCCGGGCCGAGGAAAATCGCCAGGCTGCCGAAGCTGCCGCCTCCGCGCCTGCTGTCGAAGAAGCCAAGGCTCCCGAGGCGGCGCCCGCAGCCGAAGCACCCGCCGCCACTGCGCCGCAGGACAGCGCCGCCGCGCCCGAAGCGGCTGCGCCGACGGACGAGCAGCCCGCAGCCACCACTGCCGCGCCGCCGCCGCCGCGTCGTTTCACGCCGGTCACCCCGATCAAGCGGCCCGAACCGGCCAAGCCCGAACGCGCCAAGCGGGGCGAGGATAATCGCCGCCAGGCCGGCAAGCTGACCGTCACCAAGGCGCTGGCCGATGACGACAGCGCCCGCGCCCGCAGCCTCGCCGCGCTCAAGCGCGCGCGTGAAAAGGAACGCCGCGCCCATTATGCCGGTGGCTCCAAGACGCGCGAAAAGCAGTCGCGCGACGTGGTGGTGCCAGAAGTCATCACCGTGCAGGAACTGGCCAACCGTATGGCCGAAAAGGGCGCGGACCTGGTCAAGTCGCTGTTCAAGATGGGTCAGGCGGTCACGCTCAACCAGTCGATCGATCAGGATACCGCCGAACTGCTGGTCGAGGAATTCGGCCACCGCATCCAGCGCGTGTCCGAAGCCGACGTCGAAATCGGCATTGAAGGCGATGTCGATCCTGTCGAATCGCTCAAGGTGCGCGCGCCTGTCGTGACGATCATGGGCCATGTCGACCATGGCAAGACCAGCCTGCTCGACGCGCTGCGCGGGACCGATGTGGTCGCGGGCGAAAGCGGTGGCATCACCCAGCATATCGGCGCCTATCAGGTGACGACCAAGGGCGGCGACATCATCACCTTCCTCGATACGCCGGGCCATGAGGCTTTTTCGGAAATGCGCGCACGCGGTGCGAACGTGACCGACATTGTCATTCTGGTGGTGGCGGCCGACGACGGGCTGATGCCGCAGACGATCGAGGCGATCAATCATACCAAGGCGGCCGGCGTGCCGATGATCGTGGCGATCAACAAGTGCGACAAGCCCGAAGCCAACCCGCAAAAGGTGCGTGAGCGCCTGCTCGAACATGAAATCGTGGTCGAGGATATGGGCGGCGACGTGCAGGACGTGCAGGTGTCGGCGCTCAAGAAGACCGGGCTGGACGAGCTGATCGAGAAGATCCTGCTCCAGGCCGAGCTCATGGAACTGACCGCAAACCCCGATCGCGCTGCCGAAGGCAATGTGATCGAGGCGCAGCTGGACAAGGGCCGTGGCGCTGTCGCCACCGTGCTGGTGCGTCGCGGTACGCTCAAGGTCGGCGACACGTTCGTCATCGGCGCGGAAAGCGGCAAGGTGCGTGCGCTGGTCAATGACAAGGGCCAGCAGGTCAAGTCCGCCGGTCCTTCGGTCCCGGTCGAGGTGCTGGGCCTGTCGGGCGTGCCGATGGCAGGCGACCAGATGACGGTCGTGGAGAATGAAGCGCGCGCCCGTGAGGTGGCCGCCTATCGTCAGGAACAGATCACCCGCAAGCGCACCGCATCGGTGCCGACGAACTTTGAAAATATGTTCTCGGCATTGAGCACAAAGGTCATCGAATATCCGGTGGTCATCCGTGGCGACGTGCAGGGTTCGGTCGAAGCGATCGTCAATGCGCTGAACCGCATTTCGACCGACGAGATCAAGGTGCGTATCCTGAGCTCGGGCGTCGGCGCGATCACTGAAAGCGATGTTACGCTGGCGTCGGCCAGCCGCGCGCCGCTGATCGGTTTCAACGTCCGTCCCAATGCCAAGGCGCGTCCGCTGGCGATCCGCGAGAAAATCTCGCTGCGCTATTATGACGTGATCTACGACCTGCTCGAAGAAGTGCGCAATGAAATGGCGGGTCAGCTGGCCCCCGAACGCATCGAAACGATCGTGGGTCGCGCCGAAGTGTTGCAGGTGTTCCCTGCGGGCAAGAAGGACAAGGCGGCCGGGCTTCTGGTCAAGGAAGGCGTCATCCGCAAGGGGCTCAATGCGCGCCTTACCCGCGACGATGTCATCGTGTCCAAGACGGTCATCCACTCGCTGCGCCGCTTCAAGGACGATGTGTCCGAAGTGCGCGCCGGCATGGAATGCGGCGCCGTGTTGCAGGACACCAACGACATCAAGCCGGGCGATACGCTCGAACTGTTCGAGGTCGAGGAACGCGTCCGCACGCTGTGATAGGAAAGACATGGCCCCGGCTTTGGTCGGGGCCATGAGGTTTATATATGTCCAGTCAAACCCAAGGCCCGTCCGTTCGTGCGCTCCGCGTAGGGGAGCAGGTGCGCCACATTCTGTCCGACATCCTGCAACGCGGGGATGTGCATGACGATGTGCTGGCGCGGCATGTCGTGAGTGTCACGGAAGTCCGCATGTCGTCCGACCTGCGCCACGCGACCGCCTTCATCAAGCCGCTGCTGGGGCGGGACGAGGAAGTGGTGCTGAAGGCGCTGCGGACCAACACCGCCTATTTCCAGCGCGAGGTCGCCGCGCGCACGCGGCTCAAATATGCCGCGAAGATCAAGTTTCTGGCCGACGACAGTTTTGACGAGGGCAGCCATATCGACAAGTTGCTGCGCGATCCCAAGGTTGCGCAGGATCTGGTCAAGGATGATGACGCGGATTGATTGCCGCCCACATTGTTCTTCGTCATGATGGCACTCCCCAAGGCGGACCGGCATGTGATGGCATGTCCGCGCATGTGCAAGAATGAGGATCGAGCGATGCGGATGATGTGGCTGTTTGGCGTGGCGGCAGCATTGGGCGCCATCACCCCCGCCGCCGCCAAGGATCCCGCGATCCACCCCGCCGTCATCAGCGATCCCGCTCCGGACGCCGCCCATCCGGCCGGCATGAGCGCCTTCGTCCTGCCTTCGGGCGATGGCGCGATGAACGCCGTCATGTACACCGCCGCCGGGGCCGGGCTGCATCCCACGCTGCTGTTGCTTCACGGTTTTCCCGGTAACGAGCAGAATCTGGACCTGGCGCAGGCCGCGCGCCGGGCCGGATGGAATGTGCTGACGCTCCATTATCGCGGGTCGTGGGGCAGTCCGGGCAATTTCTCCTTCGGCAATGCGTCAGACGATGCCTTTGCCGCGCTGCAATTCCTCCAGCAAGCCGCGACCGTCGCCAAATATCGCATCGACACCAGCGCGATCGTGGTGGCCGGGCATAGCATGGGCGGCTTTATGGCGGCGGACATTGCCGCCGCCGAACCCCGCGTGGCCGGGCTGTTCCTGATCGACCCGTGGGACCCTGCGCAGACCGTCGCCGCGCTGACGAGCGCGCAGGGCGAAGCGGCGTGGAAGGCGGAAGTGGAGAGCGACCTGCCGCCGCTGCATGGCGCGACCTATGACAGCCTGACCGCCGAGATAAAGGGCAATGGTGAGAAGTTCGACCTTGGCCGCCGACTGGCGGGCTATGGGCGTCGTCCGCTCACCATCCTTGGCGCGGAGAAGGGGTTGGGGGCCGAGGCGCGCACGGTGGCGGCGGATGCGCAGGGGGCCAATCCCAATGCGCGGCTGATGGTCTGGCCGACCGATCACAGTTTTTCGGACAAGAGGATCGCGCTGGCCGATGCGCTGGTCCGTTTCCTCTCTGGCGTCGCGCCGACCATCCGCTAAGCGTCGGGCATGGCAAAGCTCTATTTCTATTATAGCTCGATGAATGCGGGCAAATCCGCGACGTTGCTGCAATCGGACTTCAATTATCGTGAGCGCGGCATGGCGACGATGTTGTGGACCGCGGCGATCGACGATCGCTTTGGGCATGGCCGCATTGCGTCGCGCATCGGGCTGGAAACGGACGCGCATCTGTTCGATCCGGCGGTCGATATTTTCACTGCCGTTGCGCGCCAGCATGCGGCGACGCCCCTGTCCTGCGTTCTGATCGACGAAGCGCAATTCCTGACCCGCGCGCAGGTATGGCAGATCGCCGCGCTGTGCGACGATCTCAACATCCCGGTGCTTTGCTATGGCCTGCGCACCGATTTTCGGGGGGAATTGTTCGAAGGGAGCGCCCACCTGCTGGGGCTGGCGGACACGCTGAGCGAGATCAAGACGGTGTGCGATTGCGGGCGCAAGGCGACGATGAACCTGCGCGTGGACGGGCAGGGGCAGGCGGTGCGCGACGGCGCGCAGACGCAGATTGGCGGCAATGATCGCTATGTCGCACTCTGCCGCCGCCATTATCGGGAACAGATGGGCGGCTGACAAGCGGCCTGCCGCGGTGTAGGCGCGCGTCCATGCACGGCTGGATCATCCTCGACAAACCCCATGGCCTCGGTTCGACCCAGGCCGTCAGCGCGGTCAAGCGCGCGTTGCGCGACGGTGGGGCTGGCAAGTGCAAGGTCGGCCATGGCGGCACGCTCGATCCGCTGGCAACCGGCGTGCTGCCGATCGCGATCGGCGAGGCGACGAAGCTCGCCGGGCGGATGCTCGACAGTGACAAGATTTACGATTTTACCGTGGCGTTCGGGGCGCAGACCGACACGCTCGACCTGGAAGGCGCGGTGATCGCGACCAGCGATCAGCGGCCCACGCTGGCACAGGTGGAGGCGGTGTTGCCGCGCTTCACCGGGCCGATCGAACAGGCGCCGCCGGCCTATAGCGCGATCCTGATCGATGGCCAGCGGGCCTATGATCTGGCGCGTGCCGGGGCGGATCTGGAAATGAAGATGCGGGGGGTGACGGTGCATCGCCTGCAAATCTCCTCTCCCCGAAGGGGAGAGAATAGCGCAGCTTGCCCGCATGGCGGGCTAGCGCAGCTTGGAGAGGGGGAGAGGATTGAGGCCATCACCCTCACCGCCCATGTTTCCAAGGGCACCTATATCCGCAGCCTTGCCCGCGACATTGCGCTGGCGCTCGGCACGGTCGGCCATGTGACCATGCTGCGCCGGATCAAGGCGGGGCCGTTTACCCTCGATTCCGCGATTTCGCTGGACAAATTGCGTCATGCTGCTAACGAGCGCGCCATCGGTAGCCTTATGCTGCCGCTGACGGCGGGGCTGGACGACATCCCGGCTCTCCCCGTCTCGCCCGATCAGGCCCTGATGCTCCGACAGGGGAAGGTTCTGACCGGGATCACTGCCACCACTGGCCTTCATCTGGCGATGGACGGGACTATCCCCGTCGCGCTGGTCCGGTCGGATGATCATCAGATCATCGTGGTGCGCGGTTTCAACCTGATGTCGAAGGATGACGAATAGATGACGATTACTGCCGAGCGCAAGGAAGCGCTGATCAAGGAATATGCCCGCGCCGAGGGTGACACGGGTTCGCCAGAGGTCCAGGTTTCGATCCTGACCGAGCGGATCACCAACCTGACCGAGCATTTCAAGGGTCACCACAAGGATAATCACAGCCGTCGTGGTCTGCTGATGATGGTCAACAAGCGTCGTTCGCTGCTGGACTATCTCAAGAAGAAGGATCAGGCGCGCTACGCCGACCTGATCGCCAAGCTGGGCCTGCGCAAGTAACGCGGACCTTCAACGGGACGGCCCCCATGCGGGGCCGTTTCTGATTCTGAAACATGGCGTCGGGCAATCCGGCACGGCGTTCATGATACGGGGGACACTTCCCCACACCGTTCGGGCTGAGCCTGTCGAAGCCTTCTGCTGAGCGAAGCGAAGTTTGCTTCGCCTGCGCTCAGCTAAGCCCTTCGACTTCGCTCAGGGCGAACGGATATGAGGAGTTCGCTCCTCACCCATGGAGCCTCACCGGCTCCGCCAAAGGCCCCGCCCGGCAATAGGGCCGACGCGGGCGAAGGAAAAAACTATGTTTGATGTCAAGAAAGTATCGATCGAGCTGGCCGGCAAGACGCTGACCCTCGAAACCGGCCGCATCGCCCGCCAGGCTGACGCCGCCGTGCTGGCGACCTATGGCGAAACCGTGGTGCTGTGCGCCGTGACCGCCGCCAAGAGCGTGAAGGAAGGCCAGGATTTCTTCCCCCTGACCGTTCACTATCAGGAAAAATATTCCGCCGCCGGCCGCATTCCCGGCGGCTTTTTCAAGCGTGAGCGCGGCGCGACCGAAAAGGAAACGCTGGTTTCCCGCCTGATCGACCGTCCGATCCGTCCGCTGTTCCCCGAAGGTTTCTACAACGAAATCAACGTCATCGCCCAGGTTCTGTCGTTCGACGGCGAAAGCGAGCCGGACATTGTGGCGATGATCGCCGCGTCGGCTGCGCTGACCCTGTCCGGCGTGCCCTTCATGGGACCGATCGGCGCGGCCCGCGTCGGTTACAAGGATGGCGAATATCAGCTCAACCCGTCGCTGGACGAGGCAAAGGCCGGTGAACTCGACCTGGTCGTCGCCGCCACCTACGACGCGGTGATGATGGTCGAATCCGAAGCCAAGGAGCTTTCGGAAGAAGTCATGCTGGGCGCCGTCCTGTTCGCGCATGACGCGAGCAAGAAGATTGTCGACGCCATCATCAGCCTGGCTGAAAAGGCGGCCAAGGATCCTTGGGACATGCCGCAGGGCGACAATCTCGATGACCTGAAGAAGAAGCTGAAGAAGCTGATCGGCAAGGACATCACCGCCGCCTACAAGCTGACCGACAAGTCGGCGCGTTCCAACGCGCTGAACGAAGCCCGCGCCAAGGCAAAGGCGTCGTTCGTTGCCGATGGTCTCGACGCCCAGACCGTCATGGCCGGCATCAAGCTGACCAAGAAGCTGGAAGCGGAAATCGTGCGCGGCGCCATCCTGAAGGACGGCAAGCGCATCGACGGCCGCACGACCACGCAGATCCGTCCGATCGAAGCGATGGTCGGCTTCCTGCCCCGCACCCATGGTTCGGCCCTGTTCACCCGCGGTGAAACGCAGTCCATCTGCACCACCACGCTGGGCACCAAGGACGCCGAGCAGATGATCGACGGCCTGACCGGCCTGCATTATGAAAATTTCATGCTGCACTATAACTTCCCGCCCTATTCGGTCGGTGAAGTCGGCCGCTTCGGCGCGCCGGGTCGTCGTGAAGTGGGTCATGGCAAGCTGGCCTGGCGTGCGCTGCACCCCGTGCTGCCCAGCAAGGACGAATTCCCCTATACGATCCGCGTCCTGTCCGACATCACCGAATCCAATGGTTCGTCCTCGATGGCGACTGTCTGCGGCGGTTCGCTGTCGATGATGGACGCAGGCGTGCCATTGAAGCGCCCGGTGTCCGGCATCGCCATGGGCCTGATCCTGGAAGGCAAGAATTTTGCCGTCCTGTCCGACATTCTGGGTGATGAAGATCATCTGGGCGACATGGACTTCAAGGTGGCCGGTACGTCCGAAGGCATCACCACGATGCAGATGGACATCAAGATTGCGGGCATCACGCGCGAAATCTTTGAAACCGCGCTTGCCCAGGCGAAGGAAGGCCGTGCCCACATCCTTGGCGAAATGAGCAAGGCGCTGGCTTCGACCCGGACCGAACTGTCGGCCCATGCCCCGCGCATCGAGACGTTGCAGATCGACAAGTCGAAGATCCGCGAAGTCATCGGCACCGGCGGCAAGGTCATCCGTGAGATCGTCGCCGAAACCGGCGCGAAGGTCGACATTGACGATGAAGGCCTGATCAAGATCAGCTCGTCCGATCCGGCGCAGATCGAGGCTGCACGCAAGTGGATCCTGGGCATCACGCAGGAAGCGGAAGTCGGCAAGATTTATGACGGCAAGGTCGTCAACATTGTCGATTTCGGTGCGTTCGTGAACTTCATGGGCGGCAAGGACGGTCTGGTCCATGTTTCCGAAATGAAGAATGAGCGCGTGGAAAAGCCCACCGACGTCGTGTCGGAAGGCCAGGAAGTGAAGGTCAAGGTCCTGGAGATCGACCCGCGCGGCAAGGTGCGCCTGTCGATGCGCGTCGTCGATCAGGAAACCGGCGAAGAACTGGAGGATACGCGTCCTCCCCGCGAAGCGCGCGAGCCGCGCGGTGATCGTGGTCCGCGCCGTGATGGCGGCGGTGATCGTGGCCCACGTCGCGAAGGCGGCGAAGGTCGTGGTGATCGCGGTCGCGGCCCGCGCCGCGACGGTGGCGATCGTGGTCCGCGTCGGGAACGCAGCGAAGGCGGCAATGAAGACGGCCCGGCGCCGGGCGGTCTGCCTGACTTCCTGACCCAGGATTGATCGTCTATCCGACGAACTGAGGTTAAAATGGGGCGTCCGGTTCAGCCGGGCGCCCTTTTTTATGTCGGGCGCGCAATGGACTAATTTCGATCAAGGCATAGAATCAAAGTTCTGCTACTGTAACGATAGATCATTTGGGGAACATCCATGCAGCGGAGCAATGCGCGCTTTGTCGAACGCCTTCCGCTCGTCCTCGACCGGCCAGCCTATGCCTATGGACTGACGCTGCTCTTTTCCGGCGCGGCGCTGCTGCTGCGGATTGCGGCCGAACCGCTGCTGCCCAATGGCTATCCGTTCGTCACCTTCTTCCCGGCGGTCATTCTGTCATCCTTCCTGTTCGGAATCGGGCCGGGCATTTTTGCGGCGATATTCTGCGGACTGCTATCCTGGTATGTCTTTATCGCGCCATTCTACAGCTTCGTCATGAACCCGGCGGTGGCCGTCGCCATGCTATTCTATATCGGCGTGGTGGCCGTCGACATCATGCTGATTCATTTCATGCAGCGCGCCAATTTTCATCTGGCGGTGGAGCGCGAGCGCAGCCGTGCGCTGGCGGAAAACCGGGAGCTTCTGTTCCACGAACTCCAGCACCGCGTATCCAACAATCTTCAGGTCGTCGCGGCCATGCTGGCGCTTCAGCGTCGCCATGTCGATCATGATGTGGCGCGCAAGGCGCTGGACGATGCATCGGCACGGCTGGCGCTGGTGGGCCGCATCAGCCGTGCGCTCTATGATCCGTCAGGCAAGGGGCAGGACATTCGCGGCTTCCTGACCGCGCTGTCTGCCGACGTGCTGGAAGCGAGTGGCCGTACCGACATTGATGTTGCGGTGACAGCGCCCCACGGGCTGGCGATCGAGCCGTCCGTCACCGTGCCGCTGGCGCTGATCGTCGCGGAATCGGTGAGCAATGCGATCGAACATGGCCTGCCCGACCGGCCCGGCAAGGTGGCGGTGATGCTGGAGGAAGTGGAGGGCGCGCTGGCGCTGCGCATCGTCGATGACGGTCATGGCGTTGCCCCGGACTTTCAGCATGATTCCAGCGAATCGCTGGGGCTGCGCATCGCCAATGCGCTGGCGGCGCAACTGGGCGGGCGCTTTTCGCTGACGCCGGGCGCGAATGGCGGCGCCGTGGCGCGGCTCGATCTGCCTGCACGGACCGCCTGTTGATCCTGACTCCATTCTGCCGCTTGGCGGCAGCGATCCGCTCGGCTATGACCCGCCCCATGCTGATGAAAACCGTAACGCGCATCGGCGCGGCCACCGCCCCGCTTCTGCTTGCCGCCCTGCTTGCAGGTTGCGCGACGTCCAAGAACAAGGCCGACACGCAATATGTCGCCCGTGACGTGTCGACCCTCTACAATAGCGGCAAGGACCGGCTCGATCGCGGCCAGTATAAGCTCGCCGCCGCGCTGTTCGACGAAGTGGAGCGTCAGCATCCCTATTCGCCCTGGGCGCGCCGGGCGCAGCTCATGTCGGCGTTCAGCTATTATATGAACAGTGACTATGCCGAATCCATTTCGGCATCACAGCGCTTCCTGTCGATCCATACCGGCAACAAGGACGCGCCCTACGCTTATTATCTGATCGCGCTCTGCTATTATGAGCAGATTGCCGATGTCAGCCGCGACCAGAAAATCACGCAGCAGGCGCTCGACGCGCTGGGCGAACTGATCCGCCGCTATCCCGACACACGCTATGCCGCCGATGCCCGGTTGAAGGTCGATCTGGTCAACGACCATCTGGCCGGCAAGGAAATGGAAGTGGGCCGTTTCTACCAGCGGCGTGGCCAGTGGCTTGCCGCCACGCTGCGTTTCCGCACCGTCATCGATAAATATCAGACCACGACCCACACGCCCGAAGCGCTGGAGCGGCTGGTCGAATCCTATCTTTCGCTCGGCATCCCCGACGAAGCGCGCAAGGCCGCGGCCGTGCTGGGCGCCAACTATCCCGGCACCAAATGGTATACGCGCAGCTACAAGCTGATGCAGGAACATGGCGGCACGGCGTAGTCGCCTTTCTTGCCTGTTCCCCTTTTGTGCATTGACGGGTAGAAGCGCGTCATGCTGAGCGCCTTGTCCATCCGCAATGTCGTGCTGATCGAGGCGCTGGACCTGGATTTTGGCGCTGGCCTGTCCGTCCTGACCGGGGAAACGGGGGCGGGCAAATCCATCCTGCTCGATTCGCTGGGACTGGCGCTCGGCGCCCGCGCCGATAGCGGGCTGGTCCGCACTGGCGAGGCGCAGGCCAGCGTCACCGCGACCTTCGACCCACCGCCCGCCGGTCATCGCGCCGCGATGCTGCTGGCGGACAATGGTATCGAAATGGAGCCGGGCGAGCCGCTGCTGATCCGCCGGACGGTGAAGGCCGATGGCGGGAGCCGCGCCTTCGTCAATGATTCAGCCTGCTCGGCGGCGCTGTTGCGCGAACTGGGCGGGTGTCTGGTGGAAATTCACGGCCAGCATGACGATCGCGGTCTGCTCAACGCGCGGGGGCATCGCGCGCTGCTCGATGCCTATGGCCGCTGCGATGCAGGCGCGGTCGGCGCGGCATATGGCGCCTGGCGCAAGGCGGCGAGCATATTGGCCGAAGCCCGTGCGACCGTCGATACAGCGGCGCGCGACCGTGACTATCTGGCCCATGCCGTCGATGAATTGACCCGCTTTCGCCCCGAACCGGGGGAGGAAGCGACGCTGGCGGAAGAACGCGCGTCGATGCAGAAGGGCGCGCGCCTGACCGACGATCTGTCGGCGATTGCCGACTGCCTGACCGGCTCCGACGGTGGCCTTGCCCAGTTGCGGCAGGCCGCGCGGCGGCTGGACCGGATCGCCGCGGAGGATGAGCGACTGGCTGCTGTCCTCGAAGCGCTGGACCGCGCGGTGGTGGAAGCGGGCGAGGCGGAGGACCGGCTCGCCGAGGTCGCGGAAGCATTGAGCTTCGATCCCGCCCGGCTCGACGACATCGAAACCCGGCTGTTCGACCTGCGCGGCCTGGCGCGCAAGCATCAGGTGCAGCCCGATGATCTGGCCGACCTGTGCACCGATATGGCCGCGCGCCTTAACGCGATCGAGGGTGGGGAGGAGCATATCGCCGCGCTGGAGGCGGACGTCGCCAAGAAGGCGGCGGCCTATCGCGCCGCTGCGCAGGGGCTGTCGGACGAGCGCCAACAAGCCGCGGGCAAGCTGGACGCGGCGGTCGCGGCGGAACTCGCGCCATTGAAGCTGGACGCCGCCCGTTTCCGCACCGTGGTCGCCCCGCTGGATGAGGGGCAATGGAGCGGGCAGGGCATGGACCGGGTCGAATTCGAGATTTCGACCAACCCCGGCGCACCTTTCGCCCCGCTGACGAAAATCGCGTCGGGTGGCGAATTGTCGCGCTTCATCCTGGCGCTGAAAGTCGCACTGGCGGAGCAGGGCGGGGCGGATACGCTGATCTTCGACGAAATCGACCGGGGCGTGGGCGGCGCGGTGGCGTCCGCCATTGGCGAACGGCTCTCGCGTCTCGCGCGCAGCAACCAGATACTGGTCGTCACCCACAGCCCGCAGGTCGCGGCGCGCGGGGCGGGGCATCTGTTGATCGCCAAGTCCAGCGATGGGACAGTGACGCGGACGGGCGTTCATGCGCTGGACGACGCGGAACGGCGCGAGGAAATCGCGCGGATGCTGTCGGGCGCGGAAATTACTGCGGAAGCGCGCGCGCAGGCGGAACGGTTGCTGGAGCGGGTTTAGTGCCGGTGTTCCCGCGCAGGCGGGAACCCAGTCCCAAGCTCCGAACTGGGTTCCCGCCTGCGCGGGAACACGGACAATGGCATGGCAGGGGAAAGCATGACGACCCATAACCGCAGAGACATGCTGGGCCTGACCGCCGCCGCCATGGCCGCCAGCGCCATCCCCGCCACCGCGCAATCGGCCCAGCCGCGCTACGGCCTGATCGGCCAGATGATCGCCAAACCCGGCAAGCGCGACGCATTGCTGACCTGTCTGCGCGAAGGCACGACCGGGATGCCCGGCTGCCTGTCCTATGTGATTGCGCTCGATACCGCCAACCCCGACGCGCTGTGGATCACCGAAGTGTGGGACAATCGCGACAACCACATGGCCTCGCTCAAACTGCCCGCCGTGCAGGCCGCCATCGCCAAGGCCCGCCCGATCATCGCCGGTTTCGGACAGCGGTTCGAGACGGTGCCGGTGGCGGGCATCTGAAACAGCGCGCGCCCGCTTTCACCGGAGCATAACAGCGGTTATGTCCACCCCTATGACCGATCCCGCCACTCTCTCCGAAGCCGAAGCTGCCAACCGTCTGATGCGTCTGGCGCGCGAAGTGGCCAGGCATAACCGGCTCTACCATGATCAGGACGCGCCGGAAATCAGCGACGCGGACTATGACGCGCTGATCCGCGAGAATAACGCGCTGGAAGCCCAGTTCCCGCACCTCGTCCGCGCCGATTCGCCCAATGCGCAGGTGGGCGCGGCCCCCACCTCCGCGCTCAAGAAAATCCCCCACGCCGTCCGCATGATGAGCCTCGACAATGGCTTTGCCGATGAGGACATTGCCGAATTTCTTGCCCGTGTGCGTCGCTTCCTGGCGCTGCCCGACGATGCGCCGGTCGCACTGACCGCCGAGCCGAAGATTGACGGTCTGTCCTGTTCGCTGCGCTATGAGAAGGGCGAGCTGGTGCTCGCCGCGACGCGCGGCGACGGCGCGACGGGGGAGGATGTCACGGCGAACGTCCGCACCATTGCCGACATACCCCAGCGGCTGACGGGCGACGCGATCCCCGACCTGTTCGAGGTGCGGGGCGAGGTCTATATGGCCAAGGCGGATTTCACCGCGCTCAACGCCCGGCTGCTGGAGCAAGCGGACGATCCGGACAAGGCGCGCCAGTTCGCCAACCCCCGCAACGCCGCCGCCGGATCGCTGCGGCAGAAGGATGCGACCGTCACCGCCAGCCGCCCGCTGCGCTTCCTGGCGCATGGCTGGGGCGCACACAGCGCCTTGCCCGCCGACACGCAACTGGGCGTGATGCAGGCGATTGCCGCCTGGGGTCTGCCGGTGTCGGACCGGCTGGTATGCGTCGACACGCTCGAAGCCCTGCTCGACCATTATCGCAGCATCGAGCGTGCGCGCGCCGACCTGCCCTTCGACATTGACGGGGTGGTGTATAAGGTTGACCGGCTCGACTGGCAGCAACGGCTGGGCTTCGTTGCGAAGGCACCGCGCTGGGCGATCGCGCATAAATTTCCCGCCGAACGCGCGCAGACGACGCTGGAGGCGATCGACATTCAGGTCGGGCGCACCGGCAAGCTGACTCCGGTGGGTCGTCTGACCCCGGTGACGGTCGGCGGCGTCGTCGTCTCCAACGTCACGCTGCATAATGCCGACGAGATCGCCCGGCTGGGCGTGCGGCCCGGCGATCGCGTCATCGTCCAGCGCGCGGGCGACGTCATCCCGCAGGTGGTCGACAATCTCGACCGTGATCGCCCCGGCGCGCCCTATATGTTCAAGCCCGAATGCCCGATCTGCCACAGCGAGGCGGTGCGCGAGGAGGGCGAGGTCGATTATCGGTGCACTGGTGGCCTGATCTGCCCGGCGCAACGGTTCGAGCGGCTGCGCCATTTCGTCAGCCGGGTCGCGCTCGACATTGAGGGGCTGGGGGAGAAGTCGATCCAGGAATTTCTGGACCTTGGCTGGATTACCGAACCGGCTGATATTTTCCGCCTGAAGCGCCACCGCCCCGACCTGATCGGCCGGGAAGGGTGGAAGGAAAAGTCTGTCGATAATCTGCTCGCCGCGATCGAGGCGAAGCGTGCGCCGGACGCTGCGCGGCTGCTGTTCGGCCTTGGCATCCGCCATGTCGGCGCGGTGACGGCGCGCGATCTGATGAAGCGCTATACGACGCTGCCGGCCGTGCGCGCTTTGGCGGAAGAGATTATGACTCTGCGCGACCAGCCATTTGACACGTCGGCCAAACGCGACAAGGCGATCGCCGACCATATCGGAGTGGAAAATGTCGGCGCGGCGGTGGGCCATGCGCTCGCCGACTTCTTCCATGAACCGCATAATGTTGCGGCCTGGGACGATCTTCTGTCCGAAGTCAAGCCGCCTCCCTATGTCGTGGAAACCACCGCCAGCGCCGTCACCGGCAAAACCGTGGTATTCACCGGCAAGCTGGAAACGATGAGCCGCGACGAGGCCAAGGCGCAGGCCGAACGATTGGGCGCGAAGGCGGCGGGATCGGTCAGTGCCAAGACCGATCTGGTCGTCGCCGGGCCGGGGGCGGGGAGCAAATTGAAGCAGGCCGCGGCGCTGGGGATCAAGGTGATCAGCGAAGAGGAATGGGCGGAGATTGTGAAGGCGGCGGGATGAAGCCGACAGCCGTTCGTTCCGAGCGGTCCTAAGCCGCCATCGCCTCCACCCCTGCATCATGCGCGCGCCGGGCGGCCATGATGTCGCCGACATGGGCTTCGGCCCAGCCGGTGATCTGGTCCAATATGCCGATCAGCCCGCCTGCCAGCGGGGTCAGCCGATATTCCACCGTCACCGGCACGGTGGCAAAGGCGGCGCGGCTGACCAGGCCGTCGCGCTCCAGGCTCTTCAACGTCTGCGACAGCATCTTTTGCGAAATCGCGCCGATCCGGCGACGCAGCAGGTTGAAGCGCACGGGGCCATCCTTCAGGCTCAGCAACACCAGCACCGCCCATTTGTCGCCGATCCGGTCGAGGATGTGCCGCGTCGGGCAGTTGGGATTATAGGCGTCGCCGATGCGCGGCGTTGGCGTGGCACTCATGGGCGGTATCCTCGACGTAACCAGGTGAAGGCAAAGTGCCTTCTTGCACCCCTGATAGCCAATTATCTATCTGGTTTCCATTGGTAACCACTTATGGAGATGGATATGAAAGTAGCGATCATCGGCGGCACGGGTCGTGCGGGGCAGGAAATCAGCGCGGAACTCGCCCGGCGCGGGCATCAGGTGACGGCAATCGCCCGTCATCCCGAAAAGGCGGTGCAGCATGCCGCGATCACTGCGGTTGCGGGCGACGTCAACCATCCCGAAGAGCTGGTGGCTGCGATTACCGGCCATGATGTCGTCGTCAGCGCGGTGATGTTTTCCGATACCGATCCAGCCTCGCTGGTGGACGTCGTGCGCCAGTCGGGCGTGCCGCGCTATCTGGTCGTGGGCGGCGCCGCCAGTCTGGAGGTGGCGCCGGGCGTGCCGCTGATCAGCACGCCGGAATTTCCCAAGGAATATCTGCCCGAAGCCAGCCGGGGCAAGGCGTTCCTGGACTATCTGCGCGGCGTCGACGACATTGACTGGACCTATGTGTCGCCCTCGGTCTTCTTCTTCGTCGGCCCGCGCACCGGCAGCTTCCGGTTGGGCGCCGACCAGTTGCTGAGCGACGCCGATGGCAAAAGCAGCATATCCTTTGCCGATTATGCCATCGCGCTGGTCGATGAAATCGAAACGCCGCGCCACAGCCGCCAGCGCTTTACCGTCGGCTATTGATGCGGGGGTAGGCGAGGGGGCGTCAGGCCGCCCCCTCCACCTTGTCCTGCGTCCTGGTTGCAAAGTCGCCCGCGTCGTGGCGCTCGTGCAATTGCTCGTTCAGCGGGCCGCTTGTCTTGTTGACGATCCGTCCGCGCGCCACCGCCGGGCGGACGTCGATCTGCCTGGCCCAGCGCAGGACGTGGGTATAGCTGCCCGCGTCCAGAAACTCGACCGCATCATAGGCGCGGCCCAACACGACGCCGCCATACCATGGCCAGATGGCCATGTCGGCGATGCTATATTCATCGCCCGCCATATAGTCATTGTCCGCCAGATGCCGGTCCAGCACATCGAGTTGCCGTTTCACTTCCATCGCGTAGCGGTTGATCGGATATTCGTATTTTTCCGGCGCATAGGCGTAGAAATGGCCAAAGCCGCCACCCAGCAGCGGCGCGCTGCCCATCTGCCAGAACAGCCAGCTGAGCGCTGCCGTGCGCTTGGCCGGATCGGTCGGCAGGAAGGCACCGAATTTTTCGGCGAGGTAAAGCAGGATCGCGCCGGATTCGAACACGCGCTGCGGCGGGGAGACGCTATGGTCCATCAGCGCCGGGATCTTGCTGTTGGGATTGACCGCAACAAAGCCGCTGGAAAACTGGTCGCCATCGCTGATCCTGATCAGCCAGGCATCATATTCGGCAGCGCTGAACCCCGCCGCCAGCAATTCCTCCAGCAGGATCGTGACCTTCTGCCCGTTGGGCGTCGCCAGCGAATAGAGTTGCAGGGGATGCTGCCCCACCGGCAAATCCTTGTCATGGGTGGCGCCCGCAATGGGCCGGTTGATATTGGCGAACTGGCCGCCATTGGCCTTGTCCCACGTCCAGACGGCAGGCGGGGTATAGGTGTCGGTCATGCGCGCAGGCTCCAGCTTGTTCTACGCGCGGGAGGTAGGAAGCCAAACGCCGTGCCGCAACCGCTGCGCCTTTCTATCCGCCGCTATGTCGCACCACCAGCACGCTGACCGGCGACTGATGGACGATGGCCGATGCGTTCGATCCCAGCAGCTTCGACGACATGGATGGCTGATGCGATCCGATGATGATCAGATCCGCGCCGGCTCGTTCCGCTTCACTGATGACTTCGTCGCGCACCCTGCCGCGCCGGGTGGAAAAACTGACCTGCTCTTCGGTCAGTCCGGCCTGCATGGACCATTGCCGCATCGCGGCCATGGCCTCATCTTCTTCCCGCTGATCGAAATCGCCAACCAGCAGATCGGAATAGCGCGACGGCAGGTGGTAGCGCACGTTGAGCAGGTGCAGCTTCCCCTGCGGCCCGGCGATGGCGGCAGCCCTGGCAATGGCGGCCTTTGCATTTTCCGGATCGTTGATGTCGACCGCGACGACGATTGTGCCGAAATGCATCCTCTGTCCTTTCCTGTTATGACAGGACAACGAGGACCGCGGAAAAGCGATGCGACCGCCATCAAAGAATGCGCTGGCGACATATCTCGCCGGAATGCGCAACAGACGGGACATGTCGCCCGAAAAAATCACCGCGAAAATTTCGCTACTAATCCTTGACCCGCCTTTTGGTTGCACCATATGAGGGCGCGCTAGCACTCTCCTTCAAGGAGTGCTAACAGCGACGCAGTTTATCGGGAGCAGGATAAGGCGAGTGCGGTTTTCGGGGGGATTCATCCCCGGATCGCGCGCCGGACCGATCCCAAACAGAAGGGAAAGGCAATCAACATGGCATTTCGTCCATTGCACGACCGTGTTCTCGTCCGCCGTATCGAAGCGGAAGCTAAGACCGCCGGTGGCATCATCATCCCCGACACCGCCAAGGAAAAGCCGCAGGAAGGCGAGATCGTGTCCGTCGGCACCGGCTCGAAGGCCGAAGATGGCAAGGTTACCCCGCTCGACGTCAAGGCTGGCGATCGCGTCCTGTTCGGCAAGTGGTCGGGCACCGAAGTCAAGGTCGACGGTGAAGACCTGCTGATCATGAAGGAATCGGACATTCTGGGCGTTGTCGCCTAACCCGATCCTTTTCCTGACTATTCCCATTTGCAAGAAAGAGGGTTTTTCCCATGGCTGCAAAAGACGTAAAATTTTCCCGCGACGCCCGTGAGCGCATCCTGCGCGGTGTCGACATCCTGGCCGACGCGGTCAAGGTGACCCTGGGCCCCAAGGGCCGCAACGTCGTCATCGACAAGAGCTTTGGCGCGCCCCGCATCACCAAGGACGGCGTCAGCGTCGCCAAGGAAATCGAACTGAAGGACAAGTTCGAGAATATGGGCGCCCAGATGGTCCGCGAAGTCGCGTCCAAGACCAACGACATTGCCGGTGACGGCACGACCACCGCGACTGTTCTGGCGCAGGCGATCGTCCGCGAAGGCATGAAGTCGGTTGCCGCCGGCATGAACCCGATGGACCTGAAGCGCGGCATCGATCTGGCCGTCATCAAGGTTGTCGAAGACCTCAAGGCCCGTTCCAAGCCCGTCGCCGGGACCAAGGAAATCGCCCAGGTCGGCATCATCTCGGCCAATGGTGACACCGTGGTTGGCGAAAAGATCGCCGAAGCCATGGAGCGCGTCGGCAAGGAAGGCGTGATCACGGTTGAAGAAGCCAAGGGTCTCGAATTCGAGCTGGACGTCGTCGAAGGCATGCAGTTCGACCGTGGCTATCTGTCGCCCTATTTCGTGACGAACCCGGAAAAGATGGCTGTAGAGCTGGCTGATCCGTACATTCTGATCCACGAAAAGAAGCTCAGCAACCTCCAGTCGATCCTGCCGATCCTCGAAGCGGTCGTTCAGTCGGGTCGCCCCCTGCTGATCATCGCCGAGGACATTGAAGGCGAAGCGCTGGCGACCCTGGTCGTCAACAAGCTGCGCGGTGGCCTGAAGGTCGCAGCGGTCAAGGCCCCTGGCTTTGGCGATCGTCGCAAGGCGATGCTGGAAGATATCGCTGTCCTGACCAAGGGCGAAGTGATCTCGGAAGACCTGGGCATCAAGCTGGAAAACGTCACGCTGGCGATGCTCGGCACGGCCAAGCGCGTCACCATCGACAAGGACAACACCGTCATCGTCGATGGCGCTGGCGACCATGACTCGATCAAGGGCCGCACCGACCAGATCCGTCAGCAGATCGAGAACACCACCTCGGACTATGACCGTGAAAAGCTCCAGGAACGCCTGGCCAAGCTGGCTGGCGGCGTTGCCGTCATCAAGGTTGGCGGCGCTTCGGAAGTCGAAGTCAAGGAACGCAAGGACCGCGTCGACGACGCCCTGCACGCCACCCGTGCGGCCGTTGAAGAAGGCATCGTCCCCGGTGGCGGCACCGCTCTCCTCTATGCCACCAAGACTTTGGCTGGCATGAAGGGCGCGAACGACGACCAGACCCGTGGTATCGACATCATCCGCAAGGCGATCGAAGCGCCGCTGCGCCAGATCGCCCAGAATGCGGGCGTTGACGGTGCCGTGGTTGCCGGCAACCTGCTGCGCGAAAATGACGAAACCCGTGGCTTCAACGCTTCGACGGACGTCTATGAAAACCTGGTGGAAGCCGGCGTGATCGATCCGACCAAGGTCGTTCGTGCGGCCCTGCAGGACGCGGCATCGGTTGCTGGCCTGCTGATCACCACCGAAGCGGCGATCTCCGAAGTGCCTGCCGACGACAAGGCGCCGATGGGCATGCCCGGCGGCGGCATGGGCGGCATGGGCGGCATGGACTTCTAAGTCCAACGCTTTCGCTATGACAAGGAAGAGGCCGGTGGAGCGATCCACCGGCCTTTTCTATCGGTCAGCGCACCAGCACCGTCATCGGCAGTTGCGCGCGCACTGCAAAGCCCAGCGTCTCATAGAGCGCGATCGTCCGGTCATGGGCGGCATAGGCGTGCAGGAAGGGCGTCTCGCCCCGGTCCAGCATTGCCTGCATGACGATCCGCATCAATGCGCCCGCCAGGCCCCGTCCGCGAAAATCGGGGTGGGTGCAGACGCCGCTGACCTCCGTAAAGCCGGGCAGGCGCATGCGCTCGCCCGCCATGGCGACCAGTTGCCCATGGTCGCGTACCCCCACGAAGCGGCCCAGCCTGTGGGTCAGCGGGCCGAATGGGCCGGGCCGTGTCAACAGTGACAGCGCGCGCATATCCGCCGCATCGCCTTCGTCCAGCACCTTCCATTCAAGCGGCGGGGCGGGGGCAGGGATGACCTCCTTGGCGACCATCTGTGCCAGCGTCGCGGTCCGCGCGATGGTCATGCCCGGCGGCGCGACCGCGACATCCTGCCCGACCAGCCACATCTCGCTCTTGCCGGTCGCCAGCGCCGCCAGTGCGGTCAGCCTGTCCGCATCGTCATCCGCGCTCGCCGCAAAGGGGCCATAGGCGGGATCGATCCGCAGCGCGTCTCCATCGCCCTGCGCCAGCGCCGCCCAACCGCTGCGAAGCGCGTGCCAGACGGGTCGATCAAGCAGGTGCATCGGGCAGGCTCCAGGCTATGGGCTAAGATGCGGGTGGCATATCAGCCCGACTGGCCCGTTCAAGCCGCGCTTCTCCCTTTCTGTCTCTGCTGCTGCGGCATTAACCAAAAAATAAAGGGAAAATGCGACACCGGGTCAGGGAACCGGAGACCCGCCAATTTGCGCGCTTTGAGGACATTGCTGGAAAAGCGCATGGCGCAGCGGACGGGCCAGGAAGCCGACGTGCGGCAGAGCCTGGTCGAATCCCTCTATGCGTCTCCTGCATCCCTGACCATCGGCGCGGCCACCGGCACCGCCGTGGGGATCGCCATCAGCAGCCTGAGCGATTTTGCCGCGATCCACGCGGTCGTCATCGCCGTGTGCGTCGTTGCCGCACTTCGCGTCGTTTCCGCCATTTTCTTTCATCGCCAGCTGGTTCGCGGCACTGCCGTAGCGTCGCGCAACTGGGAATTGGCCTATGAGCTGGGCGCCTGGGCCTATGCCGGGTTGCTGGGGCTGATGGGCTTTGTCACCCTGATCGGATCGGGCAATCCGGTCATCCACATGCTCAGCGTGTCGATGGCGACGGGCTATGCCGGCGGTATCTCCGGCCGCAATGCAGGCCGCGTCCAGATCGCCATCGGGCAGGTGTGCCTGGCCCTGTTGCCAACCGCGACCGGACTGTGGATGGAAGGATCGACCGGCTATCGTGTCCTGTCGATCGCCATGGTCGCCATGGTACTGGGTCTTGCCGAAATCAGTTCGACCACGCACCGAATCGTCGTCCAGGCGCTGATCGGCAAGCGCGACAAATCGCTGCTCGCGGAAAAATTCGAACGACTCGCGCGCTTCGACAGCCTGACCGGCCTTGAAAACCGCATGGCGATGCAGATGCGGCTGCGCGACATCTTCGAAACCAGCCAGAAGCGCAATGACGCCGTGGCGATCCTGTGGATGGATGTCGACCGCTTCAAGGAAATCAACGATTCGCTGGGCCATATGGTCGGCGACCAGTTGCTGCGCGCCGTGGCGGAGCGGCTCGACGAAGTCGTGCAGGGCCGGGGCCGGATCGCGCGCTTTGGCGGCGACGAATTTGTCATCATCTGCCCCGATACGGACAGGGTGACCGCAGCGGCGATCGCGCAGGAAATCATCACTTATTTCGGCCATGGCTTCGACCTGTCGGACAATCATCTCCAGGTGACCGCCTCCATCGGCATTGCGGTCGCGCCGCAGGATGGGCGCGACATGGACGAGTTGATGCAGCATGCAGACCTCGCGCTCTATGAAGCCAAGCGGGAAGGGCGCAACCGCGCATCCAGCTTCAACTGGTCGCTCAAGGAACGCTTCAACCGTGTCCATGAGGTTGAAACCGGGCTGCGCCGCGCGCTGGAGACCAACGAACTCAAATTGCTCTTCCAGCCGATCGTCGATCTGGAAAGCGGCCATATCGACGCTTGTGAGGCGCTGCTGCGTTGGGATCATCCGGTGCTGGGACCGATTTCGCCCGGCGAATTCATCCCGATCGCCGAAAGCATGGGCATGATCGAGGCGATGACCGGCTGGGTGCTGCGCGAAGCCTGTATCGCTGCGGCCTCCTGGCCGGGCGAGGTACGTATCGCCATCAACATCTCGCCCGCCTCGCTCAAGTCGCACGAGCTGCCCGGCAATGTCATTGCGGCGCTGCTGGAGACGGGGCTACCGGCCCGGCGGCTGGAACTGGAAGTCACCGAATCGATCTTCCTGGACGACAGCGGCCAGACCAACACGATCCTGCGCGAATTGCAGCGCATCGGCCTGCGGCTGGCGCTCGACGATTTCGGCACCGGCTATAGTTCGCTTTCCTATTTGCGCTCCTACCGTTTCGACACGCTCAAGGTGGACCAGAGCTTCATGGCCGGGGTCAGTTCCAATGCGGAGGATCGGGCGATCGTGCGCGCGATCGGCAATCTGGCGCGGGATCTGGCGATGGACACGGTGGCCGAGGGGATCGAAACGCCCGATCAGCTACTCCATGCGCGCGAGGCTGGCTTTACCAACGTGCAGGGTTATTTGTTCAGTCGCCCGGTGACGAGCGAGCGAGTTGCGGAAATGATTGCCGCCGGCCCGCTGGAAGGGGCGGAGCGCCCCGACCCCGTCATCCGCAAGCGGCCGCAGCGGCAGGCCTGACCCGCCGCCGCAGGGCTGCTTCAGCGCAGCTTGGTTTGCGCCGACGCCAGCCGACGCATCATCCGCAGGTCGCGGTCGGACAGGGATAGCGCCGTGTCGGTCCATGTTTCGACAATATCGGTCAGTTCGGCCAATGTCAGCGGATTGACCCGCCGACCCGCCCGGTTGATGCCCACATAACCGGCATGATGGGCGCGATGGTCGCGAATCCATTGCGCGGTCGCCGCTTCACCCTCGCCCGTTTCGACGACCTTGGCGACGATGCCCATCTCGCACATCTCGTCCGCGCTGTAGATGCGCCCCTCGGCAATCATCTCGCGCGCCAGCACCGGGCCGACGCGCCGCGACAATATCGAATAGGCGCCCATGCCGGGGAACAGGCCGAACAGCACTTCGGGCAGGCCGAACTTGGCCTGACGCTCGGCAATGATGACGTCGAAGCACATCAGCGCCTCCAGCCCGCCACCCAGCGCGTCGCCCTGCGCCAGACCGATATTGATGATGCTCATGTCGTTGCAGTGCCAGATGCGATCGACGATCTCGCAACAGGCGACGCCATAGCTGAGCAGGGTGGCGCGGTCGCGGCGCTGGATGCACTCGGCGAACATCTCCAGATCGCCGCCCAGGTTGAATACGCCGGGAAAGCGTGACCCCAATACCATGAATTTGAGCGGACCGTCGCGGCCGCTGCCGTCGGCACCGCCATAGACGCGCTTGCTTTCGCGCTGCCACGCCATCGTGTCGCGAATCAGGCCAAGATTGGAATTGGGTCGTTCATGCGGAGTCATGAAGGCCCACAATGTTGCCAGCTCCTCGTCCCAGCGCACGTCGATCTGGCCCAGATCGAACAGGGTGGAGCGGCTGGTTGGAACCGCAATTTCCGCTACGGAAAAGGCGGGTTGATCGGTGTCAGGCGCAAAATGCTCCTCACTCGCGGTC
Organism: Sphingobium sp. B2; assembly: GCF_007693735.1. NCBI lineage: Bacteria > Pseudomonadati > Pseudomonadota > Alphaproteobacteria > Sphingomonadales > Sphingobiaceae > Sphingobium > Sphingobium sp. B2. The sequence continues at coordinate 713,403 of NZ_VDBZ01000001.1, forward strand.
TCGACCACGTCCCTTGCCGGATTAAACCGTCCTGAATCAATCATGTGCGTCCCCGTTTTTCTATTACGACTGAACAGAACAGGCTCGCAGGGAGGATGCAATGAACCCTCCATCAATGAACAGAGCGTTAACTATTTTTGCTCAGCACTGTTGCAAACGCGTCGTCACAAATCGGCCCGAATGCGACTCGCTGTGGTGGAAATGCAACAAATCGACCTGCCATGGCCTCTGTTGATCGTCGCTCAGGCCTTTGTTAACCTTTATTAATTAGCAACGGTCGAATGAACGACCGCGATCAGGACTCCAAATTTGTCACGCTGGCCCTCCACGATGCGACGGGTGCGGCATGGCCGTTGCGCCTGTCGGCGGACTGCCTGCGCTTCATCGGTCCCTATCGCCGGGTCGAAGGCTTCAACGTCGATGCGCTGATGCTGTTTGAAGGTGTGCGCAAGGCGGGCTGAACCCTTGTGCCAGCGCCCGTTCGCTCATAAACGGCGCGCGTGACCCAGCCCCGTTTTTCCTTTTCCATCGCCGCTACTGACGGCAAGGCGCGCACTGGCGCGATCCAGATGCGGCGCGGCGAGATCCGTACGCCCGCCTTCATGCCGGTGGGCACTGCCGCCACGGTCAAGGCGATGCGCCCGGCCGAAGTGCGCGCGACCGGGGCGGACATCATATTGGGCAACACCTATCATCTGATGCTGCGTCCTGGCGCAGAGCGTATGGCGCGGCTGGGCGGCCTGCACGGTTTCATGGGCTGGGACCGGCCGATCCTGACCGACAGCGGCGGCTATCAGGTCATGAGCCTGTCCGCACTGACCAAGATGAGCGAGCAGGGCGTCGCCTTTTCCAGCCATATCGACGGGTCCAAGCATATGCTGACCCCGGAACGGTCGATGGAAATCCAGCGGTTGCTGGACAGCGACATCGTGATGGCGTTCGACGAATGCACGAAAAATGGCTGCACCCATGACGAGGCGGCACGCTCGATGGAACGATCGATGCGCTGGGCGAAACGTTCGCGCGACGGCTTTGATGCTGGCGGCGATCATGCGGAACGTGCGGCCCTGTTCGGCATCCAGCAGGGATCGCTGGACGAAGGGCTAAGGCGGCAATCGGCCCAGCAACTGATCGACATCGGCTTTGACGGCTATGCCGTGGGCGGCCTGGCGGTGGGGGAAGGGCAGCAGGCGATGTTCGCCACGCTGGATTTCGCGCCGGACATGCTGCCGCAGGAAAAGCCGCGCTATCTGATGGGCGTGGGCAAGCCAGACGATATTGTCGGGGCGGTGGAGCGCGGCATCGACATGTTCGATTGCGTGTTGCCGACCCGGTCGGGCCGCAACGGACAGGCCTTTACCTGGGCGGGACCGCTCAACATCCGCAATGCGCGCTTTGCCGAAGATACAGGGCCGCTCGATCCGCGCTGCACCTGCCCGGTCTGCACGACCTGGAGCCGCGCCTATCTCCATCATCTGGTGAAGGCCGGAGAAATGCTGGGCGCGATGCTGATGACGCAGCATAACATCCATTTCTACCAATCGCTGATGCAGGCAATCCGCGACGCGATCGCGGCCGGGCAGTTCGCTGCCTTCGCCGCCGATTTCCGCCGCGATTACCAACGCGCCTGAGCGTGATGATTTTGGCGTGAAAGTCCCAAACGGGGCAAGGTGAGGCATTCAAACTTCACGGAATGACGCTGATCTCGATCTTGTAGCCGCCCTCTTCGGCGTCATGGTCCAGCGGCGCGCGGAGTTGGCGCGACAGGCCGGTCAGCACCCGGCCATAGCGTTCGGCCAGATGGACCGTCATCGCGTCCGATCCGCGCAGCCCGTGCGACCGGACGCTCAGCAGCGCACGATCATCGCGATCCGCCACCGCCCGTACCGCGATCCGCATCGTGCCTTGGGGGTCCAGCATCATCGCCAGTTCGACCAGTTCGGTCAGCAGGAAGGCGATCGGCACGGCAACATCCTGACTGATATGCAGGTCGTCCGCGTCGATCTGAATGCCGAAGCGGCGCGCCTGCGCGGGCGCTGTGCCGCGCAGGCTGGCGGACAATTCGCTGATCAGCGGGCGCACGCCCACGCCGCGATTATCCTCCAGCTCGGCGAAATGATTGCGGTGGACGACCGAAAGCGCATCGACCCGCCGCTGGATCGAGGCATAGGCTTCCACCGCTTCGGGATCATGGGCCGATCGGGCGTGCAGGTTGATCAGGCTGGCGATGATCTGAAGGTTGTTCTTCACCCGATGATGCACTTCACGGGTCAGCTTGCGCTGCGTTTCCAGCCCCTGCGCCATTTCCGCTTCATGGGTGGCGACATCTTCGCTGATTTCGCGGAAGGTTTCGCCCAGCGCGACAATTTCCTGCGCCGGGGTGCGCACCTTTTGCAGCGGCTCCAGCACTTCGCCCGGATGATAGGCCGCAACCGAACGGCGCAGCAGCACCAGCGGGCGGATCAACAGGCGATTGACGACGAACCAGCCGACCGCCGCCGCCGCAAACCACATGACGAGCGGCAGGAAAAGCGAGAGCATCCGCGCCAGGGTCGCCGGCGGATCGCGCACCGTCATGGTCAGCACCATGTCGGGCGGGTCGAGCCGCGCCGACAGGCTGCTGGCGCGGCCAGCGATCTGCGCACCGCCGGGACGGCTGATGACCATGCGCGCGTCGCCCTGCCGCAGGGTGAGCTGCCGGTTCTGCAAGGCGGTTGCAGGATCGGCGACGCTTTCGAGATGCGCCTGCGAATAATAGGCAAGGCCGACCAGCTTGCCATTGCGGCTGCGGACCCGGCTTACCAGCACGTTCGATGCGGGCAGGAGTTGCGCAGCCCTGCCCTTGAAGCGGGCGCCAAAGACGATGCCAGCCGGTTCCGGCGCGGCTGATCCGCACAGGCGCCTGCCGCGCCGGTCGTAGATGTAAAACAGCCCGCCATCGCGGTCATGCGAGGTCAGGAAAAGCTCCAGCCGCTGGCAGATACTCTGGTCGCCACCGTCGTTGGCCAGGGTGTTGACGGTCAGTTCCAGTGCCGTCCGGTCCGATAGCAGATCCGCCGTCAGCTTGCGCGCGCTCTGCGTCACGGCGACGCGGAGCAGGGCGTCCTTTTCAAGATCGGCGGTGCGGATCGCCTGAAGCGAGGCGATCAGCGCGATCAGCCCCAGCGGCAAAAGGGCCAGCGTCAGGATGAGGAACATCTTGACGCCCGTTGACCGGAGCAGACCGGCAAACGGCACGCCCGGCAATCGGGCGGCTCCGGTGCGGGCGGCCGGAGGAAGGCTGCCCCCGTTCATGGCTGTATCAGTCCAGCTTGCTCAGCAGATCGAGCATTTCGGAGGGAATATCTTCATCCACGGCGCGCTGATACACGGTGCGGAGCGCCTGGGACACATGGCCATCTTCCTTGGGGGCACGCTTGCGGCGTGACGAAGCGGCAGGTTGGCCGCTGTCCGGGCTGGTCACGCCATCTGGCTTGCCCCCTCCCGCCGCCTTACGTTCCGTCGATGAAGAAACCAAAATGAGCCCCTCTGAAGCAATATCCGACACGCCAGTCTGCCCGTATTTGCGGGATTCTTATAGAACGTCAATTCGCCGTTCTACGCGATTGATACAAAATTCACGATAAAATCGAAAAATCCATATGGCTGCGAAACAAATCTGCCCGTTGATGGTTCCGGCGAGTGAAGCATTTTTTCTACGGCCGCGCTTTTGGCTATGTTTGGGGGCAGGGGGTTGCCATGACGGCAGTGACATTCCATCCTTTCCCATGCCGCCATAGGCAGGCACCGATGCTTCGGGATTTTACGCCCATTTTGGGCAGGGAGAAGATTTGACGATGTCGCTTGGACAGCAATTGCACCCCCATCTTCCGTTCCTGCGGCGCTACGCTCGTGCGTTGACTGGCAGCCAGGCGCATGGCGACACCTATGTCCGCGCGACGCTGGAAGCGATCGTCGCCGCGCCGGAAGAATTTCCGTCCGACGTCGATCCTCGTCTGGGCCTGTATCGTACCTTCCACGCCATCTGGTCCTCTTCTCATCTGGAAGATATTCCGATGTCGGTCGGCGGCAGCCGCGAAGCGATTGCGCAGGCGCGCCTTGCCCGCCTGACCCCGCTGCCGCGTCAGGCTTTGCTGCTGACTGCGCTGGAAGGCTTCACCATCGACGATGTAGCCTATCTGATCGACATGAGCAGCGCCGATGTGGAAGCGCTGGTCGAAGAAGCGCTGGGCGAGATCGAGGCGCAGACACGCGCCAAGGTGCTGATCATCGAGGATGAGCCGATCATCGCGATGGACATCGAAACCATCGTCCGCGATCTGGGGCATGACGTCACCGCCATCGCCGTAACGGCGGAGGATGCGGTGCGTGAAGCGCTGGCCGATCGTCCGGGGCTGGTGCTGGCGGACATTCAGCTGGCCGACGACAGCAGCGGCATCGACGCGGTGAAGGACATTCTTGCCGAATTCTCCGTGCCGGTCATCTTCATCACCGCTTTCCCGGAACGGCTGCTGACGGGCGAACGGCCCGAACCGACCTTCCTGATCACCAAGCCGTTCCAGCGATCGACCGTCAAGGCAGCGATTTCGCAGGCTTTATTCTTTGACGAGGCGACCGCGCCGGCCTGAACGGCGCCGCCTTTATGACGCAATGTTGGAACTCCCGATCATCGCTGGCGTTAATGAGGCGTAACGATCGGGAGACGGGCAATGGTTGAACCTGAAAAGCATATCGCGACCGAAGACGCGCGCAGCGGGTCGACGGAGCATGTCGTGCGGTATGTGCTGGGTATTTCGCTGGCACTCGCCGTCATCGTGATGCTCTTCGTTCTCTGGCGCTGACGGCGCGGATTGCGGAAACTGCTTTTTGACGGCACATGATTTAGGATGCGGGCGCATTTATGGCTTTGACGATGTCGGTTCATGGGATGAGGACGGCAACCAGCAAGGGGGGCGTACCCATGACTGATCATGTTGGCGACAGCCACGACGCTATCGGCGCAGAGATTGTGTCGGCCGAAGACCGGGCGCCACTGTCGGACGCCGACTTCAAGCGTGAGCTTGCCGCGGTCATTCCGCATCTGCGCGCTTTTGGCCGGTCGCTGTCGGGCAACCGCGATACGGCGGACGATCTGGTGCAGGAAACCCTGTTGAAGGCCTGGGCGGCGCGGCAGCGCTTTCAGGCTGGCACCAACATGCGCGCCTGGACCTTCATCATCCTGCGCAATCATTATCTGTCGCAAATGCGCCGTTCGCGCTTTCGTGGCGACTGGGACGACCTGACCGCCGATCGCATCCTTGCGGCACCTGCGTCGCAGGATAAGCATGTCGAACTGAGCGACATGCAGCGCGCGCTGCTACAGCTACCCCAGCCGCAGCGCGAGGCGCTGATCCTGGTGGGCGCTGGCGGTTTCGCCTATGAGGAAGCCGCCGAAATTTGCGGCGTCGCCGTCGGTACGATCAAGAGCCGCGTGGCCCGCGGTCGCGCCGCGCTGGAGCAGATCCTCGAAAGCGGGGAACTGCCATCGCGCCGCAGCCAGGAAACGACCGAAACGGCGGTGCTGGACGAAATCATGGATGATGTTGATCGGCTCAGCCGGGGCCGCGATCATGGCCCGCTGGAGGACTGACCGGAACGATCGCCCGACCTTGCCCGTTGTAGCTCGCATAAGGAGACGCACTATGGGCGATACCCCCTTAGAACGGGACGATCCGCCGACTCATTTCACCACCACCGAGCCATCGCGTGGCAGCGGGGTCGTGTTTGCGCTGGTTGCGCTCGCGCTGATTTTGGCCATCGGTTTTTTCTATCTGACCAACGATCGTCGCGATAATCGCCAGGCCGAAGCCGTGACGAGCGCCGCGCAATCGGTCGATGATGCGGCCAAGCTGGTCGGTGACGCGGCCAAGAATGCAGCGGACAAATTACGCGACGGCAACGGATCGAAAGCGGCGGATCAATAGCGGCGCGATGCGCTGAAGCTGTAAAGCGTGTGGAGCGCGCAATCATCGCGTGCGCCATCCCCATCCCATCACACAAAGCCGGTCCCTTCACAGTCGGGGGTCGCCCATAATTCTGCGACGGAGCCGATCGGGGCGAAGGCGAGACTTTTAAGAGCCGATAATCCCCATGGCTCAACATGGGTTGACCGCGATCGGCGCACAGATTCAGGATTTCTTTGCCATTTTCGGGCAGGGTATGGCCCTGTCGGATTTTCTTACAGTCATTGTAAGGCCAAGTCCGACACCACCGGGACCGATAGTGCGACGATGATCAGGCTGTTCAAACATTATGTGCCGCATGCCGTGCTGCTGCTGGGGCTGCTCGATTTCGTGCTGCTGCTGTGCGCGGCGGAGGGCGGCTGGATACTGCGCGCGCGCCAGATCGGCATGGATATCGATCATGTGATGACCCGCATGGGCCCATTGCTCAGCTTCGCCGTCGCGATCCAGACCGGCATGATCGCGGTCGGCGTCTATGGCACCGAAGCACTGCAATCCATCCGATTCGCCTTTGCGCGCTTGCTGGTCGCGGTGTCGCTGGGCGTCATTTTCCTCTCCGTCCTCTATTTCCTGCTGCCCGGCATGACGCTGTGGCGCTCCAATTCGCTCTACGCCATGGGGCTGGCGATGGGTCTGCTGCTGGCGGTCCGGCTGGTGCTCGGCTCGATGCTGGGCGGCGAAGCGTTCAAGCGGCGGCTGGTCGTGCTGGGCGCTGGCAATCGCGCCGATCGCATCCGCGAACTGGAAAAGAAGAAGGGCGCTGGCTATCTCGTCGTGGGCTATATCGCCATGAATGACGGGCCGCAGGTGGTGCAGGAAGCGATCAACCGCAGCGCCATCTATAACCTGTCCGATTTCGTCGTCCGCCTGAACGCCAGCGAAGTGGTGCTGGCGCTGGAGGAACGGCGCAACGCCATTCCGATGGCGGACCTTTTGCGGATCAAGACCACCGGCGTCCATGTCAACGATCTGTCGACCTTTCTGGAGCGGGAGACGGGGCGCGTTGACCTCGCCAGCGTCAATCCCAGCTGGCTGATCTTTTCGGACGGCTTTTCCGCCGGTCGCCGCATATCCAGCTTCGCCAAGCGATTGTTCGATATTCTGGCCAGTGCGCTGCTGCTGGCGCTGACCGGCCCGGTCATCCTGATCGCGGCGATATTGGTGAAGTTGGACAGCAAGGGGCCGGCTTTCTACCGGCAACAGCGTGTCGGCCTGTTCGGCCAGGAATTCTGGATCGTGAAGCTGCGCACCATGCGGACCGATGCGGAAGTCGATGGACAGGCGGTCTGGGCGGAAAAGGACGATCCGCGCATCACCCGGCTTGGCTATTGGCTGCGCAAATTGCGGATCGACGAACTGCCCCAGACCTGGACCGTGCTGAAGGGCGAAATGAGCTTCGTCGGCCCGCGCCCCGAACGCCGCCAGTTCGTCGAGGATCTGGAACAGCATCTGCGCTATTATGCCGAGCGCCATATGGTGAAGCCCGGCATCACGGGCTGGGCGCAGATCAACTATCCCTATGGCGCGTCGATCGAGGATGCCCGGCACAAGCTGGAATATGATCTTTACTACGCCAAAAATTACACACCTTTCCTGGACCTGCTGATCCTGATCCAGACGCTGCGGGTTGTCCTTTGGCCCGACGGCGCGCGCTGAGGCGCTCGATATGGGCACGCTGCTTCAATTTGTCGGCGATTGGGGCCATGCGCTGGCGGCCGTGCTGTTTGCGGCGCTGGGCATCTTCATCCTGCGGCGGCGGGAAGAGGCCGTTGAACCGCGCATGTTGGCGGTCGCGCTGCTGCTTACCAGCTGCTGGGCGCTCTACATATCTTTTGGCGGTGTTTCCAAACCGCTGAGCGGCATCGGCGAAAGCATCCGCAATGCCGCCTGGCTGCTGGCGATGTTCGTCATGCTGCGGCGCGGGCCGGTGGGCCGGGCGGGACCGATTCTGGCGATCAGCGCGCTTTACGCCGCTGTTGCCGGGCTGCTGCTGCTCCAGACATCGACCGATCTGATCTGGCGGCAATTGTCGCCCGACAGCGAGATGCATCGCGCGCTGGTCAACGTGTCGCTGGTGCTGCGGATGATGACCGCGATCGGCAGCCTGCTGCTGGTCCATCATCTCTACACCAACTGGCCCTCGCGTGAGCGGGTCGGGGTGGCGCTGCTGCTCGGCGCGCTGGCGGCGATGTGGACTTATGACCTCAATCTCTATGTGCTCTGCTATTTCGCGCCGGCCAGGGTCAGCGAACTTTACGCCCTGCGGGGCGTGTTGATGGCGCTGCTGGCCCCCGTGATCGCGGTGGGCATGCACAAGGATATGGCGGGCCGCCTGCAACTTTCGCGAACGCTGACCTTTCAGTCGCTCTCGCTCTTCGCCATCGCCCTCTACGTCATCGTCCTGACGGCAGCGGCGATCCTGATCGAACTGATCGCTGGCCCCTATGCCCGCGTGGTGGAAATCGGCGCCGTATTCTTCACCGCCGTCACCGCGCTGGTGCTGTTGCCATCGCCCCAGATGCGCGCGCTGTGGAAGGTGCAGGTCGCCAAGCATTTCTTCCAGCATCGCTATGACTATCGCACCGAATGGATGCGTTTTGGCGAGACGATCGGCCGCCCCGGCGACGATGCCGCGCCACTGGGCGAGCGCGTGGCCAAGGCCGTGGCCGACATCACCGATTCGCCCGCCGCCATGCTGATGCTGCGCGACGAACAGGATGCGCTGACGTTCGAGGCGCACTGGAACTGGGACGGCGGCCTGCCCGATGGCGCTGCGCTGACGCCTGACATGGTGGCGGCATGGGAAAGGAGCGGCTGGATCATCGATCTTGGCAAGCCCCGCGCCAGCGATGGCGCGCTGATATTCCCCGACTGGCTGACGCAGGACCGGCGCGCCTGGGCGCTGGTGCCGCTGGTCCATTATGGCCGCCTGATCGCCGCCATCCTGCTGGCCCGCCCGCCGATCGACCGGCGGCTCGACTGGGAGGATTTCGACATGCTGCGCGCTGCCGGGCGGCAGGCCGCAACCTATATCAGCGAGGCGCAGGGGCAGCAGGCGCTGGACGATGCGCAGCGGTTCGAGGAGTTCAACCGCCGGTTCGCCTTCATCATCCATGACGTCAAAAATCTGGTGAGCCAGCTTTCGCTGCTCGCCCGCAATGCGCAGCGCCATGCCGACAATCCGGATTTCCGCGCCGACATGATCCTGACCTTGCAGGAATCGGTCGGCAAGATGAACGATATGCTCGCCCGCCTGTCGCAGCATAACAAGGGCAAGGCGGAGGAGCCTCGTCCGCTGTCCCTGCGCGACATGGCCGATCAGGTCGCCCGCACCCGCGCGCGCCAGCATCCGGTCAATGTCGTTGGCACCGCGCCGCTGGCATTGGCCGATCCGGCGCGGGTCGAACAGATACTCACCCATCTGCTTCAGAACGCCATCGACGCCAGCGCGCCCGACAGCCCGGTCGATCTGCGCCTGTCCGCCGATGCCAGCGACGTGCTGGTGGAGATTATCGACCATGGCCGGGGCATGAGCGCGGAATATATCCGCCGCGATCTGTTCAAGCCCTTTTCCTCCAGCAAGGCGGGCGGCTTTGGCATTGGCGCGTTCGAGGCGCGCGCGCTGGCGCAGGCCATGGGCGGGCGGATCGACGTTGAAAGCAAGATGGGCGTCGGCAGCCGGTTCACCCTGCGCCTGCCGCTCGCCCCCCGGAACGACAGACAAGAGAGAGCCGCCTGATGAGCGACACCCGCCCCAAATTGCTGATCGTCGAGGATGATCCCGGTCTCCAGCGCCAGTTGCGCTGGGCCTATGAGGATTATCGGCTGTTCATAGCGGGCGACCGGGACGAAGCGATCGAGATGTTGCGCGCGGAAACGCCCGATGTCGTGACGCTGGACCTTGGCCTGCCGCCGGACCCGGACGGCACCAGCGAGGGTTTTGCGACGCTGGCGGAGATATTGCGGATCAAGCCCGATACCAAGGTGATCGTCGCGTCCGGCCATGGCGCGCGGGAAAGCGCGCTCGATGCGATTGCGGGCGGCGCCTATGATTTTTACCAGAAGCCGGTCGATATTGACGAACTGGGCATGATCGTCCGCCGCGCCTTTCATGTTCATGCGCTGGAGCGGGAAAATGCCCGGCTGGCCGACACCGCGCCGGATGATGGGCGGGTGCTGGGCCGCCTGATCAGCGCTGCGCCCGAAATGATGAAGGTGGCCCGCACGATCGAGCGGGTTGCGAGCGCGCAGGTTTCCGTCCTGCTGCTGGGGGCGAGCGGCACTGGCAAGGAGTTGCTGGCGCAGGGGCTGCATGATGCCAGCCCACGCCGGAACGGGGCGTTCGTTGCGATCAATTGCGCGGCGATCCCGGAGACGCTTCTGGAATCGGAACTGTTCGGCCATGAAAAGGGCGCGTTCACCGGCGCGGTCAAGACGACGCCCGGCAAGATCGAACAGGCGCAGGGCGGCACATTGTTCCTCGACGAAGTGGGCGACATTCCACTGGCGCTCCAGGTCAAATTGCTGCGCTTCCTGCAAGAGCGGTCGATCGAACGGGTCGGCGGTCGCAACCCGATAGCGGTCGATACCCGCATCGTTTGCGCCACCCACCAGAATCTGGAGGAGATGATCGCGGCGGGCAGCTTTCGCGAGGATCTCTATTATCGCCTGGCCGAAATCGTCATCCGCATACCCGCGCTGAAGGACCGGCCCGGCGATCCGGCGCTGCTGGCCCGCCACTTCCTGGCGCGCTTCGCGCGAGAGATGAACCCGCAGGTCAAGGGGCTGGCCCCGGACGCGCTGGCTGCGCTCGACGCCTGGCCCTGGCCGGGCAATGTGCGTGAACTGGAAAATCGCATGAAGCGCGCCGTCATCATGGCCGATGGCAAGCTGGTGACGGCGGCCGACCTGGACCTGGACGAGGAACGCGCCGCCGGGGGTGAGGTCGTGAACCTGAAGGCCGCGCGCGAAATGGCCGACCGTCGCGCCATCCGCCGCGCCATCGCCCGCACCGACGGCAATATATCGGGCGCGGCGAAGATATTGGGGATCAGCCGCCCGACCCTCTACGATCTGCTCAAACAATATCAGATGCAGGCATGAGCCGGACGCGCATCTTCCTGATCGCCGGGATCATCGTCCTGCTGCTGGGCGTGGCGGGTCTGTGGCAATGGCGCGTGCATGAACGGGACGGCAGCGCCGCGCTGGCGCGCGGGCTGGCGGCGCTCGACCGGGGTGACGCGCGCACGGCGCGGATCGAACTGATGAATGCGATCAAGGGCGCGCCGCGATCCGTGGTCGCGCGGGAGGCGCAGGCGCGCGCGCTGGTGGAACTGGGCGACGGGGCAGGGGCGCAGGTCGAAGCGGCCCGCGCGCGCGCATTGGGTGCGCCGCCGTCGCAGACCCGCGCCGTCATGGCGCAGGCGCTGTTGTTGCAGGGCGATGCCGCCGCTGCGCTGAAGGAAGCGCGCGCCACCGATGTGCCCGACAGCGACCTGGACATGGCTGCGCGTGTCATCGCGCGGGCCGCCATGGCGCAGGGGGACATGGCGGGGGCGCAAAAAGCGCTGGTCAACGCGCTGGCGATCGCGCCTGATGATGCGGAAAACTGGGTCGAGCTTGGCCGCTTCCGGCTGGCGACCGGCGATCAGGCGGGGGCGATTGCGGCGGCTGATCGGGCGGTGGCGCTGAACCCTGCCGATGCGCGGGCATTGACGCTGCGCGGGGAGCTGACCCGCGCCCAATATGGCCTGACGGCGTCGCTACCCTGGTTCGACCGGGCGCTGGCGGTTCGGCCCGATTCGATCCCGACGATGGAGCAATATGCCGCGACGCTGGCCGATGCCGGGTCCGCCAGCGCGATGCTTGCCCTCACGCGCCGCATCCTGGCGCTGGACCCTGCCAATGCCCGCGCCTGGATGATGCAGGCGGTGATGGCGGCGCGCGCGGGCAAGGCGGATCTGGCCCGTTCGCTGCTGGACCGGACCCAGGGCCAGCTGGACGATGAACCGGCCACTCGCCTGCTGCGCGGCGTGCTGAACTTGCAGGAGGGCAACGCCGTCCTTGCTACCGAGGCGCTGGCCCCGCTGGTGGCGGCGCAGCCCGACAATCGCACCGCCCGCACCCTGCTGGCCCGCGCCCAATATCTGACCGGCGATTATGCCGCCGCCGCCACGATGCTGGCGCCGATCGTCGCGCAGCGCGATGCCGATCCCTATGTGCTGACGCTGGCCGCCCGTGCGCAGGAGGGATTGGGCGACCGGGCGATGGCCGCCGACATGCTGGCCCGCGCCGCCTGGCCGGTGCGTGCTGCTGCTGATTCCTTCGCCAGCCCCCGCGACGCGGCTTTGGCCAGCGGGCTGCCGCCCGCCAGCACCGCCACCGCGCGCGACAATATCCCCTATATCCGGGCGCTGCTGAGCACTGGCCGCACCGATGAAGCACTGGCGCGCGCCCAATCGCTGAGCCGCGCCAATCCCGGTGCGCCCGACGCCTGGCTGATCCACGGTGACGCGCTGGGCGCAGCGGGCCGCCCGGCCGACGCCGCCCGCGCCTATGAGGTTGCTGCCAATATCCGGTTCGACCGGGCCGCCGCCATGCGTCTTGCCGCTGCATGGGGGCAGGCGGGCAATGCCGTGCGCGCGGCGCAGGTCGTGCAGCTTTTCCTGATCCAGCATCCCAATGACGCCGAAGCCCAGCGCCTTGCCGCCACCGTCGCCATGCAGCGGCAGGACTGGCGCACTGCGCTGCGCCTGTTGCAGGCGGTACGGGCGCAGACCGGGAATGGCGACGCGGTGCTGATGGCCGACCTCGCCCGCGCCGCGCTGGAAATGGGGGATCGCCCGTCCGCGCTGGCCTATGCCGCCCATGCCTATCGCCTGATGCCCGCCAACCCGATGACCGCCGACATCTATGGCTGGACGCTGCTGCGCACCGGCGACAAGGGGCCGGCGGCGGTCGATCTGCTGGAAAAGGCGGTGGCGCTGGCGCCCGGCCACCCGGTGTTGCAACTCCATCTGGGGCAGGCCTATGCCGCCGCCGGGCGCAAGGATGATGCGAAGCTGGCGCTGGGGCAGGCTGCGGCTACCAATTTTGCGGGGCGGCAGGAGGCGGTGGACGCGCTGGCGGCGCTGTAAAATCCTCCGCCTTGCGTCGCGTTGTCGCGTTGCGTGTCCCTTGTTCCGTTGGAGAATGGGCCCGGAACGACAGGAAAAGCGCGCGGCCCGCTTACGCCTTCTGCGCGTCCAGTTCCTCGACCCGCAGGCCCAGCCGCCGGATCTGCGCCGCGACCGGGGGCCAGACGGTTTCCAGAAAATAGGCCCGCTCCGCCACGCGCAGGCGGCGGGTTGCGCCATCGGCGACGAACATGCCGACGCCACGCTTGACCACGACCAGCCCATCATCCTGAAAGCTTTGATAGGCCTTGGCGACCGTCAGCGGATTGGCCCCCTGCTGCGCGGCAAAGGCGCGGACGGATGGCAGCATGTCGCCATCGCTAAATTCACCGTCCAATATGGATGCGGCAATTATCTCTCGCAGGCGGAGATAGACGGGTTTGGAATCGTCGGCCATAACTGCATCAGTGCCATAATACAGCGATGCGCGCAAGCCAGTTGCTTGCGCTGAATCGGGTCGTTTGCGTAACTATCTGTCCCAGATCGATATGATGTCGTCATAATCTGGCCTTGGCCGCTCTTCCTGCTGCTTGCCGGGCGTCCCGATGAATATGAATCCGGCGATGCTTTCGCCATCCTTGCCAAAGGCCGCGCGCACATTGTCATTATAGGTCGGCCATCCGGTCAGCCAGCCCCCGGCAAAGCCCAGCGCATGGGTCGCATTGAGCAGGTTCATGACCGCCGCGCCCACCGACAATATCTGTTCCCAGGCCGGTATCTTGCTGCCTACGACCGGGGCGGACAGGGCGACCACCAATGTCGGCGCCTGATGCGCGAACTGGTGCATCGCCTCGATCTCCAGCCGACCGGCATCGGGCTTTTCGGCGCGATAGGCGGCTTCGAGCAGGTCGGCCAGCGCCGCGCGCTTTTCCAGCGGCACGATGACGAAACGCCATGGCGCCAGCTTGCCATGGTCGGGCGTGCGGATCGCCACCTCCAATATCTGGCGCAGTTGCGCATCGTCCGGGCCGGGCGCGATCAGGTCGCGCGGTTTGCCCGATCGGCGGGTCTGGAGCAGGGTGAGCGGGGTCGAGCGGTCATTGAACATCGCATCCAGATGGCGCGGCACCCGCTTTGACGCAAGGGCCGCCTGCGCTTTTGACAGATGCGAAATAGGCTCTAGTCTCGCGCCATCCTCTGGTCCCCGTTCGGCGGACCGGCACACATAAAAGACAAGGGTAGCTGATGGCGACCTCAATTTCTGGCGCGGCGGCAGCGGGCAAGACCTGGCTTGGCCATCCGCGCGGCCTGTTCCTGCTGTTTTTCGCGGAGATGTGGGAGCGTTTTTCCTACTATGGGATGCGCGCCATCCTGATCTTCTACCTCACCAAACATTTCCTGTTCGGGGAGGACAGGGCCTATCTGCTCTACGGAGCCTATACCTCGCTGGTCTATATCACCCCGGTGATCGGCGGCTATCTGGCCGACCGTTTCCTGGGGCCGCGCAAGGCGGTGTTCGCGGGCGGACTGTTCATCGCCTTTGGCCATTTCCTGATCGCGGTGACGGAGGGGCCGGGGGGGCAAGACCCGGTCTATCTCAACGGCTTCTATCTGGCGCTGGCCAGCATCATCGTCGGCACCGGCTTTCTGAAGGCCAATATCTCCGTGCTGGTGGGCGAACTCTATCCGCGCGATGACGCCCGCCGCGATCCGGCCTTCTCCATTTTCTACATGGGCATCAATGCGGGTGGGGCGATCGGCCCGCTGGTCTGCGGCCTGCTGGGGGAAACGATGGGCTGGGGCTGGGGCTTTGGCGCGGCCGGGGTCGGCATGTTGCTGGGTCTTGTAATGTTCGTCTGGCTGACCCCCTGGCTGCTGGGCAAGGGGGAGCCGCCCGCGCCGCAGCAATTGCGCGCGCCAGCGGTTGCAGGCGTCAGTCAGGAATGGACCATCTATCTGGGCGCGATATTGGGCGTCGTCGCGATCTGGTTCGTCATCCGCTATGCCGAATTGCTGGGCTATGCGCTGCTCGCCTTCGCGGCGCTGACGGTCATCTACATCGTCTGGCGCACGCTCGGCACGCTGGGCAAGGTCGATCGCGACCGCATGTTCGCCGCCCTGTTCCTGATCGCGCTCAACCCGCTATTCTGGGGTCTGTTTGAACAGACCGGATCGTCGCTCAACATCTTTACCGATCGCAATGTCGACCGCACCGTGCTGGGATGGGATATTCCCGCGTCGATGTTCCAGTCGGTCAATTCCATCTTCATCATCCTGCTGGCGCCCTTGTTCGCCGTGCTGTGGACCTTCCTCGACAAGCGCCGCCTCGAACCCTCATCCCCCGCCAAATTCGGCATCGGCCTCATATTGTGCGGCGCGGGCTTTCTGGTGCTGGTGGCGGGCGCGGCGATGGCGGGGCAGGATCTGACCCCGCTGTTGTTCGTCATCCTCATCTACCTGTTCCACACCATGGCGGAGCTATGCTTCTCCCCCGTCGGCCTGTCGGCGATGACGCGGCTGTCGGTGCCCAATATGGTCGGGCTGGTGATGGGCACATGGTTCCTGGCCATGGCGGCGGGCAATTTCATCGCTGGCCTGATCGCCCGCGCGACCGGCAGCGGCGATGCAAACGGCGTGGCGCAGGTGCTGGACGTCTATAGTCGCATCGGCTGGTTTTCGATCGGGGTCGGCGTGATCGTATTGCTGGTTTCGCCAATGATCACGCGGCTGATGCATCTCGACACGATTGGCGCGGAGGAACGTCCATGAGGTTGATCCTGATCGCCGCGCTGCTCGCCAGCGCGGCTACTCCAGCCGGTGCGAAGAAGGACAGGGACGCGCCCGCCCCGACACAGGGCAGTTCGGCCGAGCCGGACAACCCCTATCCCTCGACCTACAGGGCCTATCCCGGCGTCGCCACGGCGATCAGGGGCGCGACCATTTTCGACGGGGAGGGGGGCCGGATCGACAATGGCGTCATCTTCCTGTCCGATGGTAAGGTGACCGCGATCGGCGGGCCCGACACGCCAATCCCTGCCGACATCGCCCTGTTCGACGGCACCGGCAAATATGTGACGCCTGGCGTCATCGACATACACAGCCATCTGGGCGATTATCCCAGCCCCAGCGTGGATGCGCTGTCCGACGGCAATGAAGCGACGTCGCCGGTCACTGCCCATGTATGGGCCGAACATAGTATCTGGCCGCAGGATGCGGGCTTTGGCCGGGCACTGGCCAATGGCGGTGTCACCAGCCTGCAAATCCTGCCCGGATCGGCCAATCTGTTCGGTGGGCGCAGCGTCACGCTGAAAAACGTCCCCGCCCGCACGATGCAGGGGATGAAATTCCCCGGTGCGCCCTATGGCCTAAAAATGGCGTGCGGCGAAAATCCCAAGCGGGTTTATGGCTCGAAGGGGCGGGAGCCTTCCACCCGCATGGGCAATATGGCGGTCAATCGCCAGACCTGGATCAAGGCACGCGAATATCAGAAGAAGCGCGCCGCCGGAAAAGATCAGACCCGTGACCTTGGCATGGAAACGCTGGCTGATGTGCTGGAAGGCAAGATCCTGGTCCATAACCACTGCTACCGCGCCGACGAAATGGCCAATGTCATCGATATGAGCAAGGAGTTCGGGTACAAGGTCACGGCATTTCACCATGCGGTCGAAGCGTACAAGATTGCCGACCTGCTGCGCGACAATGGCATTTGCGCGGCGCTGTGGGGCGACTGGTATGGCTTCAAGATGGAAGCCTATGACGGGATCAAGGAGAATATCCCGCTGGTCCACCGGGCAGGCGCCTGCACCATCGTCCATAGCGATGATGAAAATGGCATACAGCGGCTCAATCAGGAGGCGGCCAAGGCGCTGGGGGCTGGCCGCCGGATGGGCATCGACATCGCTGACGAGGTGGCGTGGACCTGGCTCGCCATCAACCCCGCGCGGGCGATGGGGATTGCCGATCAGACCGGCAGTCTGAAGGTCGGCAAGATGGCGGACGTGGTGCTGTGGAACGGCAACCCGTTCAGCACCTATACAAGGCCGGAGAAGGTGTGGATCGATGGGGCGCTGCTCTATGACAGCGCCAATCCCAAACTGCGCCCGGTCAGCGATTTTGAACTCGGCCAGATCGGCGCGGGAGACGTGAAATGATGAAGGCATCCAACATCCGTTCGCTTCGAGCGAAGTCGAGAAGCGCTCGCGCAGCCTTCGTGGCTCTTGCGCTGCTCTCTACCCCCGCGCTTGCCCAGTCCCTCGCCATCACCGGCGCGACCCTCGCCATTGGCGATGGCTCTGAGCCCATTCGCAACGGTACTGTCCTGATCAGCGCCGGCAAGGTGACGGCCGCTGGCGCGGGCATTGCCATTCCGCCGGGCATCAAGGCCATCGACGCGGGCGGCAAATGGGTGACGCCGGGTCTGGTATCGGGATACTCGCGCGTCGGTCTGGTAGAGGTGCCTGCGGTCAACGAAACCAATGACGCCAGCGCGCGGTCGCCCTTTTCCGCCGCGATCGACGTCGCTCCGGCGATCAACCCGCTCGCCAACCCGATCGCGATCAGCCGCACCGCGGGCATTACCCGCGCCGTCGTCGTCCCGTCGACCGGCATCGGTATTTTCGCCGGGCAGGGCGCGGTGGTGGACCTTGGCGCGGACATGAACCCCATCACCAGGGCGCGCGCCTTCCAATATGTCGAACTGGGTGAGGAGGGGGCCAAGGATGCGGGCGGCAGCCGTCCCGCCGCTATCCTGACCTTCAAGACGATGCTGCGCGAGGCGCAGGAGTTTGCCAAGGCGCCTGCCAGCTATGACGGGCGCTCGAAGGATGCGCTGCTCAACCGGGTCGATGCGCAGGCGCTGGTGCCCGTCGTCACCGGGGCGATGCCGCTGATGGTCCATGTCGAAAGCGCGCGCGACATAGTGACCGTCCTGTCGCTGCGTCAGGATTTTCCTGCGCTCAAACTCATCATCGCGGGCGCTGCCGATGGCTGGATCGTCGCGCCGCAAATCGCGGCGGCCAAGGTGCCGGTGATCGCGGGCGGCCTCGACGACCTGCCCTCCAGCTTTGAAAAGCTGGCCGCGACCCAGAGCAATGTCGGGCGGATGGTGAAGGCAGGCGTCATCGTCTCCATGGGGCTGATGGACCGGGACGAGGGGCTGCAACTGCGCCTCGCGACCCAGCAGGCGGGCAATATGGTGGCGCTGAACAAGGTGCCGGGCGCCACGGGCCTCAGTTGGGGGCAGGCGCTCCGCACCATCAGCAGCGCCCCGGCCGAAGCGATGGGGCTGGGCGACCGGATCGGCTCACTGAAGCCGGGGCGGGCAGGGGATGTCGTCCTGTGGGATGGCGATCCGCTGGAAATGACATCCGCGCCAATCGCGGTGTGGATCGACGGCGTGCCGCAACCCATCGACAACCGCCAGACAAAGCTGCGCGACCGCTATGCGACGCCGCAGGAGGGCGCGCTGCCCAAGGCATATGAATGGTAGGGCCGCGTCCGTATCCTTCTCCCCACGGGGGAGAAGGATACGGAGCCTTACTGAACGCAGTGAGGTTAGGCGAAGTTGGAAGAGGGGGGAGAACGCTCACTGTCCTATACCCGCCCCAACCCGGCCCCGTTCGTTTCGAGCGAAGTCGAGAAACCTGCTCGGTGTTTCTCGACTTCGCTCGAAACGAACGGAAGTGGAGAAAAACCGTCAAGCCATCGCGCGCTATGCCGCAGTTGGAAAAAGGGGGGAGGACGCTCGCTGTCCTACACCTGCCCCGCCTGCTATAAGCGCGCCCGGCTCCTTCCCATCGTTCACACGCCATATCCGCCGCGCGCACCGCATGGCCGACCGGCAAACGTCACCCGAATTTTCCATAAGCGATATGGGCGAAGTTTGCGAAGTTTCGCATGCGCCAGCCATGGCAGGATGCGTAACATCCTGTCCGCGTTGCGCACGAAAATATCATGATTGTCGGGAAATATGCGAAGCTAAGCCCCGCATTTCCTATTCAACGCTTGCCGGTTACGCGGCCGTCAGTTCATAGACAGGATCATGTTCCGCACCTGCGGATAGACCTGCTTTTCCCATTTGCTGCCGGAAAAGACGCCATAATGGCCAACGCCCGGTTGCAAATGGTGGCGCTTGAGGTGCGGACGAAGGCCGGTGCAGAGCGCATGGGCCGCCGCCGTCTGGCCCACGGCGCAGACATCGTCCTTCTCGCCCTCGACCGTCAGCAGGGCGGTCTTGCGGATCGCGCCCGGATTGACGGGACGGCCACGGTGCATCAATTCGCCCTTGGCCAGCAAGGTGCGCTGGAACACCAGATCGACCGTCTCCAGGTAAAATTCCTTGGTCATGTCCAGGACCGCGAAATATTCCTCGTAGAAACTCTTGATCTTGTCCGCCTCGACCGTCTTGCCGTCGGCCAGAAGCTGATAGAGTTCGCGATGCTGCGATCCGTGCCGTTCCATGTTCATCGCCATGAAGGCGGAAAGTTGCACGAAGCCGGGATAGACTTCGCGACCGCGCCCGGCATAGCGGAAGGGGACGATGGAGATCAGATTCTTCTCGAACCAGTCGATCGGCTTGTCGTTGGCCAGATCATTGACCACAGTGGGCGCGACTCGCGTGTCGATCGGCCCGCCCATCAGCGTCATCGACTTGGGGGTCGCGGGGTCTTTATCCTCCGCCATGACTGCCACCGCCGCCAGCGCGGGAACGCAGGGCTGGCATACCGACAGCAGATGCGCGCCGGGCCCCATCGTCTGGAAAAAGCGGATTATATAATCGACATAATCCTCAAAGCCGAAACGCCCCGCCGCCAGCGGCACGTCGCGGGCATTTTTCCAGTCGGTAATATAGACGTCATGGTCCCGCAGCAGGGTCTCCACAGTACTGCGCAGCAAGGTGGAGAAATGACCCGACATCGGCGCCACCACCAGCACGCGCGGCTGGGCGGTGTCTACCTCATCCTTCACGAAGTGCAGCAGGTCGCCAAAGGGCAGGTCGAGGACGATCTCTTCGCGCACCGCGACATCGGCATTGCCGCTGCGTACCGACGTAATGGCGTAGGGCGGCCGCTTGTGCGTAACCCGCGCGCCCTGAAACACGTCCATCAGCGCGAACATGCGCCGAGGCATGGCCCAGTCGGCCATCGGCCCCAATTTGTCGCGCATCCCCAGCGCAACCTGCGCCCCGAAGCGTGCCGGCGCCAGCATATCGTTCCACGCCTGATAACCACTGTATAGCATCCGCATGATTATAAGCGCGCCTTGTTTAATCCGTCCATCCGAATCGGTTCTGGTATAAAACGCTATACACGGATTATATGTTGCACCGCATCATCATAAATGTAGGTTAAGGCCGACCGGAGGGAATGTCATGCCCGTTGCTGAGCTCACTCTATCCAGTAAAAATTACTCGTCCTGGTCGCTGCGCGGCTGGCTGCTCTGCCGGATTGCGGGCCTGAAGGTCGAGGAAAAGCTGGTCGCGCTTGATGATCCGGAAAATCGCGCGGAATTGCTGCTGCTCTCGCCATCCGTACTGGTGCCGCGCCTGACCCATGAAGGGGCGAGCGTGTGGGACACGCTCGCGATCGCGGAATATCTGCATGAATTATATCCCGATGCAGGCATGTATCCCGCCGACCGGATCGCCCGCGCCCATTGCCGGTCGGTGTCGGGGGAAATTCATTCCGGTTTCGCCAATCTGCGCTCCGCCCTGCCGATGAACCTGAAGGTCCGCCACGCCAAATTCCCGATCTTTCCGGGCGCCAAGCCCGACATCGAACGGATCGAGACGATCTGGGCCGAATGTCTGGACAGCTATGGCGGGCCATGGCTGTTCGGTGACAAGCCGACTGTCGCCGACGCGATGTTCGCGCCGGTGGCCGAACGGTTCCTGACCTATGCCGTGCCGGTGTCCATGAAGGCGGCGGCCTATTGCCAGACGATCAACGGGTGGGACATCATGCGCGAATGGATTGACGAAGCGCGGATCGAACCGGACGAGATGGAAGAACTCGACATCGAATTCTGACAGTCCTTTCGCCCGTCACTGGCCTTTCGCTTAGGGCTGGTAGCGGGTAAGCCTGTGCCATGACCCGTGCATTACTGGCTCTTGGCCTCCTCGCCCTTCCCGCTCACGCCCAGACGGTCGCGCCGCAGCAACTCGAACAATCGGTCCGCGTTCTGGCGTCCGACCTGTTCGAAGGCCGCGCCCCCGGCACCGTTGGGGAGGAGCGCACGATCGGCTATCTGGTCGGCCGCTTTCAGGCGCTGGGGCTGGAGCCGGGCGGGCCGGATGGGCAATGGGTGCAGAGCGTGCCTCTGCTCCACACCCGGCTGGGCCAGGCGGAGGTGCTGGGCGTCAGGCAGGGAAGCGCCACGACGGCATGGACCGCGGGGAAGGACGTCTATCTTTCCACCCTCCAGCCGCGCGACAAGGTTGCGATCAGCAGCGCGCCATTGCTGTTCGTTGGCTATGGCGTCTCTGCCCCGGAACGCGGCTGGGATGATTTCAAGGGCGCGGACCTGCAAGGCAAGGTCGCCGTCGTTCTGATCAACGATCCGGATTTCGACGCGGCGAAGGGCGATGACTGTCTCTTATACACATCTAGATGTGTATAAGAGACAGGACCTGAAAGGCAAGGACGCCGTCTTTCTGATCAGCGATCCGGATTTCGAAGCGGCGAAGGGCGATGACGCAGCCGGCAAGTTCGGCGACCGGACAATGACCTATTATGGCCGCTGGACCTACAAGTTCGAGGAAGCGGCCCGGCGCGGCGCAGTTGGCGCGCTGATCGTGCATGACACGCCCGGCGCTGGCTATGGCTGGAATGTGGTCGTCAGTCCGGGCGGCGAAAATTATGATCTGGTCCGCGCCCCCGACAAGCTGACCAGCCTCCAGCTACAGGGCTGGATCGAGGGCGGGGCAGCAGCCAGGCTGTTTGCAGGCGCGGGTCTGGACCTTGCAGGCTTGCGCGCGAAGGCGCGGTCGAAAGGCTTTCGGCCCGTGGAGTTGAAGGGGGCCAGCTTTTCCGCCGCTTTCCCCGTGACGCAGGACGTCATCAAGAGCGCCAATGTCCTTGCCCGCATTCCCGGTGCCAAACGGCCTGACGAAACGGTCATGTACGGCGCGCACTGGGATGCCTATGGCAAGGGTGCGCCCGACGCACAGGGGCGGATCTATCGCGCCGGGGCCAATGACGATGCGCTGGGCATCGCCGGCCTGTTCGAGATTGCCCGCGCCTTCAAGGCTGGCCCCGCGCCGGACCGCAGCATCCTGTTCGCGGCCTGGACGGCGGAGGAGCGGGGGCTGCTGGGTTCGGAACATTATGCCCAGAACCCGGTCTGGCCGCTCGACAAAACCGTCGCCAACCTGACGATCGACATTCTCCAGACCGCTGGCAAGGCGAAGGACGTCATTCTGGTGGGCAAGGGGCAGGGGACGCTGGAGGATGACCTGGCCAAGGCTGCCGCTGCGCAGGGCCGGGTCGTGACGCCCGAAAGCCTGCCCGAACGCGGGCTGTTCTACCGTGCCGATCATTTCTCCATGGCCAAGCGGGGCGTGCCGGTGCTGCTGATGATGGGGATTGCGGGCGCGTCCGATCTGGTCGAGGGCGGTCGGGCGGCGGGACAGGCCTGGGTCGATGCCTATACCGGCCAATGCTACCATCAGGCGTGTGATGCAGTCGACGCGACATGGAAACTGGACGGCGCGGCGCAGGATGTGGACCTGATGCTGGCGATCGGCCAAGACCTTGCGACGTCGACCCGCTGGCCGCAATGGAAGCCGGGGTCCGAGTTCAAGTCGGTGCGGGACGCAAGCGCCACCGCACGGCCCTGAGCCTGAAAACCGCGCATCCCGGCCGAAATATCGGCGCGGGATGGAGGTGTCAGGCAGTCAGCCGGTCAGGCAGCCAGCTTTCGCAGCACATATTGCAGGATGCCGCCGTTCAGGAAATATTCCAGTTCGTTGACCGTGTCGATCCGGCAGAGCGCGGTGAAGGTGAAGGTCGAGCCATCGGCACGGGTCACGGCGACTTCGACATCCTGACGGGGCTTGAGCTTCCCAACGCCGGTGATGGTGAAGCTTTCGTCACCGGTAAGGCCCAGCGTGTCGCGCGTGTCGCCATTTTTGAACTGAAGCGGCAGCACGCCCATGCCAACCAGATTGGAGCGGTGGATGCGTTCGAAGCTTTCGACGATGACCGCGCGAACCCCCAGCAGATTGGTGCCCTTGGCCGCCCAGTCGCGTGACGATCCGGTGCCATATTCCTTGCCGCCGATGACGACCAGGGGAGTGCCGTCCGCCTTATGCTTCATCGCCGCGTCATAAATGGGCAGGGTTTCGCCCTTGTAGCGGGTCATGCCCCCCTCGACGCCGTCCAGCATCAGATTCTTGATGCGGATATTGGCGAAGGTGCCGCGCATCATGACTTCATGATGGCCGCGCCGCGCGCCATAGCTGTTGAAATCGGCCTGCGCGACCTGATGCTCGGACAGCCACTTGCCTGCTGGCGAGGATGCCTTGATGGAGCCTGCGGGCGAGATATGGTCGGTGGTGATGGAGTCGCCGAATATAGCCAGCGGCTTGGCCTCGATAATGTCGGTGACGGGGGCCGGGGTCATGCTCAGCCCTTCGAAATAGGGCGGGTTGGCGACATAGGTGGAGCCTGCACGCCACTGATATGTGTCCGATCCGGTAACGTCGATCGCCTGCCAATGGGCGTCGCCCTTATAGACGTTGGCGTAGCGCGCCTGGAACATGGCGCGGTCCACGCAGGTCGCCATAGTCGATGCGATGTCGTCATTGGTGGGCCAGATGTCTTTGAGATAGACGTCCTGCCCGGCGCTGCCGACGCCGATCGGGGTAGTGATGAAATCCTCGATCACCGTGCCCTTGAGCGCATAGGCGACGACGAGCGGGGGAGAGGCCAGGAAGTTGGCGCGCACGTCCGGCGACACGCGGCCTTCGAAATTGCGGTTGCCCGAAATGACGGCGGCAGCGACCAGACCATTGTCGTTGATCGCGGCGCTGATCGGCGGGGCCAGCGGGCCGCTATTGCCGATGCAGGTGGTGCAGCCATAGCCCACCAGATTGAAGCCGATGGCGTCGAGATGCGACTGGAGGCCCGCCTTTTCCAGATAGTCGGTGACAACCTGACTGCCGGGGGCGAGCGAGGTCTTGACCCAGGGCTTTGGCCTGAGGCCCAGTTCGTTCGCCTTCTTGGCGACCAGGCCCGCGGCCAGCATGACGCCGGGGTTCGACGTGTTGGTGCAACTGGTGATCGCCGCGATGGTCACGTCGCCGTCGCCAATGTCGAAATCCTTGCCCTCTACGGCCACGCGCTGCTGCGCTTTCTTGTAGACGTTCGCGAGATCGGCGTTGAACACATCATCGACCTGCGGCAGCGAGACGCGGTCCTGCGGGCGTTTGGGACCGGCCAGGCTGGGGACGACGGTGGCAAGGTCCAGTTCCAGCGTATCGGTAAACACCAGCTCAGCCGACGGATCGATCCAGAAGCCCTGTTCCTTCGCATATGCTTCGACCAGCGCGAGATTTTCGTCGCTGCGGCCGGTCAGGCGCATATAGTCGAGCGTCTTGTCATCGATGCCGAAGAAGCCGCAGGTCGCGCCATATTCGGGCGCCATGTTGGCAAGGGTCGCGCGGTCGGCGAGCGACAGGCTGGCAAGGCCGGGGCCGAAATATTCGACGAAGCGGCCAACCACGCCCTTCTTGCGCAGCATTTCGGTGCAGGTCAGCACCAGATCGGTGGCGGTGACGCCTTCCTTCAATTGGCCGACCATCTTGAAGCCGACGACTTCGGGGATGAGCATGGAGACAGGCTGGCCAAGCATCGCCGCCTCAGCCTCGATACCGCCCACGCCCCAGCCCAACACGCCAAGGCCGTTGATCATGGTGGTGTGGCTGTCGGTGCCGACGCAGGTGTCGGGATAGGCGACGATATTGCCGTCCGCATCGACGGACGACCAGACGGCCTGCGCGATATTTTCCAGATTGACCTGATGGCAGATGCCGGTGCCGGGGGGGACCGCGTAGAAATTGGCGAGGGACTTGCTGCCCCATTTCAGAAAGTCGTAGCGCTCCATATTGCGCTGATATTCAATCTCGACATTCTGTTCGAACGCCTTGGGCGTGCCGAATTCGTCGACCATGACGCTGTGGTCGATGACGAGGTGGACAGGCACCTGCGGATTGATCTTGCTGGCGTCGGCGCCCAGCGCATTCATCGCGTCGCGCATGGCGGCGAGATCGACGACGCAGGGGACGCCGGTGAAATCCTGCAACAGCACGCGGGCTGGGCGATATTGAATTTCGCGCTCGGCCTTGCCCTTGTCCTTCTGCCAGTCGATGATGGCCTGAATATCCTCGATCGTGACGGTGACGCCATCTTCGAAGCGGAGCAGATTTTCGAGCAGCACCTTCATCGAGAAGGGCAGGCGCGACACGTCGCCCAGCTTCGCCGCCGCTTTTTTGAGCGAGTAAAAGGCGATGTCCTTGCCCTCGACATGCAAAATGTCGCGCGTGCCCAATGTGTCCTGTCCGATGGCGGTCATGAAAATGCGTCTCCTCGCGGTAGCATCGGCCCGGTCGGGAGGATGACGCATGATCCGCCCAAAAGCCGGACGGCCTGAGGGCAGGAGGCGCCCCAACCATGGGTCGAAGCAGGTATGTCCCGATGTAGCAGGGAGATAGGAACTAGCGGTGCCAAGTCAATTGCCAAGTCGGTCAAGGCAGATGTTTGGGAGGCAGCTGAGGTCGGGTATCCGCTGTCGACGTGAGACTATCGGGTTCGCCATCATTGGCGTGTCGAACAAAATATTTCCTCCCCTGCAAGGGGAGGTGGATGGCCGCAGGCCAGACGGAGGGGTGTCGCCCTATCGTTAGGGTGACACCCCTCCGTCAGCACTTCGTGCCGACACCTCCCCTTACAGGGGAGGATTGTCTGCCAGACCCCCGATCAGTGGGCGACGGGCGGCGCGAACTTGGTCAGGTCGATGCCGGTGACAGCGCTCTTATACTCATCCATGCTGGGCGTGCGGCCCAATATGGAGGAGAGAACGACGACCGGGGTGGACGCCAGCAGCGATTCACCCTTCTTCTCGTCGGTGTCCTCTACGACGCGGCCCTGGAACAGGCGGGTGGAGGTGGCCATGACGGTATCGCCCCTGGCGGCCTTTTCCTGATTGCCCATGCACAGGTTGCAGCCGGGGCGCTCAAGGTACAGCGTATTTTCGTAGCTGGTGCGGGCAGCGCTCTTGGGTGCGACATCGTCAAATTCGAAGCCGGCATATTTTTTGAGCACGTCCCAGTCGCCTTCGGCCTTCAGCTCGTCGACGATATTATAGGTCGGCGGGGCGACGACCAGCGGGGCCTTGAATTCGACCTTGCCTTCGCTCGCCTCGATATTCTTGAGCATCTGGGCCAGGATTTTCATGTCGCCCTTGTGCACCATGCACGACCCGACGAAGCCCAGATCGACCTTCTTGGTGCCGCCATAATAGGAAACCGGGCGGATGGTGTCGTGGGTGTAGCGCTTCGACACGTCCGCATTGTTGACGTCAGGGTCGGCGATCATCGGTTCGTTGATCAGGTCCAGATCGACCACGACCTCGGCGAAATATTTGGCGTTGGGGTCGGGGGCCAGTGCGGGCTTCACGCCCGACCGGATTTCCGCGATGCGCGCATCCGCCTTGTTGATCAGGCCCTGCAGCGTGCCGGCGGCATTTTCCATGCCCTTGTCGATCATGATCTGGATACGCGACTTGGCGATTTCCAGCGATTCGATCAGCGTTTCGTCCTGCGAGATGCAGATCGACGCCTTGGCCTTCATTTCGGCCGTCCAGTCGGTGAAGGTGAACGCCTGATCGGCCAGCAGCGTACCGATATGGACTTCGATGACGCGGCCCTGGAACACATTTTCGCCGCCGAACTGGGCGAGCATCTGCGCCTGGGTGGCGTGGACGACGTCGCGGAAGTCCATATAGGGCTGCATCTTGCCCTTGAAGGTGACCTTGACCGACTGCGGGATCGGCATGGTCGCTTCGCCGGTGGCAAGAGCCAGGGCAACAGTGCCGGAGTCCGCGCCAAAGGCCACGCCCTTCGACATACGGGTGTGGCTGTCGCCGCCGATGATGATGGCCCAGTCATCGACAGTGATGTCGTTCAGAACCTTGTGAATGACGTCGGTCATCGCATGATAGCGGCCCTTGGGGTCGCGCGCGGTGATGAGGCCGAAATTGTTCATGAAGGACATGAGCTTGGGAATATTGGCCTGCGCCTTCTTGTCCCAGACCGATGCGGTGTGACAGCCCGACTGATAAGCGCCGTCGACCAGCGGCGAGATGACGGTGGCCGCCATAGCTTCGAGTTCCTGCGCGGTCATGAGGCCGGTCGTGTCCTGCGACCCGACGATGTTCACCTTGACGCGCACGTCGGAACCGGCGTGCAGCACCTTGCCCGGCGTGACGCCAACGGCATTGCGGTTGAAGATTTTTTCAACGGCGGTCAGGCCCTGGCCTTCGACCGAGATTTCCTTGTTCGGGGCGAAGACGAGCGGGGCTTCGATGCCCAGCGTTTCAGCAGCGAAGGTCTGAAGCTTCTTGCCGAACACGATGGCGTAGCTGCTGCCCGCCTTCATGAATTCCATCTTCTGCGGGGTGAAGGCGGACGCGACATCGACCAGTTCGTTGCCGGCTTCGTCGGTCAGCTTCTTGTTCTTGACGTCGATTTTGAGCACCGTGCCAGTCGCAACGGAGAATTTTTCCTCCAGCACCGGATTGCCGTCATTATTGAGGATGGGCTTGCCATCCGGGCCGGTCATCTTCACCCAGTTTTTAAGGTTGATGCCGATGCCGCCGGTCACGTCCACGGTGGTCGCGAAGATGGGCGAAATGCCGTTGGTGCCCGCGACGACGGGGGCATAGTTGACGAAGGGCACATAGGGGCTCTGCTGCTTGCCGGCCCACAACGCCACATTGTTGACGCCCGACATGCGTGAGGAGCCGACGCCCATCGTGCCCTTTTCGGCGATCAGCATGACGCGCTTGTCGGGATGCTGGATCTTGAGCGCCTGGATCTGCTGCTGCGCATCCGGCGAGATCATGCACTGGCCGTGCAGTTCGCGGTCGGAACGCGAATGCGCCTGATTGCCCGGCGACAGAAGATCGGTCGAAATATCGCCTTCGCCCGCGATGAAGGTGACGACCTTGATCTCGCCCTCGACATCAGGGAGCTTTACGAAAAATTCGGCGTTGGCGTAGCTTTCCAGCACATCCTTCGCGACTGCGTTGCCCGCCGCGTAAGCGTCACGCAGGCGGAACATGTCAGCATCGTAGAGGAAAACCTGGGTCTTGAGCACGTCGCCCGCCTGAGCCGCGATGGTGGCATCATCGCCCAGCGCAATGTCGAGCAGCACCTTGATCGAAGGGCCACCCTTCATGTGGCTGAGCAGTTCCAGCGCAAAGGCCGGGGTGATTTCCGGCACGGTCACTTCGCCAAGGATGATCTGCTTGAGGAAAGCAGCCTTGACGGCAGCAGCGCTCGTGGTGCCGGGCAATGTGTTGTAAATGAAGAATTTGAGCGCGTCGGCGCGATGTTCGCTTGCTGCGTCCTGGATGATGGTGATGATTTCGCCAAGCAAGACGCCATCGTCGATTGGCTTGGGCGCAAGTCCCTGTGTCTTGCGGCTGTCGATTTCGGCCAGATAATCCAGGTAAATGCTCATCTCTTTCCCAACGTCATAAAGTGTACGGACTCGACGCGCAGCGCCACTTGCCGACTTATGCCCGGTCTGGGGAGCTGTTGGCCCCCCGGTAGTAGAACGGAGGGGTATTGGCAAGTCGCCGCAGCGCAGCAAAAATTGCCAATTCGGACAAGGGGAGGCGCAGACTAGCGCGCCTTTTGCGTGGCGATCCAGGCGTCGATCTGGCTGTCGAGCACCGTCAGCGGCACTGCGCCCTGCGCCAGTACAGCGTCGTGGAAGGCGCGCAGGTTAAATTTCGGCCCCAGCGCGGCCTCTGCCCTGGCCCGCAATTCGCGGATTTTGATCTCGCCCAGCTTGTAGCCGAGCGCCTGTCCCGGCCAGCTGATATAGCGATTAACCTCCGCGTCGATATTGGCGTCGGACAGGGCGCTATTATCCTTCATGAAGGCGACCGCGCGGGCCTTGTCCCACCCCTTGGCATGGATGCCGGTGTCGACGACCAGACGGCAGGCGCGCCACATTTCATAGGACAGGCGGCCCATCATCTTTTCGGGCGTGTCATAGAGGCCCATCTCCTCGCCCAGATATTCGCTGTAGAGCGCCCAGCCTTCGACATAGGCGGTGAAGCTGGCCAGATATTTGCGGAATGGCGGCAGCGGCAATTCCTGTTGCAGCGCGATCTGGTTGTGATGACCGGGCACCGCTTCATGGGCGGTGAGCGCGGGCAGTTCCCAATAGGGGCGCTGGTCCAGCTTCGACGTGTTGACATAATAGGTGCCGGCGATGCCGCTTTCAGGCGCGCCGGGCATGTAATAGGCGGTCGTCGTCCCTTCCGCTTCGGCGGCGGGGATGGGTTTGAGGCCATAGGGCAGGCGCGGCAGCGTGCCGAAATAGCGGGGCAGCAGGCCGTCAATCGTCTTGGCCTGCCGCGCGGCGACTTGCAGCAGTTCCTCCGCCGTTTTGGCATAATAGCGCGGATCGGTGCGCAGATGGGCGATGAAGGCGGCGCGGCTGGGATAGCCCGCCTTGGCCGCGACGTCATCCATGCGGGCGCGGATACGGGCGACTTCGGACAGGCCGATGGCGTGGATCTGGTCGGGGGTAAGGTCGGTCGTCGTATGGGCGCGAACCCGGCTGGCATACCATGCCGCGCCGCCGGGCAGGGTGGAGGCGCTGTCGCTCTTGCGGCAGGCGGGCAGATAGTCCTTCACGAACAGATCGTGCCATTTGGTATATTCGGGCGCGACCACATCGCGGATGAGGGCGGCGGCGCGGGCCTGCATCGCGGCCCAGTCCGCTTCGCCGATGTCGCGGGGCCTGGCGCGGGTGAAGGGCTCGTAGAAGCGCGTGTCCTGCGGCTTGCCCGCGACGATGCCGCTGATGCTGGCGGCATAGTTGCCCAGCACCGAGCAGGGCTGGACATAACCGCCCTTGATCGCCTGCCGCGTGATGGAAAGGGCGTCGGCATTTTGCCGGGGGTAGAGCGAAAGGCGCTTCAGATAGCTGTCATAGTCTGCGCGATTGTAGAAGGGCAGGCCGTCGCTCATGCTGGCAAAGCCCTGATGCCAGCCATAATAAGTGGTGAACAGCATCAGCCGTTCGGCGGGATGGCTTTCCCCGGCGATGTCGTCCCGCAGCATCCACAACAGCACGGCGCGGTTGACCCGGTCGGCGGGGCCAAGGCCGCTGTCGGCGATCGCGTCGAGCCGGGCGACGAAGGTCTGTTCCGCCTTGATCTGCGCGGCCCGGCCAGCCAGCGAAATGTCGTAGATGCGATCGTCATAGTCGCGCACGCCGCGCGCGGTGGCATCGACCGGATGGGCCGACAGCCACCAGGCCCAATGATCGTCCATAACCTTGCCAAGGGCATCATGGGGCGTCTGGGCGTGGGCCAGAACTGGTGTGGCGACGGCGAGAAGGAGGGCGATGATCTTGCGCATGGCACAGGGGATCGCGCGTCCCGGCCGGTTTGGCAAGAGGATCAGGCGGGTGGATCAGGCCGGGGCGACGCCGTCCGCTTCGACGATGTCGTCGCCAGCGTGGTAGCCGCGGACCCGGACCCGCTTTTCGACCAGATCGACCGGGACACGCAGCAGCACGAGCCGGTAGCTGCCGCCCAGATCGCGCTGGAGCAGGAAGCCGGCTGCGTCGCGGATCAATCGACCCGTTTCGTCCACAGCCGCGCCTGTTTCTGCTCCAGCTATATCCATCGGTTCAGTCTATCGCGTCCTTGATGCCCTTGCCAGCCAGCATGCCCAGGACAAGGAAGAGAACAAAGACCGCGAGGGCGATGAAGAACAGGATCTTGGCGATGCCGACAAATGTGCCAGCCGCGCCGCCAAAGCCCAGAATGGCGAGGACGCCGGCGATGACGAGCGAGATAAGGGCGAGTTTCAACATGGTAATATGTCCCTGACGTTGGAAAGGCGATACTTTCCGAACGAGCGGCGGGACCAGCGGTTCCGTGGTCAGACCCAGCCTTCCAGCACCTGGTTGGGCGGACGGTGGCCATCGACCCAGCTGCGGATGTTGGCGATGACGCGCGCGCCGGTGGCGTCGCGGCCTTCGAAGGTGGCGGACCCCATATGCGGCAGCAGCACGACATTGGAGAGGGCGAAGAGGCGGGGATCGACGGCGGGTTCGTGGGTGTAGACGTCCAGCCCTGCGCCCGCGATCCGGCCTTCGTCCAGCGCGGCGATGAGCGCCGCTTCGTCGGTGATTTCGGCGCGGGAGGTGTTGATGAGATAGGCGTCGGGCCGCATCAGTGCGATGCGGCGTGCGTCGATCAACCCGCGCGTGTCGCCGTTGAGCGGGCAGTGGATCGACACGATGTCGCAGGCGGCGAGCAGGCCGTCCACGTCGCCCACCCATTCCGCCTCCAGTTCCTGCTCTACCTCGAACGGCAGGCGGTGGCGGTTGTGATAGGCGATGGTCAGGCCAAAGGCGCGGGCGCGGCGGGCGACGGCGCGGCCGATGCGACCCATGCCGATGATGCCCAGCTTCTTGCCGCCGATGCGGTGGCCCAGCATCCCCGACGGGCTCCAGCCGCGCCACTCGCCACTGCGCACCAGCTTCTCCCCTTCGGCCAGGCGGCGGGGGACCGACAGGATCAGCGCCATCGTCATGTCGGCGGTGTCTTCGGTCAGGACGCCGGGCGTATTGGTGACGATGATGCCCTTCGCGCGGGCGGCAGCGAGATCGATATGATCGACGCCGCTGCCGAAGCTGGCCAGGAGTTGCAGCCGGTCCGGCGCGGCGGCGATCAGCGTGGCGTCGATCTGGTCGCTGATGCAGGGCACCAGCACGTCGCACTGGGCCATGGCGCGGGCGAGTTCGGTGCGGCTCATCGGTTGATCACCGACATTGAAGCTGGCGTCGAACAGTTCGGCCATGCGCGCCTCCACATTGGGGGGCAGGCGTCGCGTGACGATGACGCGCGGCTTGGCGGGGCGCGGTTTTTTGGCCATGCCAAGGCCGCTATGCCTGGCCGCGCCATCGGTCAAGCGCTTATGGTGGATCGGGCAAGTCAGCAGTTGTCGCGGGGGCGGCGCAGCGGCTATGGGAAGGCCATGGGTGACAGGAAAAACAGGGCGGGCATGAAGCGCATTTTGCTGGGCGCGGGCGTGGTCATGGCGCTGGGCGCAGCGGGCGGCGCAGCGATCGCGGCGGGCAAGCCTGTGCCGTACTGGGCCTCGATTTCGCAGCCGGAGGCGCGGATGCGGGTCGGGCCGAGCCTGGATTACCCGTCCAACTGGATCTACCGCCGCCGCGACCTGCCGGTGAAGGTGGTGCAGGTGCTGGGCCTGTGGCGCAAGGTCGAGGACCCGGACGGCGCGCAGGGGTGGATGCATGTCCGCCTGCTGAGCGACACGCCGACCGGGGTGGTGCGCGCGGCCGAAGCGCCGATGCGCGAATCGGCCAGCGATAGTGCGCGGACATTGTTTCGCGCGCAAAAGGGCGTGGTTGGGCGCCTGTCCGACTGTTCGGGCGGCTGGTGCAGCTTCGACGTGAAGGGACAACGCGGCTATGTGAAGGCGCAGGACGTCTGGGGCGCGACGGATAAATAGGATGTGCGGGGCTTAACTTCGCATATTTCCCGGTGATCGTGATATTTTCGTGCGTGCTGCGGGCAGAATGTTACGCGGGCCGGTGGTTTGGCGCGGCGCGGAACTTCGCAAACTTCGCCCATGTCGCGCGTGGGGGATTTCGCGGACGTGCTGGGGTGGACGATGGGAAAGAGCCGGGCGCGAGTGTAGCAGGTGGCGGGGGTGTAGGACAGGTGTGGGGCTGGTGCCAGCTGGGGCCGTATGTCGGGCTGGGGTGGATGCACGAACCCGCTGCGCGGGAGTGGTGCCCATGGTGAGCTATCCATGACAACGAGAACGTCCCGCCTGGATTGAGCAGTGCCCGTAATGGGCCGACCCTTTTGGCTCCTTCAACATGAGGAGTCGAACGATGAACGAGCTTGTTCCGGTTGGCCCGATCAGCCCGCTACGCCAGCGGCTGATCGACGATATGACGATGCGCCGGTTCTCACGCGAGACGCAGCGCAACTACCTGCGCGACGTCGGGCGGTTTGCGACCTGGCTGGGGCGCTCGCCGCACACCGCGACCGCCGAGGATGTCCGGCGGTTCCAGATCGAGCAGCAGGACGCCGGCGTTCCGGCGCCGACCATGAACAGCATCGTCGCGGCGCTGCGGTTCTTCTTCACCCACACGCTCGACCGACCCGAACTCGCGCGTAAGCTGGTCCGCACCGCGCATGCTCGTAAGATCCCGGTGGTGCTGACCTTGGCCGAGGTGAAGCGGCTGCTCGATTCCACGACCTGCCTCAAGCATCAGGCGGCACTGTCGGTCGCCTATGGTGCCGGACTGCGCGTTTCCGAGGTCTCGGTGCTCAAGGTCAGCGACGTCGACAGCAAGCGCATGCTGCTACGGATCGAGCGCGGCAAAGGCGGGCGCTACCGGAACGCCATGCTGCCCGAAGGCTTGCTCGTGTTGCTACGTGAGTGGTGGCGCGCTGGTCGGCAGCAGGGGATCATGCTTCCGAACGGTTGGCTCTTCCCGGGCCAGAACGCAACAGTGCCGATCAGCACGCGGCAGCTGTATCGCATCGTCGTCGAGGCGGCCGAGGCAGCCGATATCGCCAAGCGGGTCGGCCCGCATACCCTGCGGCATAGCTTCGCCACGCACTTGCTCGAAGACGGTGTCGATATCCGCGTCATCCAGGCGCTGCTTGGTCACGCCAAGCTCAACACCACCGCCTTTTACACCCAGGTAGCGACCAAGACGATGCGCGCGGTGACCAGTCCGCTCGACCGGCTGATGATCCCGAGCGGGGGAACGCCCGACGGTTGAGGCGAGGTGCGCACCTCCATCGAGGTCGCCGATATCTTCCGAACTGCAGGGCCGACGTATCGGTTGGCCCATGCCGGGCATCTGAGCCTGCACCAGCTCAAGATCATGTCGGCGATCGAACAGTGTCGCACGGCGGCAATGGGCGGCCACGTCGAGGCCTGCGAGGACTGCGGCCATTGGCGTGTCGCCTATAACAGCTGTCGCAACCGGCACTGTCCCAAGTGCCAGGGCGCTGCCGCGCGCACGTGGCTCGCCGACCGCGAGGCCGACCTGCTGCCGGTCGGCTACTTCCACGTGGTCTTCACCCTGCCGGCCGAGGTCGGTGCCATCGCCTTTTACAACAAGGCGCTGATCTACGATCTGCTGTTCCGCGCAGCGTCGGAGACGATGCAGATCATCGCCGCGGACCCGAAGCATCTCGGCGCACGGATCGGCATCACCGCCGTGCTCCACACCTGTTGGAGTGGACGACCCCCAGCGGCATCGAATGTGCCAGAATGAGTTGTCAACGCTCAAACAAGGGAGCCGCCCGTGGAACAGCTTATCAGAATCGGAATGGATACGTCGAAGAGTGTTTTTCAGCTTCATGGAGTGAATGCGGCCGAGGAGGTCGTTCTTCGTCGCAAGCTGCGTCGGAAGGACATGGTGACGTTCTTCGAAAAACTGCCGCCGACCGTCGTGGCGATCGAGGCGTGCGGTGCCTCGCATCACTGGGCGCGCCTGCTCACCTCATTCGGTCACGAGGTGAAGCTGATAGCCGCACAGCTGGTTAAGCCGTACGTCAAGCGTGGGAAGAATGACGCAGCCGACGCCGAGGCCCTGTGCGAAGCAATGAGCCGACCGACTATGCGGTTTGTGCCAGTAAAGACGGCCGATCAGCAGGCCGTGTTGATGCTGATGGGTGTGCGTGACCGGTTGATCCGCAACCAGACGCAGCTCTCGAACGCTATCCGCGGCTTTGCTGCAGAGTTCGGGCTGACGGCCGCCCGGGGTATCGATCATCTCGGTCGATTGCTTGATCAGCTGCAAGCCGACAACAGCCTTCCTTCATTGGCCCGCGAATTGTTCGCGGCCCACGCGGAAGAATATAAGCAGCTTCAGGCAAAAATCGCGGAGGTCGATGCCAAGCTGGCAGCCTGGCAGAAAACTGAGCCTCACTGCAATCGCCTAGCGAAGATCCCCGGTATCGCAGCGATCGGCGCCGCATTGCTCGTGATGAAGACGCCGGCACCAGAGAGGTTTGCCTCAGGGCGCCAGTTCGCTGCCTGGATCGGCCTGACACCGAAAGATCACTCCACCGCCGGCAAAGTCAGGCATGGCGGCATCACCCGCGCAGGCGATGAAGGGTTGCGCAGCGTCCTGGTGGCGGGCGCCACAGCGGTCGTCAGGCACGTCGCCGCGGGCACCAGCAAAAATGCCTTCGCGCCTTGGGTGGAACAGTTGCTCAAGCGCAAGGCTCCCAAACTCGTCGCCGTTGCTCTCGCCAACAAGATGGCTCGCATAGCCTGGAAGCTGATGGTTACCGGCCAAAGCTACGCCGGCAAGACTGCACCGGTCGAGATAGCCGTCGCCGCATAGAGGTCAGCCAACGCGGGGAGCAAAGAGATGCAACCGCGCTGAGCCGATGCCCGAACTTGCAAGGAAAAAGCAGATGGTGTGATCGATCGATCCCGACGTAGGAAAATCCGGTAGCCCCAATGGCCTTCGAGGTCGCACACTTGGCTGGAACCGACGTCGCGGAAACCATCTTGGCCAGCGTTCACTCGAGCGCGCAAAAAGGCCGGACATATGGAAGCAAGCGATCTGATCAAATTAATGCCCAAGAAAGACCTTGTAAGAGGGGGTCGTCCACATATGGGGCTCGGCGCTAACCCACCACCCGCACATCCACATGATTGTCCCCGGCGGCGGCATCGCGCTCGACGGCACGCGTTGGGTCTCGGCGCGTCCGGCGTTCCTGTTGCCGGTACGTGTGCTCGGCGCGCTGTTCCGCCGCCTGTTCCTCACACGACTGCTCGCGCTCTACGATGCCGGACAGCTCGCCTTCTTCGGCAGCATGGCGCATCTCACCGAACGGCGCGCATTCCTGCGCCACCTGTCGCCGGTCCGCAAAAAGCGCTGGGTGGTCTATGCCAAGCCGCCATTCGCCGGGCCCGAAGCGGTCCTCGCCTATCTGTCGCGCTACACTCACCGCGTCGCCATCTCGAACAGCCGCCTTCTCCGCTTCGACGAGGACGGCGTTACCTTCCGCTACAAGGACTATCGCCGCGGCGGCGCCGACCGGCAGCAGGTGATGACGCTTGGTGCCGACGAGTTCATCCGCCGCTTCCTGCTCCACGACTTGCCCAAGGGCTTTCACCGCATCCGTCATTATGGCCTGCTCGCCAGCGGTACGCGCAAGGACAGTCTCGAACGGGCCCGCCAACTGCTCGCGGTCGCGCCGCCTGCTGTCGATGACATGCCCGCCGAACCGCCAGATGCCCGGCCGCCGTGCTCGTGCTGCGGTGGACGCATGATCGTCATCGAGATCTTGGAACGCCGGTACCAGCCTCGCGCGCCCCCATGCTTCGCAGCATCATCCGAGAGACAGGCGTCGTGACCCGGCACGGCACATCATCGACAGACCCCGTGACGACCGCGCTCCCGGGAAGGCCGGAGTCTGCTTCCCACCTGTCGAAAAGCGGACGCCAACTGCCCGAAAGCGGACCGTCCGACTGTGAGCGACCTTCGCGACCGCCGGAAAGCAGACCGTCCGCTTTCAAATACGTCCGCTTATCCACCGCGCCCGCCACCGCCCAGAGCCGCCCAAAGTCGAAATCCCCATAGACCATCGCAGGGGGCCCGCGGGTTCGGGCACCGCCGACTTTCCGACGCCTCTCGGCGTCCGAAACTCTAAACGGGAGCGGACTGTCGGGTTTCCGCAGAGTTTTTAGAATAGCAGCCGTCAAGCCTCGCCGTTACAGAATGGGCCTTCCCGTTTTCGAGATTTTGCGTCGAGCGTCACGGTCAGCACATCACAACCACCGTCCATTATAGATGGCAAATTTCTATAATCGTCCACCCAGCGGCGTTGACCGGCAGAAAGGTTATAGAACTCATTCTGACGGTCTCGATCATCAGGGACAACGAATATGCCCACGATCTTACCATCAGGCTCTGCCGCATAGTATCGGGCATACTCCTCCCATGGATGAGCGTCCGCAGGTATGACAAGCGTATTCTCTACGCTGTTCATTATCTCATCATGATGTTCATCGACCGAGGAAGAACAGCCAATAAGCAGTAGTGGAAGGAAAAACGAACGAAGACGTTGCATGATGCCAGCCTGTCATCTCATTTCGACGTCCGCAAGCAGACAAACGAAACCTCCTGCTTATAGGCAATTTCTGGTCGTTCCCGATCATCCTCCCCTGCAAGGGGAGGTGGATGGCCGTAGGCCAGACGGAGGGGTATCAGCCTCTCGATAGGGCGACACCCCTCCACCACTTCGTGGTCCCCCTCCCCTTGCAGGGGAGGAATGTGCGGGCGCTTCCGGTCGTTATGCGAAATGACAGGGATCAACAGGGTCCGTGCCAGAAGATGCCTTGCCCAAGGTCGGAATAGCATTCTTCTGGCATTGGTAGGTTTTGCTGTCTTTTCGGAACCGCATAGCCGTAGCCACCATCAAGGCCTCGCTTCACGATGATATCGACGCCCCAATGATGGACTGTCACCGCCTTCGGGTTGAGGCTAGCGATCTTTGGTGGCACCCTTCGTATCGGAATATCTACCCATTCATCCGACGGGCTGAGCGGACGATCTGTCATCAATGACTGAGTCTCGCTTTCTATGGCGCGGAGCATTACGGGATCGGAAATGGGGGAAGTGCAACCGCTAAGAAATGCGGGCGCGAAGGACATTGCGGCCACTACAATTATGTTTCTCGATCTGCCCATTGCTGCATTAACAGGCTGCGGAAAAAGGCGCCGCAGTGGTCACCGTCGATCTGCGTTCGAAGGAGGGGGACTGGTCTGTCGCTCGTTTCAGGGTGAAATTCGGAGATACCGGCCACGTTGGCGCGGTCGTGGTGACGTGAGCGACACGATTAGGCCGCGGCCAGAAGTTTTGGCAGTCTGATGAGGTTGTAGGCGGCAGCGGTGAGCGTAAAGGACCATCCGACGCGGTCCTGGCCTCGATGGCGGGTCTTTCGCATGGTGCCGCAGGTCTTCGTCCATCCGAACACCTCCTCGATCCGCTTGCGGATTTTCTGGGAGAGGCCGTAGCCGGGATGGCGTGTCGTGCGCCTGTCGATGGCGGAGCGCCGGTTGGTGTTGTTCTGGGCTACGTGCGGGGTGACCTCCATCTCGCGCAGCGCCGCGACGAAGGCGGCGGTGTCGTAGTTCTTGTCCGCGCCCAGTGTAATCCGGTGGCGTCCTTCCATGCGGCCCAACATGGTCAGCGCGGCCTCGCGT
The DNA here is from genome assembly GCF_007693735.1 of Sphingobium sp. B2. Taxonomy (NCBI): domain Bacteria; kingdom Pseudomonadati; phylum Pseudomonadota; class Alphaproteobacteria; order Sphingomonadales; family Sphingobiaceae; genus Sphingobium; species Sphingobium sp. B2. The sequence continues at coordinate 752,048 of NZ_VDBZ01000001.1, forward strand.
TCGGCGGTGCCGGTGGCGTGGGTGAGGATCGCATCGACGACGAGGCCGTTGCGGTTCTCCATCAGGACATGGCCCATGTGGCACAGCTTCGCTGCCTGGCCGCGCGCCTTCTTGAATAGTCGGGCATCAGGATCTGTGGTCGATGCATGGGTTGCATTGCTGCGCTTCTCGCCGCGAAAATCGCGTTCGGCATTACGGTCGGTCGGCGCTGCTGCCTGCTCGCTGCGGCTGGAAGCCAACCCGGCGTCATCGTCATCTCCGGGGCCGCCTTCATCCTTGGGTCTGAAGCTTTTCGCGCTTGCCCACGCTTCGATCAACGTGCCGTCCACCGAGAAATGATCGTCCGAAAGAAGAGCTTGCACGCGTGGCTGGTTGATGATGGCCGACAGGAGCTTGGCGGCAACGTCCCCGGACAGCAGCCTCTCGCGGTTCTTGGTGAAGACCGTGACATCCCAGATCGGCGCATCCATCGCCAGGCCGACGAACCAGCGAAAGAGCAGGTTGTAGTCCATCTGCTCCATCAACTGGCGTTCCGAGCGGATCGAATAGAAGGCCTGCAGGAGCAAGGCCCGAAGAAGTTTCTCGGGTGGGATCGACGGCCTCCCGATACGAGAATACAGGCCGTCGAAGTCCGCGGACAGCACTTCGAGCGCTTCATCGACAATCGCCCGGATCGCGCGAAGAGCATGGTTCGCCGGCACCCGAGCCTCGCAACTCACGTACGAGAACAGCCCCTCGCTCCGTTCATCACCGCCGCGCATCCCGATCCCTTCAACATCCCTCTACGGGATCCTGGAATCAGCAATGCCACATCAAGGCAAGCGCCTTTTTCCGCAGCCTGTTAAAGCATATGGGAAGTGTGCCCGCTATCGGGCAGGCTTAAAATAGCTTCGAGAAGCAATAACTGGTCGTTCCCGATCATCCTCCCCTGTACGGGGAGGTCGATGGCCGCAGGCCAGACGGAGGGGTATCAGCCTCTCGATAGGGTGACACCCCTCCACCACTTCGTGGTTCCCCTCCCCTTGGGAGGAATTTATTGTCGCTCCTCTTGGGTCATGGCGGGCGCTGCGCCGGTCGGAGGGTGACGAAGGTGGGTGTGGTGGCCTCTTGGTAGTGTGCGCCGCCAGTGCCGGTTCCCTTCATCCAACGTCGCCTACCTCATAGCGATCGGTAAGGCTTTGTATCCTTCTCTCCCGTGGGGAGAAGGGTTCAGTGCCGTCGTCATCCTGACGGAAGTCGGGATCCAGGGCGGTGTGTAGCTGCCCTGGATGCTGGATCAGGTCCGGCATGACGGTTGAATTGATGTCCGGCCTTCGGTGCTAGCCTGTGCCCCTCACGCCTCCGGGCGGGTCCAGATCCAGGTGCCGCCGATCAGGGCGGCGGTGAGGGGGAGGAGGTACCAGGGCCAGGGGGAGAGGAAGAGGGCCAGGGTGGCGCTGAAGGCGAAGGCGGCGAGCGCGGCTTTCTTGCCGTGGCGGCTGATCGCGCCGCGTTCTCGCCAGCTGCGGATATGGGGGCCGAAAATCCGGTGGTCGAGCAGCCTGGCCTCCAGCGCGGGGCTGGAGCGGGCGAAGCAGAAGGCGGCGAGGATCATGAAGGGGACGGTGGGCAGTAGCGGCAGGAAGGCGCCGATGGTGCCCAGGCCCAGCGAGGCGAAACCGGCGATGAGGTAGAGGTGCCGCCGCATGGGGTTCCTGTTCTGGCCGGGGGTGGGTGATGCGTGCGATGCTATTGCTTCGCAGGGGCTGGGGTGGATGGCAAGGGTGACGTTGGCGCCCCGCTCCCTCTTCCAACTTCTCCCCCGTGGGGAGAAGGGGTGTTAGGCCGCTGGTAGTCTTAGACGCACGAGGAGGCCGCCCAGATCCTCGCTTTCTTCGAGGGTGACGGTGCCGCCGTAGATTTCCGCCACGTCGCGGACGATGGCGAGGCCAAGGCCGGTGCCGGGCTTGCCGGAATCGAGGCGGACGCCGCGGTCGAATATGCGGGTGCGTTCTTGCGCCGGGATGCCGTGGCCGTCATCCTCGACCAATATTTCGACCATGTCGCCCGCGCGCTGGACGGTGGCGAACACGCTGCCGCCACCATATTTGGCGGCGTTTTCGACGAGGTTGCCGAGCATTTCGTCGAGATCCTGCCGCTCGACGCGCACGGCGGCGTCCTTCGATCCGTCCATGTCGACGCGGACGTGGGAATAGAGGCGGGCGACGGCGCGTTCGACGGCGGTGAGGCTGGCCCACACGTCGGCGCGGCTTTGGGCGGCACCCCGCCGACCGACGGCGCGGGCGCGGGCGAGGTGATGATCGACCTGCCGCCGCATCGTCGTGGCTTCGCGGATCACGGTTTCGCCAAGATCGGCCGACTGGGCCGTCGCCGCGTTCATGATGACGGTCAGCGGGGTCTTGAGCGCATGGGCGAGATTGCCCGCATGGGTGCGCGCTTCTTCCGCCTGCCGTTCATTGTGGGCGAGCAGGGCGTTGAGTTCCTCCACCATGGGCAGCACTTCGGCGGGCATGGGTTCGGTGACGCGGCTTTTGAGGCCGTCGCGCATGCGGATGATTTCCAGCCGCACCTTGCGCAGGGGGCGCAGGCCATAGAGGGTCTGGAGCGTGGCCAGCACGAACAGGCCAAGCGCGAGCAGCGCGAAGCTTTGCACCAGCGTGGTGCGCAGCGTGCGAATCTGGGCGTTCAGACCCGCGCGCGCCTGCGCCACGATGAACATCCAGCGCGTGTTCGATCCGGGCAGGACCACGCTGCGTTCCATGATGCGCAAATCCTCGCCAGGGAATTGCTTGCTGTCATAGACGTGGAGGCGGCGGTCATGATGGTCGAACGGCACCTTGATCGCGCGGTCCCAGAGCGAGCGGGAGCGCCAATCCTCATGCCCCTTCGCACTCACCTGATAATAGAGGCCGCTATTGGGTTCCAGAAAGCGCTGGTCGGCCAGTTCGCGGTTGAAAAGGACTTCGCCGTCCGGGCCGATTTCCGACGCGGCGATCATCGCGGTCAGCACATAATTCATGCCGTCGTCGAAATTGCGGGTGATGGCGTCCGACAGCACCCGGTCCAGCGCCACGCCGCCGCCGATCAGCAGCACGCTGATCCACAGCGCGGCAATGCCGATCATCCGGCGGCTGATGGAGCCGGTGGAGCGGACGGGGGGAGGGGTGATGGGATCGGTCATGCGTATCCCACTTTACCGTTCGCCCTGCGCGAAGTCGAAGGGGTCCACTGAGCGGAGCGAAGTGCCTTCACTGCGTTCAGGTGAAGGCTTCGACTTCGCTCAGCCCGAACGGATGTCGGGTTTGGTATCAGCGCCCCGGCTCGTCCAGGCTGTAGCCCAGGCCGCGGATGGTGGTGATGACGTCGGCGCCCAGTTTTTTGCGGATGCGGGTGACGAACACTTCGATCGTGTTGGAATCGCGGTCGAAATCCTGATCGTAAATATGTTCGATCAATTCGGTGCGGCTGACCACCTTGCCCTTGTGATGGAGCAGGTAGGAGAGCAATTTATATTCCTGCGCGGTGAGCTTTACCGGATCGCCGCTGAGCGTCACCTTGCCTGAGCGGGTGTCGAGGCGGACGTCGCCTGCGGTAAGTTCGCTCGACGCATTGCCCGATGCGCGGCGGATGAGCGCGCGCAGGCGGGCGATGAGTTCTTCGGACTGGAAGGGTTTGGCGAGATAGTCGTCCGCGCCCGCGTCCAGCCCCGCCACCTTGTCCGACCAGCTGTCGCGCGCGGTCAGCACCAGCACCGGGAAGGCGCGGCCTTCCTTGCGCCAGCGGTCCAGCACCGTCAGGCCGTCAATGGTCGGCAGGCCCAGGTCGAGCACGACCGCATCGTAATTTTCGGTGGAGCCGAGGAAATGCCCATCCTCGCCATCGGTGGCGAGGTCGACGGCATAGCCAGCACCCTCCAGCGTGTTCCTGAGCTGCTGGCCCAGACTTGGTTCATCCTCGACGATCAGCAGACGCATGGGCTGTTCCGTTTCTTTTCTGTGTCAGGCGCGGTCAGCGCGCCCAGCCGATGATATTGCCTGTCCGGCCGTCCGCATCAACCCACATGACCTTTCCGTCCTTCACATATTTCAGGCGGTAGCGGTTGGAGGAAGGGTCGAATTCGCTGCCGACATAGCTGGCCCCGTTCATCTGCGAATCGACGCGGCGCTTGATCATGGCAAAGGGCATGACCTGCCCGTCGAGCATGGCCCGGCGCGCGGCGTCCTGCTCGTCGCGGCGTCCGCCAGCGTCGGCGACCGGGACCAGTGCGATTGCGGCCCCCATGGCGATGATTCCGGCGATCAGGCTTTTGCGCATCATTGTCATGGGCATGGCATAGGCGACAGGCATTGAACAGGTGGTGAATGGGGGAGGATGAGGTGTTTGCGCTATTTCATCCTCCCCCGGCGGGGGAGTGGCTGGCCGCAGGCCAGACGGAGGGGTGTTGCCCTATCGAGAGGGTGACCCCCCTCCGTCAACGCTTCGCGTTACCACCTCCCCTTGCAGGGGAGGATTGAGGTTTTTACTTCTCCAGGGCGTATTGCCTGTCTCTTATACACATCTAGATGTGTATAAGAGACAGGCCCTATCGAGAGGGTGACACCCCTCCGTCAACGCTTCGCGTTACCACCTCCCCTTGCAGGGGAGGATTGAGGTTTTTACTTCTCCAGGGCGTATTGCCTGTCTCTTATACACATCTAGATGTGTATAAGAGACAGGCCCTATCGAGAGGGTGACACCCCTCCGTCAACGCTTCGCGTTGCCACCTCCCCTTGCAGGGGAGGATTGAGGTTTTTACTTCTCCAGGGCGTATTGCACCGTAAGCGTGACCGACGCGCTGACCTGGCCGGGTTCGACCGGGGTGGTGGCGACGGCATCGGCCTTGAAGCGGGCGCTTTGCAGCATGGGCATGGGAGGCTGGCCGCCGCTGTTGCTTTCGGCAATGGAGAGGAGGCGGGCGGAGCGGTAGCCAGCGGCCTGGGCGTAGAAATCGGCCTGGGCTTTCGCGCTCTTGAGCGCGGCGCCGCGCGCCTGCGCCAGCATCGGCGCGGGATTGTCGATCGCGAAGGTCGGGCCGTTGATGTTGGTCGCGCCCGCGGCCACCATGGCGTCGAGCAGGGGGCCGACCTTCCTGATGTCGCGCAGTTTGACGCTGAGCTGGTTGGACGCTTCATAGCCGATGAAGCGCGGGCCGGCGGGTTCGCCGTCGCGCTGGTTATAATCATATTGCGCCGACAGGTTGATGCCGCTGGTCTGGATGTCCTTCTTGGCGATGCCGGCGCGGGAGAGGGCGGCGATCAGCTTTTCCGTCTTTGCGGCATTGTCCTGCATAGCCGCCTGCGCAGTGGGCGCGCGGGTCTGGACGCCGGTGCCCACGGTGGCGATGTCGGGCGACCCCTCGACGCTTTCGGTGACGTTGAGGGTGACCACCGGCGCGGTTTCGGCAAGGGTCACGCTGGTCTGGGCGATGGCGGCCATCGGGAGCGACGAAGCGGCGAGCGCCATGATGGCGAGGGCGGATTTCATGAAGGGAACACTCCTGTTTGGATGCCGTAATGGTGGGACGGCTGCGATGAATGGACGCTGACATGCGTTGAAAGCCGTCAGACAGGTTGGGGTTCCGTGTCCTCTCCGTGTCGGTGACGCAGGGGACGCGCCTTGATGCACGCCCCCTCCACCACCGCTTGGCGGCGGTCTCACTCCCCGTGCCGGGGAGGATATGCTTGCTCCATCGTGATCTTGCGACTAGCTGCACGGGCATGGCAGCACCTCTTCTTTCGTTCGAAAATCTTGGCCTTTCGCAGGGCAGCCACTGGCTGTTTCGCGGGATCGACATTCATGTCGGCGCGCGCGACCGGCTGGCGCTGATCGGGCGCAACGGCGTGGGCAAGACGACCCTGCTCAAGCTGCTGGGCGGTCAGATCGAGGCCGATGAAGGCGTGCGGTCGGTGCAGCCGGGCGCGCGGATCATCACGCTGGAGCAGGACCCGGACGTCAGCGCGTTTGCGACGCTGCATGATTTCGCGCTGGCGGGCGAATTTGCGCCGCCCGCCCATGAGGTGGAGGCGATTGCCGACCAGTTGGGGATCGACCTGTCGCGCGAGGCGAAAACGGCGAGCGGCGGCGAGCGGCGGCGGGCGGCGATCGCCCGTGCGCTGGCGAGCGAACCGGACCTGCTGTTGCTGGACGAACCGACCAACCATCTGGACATTGCGGCGATCGACTGGCTGGAAAACTGGCTGGCGCGTTATAATGGCGGCTTCATCGTCATCAGCCATGACCGCGCCTTCCTGACGCGGCTGACGCGCCAGACGCTGTGGCTGGACCGGGGGCAGATGCGCCGCAACGAGATCGGCTTTGGCGGTTTCGAACAGTGGATGGAGGCGGTCTATGCCGAAGAGGCGCGGGCGGCGGAGAAGCTGGACGCCAAGCTGAAGATCGAGGCGCACTGGCTGGAGCGGGGCGTCACCGCGCGGCGCAAGCGCAACCAGGGGCGGCTGGCCAAGCTGTGGGAAATGCGCGAGACGCGCGCGGCGATGAACGGGCCGCAGGGCGTCGCCAAGATCGCGGTGGCGAGCGACGACAGCAAGACCAAAAGCGTCATCAAGGTCGAACATGCCAGCAAGATGTTCGGGCAGCGGACCATCATCGACAATCTGTCGCTGCGCGTGCAGCGCGGCGACCGGATCGGCATTGTCGGGGGCAATGGCGCGGGCAAGACGACCTTGCTGAAGATGCTGACCGGCGAATTGCAGCCCGACAGCGGTACGGTGAGCCAGGCCAAGACGCTGGACATGATCTTCATCGACCAGCAGCGCAGCCTGATGCAGGGCGACAAGACGGTCCGCGAAGTGCTGGCCGAGGGGGGCGACTGGATCGATGTGCGGGGCGTGCGCAAGCATGTCCATGGCTATCTCAAGGACTTTCTGTTCGATCCGAGCCTTGCCGAGGCGAAGGTGGGCACGCTGTCGGGTGGGGAGCGTTCGCGCCTGCTGTTCGCGCGCGAATTTGCGCGCGAATCCAACCTGCTGGTGCTGGACGAGCCGACCAACGACCTGGATTTGGAAACGCTCGACCTGTTGCAGGAAGTGATTGCCGATTATGACGGCACGGTGCTGATCGTCAGCCATGACCGCGACTTTCTGGACCGCACGGTGACGGTGACGCTGGGGCTGGACGGATCGGGCAAGGTCGATGTGATCGTGGGCGGCTATGCCGACTGGATCGCCAAGCGCGATCCGCGCAAGGCCGTCAAGATCGAGAAGAAGGCCGCCGCCGCGCCCCCGCCGCCAAAGCCCGTGTCGGCAAAGCTGAGCTACAAGGACCAGCGCGACCTGGAACTGCTGCCCAAGCGGGTCGAGGAACTGGAGGCGGCGATCGCGCGGGACGAGGATATGCTGGCGGACCCGGCGCTTTACACCCGCGAACGCAAGCGGTTCGACGCGCTGACCGGCGCGATCGAAAAGGCGCGGGCCGAGAAAGAGGCGGCGGAAATGCGCTGGCTGGAACTGGCGGAGAAGGCCGAGGGTTTGGCGGGGTAGTCTGTCGTGCTCCCGCCTGCGCGGGAGCACGTATCATGGGACACTCGACTTCCTTCGAAGCGAACGGCAGTTATGGGATTTGATCGCAAGGGGGGCTGACCAATGGACACGGCAATCGACCAGTCGCACCATGCCGTTCATTATGTGAATCGGGTCGGCTGGCTGCGCGCGACGGTGCTGGGGGCCAATGACGGGATCGTGTCCACTGCCAGCCTGATGACCGGGATCGCCGCATCCGGTGCGGACGGGCAGGCGATCCTGCTGACCGGCGTTGCCGCGCTGGTCGCGGGGGCGATGTCGATGGCGGCGGGAGAATATGTGTCCGTCAGCGCGCAATCGGATACCGAACGCGCCGACCTGGCCAAGGAACGGCATGCATTGGCCGTGCAACCCGAACAGGAATGGGCGGAACTGCGCGACATTTATGTCGAGCGTGGCCTGACGCCCGACCTGGCGGGGCAAGTGGCGCGACAGTTGATGGAGGCTGACGCGCTGGGCGCGCATGCCCGCGACGAGCTGGGCATTTCCGATATTGCGACCGCCCGTCCGGTGCAGGCGGCGCTGGCGTCGGCGGGCAGCTTTGCCATGGGCGCCGCGCCGCCGGTTCTGGTCGCGGCGATAGCGCCTGCGGGCAGCGCGATCATGGCGATTGTCTGCCTGAGCCTGCTGTGCCTGGCGCTGCTGGGCTATGTCGGCGCGCGGCTGGGCGGGGCGCAGGTGGTGCGATCAATGGGCCGGACCCTGTTCTGGGGCGCTCTGGCGATGGCGGTGACGGCGGGCGCGGGGCATCTGTTCGGGGCGGCGATATAGTGGCAAGGTCCACGCAAATTTCACAGGAGACGACGAGATGACGGACATTCAGCAGATCCCGCTCAAGACCATCAAGGGCGCGGACGCATCGCTCGCCGATTATGCGGGCAAGGTGGTGCTGGCGGTCAATGTCGCATCCAAATGCGGGCTGACGCCGCAATATGAAGGGCTGGAAAAGCTGTACGCCGACTATAAGGACAAGGGGCTGGTGGTCGCAGGCTTTCCCGCCAATGATTTCGGCGCGCAGGAGCCGGGGACGAACGACGAGATCGCGACATTTTGCACCACCAATTTCGGCGTCGATTTCCCGATGTTCGAGAAGATCGTGGTCACCGGGCCGGACAAGCATCCGCTCTATGCCGCGCTGACCAGCGCCGTGCCGGAAGCGCAGGGCGAGGGCGATGCGTTTCGCGAGAAGCTGAAAGGCTATGGCATGACCCCCAATCCGGTGCCTGAAATACTGTGGAATTTCGAGAAATTCCTGATCGCCAAGGATGGCAGCGTGGCGGCGCGTTTTGCGCCGACGACCGCGCCGGACGACGCGGCGCTAGTCGCGGCGATCGAGACGGAACTGGCCAAGTGAGGATGCGGGCAGGCCTGATCGCGGGGGCGATGCTGATGGCGGGGGCACCCGCCGGGGCGGCGCTGTCGCCCGCCGGGGCGGCGCGGGCTGTTCAACCGCGAACTATCAGCACCAGCGTGGAGGCGGGCTATGAACCCGCGATCGGCCTGCTCGAAAAACTGGTGAACCAGAATAGCGGTTCGATGAACCTGGCCGGGGTGAAGGCGGTGGCCGACATGCTGCGGCCTGAGTTCGAGAGACTGGGCTTTGTCGTGACATGGCAGCCGATGGATGCGGCCAAGCGGGCCGGGCATCTGATCGCGGTGCATAAGGGACGGGCCGGGACCACGAAGATGCTGCTGATCGGGCATCTGGATACCGTGTTCGAGCTGGATTCGCCGTTTCAGACGTTCGAGCGCAAAGGCGATCTGGCGCGTGGGCCGGGCGTGGCGGACGACAAGGGCGGGGTCGTCACGATGCTGCTGGCATTGAAGGCGATGCAGGCGGCCGGCACGCTGAAGGGCGCGAATATCGAGGTCGTGCTGACCGGGGACGAGGAGGATTCGGGCGATCCGATCAGCATCGCGCGGTCCGACCTGATTGCTGCGGGCAAGCGGGCCGATGTGGCGCTGGATTTCGAGGGGCTGTCCCAGGAGGACGGCAAGGATATGGGGTCGATCGCGCGGCGATCCTCCAATAGCTGGACGCTGACCGCGAGCGGAAAGTCGGGGCATAGTTCGGGGATTTTTTCCGCCAGCGCGGGCGATGGCGCGATCTATGAACTGGCGCGGATCATCGTGGCGTTTCGCAAGGAACTGCCCGAACCCAATCTGACCTTCAATGTCGGGCTGATCGGCGGCGGGCAGAGCGCCGATGTGGACAAGGACGGCGTACGGATCGCGGTGACCGGCAAGACCAACATCATCCCGCCCATCGCGGTGGCAAAGGGCGATTTCCGTACGCTGAGCGAGGAGCAGACCGCGCGGGTGCGGGCGAAGATGGAGGCGATCGTCGGGGCGGGGCATCTGCCGGGCACATCGGCGCGCATTGCATTCGACATGGGCTATCCGTCGATGGCGCCCACGGCTGGCAATCGCGCGCTGCTGGCGCGGTTGAACCGGGTCAATGCCGATCTGGGGCTGGCGCAGATGCCCGAACTCGATCCGCTGAAGCGCGGCGCGGGCGACATCAGTTTCGTCGCACAGGATACGGACGGGCTGGTGGGGCTGGGCGTGACGTCGACCGGCGATCACAGCCCGGCGGAACAGGCCGACCTGTCGAGCATGAAGCGCCAGGCCAAGCGCGCGGCGATATTGATGAGCCGGCTGGCGGGGGAAAAGGGACGGAAATAGGGGGCATGGCATAGTTGAGCAGCGTGTTCCCGCGCAGGCGGGAACCCAGGCCCGCCGTCCGAACTGGGTTCCCGCCTGCGCGGGAACACGGAAATACTGTAACGGATGTAAGTATATAGCCATGCTCCCGTCCACGCCCCTCCTCGCCACATCGATCGGCCCGGTGCTGGAAACGCTCAGCATCGTCGGTACCTTCGTCTTTGCCGCGTCGGGCGCGTTGGCGGCGGCGCGGTTGCGGCAGACTTTGGTGACCTTCGCCTTTTTCGCGCTGGTGACCGGGGTGGGTGGTGGCACGTTGCGCGATCTGCTGATCGGGGCGCCGGTATTCTGGGTCGTGGATGCCGCGCCCGCCATCACCTGCATGTGCGCGGCGGTGATCGTGTGGTGTACGCCGCGCCGCTTCTGGAGCGAGCGGGCGCTCGACTGGCTGGACGCGATCGGGCTGGCGGCCTTTGCGGTGTTCGGCGCGGCCAAGGCGATGAGCTTCGGCGTGCCGCCCTTCGTCGCCGGGATGATGGGCGTGGTGACCGGCTGCGTCGGCGGGATCATGCGCGATCTGCTGGCGGGGGAACCGTCGATCCTGTTGCGGCCGGAACTTTATGTGACGGCTGCGGCGGTGGCGGCGGGGCTGTTCGTGGGGTTGCGGATGCTGGGGCTGGACGTGCCGATCGCGGGCGTCATCGCGGCGCTGACCGGCTTTGGCTTGCGCGCGCTGGCGATATGGCGCGGGCTGGGGTTGCCGGTCTATCGGGATGAGGGGGGCTGAGATCGCCCCTCGCTTGAGCGTTGGTCATGGCCTTCAAGGGCGCGCGCCGCACCTGCGTCGAAGCCCCCTCTTCCAACTGCGCCTAACCTCACTGCGTTCGGTAAGGCTGCATATCCTTCTCCCCCGTGGGGAGAAGGGGGTTAGCGCCACAGGCCTGCGATTAGCGTCATCATGCCGCGTTCTTCCGCTGCGCTGCGCATCTTCGGTGCACCGTAGCTGCGGCATTCCAGGCAGTCGGCGCGGACGCCTGCGCCGGTGACTAGGGCCTTGACGTCGGCCACCGCCTGCATCGCCCAGTTGCGCTGGACCATGGCTTGGCGGGCCAGCATGTCGCGCGGCGCGCCTGCGTCGTCCGCGTCGCGCTGCACCATCGCCTCGATCCAGGCGGCCCATTTGTCGGGCACTTTTTCGATGCGATAGGCGCGGGCGGTCTTGGGGTCGATTTTGGCGCGGCGGGCGGCTTCGGCAATGGCGTCCTCCAGCCCGCCGAAGCGGTCCACAAGGCCGTTCTGGCGCGCGGTGCCGCCGTCCCAGACGCGGCCCTGCGCAATCGCGTCGATCTGTGCCGGGGTCTTGTGGCGCGATTGCGCGACGATGCCGACGAAGCGGCGGTAGATGTCCTCTACCCCCATCTGCATGATCGCGTCGAATTGCGGGGAGGTGCCGCCGGCAAGGTCGGGCTGGCCCGACAGGGGCGTGGTGGCGACGCCGTCCGTCGTGACGCCGATCTTGGCCAGCGAGCCTTCAAAGCTGGGCAGAATACCGAACACGCCGATCGAGCCGGTGATGGTGTCCGGTTCCGCAAAGATCATGTCGGCGGGGGTGGACACCCAATAGCCGCCGCTGGCCGCGACATTGCCCATGGAGACGATGACGGGAAGTCCGTCCGCCTTGGCCTGAAGAATGGCGGAGCGGATCTTTTCCGAGGCCATGACTGATCCACCGGGCGAATCGACGCGGACGACGAGGGCTTTCAGATCCTTTTCATTGAGCGCGGTCAGCAGCAGGTCGGAGATGGTGTCGCCCGCTGCGGTGCCGGGACCGGCTTCGCCATCGACGATGTCGCCCGCGATCGTCAGCACGCCGATCTGGCCGTCATTGGCGGGCATGCGCGCCTTGACATAGGCGGCAAGGTCGATCGTGGCGAAACCGCCCGCCTTCGCATCGGAGGCTTCGCCCGCAATCTCCGCGACGCGCGTGCCAAAGGCGGTGGTGTCGCCCAGCTTGTCGATCAGGCCCGCGGACAGGGCGGCCTGCGCCATATTGCCGTTGGCGGCGCGGGCGGCGGCGACCGGGTCGGCGGCATAGGCGGCGATCTTCGCCTTTGGCCGCGCCTTGGCGACATCATCGCGCCAGTTTTGCCACAGCGCGTCGGCCAGCGCCTGATTGGCCTGCTTGGCTTCGGGGGACTGATCGGCCCGGATAAAGGGTTCGACGAAGCTCTTGTAGGTGCCGACACGATAGACATGGGTGTTGACGCCCAGCTTGTCGATCAGCCCCTTATAATAGAGGCCTGATCCGCCCCGGCCCATGATCGCAACGCCGCCCAGCGGATCGCTCCACGCTTCGCTGGCATGGGCGGCCAACAGATAGCTGTCATCGGTATAGAGGGTAGCATAGGCCAGCACCGGCTTTTTCGCGGCGCGCAGGGCGTCGAGCGCCTGGCCGACGCGGGCGATGGCGACCTGACCGCCGCCCATGAAGCCATCGAGGTTCAGGACCACCGCCTTGACCTTGCCATCCGTCCTGGCCGCATCGAGCGCAGTGACGATGTCGGACAGGCGATATTCCTTCATCTGCGGGCCGGACCCCGACAGCAGCGCGAAGGGATCAACCTCCGCCGGCTGTTCGACGATGGTGCCGTTGAGGTCGAGCAGCAGAGCGCCCGCGCTGATGCCGGCGGCGGGCTTTGGCGAGAAGGAAAGGGCGGCATAGAGCGCGCCGAAGAAGAGGAGCAGGAACAGCAGGACCAGTCCGTCCTTGATCGCGACCAATATGCGCCACGCGCCCTTCACAAATGCCAAGTGGGTGTTCCTTCTGCCCGATCTGCCATGGCTAGCCCATCGCCCTGTCGACTGCAATGTGGGGGTACAGGCGGGCTGGACAAGCTTGCGCGGTCGATTTTGGCCGCTATGGGGATCGTTGCATAATCACGGCCTATCCACCCCCGTTCGCCCTGAGCCTGTCGAAGGGCCGCCCTTCTTCAAGAGAAGGAGAAGGCTTCGACAAGCTCAGCCCGAACGGAGATGGGGTTGGAGAATTATGCCGCCGTTCCGTGATGGGAACTCATATTGTCCGCTCTTGTGCAGGAGACATGCCCGATGCCCACACTCGTCCTTATCCGTCATGGCCAGTCGTCATGGAATCTGGAAAACCGCTTCACCGGATGGTGGGACGTGGACGTGACCGAGAAGGGCGTGGGCGAAGCGCGGGCGGCGGGGCAGCTGATGAAGGCCAAGGGGCTGGATTTCGACCAATGCTACACCTCGCTCCAGACCCGCGCGATCAAGACGCTGAACCTGGCGCTGGAGGAAATGGGGCGGCTGTGGCTGCCGGTGGAGAAGGACTGGCGCCTGAACGAGCGCCATTATGGCGGGCTGACCGGCCTGGACAAGGCGGAGACGGCGGCCAAGCATGGCGACGCGCAGGTCAAGATCTGGCGCCGCAGCTTCGACATTCCGCCGCCGGTGCTGGAGGCGGGCAGCGAGTTCGACCTGAGCAAGGACCGCCGCTATGCGGGCATCGCCATTCCATCGACCGAGAGCCTGAAGGACACGATCGCGCGCGTGCTGCCCTATTGGGAAAGCCGCATCGCGCCCGACCTGAAGGCAGGCAAGCGGGTGCTGATTTCCGCCCATGGCAATTCGCTGCGCGCGCTGGTCAAGCATCTGTCGAACATTCCCGACGACGAGATTACCGAACTGGAAATTCCGACGGGTCAGCCGATCGTTTACGAACTGGCCGACGATCTGAGCGCGATCGAGCGCTATTATCTGTCGGAACGGTAAGGGCTGTGTGCTCCCGCGCAGGCGGGAGCCCAGTTGAAACGGCGGGACTAGGCTTCCGCCTGCGCGGGAGCACGCCGGGTTCGGGGAGGAAATACGACATTGCCCCCCGGCGACCCGGTCGCTAAGGGGCTTTGCTTTCCGGGCGGCACCGTGAAGGCCGCGCCATGAGGGGAAGCACGGGCATGAGCGGGGCAATCGAGGTCGGCATCATCATGGGGTCGCGGTCCGACTGGGACACGATGCGCCATGCCGCCGAAACGCTGGACGCGCTGGGCGTGCCCCATGAATGCAAGGTGGTGTCGGCGCACCGCACCCCGCAACGGCTGTATGATTATGCGACGAGCGCGGTGAGCCGTGGCCTGAAGGTCATCATCGCGGGCGCGGGCGGGGCGGCGCATCTGCCGGGCATGTGCGCGTCCATGACGCGCCTGCCGGTGCTGGGCGTGCCGGTCGAATCGAAGGCGCTGAAGGGCATGGATTCGCTGCTGTCGATCGTCCAGATGCCCGGCGGCATTCCCGTGGCGACGCTGGCGATCGGCAAGCCGGGCGCGATCAATGCCGGGCTGCTGGCCGCCGCGATCCTGGCGACCAATGATCCCGAACTGGCCGGGCGACTGGACGCCTGGCGCACGAAGCAGACCGATGCGGTCGCCGAAACGGTGGAGGACTGAGCGGCCCCATGACGACCATCGCGCCCGGTTCGACCATCGGCATCCTAGGCGGCGGCCAATTGGGCCGGATGATCGCCATCGCCGCCGCGCAGCTTGGCTATTGCACCGCCATCTACGCGCCGGAGGAGAGCGGCCCCGCCGCCGACGTGTCGCCGCGCTGGACGCGGGGCGATTATGAGGACGCAGCGGCGCTGGCGGCCTTTGCCGATGGCGTCGATGTCGTCACCTATGAATTTGAGAATATCGACCCGGCGGCGGTCGAGGTGCTGGCCAGCCATGGGCTGGTGCGTCCGGGTGCGCAGGCGTTGCGCGTGGCGCAGGACCGGCTGGCGGAAAAGCGGTTCGTGTGCGATCTGGGCGGGCTGACCGCGCCCTTTGCGCCGGTCGAGAATCTGGACGATCTGGAGGCGGCGATCGCGCAGGTCGGCAGCCGCGCGATCCTGAAAACCAATCGCATGGGCTATGACGGCAAGGGACAGGCGCGGATCAATGAGCCGGGCGATGCGGTCGGCGCATGGAATGCGATCGGCCGGCAGAGCGCGATACTGGAAGGCTTCGTGACCTTTGCCGAGGAATTTTCGGTCATATTGGTGCGCGGGGCGGACGGTGAGGTGCGCTTCTGGGACAGTTCGGCCAATGTCCATGTCGACGGCATCCTCGACACGTCGATCACGCCCGCCGGGCCGCTGATCGAGGGGCAGGTGCCTGCCGCCCGTGCGCTGGCCCGCAAGATTGCCGATGCGCTGGACTATGTCGGTGTTTTGACCTGCGAATTTTTCGCCAGTGCCGATGGCCCGGTGTTCAACGAAATGGCGCCGCGCGTCCATAATAGCGGGCATGGCACGATCGAGGGTGCGGTGACGAGCCAGTTTGAAAATCATGTCCGTGCGATTTGCGGCCTTCCGCTGGGCGACACCGCGCTGGCGGCGCGCCGGGTGGAGATGCGCAACCTGATCGGCGAGACGGCGCATGACTGGCAGACGATCCTGTCCGATCCGGCCAACCATCTGCACCTTTATGGCAAGCATGAAGCGCGGCCGGGGCGCAAGATGGGGCATGTCACGCGGCTGACGCTGTGAGCGAGATCGTGCTGATCCTGGCCCGCGCCGACAATGGCGTGATCGGGCGGGATGGCGATCTCCCCTGGCGGTTGCCGGCGGACCTCAAGCGGTTCAAGGCGCTGACGCTGGGCCATCCGATGATCATGGGGCGCAAGACGTTCGACAGCCTGCCGGGACTGCTGCCGGGGCGTCGCCATATCGTCCTGACTCGCGACCGGACATGGAGCGGGGCAGGGGCGGAGGTTGCGCATGATGTCGCGGGCGCGCTGGCGCTGGCCAATGCGCCGGGCGTGATGGTGATTGGCGGGGCGGAAGTGTATCGACTGTTTCTGGACGTCGCCCATCGAATCGAGCTGACCGAAGTGCATCTGGACGCGGTGGGGGATGCCAGCATCGCCTATCCCGATCCGGCGGACTGGGTGGAAGTGGCGCGGGAAGCGCATGGCGCGCTGGACGGACGGCCCGGCTACAGCTTCGTGACCCTGCGGCGCGCCTGATGCCGCATTGCCACGCCCCCCGCGCATCCCTATAGGCCGCGCCATGGAGCGGCTGACTAGCGGCGCCCCGGTCCCGGCGCATTTGCGCGGGGCCATCATGGCGCTGGGCAATTTTGACGGGTTTCACGCCGGGCATCAGGCCGTGGTCGGCCATGCGATAGACCGCGCCCGTGCCGAGGGGCGCCCGGTCATCGTTGCGACCTTCGATCCGCATCCGATGCGGTTGTTCCGGCCCGATACGCCCCATTTTCGCCTGACCACGCTGGATCAGCGGGCGGCCCTGTTCGCCGCAGCCGGGGCGGACGCGATGATGGTGTTCGCCTTTACCCCCCAACTGGCTGCGCTTGGGCCGCAGGCTTTCGTGCGCCTGCTGGCCGCCGATATGGGCATTGCGGGGGTCGTCACCGGGCAGGATTTCACCTTTGGCAAGGGGCGCGCCGGTTCCGTGGCGCTCCTGTCCGAACTGGGCGCGCCATGGGGCATGTGGGCGCAGGCGGTTGCGCCGGTGACCGATGCGGACGGGGCGGTGATTTCCTCCAGCCGCATCCGCGCGGCGTTGCAGGCGGGCGATTGCGCCACCGCGACCCGGCTGCTGACCCGGCCCTTTGCGATCGAGGGGGAGGTGCAGCATGGCGACAAGCTGGGCCGGACGATCGGTTTTCCCACCGCCAATGTCGATATGGGCAGCTATTTGCGCCCGGCCTATGGCATTTATGCGGTGCGCGGGATTTTGCCGGACGGGCGCGTGCTGGACGGGGCGGCGAATCTGGGCATCCGCCCGACCTTCGACCCGCCCAAGGAATTGCTGGAACCGCATTTCTTCGATTTTGCCGAAAGCCTGTATGGCCAGCGCATTGCCGTGCAACTGATCGCGTTCCTGCGGCCGGAGGCGAAATATGACGGGCTGGACGCGCTGATGGCGCAGATCGCGCTGGACTGCGAGGCTGCACGGCAAATCCTTGCGGGAACGCCTTACGTCGCTTAATGGCGGCTTGTTTTCTCACCCGTTCGGGCTGAGCGAAGTCGAAGCCTTCTACTGAGCGGAGCGAAGTGACCTCCCTATCGGTCGGTCGAGCCCTTCGACTTCGCTCAGGGCGAACGGTCATTAGCAGATACCGGACCCATTATGACCGACGCACCTGACTATAAGTCCACCGTTTTCCTGCCCGTCACCGACTTTCCGATGAAGGCCGGCCTGGCGCAGAAGGAACCCGCGATTGCGGCCAAGTGGGAGGCGATGGGTCTGTACGACCGGCTGCGCGAGCGGCGCAAGGGGCGCGAACGCTTCATCCTGCATGACGGCCCGCCCTACGCCAATGGCGACATCCATATGGGCCATGCGATGAACAAGGTGCTCAAGGACATCATCGTCCGCAGCCAATCGCTGCTGGGCAAGGATGCGCCCTATGTGCCCGGATGGGACTGCCATGGCCTGCCGATCGAATGGAAGATCGAGGAGGAGTATCGCAAGAAGAAGCTGAACAAGGACGAGGTGCCCGCCGCCGAGTTCCGCGCCCAGTGCCGCGCCTATGCCGACAAATGGGTGGGCGTGCAGAAGGAGCAGTTCAAGCGTCTGGGCGTGATGGGCGACTGGGCCGATCCCTATCTGACCATGAAGTTCGACGCCGAAGCGACGATTGTGGGCGAGTTGCTGAAATTCGCGGAAAGCGGCCAGCTGTATCGCGGGGCCAAGCCGGTGATGTGGTCCCCGGTCGAAAAGACCGCGCTGGCCGAGGCTGAGGTGGAATATGAGGATGTTACGTCGACGCAGATCGACGTGGCGTTCGAGATTGTGGAAGCGCCCAATGCGCCGGAACTGGTTGGCGCGCACGCGGTGATCTGGACGACGACGCCCTGGACGATCCCGGTGAACCAGGCGATCGCGTTTGGGGAGGGGATTGAATACGGCTTAGTTGAAATTGGGCATCAAGATTATGTTCGGCGCCGGTATTTGGTTGCTGCTGGTTTATGGGAAGATTTTTATCATCGGTTAGTGCCGAATTTGACGTCTCAGGTTGCCGATCATGGTATTGCAGCCTTTGAAATCTTGAAGACTTTCAAAGGCACCGACCTCGCCGGAGCAGTCGCCCGCCATCCGATGCACGCGCTCGGCGGCTTCTTCGCCCGCCCGCGTCCCTTCCTGCCCGCCGATCATGTCACCACCGATGCGGGTACGGGCCTTGTCCATATGTCCCCCGATCATGGCGAGGAGGATTTCATCGCCTGCAAGAAGCTGGGCATCGACCCGGTCTTTGCGGTCAATGATGCGGGTTTCTATCGCGACGATTGGGAGTGGTTGCCGGGGCAGGGCAGCGTCATCAACACCAAGTTCAACGGTGCGGACGGCCCGATCTGTAACGACCTGCGCGCGGCTGGCGCACTGCTGTCGGCCAGCGAGTTCAGGCATAGCTATCCCCATAGCTGGCGGTCGAAGGCGCGGATCATCTATCGCTGCACGCCGCAATGGTTCATTCCGATGGACAAGCCGAGCGGTCAGGTGATGGACTATCCGCTGCCGCCGCTGGAGCCGGTTACCGGCGCGCTGGCGACGGCGCTGCCGACCAACGGGCCGACGCTGCGCGGCGTGGCGCTCGATGCGATCCAGAATACCCGCTGGGTACCGGAGCGGTCGACCAATCGTATCCGGTCCATGGTCGAAGGGCGTCCCGACTGGGTGATCAGCCGCCAGCGCGCCTGGGGCGTGCCGATCGCGCTCTATGTGCATCGCAAGAGTGGGCAGTATCTGGTTGATTCGGCGGTCAATACCCGCATCGTCGAAGCGTTCAAGGCGGGCGGCGCGGATGCCTGGTTCGGGGCGGATCATCAGGCGCTGCTGGGGCCGGAGCATGATCTGGCCGACTATGAGGTCATCACCGACATTCTCGATGTGTGGTTCGATTCCGGGTCGACCCATAGTTTCGTGGTGGAGGCCCGCTATGGCGAGGGCGCGCGCGCCGACCTGTATATCGAAGGATCGGACCAGCATCGCGGCTGGTTCCAGTCATCGCTGCTCGAAAGCTGCGGCACGCGCGGGCAGGCACCGTACAAGGCAGTGCTGACCCATGGCTTCGCGCTCGACGGGACCGGGCGCAAAATGTCCAAGAGCCTTGGCAATGTCGTCGATCCGCTCAAGATCATGGGCGAAAGCGGCGCGGACATTTTGCGCGTATGGGTCGCGAGCACCGACTATTTCGATGATGTGCGGATCGGCAAGGAAGTGCTGGCCGGATCGTCCGACGCCTATCGCAAATTGCGCAATACTTTCCGGTACATGCTGGGCGCTCTTTCCGATTATGATCAAGAGACCGAAGCCGTGTCCTACGCCGAAATGCCGGAACTGGAGCGCTATATGCTCCACCGGCTGGCGACGCTGGACGCGGAATTGCGCAGCGTTGTCGACAAGGCGGCGGACAGCGAGAATTGGCTGGAATTCAGCCGCTATACCCGCGCGCTGTTCGATTTCGCCAATAGCGACCTGTCGGCCTTCTTCTTCGACATTCGCAAGGACTGCCTCTATTGCGACGCGCCGTCGGACCCCAAGCGCCGCGCCTATCGCACATTGCTGGATACGCTGTTCCATGCGCTGGTCCGCTATGCCGCGCCGATCATCCCCTTCACCGCGGAGGAAGTATGGCAAAGCCGCTTCCCAAGTGACGAGGAAAGCGTGCATTTTCTGGAATGGCCGGAGATCGACCATCACTGGATCAACGCGCATCTGGACGAGAAATGGACCGAGTTGCGCAGCCAGCGCGAACAGGTGAACGAGGCGATCGAGCCGTTGCGGCGCGAAAAGATCGTGCGTTCCAGCCTCGAGGCCGATGTCACCATGGGGCAGGTGCTGGCCGTGGGCGATGTCGATTTCGCCGAAGTGGCGATCGTCGCGCGGGTGACGATGGGCGAGGGCGACGGCATCAGCGTCCGTCCCAGCGAATGGCATAAATGCGGCCGTTGCTGGCGCCTGCTGCCCGAAGTCACCGAGGATGGCGCGCTGTGCGGCCGGTGTGACGCGGTGGTTGCGCCATGAATAGGCATGGAACAACGTGCTCCCGCGAAGGCGGGAGCCTAGTCGTGCCGTCCGATCTGGGCTCCCGCCTTCGCGGGAGCACGTTTTTTCCAGTCGCTGGGTTTGATCGATGACTAATCCTATCAACCACCGCCCGCTGGGCCTGACCGTCGCGATCGTGACGCTGGCGCTCGACCAGCTCATCAAATATGCCGTCACCTATCCGCTGGCGCTCAAGAGCCGGGCGGATCTGGGGATCGAGATATTGCCGATCTTCCGCCTGCGCTGGCTGGAAAATCGCGGCGTGTCGATGGGCTTCTTCCACGCCGACACCGACCTGATGCGCTGGGGGCTGGTGGGCATGACCATATTGATCGCCGGGTTTGTGGGCGTGTGGATGTGGCGCGAAAAGGCGCGGCAGGATGTCGCGGCGCTGGGGCTGGTCCTGGGCGGCGCCATCGGCAATATCGTCGACCGGATAAGGCTGGGCTATGTCGTTGATTATGCGGACCTGCATTTTGGCGACTGGCGGCCCTTCCTGATTTTCAACCTGGCTGACGCAGCGATCACCATCGGCGTGCTGATCCTGCTTGCGCGGGCGTTGCTGCTGCGCGACAAGGGCGCAAATACGGAGACTTTGAAGTGAAGCTTAAACTGATCCTTGCCGCCGGTCTGCTCACCACCCTGTCGGCCTGCGGCGGCGGCGGCGGGCTGTTCAACCGCGAACGTCCCGATGAATTTGCAGTGTCGCGTCAGGCGCCGCTGGTGATCCCGCCAGACTTCGCGCTGGTGCCGCCCGCGCCCGGCTCGCCTTCGTCCAATGCGGTCGATTCGAGCAAGGCGGCGATGGAAGCGATGTTCGGTGGCCCGGCGCAGCGCAGCGCGACCGAAACGTCGACGCTGAACGCCGCCGGTCGCGCCAATGCGGCGGCGGGCATCCGCTCGACCGCTGGCGATCCGGGCACCGAAGTGGTCGACAAGGGTGCGACCACCCGCGACATTATCGCCGCCCCCGAAGGCGACGGTCAGGACGCACGAGCCGCAACGCCGCAGTGATAGGGAATGGAAAAGGGGCCGATTGGCCCCTTTTTTGTTGCGCGGCAGACCCCCGGAAATCCTCCCCTGCAAGGGGAGGTGGATGGCCGTAAGGCCAGACGGAGGGGTATCGCCCTATCGAGAGGGTGACACCCCTCCACCATTCGCTTCGCGAACGGTCCCCCTCCCCTTGCAGGGGAGGTTTTTTAGGCCCGCGCTTCGGTTCCTACGCTGTTGTGGCGCAATGCCGTCAGCACCGTGTCGATGATGGCGTCGGCGTCCAGGCGCGCGTCGGCATATTGTTTTTCGGGCTTGTCCTGATCCTGAAACAAGTCCGGCAGGCGCAGGGTGCGCAGTTTCAGGCCATTGTCGATGAGGCCAAGGTCACTGGCCAGCGTCAGCACATGCGCGCCAAGGCCGCCGATCGCGCCTTCCTCGATCGTCACGGCGACTTCATGGGTGGTGAGCAGGCGGCGGATCATCGCTTCGTCGAGCGGCTTGGCAAAGCGCAGGTCGGCGACGGTGGTGGATAGGCCGCGCGCTTCCAGAGCCTCGGCGGCTTTGAGCGCCTCTTCCAGCCTTGTGCCGAGCGAGAGGATGGCGACCTGCCGCCCGTCGCGCACGATGCGGCCCTTGCCGATGTCCAGACGCTCCGGAACGGCGGGCATGGCGACGCCGGTGCCGTTGCCGCGCGGATAGCGCAGCGCGATCGGCCCGCTGTCATGGCAAGCGGCGGTATGGGTCATATGGACCAGTTCCGCCTCGTCCGCCGCCGCCATCACCACCATGTTGGGCAGGGTGGCGAGATAGGTGACGTCGAAACTGCCCGCATGGGTCGATCCGTCCGCGCCGACCAGACCCGCGCGGTCGATGGCGAATCGGACGGGCAGATTCTGGATCGCGACGTCATGGACGACCTGATCATAGGCGCGTTGGAGGAAGGTCGAATAGATGGCGCAGAAGGGCCGCATCCCCTGCGCAGCGAGGCCTGCGGCAAAGGTGACGGCATGTTGTTCGGCGATGCCGACGTCAAAGCAGCGGTCGGGAAAAGCGGTCGCGAATTTGTCGAGACCTGTGCCGGACGGCATGGCGGCGGTGATGGCGCAGACGGCCGGATCGCGCTGCGCCTCGGCAATCAGCGCCTGGGCAAAGACATTGGTATAGCTGGGCGGGCCGGGCGGAGCCTTGGCCTGGGTGCCGGTGATGACGTCGAATTTCTGGACGCCATGATATTTGTCATCGGCCGCTTCGGCGGGGCCATAGCCCTTGCCCTTTTGCGTGACGACATGGACCAGGCACGGCCCTTCGGCAGCGTCGCGGACATTTTCCAGCACGGGGATCAACTGGTCGAGATTGTGGCCGTCGATCGGGCCGACATAGTAAAAGCCCAGTTCCTCGAACAAGGTGCCGCCCATCGCCATGCCGCGAGCGAAT
Source organism: Sphingobium sp. B2 (assembly GCF_007693735.1). Classification (NCBI taxonomy): domain Bacteria; kingdom Pseudomonadati; phylum Pseudomonadota; class Alphaproteobacteria; order Sphingomonadales; family Sphingobiaceae; genus Sphingobium; species Sphingobium sp. B2. The sequence goes on from NZ_VDBZ01000001.1 coordinate 774,785, forward strand.
TCGTCAGTCTTGCGCGCGGCATTGTGGAGCGGGCGGGGCAGCTTGCGCGCCAGCTTCTTGGCAAGGTCTCGCAGGCCCAGAAATTCGCGGCTGGACACGAGCCGCGCGAGATAGCCCGACAGGCCGCCGACCGGCGGGGCGATCGACATGTCATTGTCATTGAGGATGACGATCAGGCGATTGCCCGCCGCCTGCGCATTGTTCATCGCCTCATAGGCCATGCCTGCCGACATCGCGCCGTCGCCGATCACGGCGATGCCCTTGCCCGGCCGGTCCTGCATCTTGTTGGCGATGGCGAAGCCCAGAGCCGCGCTGATCGACGTGGAGCTATGCGCCGCGCCGAACGGGTCGAAATCGGATTCGGCGCGCTTGGTGAAGCCCGACAGGCCGCCGCCCTGACGCAGGGTGCGGATGCGGTCGCGCCGTCCGGTCAGGATTTTGTGGGGATAGCATTGATGCCCGACGTCCCAGATCAGCTTGTCATTGGGCGTGTCGAACACATAGTGGATGGCGGTCGTCAATTCGACCACGCCAAGCCCCGATCCCAGATGGCCGCCAGTGACGCCGACAGCGGCGATCACTTCCTGCCGCAGTTCGTCGGCAAGTTGCCGCAGCTGCTCCGGCTTGAGGGCGCGCAGGTCGGACGGCCAGATCACCTGGTCGAGCAACGGGGTTTGGGGGCGATCGTTCATGAAAGACATAGACTCGTCAGGGCGCTAGGCCGTTCCGTCGCGAAGCGCAACGATCCACTTATGCAGCGCATTTGGCGCATGTTCCCAAAATTTCTATCACCGGGCGTTCAGGCTTGAACCCTTCCTGTTCGGCAACGGCGCGGACTTCGTTCGTCACCTTGTCATCATCGACATGGGTTGCCTGCTTGCAGGTGCGGCACACCAGGAAGATGCAGTCATGGTGGCAGCCGGGATGGGCATTGGCGATATAGGCGTTGGCGCTTTCCACCCGCATCGCGACATTGTTGGTCACGAACAGGTCGAGGATGCGATAGACGCTGTTGGGCGCGACCCGCTTGCCGCGCGCCTTCGACACGGTGTCGGCAATGTCATAGGCCGATGCGGGCTTGTCCTCCGCCGCCAGCGCATCGAAAATGGCCGCGCGCATGGGCGTCCATTGTTCGCCCTGCGTTTCCAGCGTGGCGCGCGCAGCGTCGGCCAACCGGGTGCCGGTGGGTTCGTGATGATGGTGGTGATGGTCGGCCATGACGTCAATCTAGGCCGGGTAGATGGCCGGGGCAAGGGCGCGCGTCAGCGTTGCCCGAAGGTCCATGCCGCCCAGAGCCAGCCAGCGATCATCAACAGGCCGCCAATGGGCGTCACCGCGCCCAGCCATTTGGGCGCGCCCAGCGCCATGGCGTAGAGGGTGAGGGCGAAGATCGCCGCGCCAACCAGCAAAAGCGCCGCGGCACCGCGCGCCACGCCCATGATCGCCAGCGCGGCGACGGCATGAACCAGCTGGTAAAGGCCGCCGGTGCGCAGCCATTCCGCCGCCTTGGGATCGGCAACGCCATGCGCGCCGAACGCGCCCGCGCCGATGGCGAGGGCGGCAGACAGGGCGGCGAATATGGCGATCATGGCTTTTCTCCGTCGCCGCGCGAGAGCAGACGCATGCCTCTGCCGGGGCGATACATGAGATCCTTGGCCGCCAGCAGCGTGCCATGTTCGATCTGGAGCGCCAGCCTTTGCTGATCGTTGGCGCGATATTGGCGTTCGACTTCCTCGATTTCCTCCGACGGGACGCCAAGCGCCTCCATCGCCTGCACGCCCATGCAGATGGCCGATTCATAGACTTCGCGCACCACGGCGGCGAGATCGATGTTCTGCAAGGCCAGCAATTGCCGCCGGTCGAAGGCGCGGACCATCAGCGCCGCCTGCGGGAAGGCTTCGGCAATGGGTTCAAGGGTGCGGCTGTCGAGCAAGGGATCGTCGATGCAGAAAGCGATCAGCCTGGCCTCTTCCGCGCCGGCGCGGCGCAGCAGGTCGATGCGGGTGCCGTCGCCATAATAGACTTTCGTGTCGAACCGCTGCGACGTTTCGATCTGGGCGGGCTTCTTGTCGATCGACACGACGGCAAAGCCATGGCCGATCAGCATTTGCGCGACCGTCTGGCCGAAGCGGCCATAGCCAACGATGATCGCGGTGCCGCGCGGCGCTTCGTCCGGGTCGGGCAGATCGGCGCCGGCACTGGGCGTGGCGAATTCAAACCGGCGGGCGAACAGCATCAGGAAGGGGGTGGTCGCCATGGAGAAGGTGACGATGGCGCTGAACAGGCTGGCGGCTTCGGGCGCGATCAGCAGCGCGCCCTGCGCCTGGGCGAAGAGGACGAAGCCGAATTCGCCGCCCTGACTGAGCAGCAGGCCAGCGCCTAGCGCGGGTCGCCAGTCCATGCCGAACAGGCGGGCGAGGCCGGTGATGATTGCGGCCTTGGTCGCGACCAGGATGAGCGCCATGCCGATGACGAACACGGGATTGGCGGCGACGGTGGCGAGGTCCAGCACCATGCCGACCGCCAGGAAGAACAGGCCGAGCAGGATGGAACGGAACGGTTCGACGTCCGCCTCTATTTCATGCCGATAGGGCGAATCGGCGAGCATCACGCCCGCGACGAAGGCACCCAGGGCGGTGGAAAGATGCAGGCTGTGCATCAGCGCGGCGGCGGCCAGCACGGTGAACAGACCGACGGTGACGAACAGTTCGCGCTCGCCCAATCGTCCGACAAGGGACAGGAGCGGGCGCAGGATGAAGCGACCGGCCAGAACCAGGCCCGCGATCGCCGCGACGGTATAGGCCGCCGTCATCCATCCGGGCGGTCCGCCTGCATCAGCGGGGTTGCGGGACAGGGCGGCGACGATGGTGATCAGCGGGACGATGGAAAGATCCTGAAACAGCAGGATCGAGAAAATCTTTTCACCGAAGGGCGAGTTGATGCGGCCGCTGGATTTCAGGCCCGGCAGGACCTGGGCGGTCGAGGAGAGGGCGAGCGGCAGGCCGAGCGCAATTGCCGCGCCCCAGGTGAAGCCGGTGAAATAGAAGATGATCGCGGTCAGGACGCAGCCGCACAGCACCACCTGCGCCAGGCCGAGGGCGAATATGTCCCGCTTCAACCGCCACAGCCGGGCGGGATGCAGTTCCAGACCGACGAGGAAGAGCAGCAGGACGATGCCGATTTCGGCAATGGCGAGCTTCGATTCGCCGCCGCCCACCAGCCCCAGCCCCTGCGGCCCGACCAGCGCGCCCGCGACGAGATAGCCCAGCACCGCGCCCAACCCGAAGCGGCGGAAGATGATGACGAACAGCAACGCCGCGCCCAGCAGGAGGACGCCGTCGGAGAGCAATATCTCGGTCGCGGTGATGGGAGCGGCGGATTTGGCCATCAGGCGTCGGCCATCCGGGCGGCTTCGGCAATGGCTTCAAAGCCCAGCCGGATCGAGGCATGGCGGGCGGGGTAGCCGCGCGCCGGGGCGAGCACGGCAAGGCCGGGCCAGAAATCGAGATCGTCGCTGGCACCCGACAGATAGGCGGTCAGCTTGTCGCGCGCCTCGGCCAGTTCGTCGGCGCTCATGCCGATGGCCTGCGCGGCCATCAGCGAGGCGGATGCCTGTCCCAGCGCGCACGCCTTTACGTCCAGCCCGATGTCGGACAGGCGACCGTGGGCCATCGCCACATCCACCGTCACCCGCGACCCGCAGGTGGGGGAGCGCCGCTCCACGCTCGCCTGCGGGGCAGGCAGGCGGTGATGGTGCGGGATGCTGGCGGCGAGCCGCAAAATATCTTTGTTGTACAGGGGGGCGCTCATTGCCGTCCCATGTAGGGCAGGATGGGCGTGGGGTGAAGGCGGGGAATGGTCATAGCGGGAAATAAGCTCCGGCCACGACCAAAGGCAGCGTGTTCCCGCGTAGGCGGGAACGCAGTTCAAACGGCGGGACTGGGTTCCCGCCTGCGCGGGAACACAGGGCGCTTCAATCGGGCCATTGTGAAGTGCCGTCCCCGCGCTTATCGCCCGGAGCCATGAAGATTCTGGTCGATGCCGATGCCTGTCCCGTGAAGGACGAGATTTACAAGGTCGCCTTTCGTCATGGCGTGCCGGTCACGATCGTGAGCAACAGCCCGATCCGGGTTCCCGCCCATGACCTGATCGACCGGGTGGTGGTGAGCGACGGGTTCGATGCGGCGGACGACTGGATTGCCGAGCGGGCGGATGCGGGCGCGGTGTGCATCACGGCCGACATCCTGCTGGCGGACCGATGCCTGAAAGCCGGTGCGATCGTGATTGCGCCCAATGGCAAGCCCTTCACGCTGAGTTCGATTGGCGCGGCGATTGCGACGCGGGCGATCATGGCGGATCTGCGCGCCGGGGGCGAACAGATTGGCGGGCCGCCGCCCTTTGGCAAGACTGACCGTTCGCGATTCCTGTCGGCGCTGGACGAGGCGCTGGTGCGCGGGAAGCGGGGTCGATGATGGCCGATTGGGACGCGATCATCCTGGGTGCGGGTGCGGCGGGGATGATGTGCGCGGCGGTCGCAGGCCAGCGGGGCAGGCGGGTGCTGCTGGTCGATCATGCCGATCAGCCGGGCAAGAAAATCCTGATTTCGGGCGGCGGACGGTGCAATTTCACCAATATCGACACGGCGGCCGACCGCTATCTGTCGGCCAATCCGCATTTCGCCAAGTCCGCGCTGGGGCGGTACGGCGCGCAGGATTTCATCGCGCTGGTCGATAGCTATGGCATCGCCTGGCATGAAAAGACGCTGGGGCAATTATTCTGCGATGGGTCGGCCAAACAGATTGTCGCGATGCTGGAGGAGGAATGCGCCAAGGGCGGGGTGACGATGGCACTGGGGCAGCCGATTGCGGACGTGGCGCATGGCGATGGCCTGTATCGGGTGACGGTCGGCGGAGTGGAACATCGCGCGCCCGCGCTAGTGCTGGCGACGGGCGGGCCGTCCATCCCAAAAATGGGCGCGACCGGCTTTGCCTATGACGTCGCGCGGCAATTCGGGCTGTCGATCATCCAGCCCCGCCCGGCGCTGGTGCCCTTCACGCTGGGGGCGGACGAGGCGCTGTTTCAGGCACTGTCGGGCGTATCGGCGGACGTCATGGTCCGCTGGAACAAGGTGCGGTTTCGGGAGGCGGCGCTGTTCACCCATCGCGGTCTGTCGGGACCGGCGATGTTGCAGATATCCTCCTATTGGCAGCATCGCACCCCGATCCATGTCGATTTCCTGCCCGACCATGACGCGGACTGGCTGATCGAGGCGAAGCGCGAACGGCCACGCGCAAGTTTGCGCAAGATAGTGGCGCAGGCGCTGACCGAGCGGTTGGCGGATGCGCTGCTGGAGCGGGCAGGGGTACAGGGCGAGATGGGCAACCTGTCCGACAAGGCGCTGCGGCAACTGGGCGTGCGGCTGCACGACTGGCCGTTCGCGCCGACGGGGACGGAGGGCTATGCCAAGGCCGAGGTCACGGTCGGCGGGATTGCGACGGCGGGCCTGTCATCGCGGACGATGGAGGCAAGCAAGGTGCCGGGCCTGTACGCGATTGGCGAGGCGGTGGACGTTACCGGCTGGCTGGGCGGCTATAATTTCCAATGGGCGTGGGCTAGCGGATGGGCGGCCGCGCAGGCGGTTTAGGATCGACCGACATTCAGCCCTGACGGCCTGCAAATGGCGATTTTCCGTGCTTCCGGTGCTCACCTACTTTTAGTAGGCTGCGCTCCGGGTCACGAAAAACCACCATTTTCGGCTCGTCATCATCTGAATGTCGATCGACCCTGAAGGTGGAGTTAAGGCCCGCCATCCTCGCCCTGCTGCGGTTGTGTGGGGGCGATGCGCGGTGGGGGCGTGTCGGCTGGCGGGGCGGGCTGGTCGGTGGGCAGGCGGATCTGGGCCGGGCCGACATTCACGGTCATGCCGCCTTCGTCGACACCGAGTCCGACATTGCCGATGCCGGTTTCCACGCTGATATTGGCGATGGCGTTGACGAGGTCGGCATCCTGCGTTTCGACCGGGGCGTCCTCCACCGCTTCGTTGATCGCGCCGCTCATGAAATTGCGCCAGATGCGCGCGGGGATACCGCCGCCTGCCGCGCCGCCGGGGAGCGGGCTATTGTCGTCATTGCCGATCCACACTGCCGTCACCAGACCACCGGCATAGCCAACGAAGATGGCATCGCGGCTGTCCTGGGTCGTGCCCGTCTTGCCGAAGGTGCTGGTGCGTAGCGCTGCGGCGCTGCCAGTGCCGCGATTGGCCGCGGAGGAGAGCAGGTCGCGGATCATGGCCAGTTCATCGTCATCGAAGGCCCGCTGGCGCGCCATCAACCGTTCGAACCAGCCCCGTTCTTCGGGCGGCAGGCCATGGGCAAGCACGGGATATGACCCCGCCGCAACCGCCGCATAGGCTTCGGCCAGTTCGATGAGCGGGATTTCCGATGTGCCGAGCGCGAGGCTCAAATCCTCGGTCAGGGGCGCGGTGACGCCCAGATCGCGGGCGACCTTGATGACATTGTCGACGCCGACCTTCTGCGTCAGGCGGACGGCGGCGACATTGCTGGAGGCGGCGAACGCCTGACGCAGGCTGATGCGGCCACGATATTTGCCGCCATGATTGGCCGGGCGATAGCTGCCCGTGGTGATCGGCGTGTCGTCGATCATATCCTCCGGCGTCATGCCTGCGCGGAAGGCGGCGAGATAGACGAACAGCTTGAAGGTCGATCCGGGCTGGCGCCTGGCCTGCACGGCGCGGTTGAAGCTGCTTTTGGCGTAATTCTTGCCGCCGACCATGGCGACGACGCTGCCGTCTGGCTTCATCGCGACCAGTGCGGCCTGCGCTCCGCCCAGCGGCGCGCGGCGGACGGCGGCTTCGGCCTGGCGCTGGATGCGCCAGTCGCGCGTGGTGTCGATTTTCTGTTCGCCATCGACCGCGCCCGCCCGGTCGCGGGCGTCGGGCAGCACCCAGTCGGCCAAATAGGTGCCGGTGGTGGCGTCGGGCGGTTCGCGGACGTTGAGGCGGACAGGCGCTGTCTCTTATACACATCTAGATGTGTATAAGAGACAGGCCATAGACCGCGCCCGCCCGGTCGCGGGCGTCGGGCAGCACCCAGTCGGCAAAATAGGTGCCGGTGGTGGCGTCGGGCGTTTCGCGGACGTTGAGGCGGACAGGCGGCAGGGCATTGCGTTCGGCCTGGCTGATATAGCCAGCGTCGACCATCGCCTGCGTCACCAGCGCGGCGCGGGCGCGCGCGCCCTTCAGATTGCTGGTGGGGGCAAGGCGGGATGGCGCCTTGAGCAGGCCCGCCAGCATCGCGGCCTGCGGGATGGTCAGCCGTTCGGGCGCGCGGTTGAAATAATGGAGCGCGGCGGCGCGCAGGCCATAGACATTGTCGCCGAAATAGACGTTGGACAGATAACGTTCGAGGATCTGGTCCTTCGTCAGCCAGGCTTCGAGCCAGAAGGCGATCATCGCCTCACGCGCCTTGCGGCCCATGGTGCGGTCGCTGGAGAGGAACACACCCTTGGCTAGCTGCTGGGTGATGGTGCTGCCGCCCTGCGACGATCCGTCCGACCAGAGATTGTGCCAGGCGGCGCGGGCGATACCGCGCGGATCGATGCCCCAATGGCTGTAGAAGCGCCGATCCTCGATCGCCATGAAAGCCTGGGGCACATGGGCGGGAAGCTGCGCGATGGTGACCGGCGTGTCGATCACCGCGCCGCGCCGGGCAATGAGGTGGCCGTCCGTCGACATCAGGCTGATGCTGGGCGGCGCGATCGGCCGGAGCGAGCGGGAGAGGGGGGCGGTGACGGCGAGCCAGCCGATCACCAGCATCAGCAGCGCCAGGCCAGCCGCGATGATCCAGCCCAATATCTGCAACCGCCGCCGCCAGGGAGTTGGCGGGGCGAAGGCGCTGGGCGGCCCTGCGCCGAATTCGCGCGGCGGCGGCGCGGCGGGATCGGCTGTGCTGGACGGATCGGTCATCGGTTCAGCCATGCTGTATTATTCGCCTGATACAGTCAAGTCTGTCCCGCACCGGGACAGGGGCAGGTTAACCATCTTTCGCAATGGCCCAAATGGTAAATAATGCGTTAACCCATCATCATGCGAACACGCCCCCTTGTCCTGACGACCGAATCCGCCCGCCACCCCTTTCGCCAGCGGTTGCCGCAGCATGTGCTGCGCGTTGTCGAGCAGGCGCCAGCGGCCAAGCGAAAGCGGGGCGATGACGATAGCGACTGGAAGCTGTTCGGATTGAGCTTCTGCGCCTTCTTCACGGCCTTTTACAGCTTCATTTCCTGAGCGCATCAGGCACAGACGGGGCCGTCGCACGCCTTGTGCAGTTTCCATGCCAGCCAGGCGCAGGGCAGGCAGAGCAGGGCGACGAGCAGCAGTTGCTTCACGACTGACAGGCCGGCGATCGTCAGGCCGATCGCGATGACCGATCCAACCACCATCATGCCGCTGTTCACGATATTGTTGGCCGCTACGGTGCGCGCGGCTTCGCATTTTTCGACAGTGGTGGTGAGGAAGGCGTAGAGCGGCACGACGAACATGCCGCCAAAGGTCGCGACGCCCAGCAGGCAGGCGGATAGTGGCATCGCCATGGGATGGGCGAGGAAGTCGCTGAACGAGAGCATCTGCCCGGCGGGGGCGGGCGTCCACAGCGCGCATACGACATGGAAGGCGACGATGCAGGCGCCCATGCCGATCACCGATGCCGGGGCGTATTTGGCCGAGACATGGCCGCAGAGCAGCCGGTTGATCGCGATCGAGCCGATGGCGATGCCGATCGAGAAGATGGCGAGGAACAGGCTGGCGACCGATTTGTCGGCGGTCAGCACATTTTTGACCAGCGGCGGAAACTGGATGAACAGGATGGAGCCGACCGCCCAGAACAGGCTGATCGACATGATCGCCAGAAACAGGCGGCGGATATGCATGGTGCCGCGCACCAGCGTAATCGACGAGCGGATGATGTGGAAATCGATCGGCGTCCGTTCCAGCAGGGACGGAGCGGACGGCACCCTGCGCCCGGCGACAAAGCCGATCAGCGCGGTGATGACGATGCCGACCGCGGCGACCTCCACCGGGATCAGGCCAGCCAGGATCGTGCCCGCCAGAATGGCGATATAGGTGCCGGCCTCCACCAGGCCGGTGCCGCCCAGCACTTCGTCGTCATGGAGATGCTGGGGCAGGATGGCATATTTGATCGGGCCGAAGAAGGTCGAGTGGACCCCCATGGCGAACAGCGCGAGCAGCAGCAGCGGGATGGCCAGCGTGTGGACGGCGATGCCCGCCCAGATGAGGCCGAGGCCAGTCGCGCCGACCAGCATGATCGCGATTTCCGCGCCCTTGACCCAGCGGATGATGACCGCCTTGTCCCGCTGATCGGCCAATTGTCCCGACAGGGCGGACAGAAGGAAGAAGGGCAGGATGAAGATGCCGGTGGCCAGCGCGCTGAACCAGGTTTCCGAGCGTTCGTCGTTATATACCTGATAGACGACGAACAGCACCATCGCGTTCTTGAAGAGATTGTCGTTGAACGCGCCGAGCAACTGAGTGATGAAAAGCGGCAGGAAACGGCGCTTGTTCAAGAGCCTGAGAGAGGCTTTCATGGATGAAGGGGGCTTCTTTACCGTTAGCGACCGGAGCGGGGTCTAGCCGCTGGCGGTGCCGCTGTCCAATCCCGTTGCCGCAATCATGCGTCGCGCCCCTGTGTCGCGCCTTGTGCGTTGGGCCGGACTGTGGCAGTCGGCGGCGATGCTGACGCTGCCCAATCTGCTTACGCTTTCGCGCATCGTCACGGTGCCGTTGCTGGTCGCCCTGCTGTGGCCTGCGGAAATGGGCGCGCGCTGGACCACGGGCTATGCGCTGGCCTTCGCGCTCTATTGCCTGATGGGCATTACCGATTATTTCGACGGCTATCTGGCGCGCGCGCAGGGCGCGGTGTCGCGGCTGGGCATCTTCCTCGATCCCATCGCCGACAAGATCATGGTCGCGGCTGTCATCCTAATGCTGAGCGCGACGCGCGACATAGCGGGCATCCATATCGTCGCCGCGATGATCATCCTGCTGCGCGAGATCGCGGTATCGGGATTGCGCGAATTTCTGGCGGGCATTCAGGTGTCGGTGCCGGTGTCGCGGCTGGCCAAGTGGAAAACCACCTTCCAGATCATTGCGCTGGGCGCGCTGATCCTGGCGGGGGCGGTGCCGCAATTTCCCTTTGTCCAGGCGGTTGGCATCGTGACGCTGTGGGCTGCCGCGCTGCTGACGCTGATAACCGGCTGGGATTATCTGCGCGTCGGCATCAAGCATATGGATTGAGCGCGGATCATGCTGACGATCGTCTATTTCGCCTGGGTCCGCGAACGGATCGGGCTGGATGAGGAGCAGGTGGCGCGGCCCGACGCGGGGACCAGCATTGCCGATCTGGTGGCGATGCTGGCGGCGCGGGGCGGCGGCCATGCCGAGGCGCTGGGCGATGCGACGCGGTTGCGGGCGGCGCTGGACCAGCGGTTCGTGGCGCTGGACAGCCCGATCGGCGATGCGCGCGAACTGGCGCTGTTTCCGCCGGTGACCGGGGGATGAAGCGGGTCGCGGTGCAGGCCGGAGATTTCGATGTCGCGACCGAACTGGCCGCGCTCGAAGCCCTGGGCGGCGGCGGGGTGGCGAGCTTTACTGGCGTGGTGCGCGGGGGCGGCGGGCTGGTCGCGCTGGAACTGGAACATTATCCGGCGATGACGCAGGCGCAGGTCGACCGCATCTGCGACGAGGCGATGGCGCGCTGGCCGCTGCTGGGCCTGAGCGTCATCCACCGCTTCGGGCGGCTGGAGCCGGGGGCGCGCATCGTGTTCGTCGGCACGGCATCGCGCCACCGCGCCGCCGCGCTGGAAAGCTGCGCCTTCCTGATCGACTGGCTGAAGTCGCAGGCGCCCTTCTGGAAGAAGGAGCATTTCGCCGACGGCGCGGCGGGATGGGTCGAGGCGCGGGCGGAGGATGAGGCGAAGGCGAAGGGCTGGATCGGTTAGGCGACCATGCGGTTCGAGCGAAGTCGAGAAATCCGCGCGCGACGTTTCTCGACTTCGCTCGAAACGAACGGAGGTTTCAGGCCGCCTCCACCATCGTCGGCGGATCGGACGCTTCGCGCAGAATGCCGGCGAGGAGGTGAAATTCCTTTTCGCGCGGGCTGTTCTTGCGCCAGACCAGCGCGATGTCACGCCATGCCCGGTCGGAACGGAGCGGGCGGGCGACGATCTGGGTATGTTCCAATATGCCGCTGGCGATCGCCATTTCGGGCAGCATGGTGACGCCCAGGCCATTGTCGACCATCTGAATGAGCGTGTGCAGCGACGTGCCCATCATGATCGCGCTGGCGCGCAGTTCGGGGCGGTTGCAGGCGGCCAGTGCATGGTCCTTCAGGCAATGCCCATCCTCCAGCAGCAATAATTTGCTCTCGTCGATCATCTCCGGCCCGATCCAGTCGGGCGGATCGCGCGGATCGTCGCGCGGGAAGGCGACATAGAGGCGGTCCTGAAAGAGGATTTCGCTTTCCAGTTCGCCGGTGGCGAAGGGGAGGGCCAGCAGGACGCAATCGACATTGCCATGGCGCAGCGATTCGATCGCCGCCTGGGTCGTTTCCTCGCGCAGATAAAGTTTGAGTTCGGGCCGGTCGGCGCGCAGCCGGGGCAACAGGCGCGGCAGCAGGAAGGGCGCGATCGTCGGGATGACGCTCATGCGCAATTCGCCCGACAGCGGCTTGCCCGACGCTTCGGCGATGGCGGACAGCTCCTCCGCCTCCCGCAGCACGCGGTGCGCCTTTTCCACGATGCGATCGCCAAGCGCGGTGAAGCGCACGACGCGGCGGGTGCGCTCCACCAGCGTGACCCCCAGCAGCGATTCCAGTTCCCTGATGCCCGCCGACAATGTGGACTGAGTGACGTAGCAGCTGTCGGCCGCCTTGCCGAAATGTCCCTGTTCCTTCAGCGCAACCAGATATTGCAGCTGCTTGAGGGTGGGGAGGTAGTTGGACATCTATCGGCTTCCTCGATCAGAAAGCCGAATATAAGTGTTTCAGCCGATATATCCAAGATATTTGGCGAGGCCGACAATGGATGTGAGGGTCAGGATAAAGCCGACCGCCGTGAACAACAGGCGCGGCGGGATATGCTTGGCGAGCATCGCGCCGACCGGGGCGGCCAATACGCCACCGATCAACAGGCCGAGCGTGTAGGTGGTGAAGGCCTGCCACCCCAGATGGATGAGGAAGGTGAGGCTGATCGACAGGGTCAGGAAGAATTCGACCGTGTTGACGGTGCCGATCGTATGGCGAGGGCTGGACCCCTGCAACAACAGGTTGGAGGTCACGATCGGCCCCCAGCCACCGCCGCCGGTCGCATCCATGAAACCGCCCGTCAGGCCGAGCGGTGTCACCCATTTGGGGTCTTTCTGCTTGGGCGGCAGGTGAAAGCCACGCCAGACGAGATAGAGGCCGATGGCAGCGAGATAGGCCTGGATATAGGGTTTGATGACGGCGCCGTCGATATTGGACAGGACATAGGCGCCCGTCACGCCGCCGATGACGCCGGGAATGATGAGCTTCGAAAACAGCTTCCAGTCGACATTCTTGTGCAGGATGTGGCTGATCGCCGAGACGGCGGTGGTGAAGGTTTCCGCGACATGGACGCTGGCCGAGGCGCGGCTGGGCGGCACGCCGAGCGTGAGCAGCAGCGTGCTGGAGATGACGCCATAGGCCATGCCGAGCGCGCCATCGACCATCTGCGCGCCGAAGCCGACCAGGATGAACGGCAGGATTTCGCCGAAATGGGCCGTGAGAGCGTCGATCATCCGTCTGCCTTTGGTCTGATTGTCTACTTATATAGTTGGCTTATCGGCGCGCGGCAAGCAAGTTCCTATTTGCGGTGGCGAAGGGGAAATAGCGCCGTCTCTGGAAAAATCGGACCTGGGTCGCTATGTTGGTTTTCGATTTAGCTATAGCGGCGTGCGGACAGGCGCGCCCGGTTCGGGGATATGTGGATGGTACGCGCCCTCATTGCCTATCTGGATTCGGTCAAATCGCGCGATCCTGCGCCCCGGTCCCGTGCGGAAATCCTGCTATATCCTGGCGTCTGGTCGCTGGCCTTTCACCGGGTGGCCCATCGCCTGTATCGGGCGCGGCTCTTTTTCCTGGCGCGCGCGGTCAATCATTTCTCGCGCTTCATGACCGGGAACGACATTCATCCGGGGGCCAAGATCGGCAAGCGTTTCTTCATCGACCATGGATTTACCGTGGTCGGGGAGACGGCGGAGATTGGCGACGATGTGACGCTGTACCAGAATGTGACACTGGGCGGGACCGATCCGGCCAATGGCATTGCGGGCAAGCGGCACCCAACGCTGGGCGATGGCGTGATCGTCGGGTCGGGCGCGCAGGTGCTAGGGCCAGTGACGGTCGGCGCGCGGGCGCGGGTCGGGGCCAATGCGGTGGTGACCAAGGATGTGGCCGAAGGCGCGACGATGGTGGGCATACCGGCGCGGGCGATGCTGGTCGACGTGACCGCTTATCAGCGCGATTTCGTGCCCTATGGCACCCCTTGCTCCGACTGTTTCGACCCGGAAAAGCAGAAGCTGGAACTGCTCCAGTGCGAAGTCGAACAGTTGCAGAAGCGGCTGGCGGAGCTGATCGCGGAACAACAGCGGCCCAAGCTGCCCGACGACGAGTCGCTGTTCAAGGCGCGTGACCGGGCCTGATGTCCAATGTGACGCCGTTTCCCAAGGGTGGAGCGGGGCAGGTCGGGTTCGACCGGCAGGAATTGCAGCGGATCATGGACCTGTATGGCCGGATGGTGTCCGCCGGGCACTGGCGTGACTATGCCATGGACATGGGGCGTGAGGCCGCGATTTTCAGCGCGTTCCGCCGCGCCGCCGAACGCCCCGAATATCGCATCGAAAAGCGCCCGGCGCTGCGCAACCGGCAGGGCATGTGGGCGCTGGTCGGTGAAGCGGGCAATATATTGAAACGAGGCCAGGATTTGCAGAATATCCTGGCCCCAGTCGAGCGCAAATTATTGCGGATCGTGGAGGGGTAAGTCCTCCTGGCCCCTCCCCAAGGCAGGCTTTGGGGAGGATTTTCAGGCCGGTGCGCGGTCGAGATAGGGCAGCTTGTCGATCAGGGACGGGGGCAGGCCGCCGACCACCAGCGTGCGGGCATGGTGCCAGAGCGCCGACAGCAGCAGCAGCGAGGAGCCGATCACCAGCGCGGTGAAGGCGGCGGAGAGTTCGACTGCGCCTGCCTGCTTGAACAGGGCATAGAGGGCGAAGAGAACATAGGCGAGGCTGGATACCAGCAGCGCGCGCCGGTCGATCGCCAGAGCGACAAGGCCGAAGGCGACATAGAGGGCGATGACCATCACCGCCTTTGCGACGCTGATGTCGTCGCCGTCGAATACGCCGAGCAGGTGGAAGAGCGAATGGGCGATCATCGGCGCAGCGGTAAGGTGCAGCCAGAAGGCGACGTCCGACCGGCGGGTGATGCGGCTGCGGTCCGACATGTCCCACCACATGGCGAAGGCGAAGATGGCAAGCCCGCCAGCCAGCAGCAGCAGGAAGGGCAGGGTGACATTGTTCGGGATCGCCGCGATGACGAGGCCCGCGACGACGCCAGCCGCCGCCGCAGCGCCTGCCGCCACGGTGATCGGCACCATGAAGCGCCGCCAGTGTGCGAAGGCGGCCAGCGCGCTGAACGCAGCGACGCCCGACAGGATCAGCGCGCCTGCCCGGTCGCCGACATCGGGGAAGAGTTGCGCCGCCAGCGCGCCCAGCGAAAAGGCGACGCCGCCGACGAAGCCGGCCAGCAACAGGATGGAGGGCAGTGCCATGCGCCGCTGGCGGGTGAAATATTCGGCGAGGCCCCAACTGGCTGCCGCGACCAGCAGGCCCGACATCAGCGATGGATGATGTTCCGGCGCGCCCAGCCGGATGCTGTTGCCCAGCCAGCCGACCGCGACCAGCAGGATGATGCCGGCGATCGCCACGAAAATATCGTTGAAGCCGGTCAGCAGGCGGAAGGATTCTTCATCCACCACCGGGCTGGACCGCAGCCGGGCGACATGATCGCGCAGCGCCTGCGCGCTTTGCGCGGGGATAACCCCCGCCGCTACGGCATCCTGTAGATCACTCTCGCTATACATCGTCCATCTCCAACGGACCATTGATTATGGCCTGTCATAGCATGACTGTATTATATCATCAATACAGTTGATTTGGCCTTTTTCTGCGACGCTGCGAGTGATAGCGCGAATGGCGAACAAAGAAGGAGAGCTACGATCATGACCCTGCCGACATCGCTTCAAGGCCGTTTGTCGCTGCCGCTGATCGGATCGCCCATGTTCATCATATCCCAGCCCGACCTGGTCATCGCCCAGTGCCGGGCAGGCATTGTCGGCGCCTTCCCCTCGCTCAATGCCCGGCCTTCGGGCGTGTTCGAAAGCTGGCTGCAACGGCTGACCAGCGAATTGACGGAAAAGGATGCGCCCTTTGCCGTCAACCTGATCGTCCACAAGACCAATCCCCGGCTGGAGGAGGATCTGGCGCTGTGCGTCAAATATCGCGTCCCGATCATCATCACGTCGCTGGGCGCGCAGGAAAAGGTGAATGAGGCGATCCATAGCTATGGCGGGATCGTGCTGCATGACGTCATCAACAACCGGTTCGCGCGCAAGGCGATAGAGAAGGGCGCGGACGGCCTGATCGCGGTGGCGGCCGGGGCAGGGGGGCATGCCGGGACGCTGTCGCCCTTTGCCCTGGTGCAGGAAATCCGCCAGTGGTTCGACGGGCCGCTGGCACTGTCCGGGTCGATTGCGACGGGCCGCTCGATCGCGGCGGCGCGGATGATGGGGGCGGACCTGGCCTATATGGGATCGCCCTTCATCGCCACGAGCGAGGCCAATGCCGATGCGGCCTACAAGCAGATGATCGTCGAATCCCAGGCCGACGACATCATCTATTCCGATGTGTTCACCGGCGTTCATGGCAATTATCTGCGCCCCAGCATCGTGGCGGCGGGCATGGACCCGGACGCGCTGCCCAAGGCGGCGGACATGGATTTCGCCGGTGCCATGACCGACAAGAAGGCATGGCGCGATGTGTGGGGATGCGGGCAGGGGGTCGGCGCGATCACCAAGGTGCAGCCAGCGGGCGATTTTATCGCCGGGCTGAAAGCGGAGTATCAGGCGGCGGTAGCGGGGTTTGTGGCGTAACGGCATCCTCCCCTTGCAGGGGAGGTGGATGGCCGGAGGCCAGACGGAGGGGTGTTACCCTATCGATAGGGCGACACCCCTCCACCATTCGCTCCGCGAACGGTCCCCCTCCCCTTGCAGGGGAGGACCTAATAGTCACAAAAAGGCGCGCAATTCCGCGATGAAGCGGTTGAATTGGTCGTGGTGGAGCCAATGGCCCGCATCGGCAAATTCGACCAGCCGGGCGTTGGTGAAATGCGCGGCGCGACCGTCCTTGACCGGGTTGGACGCCCAGCTGTCGAGGCCCAGGCACAACAGGGTCGGCGCGCTGATCTGTCGCCAGAAGGCAGGCAGATCGTCGTCCGATCCGGCCTGTGGCGCAGCGCCGTTGAGATAGGGATCGAATTTCCAGCTGTAGCTGCCATCTTCATTGCGATTGACGCCATGCATGGTGAGGTGCAGCGCCTGTTCCAGCGAGAGATGTTCGTTGCGTTCGCGCATCCGCCCGACCGCGGCCTCTATCGTGGGATAGCGTTTGGGAGTGCGGCGGGCGCTGGCGCGCCGGGATTCGATCCAGTTGCGCCAGCGGTCAGGCTCTGATTCCTGCGCCTTTTCCTGTATCCGGTGGGGCGAAAGGCCCAATCCTTCGATCGCGACGATTTTGTCCACCTTGTCGGGGAACAGGCCGGCAAAGCGCAGCGCAATCGACCCGCCCAGCGAATGGCCGACGATCCTGATCGGCGATCGGTCCAGCAGATCGACCAGCAACGCCAGATCATAGACATAATTGGTCATCATATAGGCGCCGTCAGCCGACCAGCCGCTGTCGCCATGGCCGCGCAGGTCGAGCGCAACGACATGATAATCCTTCGCCAGCGCGCGCGCCGTCCAGTCCCAACTGCGCCCATGGTCGAAGCCGCCATGGACCAGGATCAGCGTTGGCGCCGATGAATTGCCCCAGTCGAGATAGTGCAGCCGGGTGCGCAACGACGTGAAGAAATGCGATGTCGGTGTGGGCGCAAGCGGCGTGTCCATGTAATCCTGCGATTTTGTTGGAATTTTTATTCCATTGGCGAAGTGCAGGCTGCTTGCAAGCCCCTATCCGCCAAAAGTGTCAGCCGCCGTGCGGCGTGACCGTAGCGTCGAGCAGCGGATCGCCGGCGCGCGAAGGGCGACTGGCCTTCACGATGCGGGCGAGATCGGCCTGTTTGAACGGCTTGTCCAGCCGGGGCCGGGCGCTGGCGTGCGGGGGCAATTCGGCAAAGCCGGTGATGATGATGACCGGCAGGCCGGGGAAGCAGGCCTCGATCGCGTCGGCCAGTTGCGCGCCGGTCATGCCCGGCATGGCATGGTCCGTCACGACAAGGTCGATCGCGCCCTGTTCCAGCAGGGCAGCGCATCCACCGCATTGCTGGCCTGAAACACGGTATGGCCCAGATCTTCCAGCATCCCCGCCGTGTTCATCAGCACCAGATCATCATCATCGACCGCCAATATGACCATCGGCGTGTCGATGTCGTCGGCCATCTGAAAGCGGGCGGGCGCGGGCTCGGCCGTATCGGCGCTGGCGACGGGCAGCCACAGGGCGACGGTAGTGCCAACCCCGACTTCGCTCGACAGGGTCAGCGATCCGCCGCATTGCTGGGCAAAACCATGGACCATCGACAGGCCAAGCCCGGTGCCCTTGCCCACACCCTTGGTCGTGAAGAAGGGCTCGCGCGCGCGTTGCAGCGTCGCTTCGTCCATGCCTTCGCCAGCGTCAGTGACGGCAAGGCGGATATAGGCACCGGCCGCCAGATCGGGCCGTTCGCCGGCATCGACCGCGATTTCCGCTGCCTCGACAATGATCAGCCCGCCGCCCGGCATGGCATCGCGCGCATTGACCGCCAGGTTGAGCAGAGCCAGTTCCAGTTGCGTCGGATCAGCATGAGCGGGGACCATGGCGAGCGGGAAGCGGGTTTCGATGGTGATGCCCGACCCCAGCGTCGTCTGGAGCAGGTCCGCCATGTCGCGCACCAGGGCGATGCAATCGACGCATTGCAGCTTGAGTTCCTGCTTGCGCGCGAAGGCCAGCATTCGCTGGGTCAACGTCGCGCCGCGTTCGGCCGCGGCCATGGCATTGTCGAGATAGCGGCTGATGTCCGCGCCGCTCGCCATGCGCTGCCGCGCCAGATCCAGGCTGCCGACGATCACCGCCAGCAAATTGTTGAAATCATGCGCGACGCCGCCGGTCAGCTTGCCGATCGCGTCCATCTTCTGCGTCTGGACGATGGCGTCGCGCGCTTCGTCCAGCGCGCGCTGCGCTTCGCGTCGTTCGGTCAGATCGCGGGTGACCTTGGCAAAGCCGTGCAATTGGCCCAGCGGGTCGCGGATCGGATCGATCACTACATTGGCCCAGAAACGGGTGCTGTCCTTGCGGATGCGCCAGCCTTCCGCTTCGAACCGGCCCTCCTGTTCGGCGGTGTGCAGCGCGCGGGAGGGGAGGCCGGCGATGCGGTCCTCCTCGCTATAGAAACGTGAGAAATTCTGACCGACAATCTCGTCGGCGCTATAGCCCTTGCACCGTTCCGCGCCGCGGTTCCAACTGGTTACCGTGCCGACGGGATCGAGCATGTAGATCGCATAATCGGTGACGCTGTCGACCAGCAGGCGGAAGCGTTCCTCGCTGTGGCGCAACGCTTCGCGCGCGGAGCGTTGTTCGGTCATGTCGCGGGTGATTTTGGCAAAGCCCAGCAATTGTCCGCTGGGATCGCGGATCGGATCGATCACGACGCTGGCCCAGAAGCGGGTGTCGCCCTTGCGCACGCGCCAGCCTTCCGCTTCGAAACGGCCATCATGTTCAGCGGTGTAGAGGGCAAGGGCAGGCACGCCGCTCGCCTGATCCTCCGCCGTGTAGAAGCGGGAAAAATGCTGGCCGATAATCTCGTCCGCTTCATAGCCCTTGAACCGGCGCGCGCCTGCGTTCCAGCTGACGATGACGCCGGTGGGATCGAGCATGTAGATGGCGTAATCGGTAACACTCTGGACCAATAGTTCAAAGCAGTTGTCAGGACGTCCAGGCACAGCACTAATCATCAATTCCCCGAAGGCGGACGTCGAATGGATCAAGAGCGTCCTTGCCACAGGCAAAACGTCCGTGTCGCGTGAAAGTTCCCTGTTACCGCAAACAAGCCGTTTGCCGTTGATGGCTTGACTTGCGCGCAGTCGCTCCGCACGAAACCGGCGTCAGATGGAACGGGATGGAATATGGTCAGCGTAGCGGGGGCGAGCGTCACTGTCATCGGGGAAGCGATGCTGGAACTGAGCCGGGGGACGGGCGACGGCTGGACGCTGGGCTATGGCGGCGATGTCATCAACACCGCGATCCATCTTGCCCGGTCGGGCGACAGGGTGCGGCTGGCGAGCGCCATGGGCACGGACCCGATGAGCGCGGAGCTGTGCGCGGCATGGGAGGCCGAAGGGGTCGACACCGCGCTGGTGCTGCGCGCAGACGACCGGCTGCCGGGCCTGTACGCGATCGAAACGGATGCGAGCGGCGAGCGCAGTTTCCATTATTGGCGGGGGGAGGCGGCCGCGCGGCGGATGTTCGATCTGCCCGGCAGCGCGGACATGGTGGCGCAGGCGGCGCAGTCCGACCTGCTCTATTTCTCGCTCATCACGCTGGCCATCCTGCCCGACGCGGGGCGGGAGGCGTTGCTGGACCTGTGCGCCAGGGTGCGGGCCGGGGGCGGCAAGGTGGCGTTCGACGGCAATTATCGCGCCCGGCTGTGGAGCGATGCCGCAACCGCCTGCCACTGGCGCGACCGGGCGATTGCGGTCAGCGACATGGGGTTGCCGACGCTGGCGGACGAGGTGGAGATGGGCGCAGCCGACGACGCGCAGGACGCCGCCGCCCGCTGGGGCGCGGGGCAGGGGCGTGAGGTGGTGGTGAAGCTGGGCGGTGACGGCTGCCTGGTCGATGGCGTTGTCGTGCCGGTCCCGCAGATGGTGCCGGTAATCGATTCCAGCGGTGCTGGCGATGCGTTCAACGGCGGCTATCTCCATGCGCGGCTGACGGGCGCTGCCCCCGTGGACGCGGCGCTGGCGGGGCACCGGTTGGCGGGATGGAATATCGGGCGTCGCGGCGCGATCCCGGCGCGGGACGGGGATGCGCCTTATTGAGGGGGGCGATGATGCACCGGGGCTAAAACGCCCACACAAGCGAGGGCACGGCATTTCGCGATGGTGGGATTGGAGCGGGTGAGGGGAATCGAACCCCCGTCGTCAGCTTGGGAAGCTGCTGCTCTACCATTGAGCTACACCCGCGTTCGACCGCCCATTGCCACGCGGGAAATGCGCCGTCAACCGATTGGGCGTCAGCCGATCTGGCGCTTGGCGAGTTTGCGGGCCAGGGTGCGGCGGTGCATGCCCAGGCGGCGGGCGGCTTCGGAAATGTTGAACTCGCTGTCCTTGAGCGCTTCATGGATATGTTCCCACTCCAGCGTCTTGATCGACGTCGGGCGGGGGGCGAGCGGGATGGCGGTGTCGCCGCCGGACCGGGCGAAGGCGGCTTCGATGTCGTCGCTGTTGGACGGTTTGGCGAGATAGTTGGTGGCGCCCAGCTTGATCGCCTCTACCGCGGTGGCGATGCTGGCAAAGCCGGTCAGTACGACGATGAGCATGTCGGGATCATGGGCATGGAGCGCCTGGACGCAGACCAGCCCGGATTGCCCGCCCAGCTTGAGGTCGACGACGGCATAGCCCGGATCATGATCCGCCAGCAATTGCACGACCATTTCCTGACTGTCGGCGATCAGCACGGTATAGCCGCGCCGCTCGAACGAGCGTTTGAGCGTCTTGGCGAAGGCGTCGTCATCCTCGACGATCATGAGCAGGCGGTTATCGGTCATCGCTATCCTCCCCGATCGCGAGCGTGCCAAGCGGCAGGCGCAGCAATATCAGCGCGCCGCCATCCGCGCCATTGCTGGCGCTAACGCAGCCGCCAAGCTTTCGCACGACATTGACGACCAGGAACAGGCCAAGCCCGCCGCCCTGGCGCCCCTTGCTGGAGCGATAGGGCTTGCCGAAATCGGCCAGCATGTCCGCGTCGAACCCCGGTCCATTGTCGCGCACGGCAATGTTGAGCCACTGGCTTTCGCGCCCGACCAGCAGGTCAATATAGGTTGCGCCCGCCTCCCGCGCATTGTCGAGTAGGTTGGTGATGGCCTGCCGGATGACGGGATCAGCGACGATCCGCGGATAATCGTGCGGGCCGAAATCGCAGCGCAGCGGCATCCCCGGATTGGCGGCGCGCCAGCCCTGCGCCATGCCGTCGATGAAGGCGCGGACATTGGTGACCTGCGGCGCTTCGCCACGGGCTTCGCCCGCCGACAGCAATATGCCTGACAGGATCGCCTTGCACCGGGTGACGGCGGCCTGCATTTCCTCCACTTCTTCGACCAGTGCGGGGTGGGTGGTGATTTCGGGCATGTGCCGCCAGTCGCCCAGTACGACCGCGAGCGAGGAGAGGGGGGTGCCCAGTTCATGCGCCGCGCCCGACGCCAGCAGGCCCATGCGGACGATATGCTCTTCCTCCGCCGCCTGTTGCCGCAATTGCGCCAGATAGGCTTCGCGCGCCGCCAGGTTGCGGGTGACGCGGGTCATGAACAGCACCAGCAACACCGCGATCATGGTGAAGCAGACCCAGGTGCCGATGATGTGCAGATCGAACAGGCGGCCCTCCAGCGCGTCGCTGAGGTCCAGCGGGCGGTAGAAAAAGGCGAGACCGGCGGCGCACAGCACGGAGATCGCGACGATGCCCCACACGCTCCAGCGATGGAGCAGCACCGCGCCCAGCGCGACCTGGAGCAAATAGAGCGAGATGAACGGATTGGTCGCGCCGCCGCTCATATAGAGTTGGGCAGTGAGCGAGAGGACGTCGAACAGCAGCGCTAGGAACAGTTCGGCATGGGTGATGTCGGTGCGCCGCCGCAATATGGCGAGGCTGGCCAGGTTCACGCCGGCCGCGATGCAGGGGACGACCAGCATCGGCACCATCGGCAGGCGGATGCCCATGCCGTAATGGACGATCAGGATGGTAGCGACCTGACCCGCCAGCGCGATCCAGCGCAACTGCACCAGCAGCGCCATATTCTTGCGCCCGGCAGCGTCGGCTGGCCACTGGCTGGGCAGCCAGCGGGCGGCGATCGGCAGGCGCAGGGTCATGGACGGCGGCTTTGACGCATGAGGAGGATATAGGCGCCCGCGACCATGGCGGCCAGACTGAACCATGTCAGCGCATAGACAAGATGATTGTTGGGGAAGCGGATGACGGTGAGGCCGCCGACGGGCAGGGCGTCGGGCTGTGGCCCGGCGTCGGCGTCGATGAAATAATCGGCGGTCGCGGGCAGGGTGCGCGCGGCGGCGATGGCGGCGACATCGCGCGAATACCAGCGGTCGGCGGCGGGATCGTTCGACCGCAGGAAGCCGCCGCCCGGCTCTGTAAGACGCAGCAGGCCGGTGATGCGGACCGTCCCTGCCGGGCGGGCGTAGCGGGTGCGGGCGTCGTGCGGCACGAAACCGCGATTGACCAGGAGGATCGAGCCATCGGGGCGGCGCAGCGGGGTCAGCACCCAAAAGCCGGGGCCGCGCACGGTGGAAGCCTGCACCAGCGTCGCCCGGTCGTGCAGGAAGGTGCCGGTGGCGCGCACGCGGCGATATTCGTCGGCGTTCGTCGCGCTCCCCGGCGCGGCGACAGGCGCGGCGTGGATGCGCGCGTCGACGCGGGCGATCAGGTCACGCTTCCACGCCAGCCGCTCCACTTGCCACACGCCCAATGCACACAGCCCCGCAAACAGCAAGGCGGCGATCAGCGTCAGGCCGACGGGGAAACCCGCCCGGCCCTGGCTGTGCGATGTCACGGCATCTGGCTCATGTCATGCTCCATATGGGGCATCATATTGTTGTTAAGATGATACATGACCCACATCGAGCCGGACAGGGTGATAACCACCAGCACCAGCGTGAAGAGCAGCGCCATCATCGACCAGCCGCCTTCCGAGCGGGTGTTCATGTGCAGGAAGTAGATCATGTGGACGATGATCTGCACCATGGCAAAGCCCATGATGACGAAGGCGGTGACCTGCGGATTGGCGAAGGTCTGGTTCATGACCAACCAGAAGGGAATGGCCGTCAGCAGCACCGACAGGCCAAAGCCGATCATGTAGCTGCCCATGGTGCCGTGACTGCCAGACCCATGGTCGTGATCGTGGCCGTGATCGTGCGCGCTCATCGCAGCATCCCCATGAGATAGACGAAGGTAAAGACGCCGATCCAGATGACGTCGAGGAAATGCCAGAACATCGACAGGCACATCAGGCGGCGCTGGTTGGCGGCGATCAGACCCTTTTGGCCGACCTGCACCATCAGCGTCACCAGCCAGATGATGCCGAAGGTGACGTGCAGGCCATGGGTGCCGACCAGCGCGAAGAAGGCTGACAGGAAGCCCGACCGTTGCGGGGTTGCGCCTTCATGGATGAGATGGGCAAATTCGTAGAGTTCGATGCTCAGGAACGCCAGGCCGAACAGGCCGGTGATGGCGAGCCAGGCCTGCGTCGGGCCGACCTTGTCCTTCTCCATCGCCAGCATGGCAAAGCCATAGGTGATGGACGAGAAGAGCAGCATCGCGGTGTTGAGCGCGACGAGATTGAGGTCGAACAGGTCGCGCGGTCCCGGCCCCGCCGCATAATTGCCGCCCAGCACGGCATAGATGGCGAACAGGCAGGCGAAGATGAGGCAATCGCTCATCAGGTAGATCCAGAAGCCCAGCGCCGTGCTGGACCCTTCGGGATGATGCGGATCTTCGCCCAGATGGAAGAGCGGATTGCCGTCATTGTCGAGGAAGGCGGGGTCGATTGCGGATCGTGTGGCCATGATGCTTAGCCCTGTGTTGCGAGCAGCGCGCTGCGCTCGCCCTCGGTACGCTCGACCACATCCTTGGGGATGGTGAAGTCGCGCTTGTAGTTGAACGTATGCCCGATCGCGACCGCCAGTATGGCGACGAAGGACAGGCCCGCCAGCCACCATATGTACCAGATCATCCCGACCGAGAAGGCGACCGACAGGCCCGCGATGATGATGCCGGTGCCGGTGTTGGACGGCATGTGGATGGGGGCATAGCCGGTCAGCGGACGCTCATAGCCGCGCTTCTTCATGTCCGCCCAGGCGTCGCCATCATGGATGACCGGGGTGAAGGCGAAATTATAGTCGGGCGGGGGCGAACTGGTCGCCCATTCGAGCGTGCGCCCGTCCCACGGATCGCCGGTCGTGTCGCGCAACTGGTCGCGATTCTTGATGCTGACGGCAAACTGGATGAGCATGCAGGCGATGCCCCCCGCGATCATCACCGCGCCCAGCGCCGCGATCTGGAACCAGATTTGCAGGCTGGGATCATCGAACACGCGCATCCGGCGGGTGACGCCCATCAGGCCCAACACATAGAGCGGCATGAAGGCGACCCAGAAGCCCACGACCCACAGCCAGAAGCTGCGCTTGCCCCATGTCGTTTCCAGCCGGAAGCCAAATGCCTTGGGCCACCAATAGTTGATCGCCGCGAACAGGCCGAACAGGACGCCGCCGATGATGACATTGTGGAAATGGGCGATCAGGAACAGCGAATTGTGCAGCACGAAATCCGCCGGCGGAACGGCGAGCAGCACGCCGGTCATGCCGCCCACGGTGAAGGTCAGCATGAAGGCGACCGTCCACATCATCGGCAGTTCGTAGCGGATGCGCCCGCGATACATGGTGAACAGCCAGTTGAAGAGCTTGGCCCCGGTGGGGATGGAAATCACCATCGTCGTGATGCCGAAGAAGCTGTTGACGCTGGCGCCCGAACCCATGGTGAAGAAATGGTGCAGCCAGACGAGATAGCTGAGCAGCGCGATGACGATCGTGGCGTAGACCATCGAGCTGTAGCCGAACAAGCGCTTGGACGAGAAAGTGGAGGTGACTTCGCTGAACACGCCGAACAGCGGAAGGATGAGGATATAGACTTCCGGATGGCCCCAGATCCAGATCAGGTTCACATACATCATGGGGTTGCCGCCCATGTCGTTGGTGAAGAAGGCGGTGCCGACATAACGGTCGAGGCTGAGCAGCGCCAGCACGGCGGTCAGCACCGGGAAGGCGGCGACGATCAGGATATTGGCGCAGAGCGACGTCCAGGTGAAGATGGGCAGCTTCATCATCGTCATGCCCGGCGCACGCATCTTGACGATGGTGGCGATCAGGTTGACGCCCGATAGCAGCGTGCCGATGCCCGCTATCTGCAAGCCCCAGATATAATAGTCGACGCCCACGCCCGGCGAATAGGCGATGCCCGACAAGGGCGGATAGGCCAGCCAGCCGGTGCGGGCGAATTCGCCCACGAACAGCGACATCATGACGATGATGGCGCCCGCCGTCGTCATCCAGAAGCTGAAATTGTTGAGGAAAGGAAAGCTGACGTCGCGCGCGCCGATCTGGAGCGGGACGATATAGTTCATGATCCCCGTGATCATCGGCATCGCGACGAAGAAGATCATGATGACGCCGTGCGCCGTGAAAATCTGGTCGTAATGATGGGAATTCAGATAGCCTTCGGAGCCATTGAAGGCCATCGCCTGCTGAAGCCGCATCATGATCGCGTCGGCAAAGCCGCGCAGGAACATGATCAACCCCAGGACCATGTACATGATGCCAATGCGCTTATGGTCCACGGTGGTGAACCAGTCGCGCCACAACATGCCCCACAGCCGATATTTGGTGATGAGGCCCAGCACCACCGCGCCGCCCAGCGCGACCATCACGAAGGTGCCGACGACGATCGGCTCATGCAGCGGGAGCGAACTCCAGTCGAGCCGACCGAAGATCAGCTTCCAGATGCCGCTATTTTCGGAGGCGGGATGCGGGGACATGGACGTTAGGGCCTTGCAAGGGGGAAGGGGGTGTTGGCTCGGAATTGATCCTCCCCTGCAAGGGGAGGTGGCAGGGCGAAGCCCTGACGGAGGGGTGTCGCCCTATCGTGAGGGCGACACCCCTCCACCGGCTCCGCCGGTCCCCCTCCCCTTGCAGGGGAGGAATGAACATCACATGCCATGGCCACCCCCATGCCCCTCATGATCCTGCTGCCCCGGCGCTTGGTTGCCGCGCTCGGCGGGGGTGCGTTCGGCGGCGGGCGTCATGCCTGCGGGCTGGGCGATCTCCCCCTTCTTGCCGGGTTCGACCGGGTGATAGCCGCCCACGTCGATGGTGCCGTCATGACGCAGGCCAGCCGTGTCGCGGGCCGATTCCTTGCCCGCCCCGCCCTGGGCGTCTGTCATCATGATCTGGTCCATGCAGCGCTTGCCCGGTTGCACGCACATATTGAGCGCGGCGTGGAACAGGCGGGGTTCGACGCTGGCGAAATAGATCGGCTTTACCTTTTCGCTGGGCTGTTCCAGCTTCACATAGGTGGCGCGGTCCAGCCTCTGGCCGCTGGCCTTCACGCGGGCGACCCACTGGTCAAAGCCGCGCTGGTCCATGGCGTGGAATTTGAAGCGCATGTTGGAAAAGCCGGCGCCCGAATAGTTGGCGGAAAAGCCGTCGAAGGTGCCGGGCCGGTTGGCGACCGCGTGCAGGCTGGTCTGCATTGCCGGCATGGCATAGATCTGCCCGGCGAGCGCGGGCACGAAAAAGCTGTTCATGATCGATGCGGACGTGATCTTGAATTCGATCGGCTGGTCGATCGGCGCGGCCAGTTCATTGACTGTGGCGATCCCCAGTTCCGGATAGATGAACAGCCATTTCCAGTCGAGCGCGACGACTTCGACCTGCAGGCGCTTTGCCGCTGGATCGACCTTGCGCTGTGGGTCGAGCCGTTCGACCGGGCGATAGGGGTCGAGCAGATGGGTGCTGGTCCAGGTGACCGCACCCAGCGCGATGATGATCAGCAGCGGCGCGGACCAGATCAGCAATTCCAGGCTGGTCGAATGGTCCCAGTCGGGATCATAATCGGCGGCCTGCGCCTTTGCGCGATATTTCCAGGCGAACCAGGCGATCGTGCCCATCACGGGCACCACGATCAGCAGCATCAGCGCGGTGGCGATGAGGATGAGGTCGCGTTGCTGCATTGCAACGTCGCCCGACGGGGCCATGACCACCCAGTTGCACGCCCCCAGCGGCAGCAGCAGAACGGGCGCGAATCGGCGCAGAATTGCGCGGCTTTTGGCGGGCGGTCGAGCGATCATGGCCTCCGTCTAGTCAGGAAGTTACCGGGGCGACATTGGACCTTTTGTCCTATCCCTGTGCGGTTGCGAAATAGGGCATGGGTCTATTTGACAAGCCGATGATTCGCCATGCAACGAAGTAGGGCGAACAATCGTTCCCGCAGCATGAAGGCCCTTTTCACGCCATGACATCCGCGACGACAACGCCCAACAAGACGCAGGCGGAGCATGACGTGCGCAATCTTCATGCGCATGGCGACAAGAAAATCGCGCCGACCGAGATCGCCATTGGCGTCATCATCGGGCGGACGTCGGAATTTTTCGACTTTTTCGTTTATGCCATCGCGTCCTGCATCGTCTTTCCCGCCCATGTGTTCCCCTATCTGTCGCCGCTGCAGGGCACGCTCTGGTCCTTCGCCATCTTTGCGCTCGCCTTTGTGAGCCGGCCGATCGGGTCGGTCATCTTCATGGCGATCGACCGCGCCTATGGCCGCGGGGTGAAGCTGACCATCGCGCTGTTCCTGCTTGGCGGATCGACCGCGGCTATCGCGTTCCTGCCCGGCTATGCGACGATCGGCCATTGGTCGGCCGTTCTGCTGGCGCTGTTCCGCGCGGGGCAGGGGGTCGCGCTGGGCGGCACCTGGGATGGTCTTGCATCCTTGCTCTCGCTCAACGCGCCGCAGAGCAAGCGCGGCTGGTACGCCATGATGCCGCAACTGGGCGCGCCGCTGGCGCTGATGGTGACGGCGGGCCTGTTCGCCTTCTTCCTGTCGACTTTGTCGCGCGCCGATTTCCTCGATTGGGGCTGGCGCTATCCTTTCTTCGTCGCGTTCGCGATCAATGTGGTGGCGTTGTTCGCGCGGTTGCGGATCGTGGTGACGGAGGAGTTTTCGCGCCTTTACGAAAAGCGTGAGCTTCAGCCATCGCTGGTCATCCCGACCGTGCGCAGCGAAGGGCGCAACATCGTCATCGGCGCTTTTGCCCCGCTGGCCAGTTTCGCGCTGTTCCACATGGTCACCGTGTTTCCGCTGTCGTGGATCGCGCTCTACACCGACCAGCCGCTGGAGCGCTTTCTGGTGATCGAGGTGATCGGCGCGTTTGTCGGCGTGCTGGCGATTATCGTGTCCGGCTTCGTCGCCGACATGATCGGTCGGCGTCGGTTGCTGGGCTTTTCGGCGGTCGGCATCGGCTTTTTCGCGGTCGCCGCGCCGCTGCTGCTGAATGGCGGCGATTTGGGCGAGGTCGCCTTCATGGTGCTGGGCTTCATCCTGCTTGGCCTCAGCTTTGGCCAGTCGTCCGGCGTGGTAGCCTCCAATTTCCGTACCGCGACCCGCTATACCGGGTCGGCGCTGACGTCGGATCTTGCCTGGCTGGTGGGGGCGGGCTTTGCCCCGCTGGTCGCGCTGGCGATTTCTGCGGAGTTCGGGCTTGCGGCGTCTGGCGCCTATCTGCTGTCGGGTGCGGTCGTCACCGGCCTGGCGCTGTTCGTGAACAAGGAACTGGCGGGCAAGGATCGCTAACCCGTTTGCCAGCCCAGGCGGGCGGCGGGGCTTAGAGCGCGTCCCGCATCCGGGCCAATGCCTTGCGGTCGAACCAGGCGCTGATGCCGCCGCGCGGGCGGAAGCGGGGGAGCCAGTCGGGGTAGAGGCTGGAAAGGCGCGGGGGCAGGCCGTCCGGTCCCTGCCGGGTCATGATGTCCGACACGATCCGGTTCTGGTAGAAGCGGACCGAATAGTTAATCAGCCTCTTATACTGCATCGTCCAGGTGGACGGGCGGGTCAGGCTGACCTGTTCGCAGGCAAAGCCCGCGCCGTCGCAGGCGATCACACGGGTAACGTCCCAGCCGCTATCCTTTTGCAGATCGGTATGCGCCCAGGCCGCGACCAGCCCATCATCGCCGATCAGATCGTCAGGTAGGCGCAGGCCGCGCATGCGGATCGCACCGACGAAGCGCCCCGACAGCGCGTAGAGATCGCCAAACAGCCCGCCCTCCGCACGCAGATTGCGGCGATAGGTTTGCGCCATCCGGCCATTGACCGGCATACCGGCGGCGGCATTGGCATGGGGGTGGGCGGCAAGGTCCGCCACCAGCGCGTCGATCGACCCGCTCTGTATCTCCGCGTCGCCATCCAGAAAGACGACGGCCTGCTCGCTACCGTTCAGCAGGTCATGGACCAGATGGTTCCAGGTCCGCGACTTGCCGCCTGCGGCAATGTCATGAACGATGACGTTCGCCCGCCCGCCCGCCGCTTCCCGCGCGCGCACCACGGTGGCGTCGGTGGTGCCGTTGACCAGCACATGGAACAGCGTATCCGCCCGGTCGAGCGGCAGCGAGCCAAGGCAGGTGGCGATGCGCTTTTCTTCCTGATGGGCGAAAATGGCGACGGCAACGGTCATGGCGTTTAGCGGAAATCCCAGCCCTGCTGGCCGTGCTGGCTGGCGTCGAGGCCGTCGGCTTCTTCCTGCGCGCCCACGCGCATCGGCAGCACCATCGACACGATCAGCGCAGCGATGGCCGTTCCGATCATCGCCCAGAGCGCGACGATGGCAAGACCGGCAAGCTGGCTGAGCAGCGCGGCGCTCAGGCTGACCGGCACTTCATAGCCGACCCCGCCCAGCAGCGGCAGGACGAAGATGGGGAGCAGCAGGACGCCGGTGAGGCCGCCCAGTCCGTGCACCACGAACACGCCCGCCGGATCGTCGATCCAGCGCGCCGCCAGCCCGCCGCCGATGCGGCAGACAATTGCTGCAATCACGCCGATCATCATCGCGCCGCCTGTGCCGACCAAAGCAGCGCTGGCGGAAATGGCGGCGATGCCCGCCAGGGCGCCGGACAGGATGCCGGTGGCGCTGGTGCGCGCGCCCAGCAGCCGGTCGAGCAAGGCCCAGAGCAGCGCGGCGGCGCAGGCGGCAAAATGATAGTTCAGTATGGCGGTCGCGGCGTCATCGGTCGCGCCCAGCGCCCAGCCGCCGACCACGCCCGACAGGCCGATCCACAGCAATGCGCCGCCCGCCAGACCGAGTACGGGCGAATGGCCGGGGTCGGAGGCTTCGCGCCGCCGCCCGGCGATCAGGGCCAGCGTCAGCGCGGAAAAGCCCGCAACGCCATGCACGACCAGCCCGCCCGCAAAATCCAGCACACCAAGGTCGGCGAGCCAGCCGCCGCCCCACACCGCATGGACGGTCGGCGCATAGACCAGCAATAGCCAGAGCGGCGCGAAACCGATCAGCCAGCCCAGCCGCGCCCGTTCCGCGACTGCACCGATCAGCAGACTGGCGGCCAGCAGGGCCAGCGCCATCTGGAACAGGACGAAGGCGGATTCGGGTACGGTCATCCCGTCGCGCAATTGGCCCAGATTGGCGAGCAGCAGGTTCGCGCCGCCGCCCAGCCATGCGCTGCCGGGCGCATAGGCGATGGAATAGCCCGCGATTGCCCAGACCAGCGACACGATCGCAATCACGGCCGCGCCTTGCGTCATCACCGACAGAGCATTGCGCACATTGACCAGCCCCGCATGGCGCAGCATCAGCCCCGGCAATGCGGCCAGCAGCACCAGCAGCGCGCAAAGGATCATCCAGCCGGTATCGCCACTATCGGCGACGGCGACCTGCGCAAAGGCCGGCTGCGGCAGCGCGAAGGCGGCGATCATGGGCAGGGTCTGGGCAAAACGCATGGGGCATGTTCCGGCTTTAATAATGCGTCGGGGTCTAGCCCGGACGGGGTAAAGACTTCGATAAGCAGGAGCATGGCGTTGACGCGGCGCATTGGCTAGGCTGGGCGACATGAACCCGGACATACGCAATGTCGTCATTCTCACCGGCGCGGGGATTTCCGCCGAAAGCGGGCTTGCCACCTTTCGCGGGCCGGACGGATTGTGGGAAGGGCATCGCGTCGAGGATGTCTGCACGCCCGAAGCGATCGCGCGCAATCCCGCGCTGGTGCATCGCTTCTATGACGAGCGGCGCGCGAAGCTGGACGAGGTGGCGCCCAATGCCGCGCATGTGGCGCTGGCGGCGCTCGACAGGGCATGGCCGGGCGAATTGCTGATCGTCACGCAGAATGTCGATGACCTGCATGAACGGGCTGGGGCGAAGCGGCTGATCCATATGCATGGCGCGCTGCGATCGGCGCTGTGCGCGGCGTGCGGGAAGGCGGTGGCATGGAGCGGATCGCTGCCCCCCGGATCGGTATGCGATGGCTGTGGCAAGCCCAGGCTGCGGCCCGACATCGTGTTCTTTGGCGAAATGCCCTATGAGATGGACGCGATCGACGATGCGCTGCGGCGCGCGGACCTGTTCGTGTCGATCGGCACGTCCGGCGCGGTCTATCCGGCGGCAGGTTTCGTCCAGACCGCCCGCCATGTCGGTGCGCGAACGCTGGAACTCAATCTCGATCCGTCGGCGGGCAGCTATTATTTCGAGGAAAGCCGGCTGGGACCGGCGAGTGTGCTGGTGCCGGAGATGGTGCGGGAGTTGTTGGGGTAGGGCAGGCTATTGCCCGAGCGGGTTTTGAAACTGATGCGTCCCGGGCGAAATCCCCACATCCGTTCGTTTCGAGCGAAGTCGAGAAACCTGCTCACCACGTTTCTCGACTTCGCTCGAAACGAACGGATCAAGATGTAGGCATCACGCTTTTATATTGGTCCGCCCTGCGCGTCACAAGCCGACCCCATTGTCCGCCATCGCCGGCTCTTCGTCGCGATAGAGCAGCATGACCGAGCCATCCTCGCCCGTGACCGCGCGGATGGGGAGGCTCAGTTGCAGGGCAGAGAGGAATTCGCGGCTGTCGCTGATGCGGAAGCGGCCGCCGATTCGCAGCGCCGACACCCGCGTATCGCCAATCAGGATCGGCGCGGTGCGGTAGCGGTTGAACTCGCCGGCCGCCTGCTCGATGGTTTCGCCGTCCAGTTCGACCATCTGTTCGCGCCAGGCCGTGCGCTGGCCAACCAGCTTGGGGTCCAGCCGGGTGAGCGCGATGGTGCGCGGCTGGATCACCGCGCCGCTGCCTGCGCTGACGCGCTTTTGCACATTGTCGCCCGAATGGACGGTGACGGTGCCGTGGGTGACGGTGAGTTCGACGATCGAGGGGCGCATCCGCACGTTGAAGGCGGTGCCGACCGCGCGGATGACCGCCGATCGTGCTTCGACGTCGAACGGGCGTCCGGCGTCACGGGCGACATCGAAAGAGGCTTCGCCCTTCAGGATACGCACTTTGCGGCCATTGTCGGTGAAGCGGACTTCGGCTTCGCTGTCGCTGTTGAGGTGCAGGGTCGATCCATCTTCCAGCGCGATGTCGCGGATCTGGCCGATGCCGGTCTGGAAACGCTCCACCCCGCTGAACGTGCGGACGGTGACGATGGCGGCGACGATGAAGAGCATGACCGCAACGGCGGCGGCGACCATGACGTTGCGCGACAGGCGGCGCTGCTGTTCTTCGCTGACGATCTGCGCCAGCGGGGGCAGGGTGACTTCGGCGGCGGCGCTTTTTAGTCGCTCGGCCGCTTCCCATGCTGCTTCGGCACGGGCGAACGCAACGGCGTGGCTGGGGTCAGCCTCTACCCATGCGCAAATTTCGGCTTCGTCCTGTGGGCTGGGATCGCTGTTAAGCCTAGCCAGCAGGCGCGCTGCTTCCGCTTCGATCGCGGCCCTGGTCCCGCAGCTTGATCCTGGCTCCGACCCCTGCACGTTCGAAATCCGTTTCCTCACGTTCTGCCCAGGCCCGCATAACTATCGCGATGGCTTTGGCCAGATGTTTTTCAACAGTAGAAACGGATAGGGACATCTCCTCCGCTATTTCCAGCATGGATTTTTCGTGGATGCGGCGAAGAATGAACACGCGACGGCACTGGGCAGGCAGCGACTCGACGATGACCTGCACCTGACGCAGCGCTTCGCGGGCGTTCAATTGCGCCTCGATCGTATTTTCGCCGCCCAGCAGTTCCAGGTCGGCCATGGTTTCGAAGCTGACCACCTTGTTACGGCGGGCGGTGTCGATGACGAGGTTGCGGGCGATGGTGAAAAGATAGGCGCGGCCTGTCGTCACATTTTCCCAACTTTCCGTCGCATAGGCGCGGGTCATGACTTCGGCGACCATGTCGTCCAGTTCATGGGTGGAGGGCAAAATGCGTCGCAAACGACCGCGCAATGCTGCTTCCTGTGGCAGGATGACGGTTTTGAACCAATCCAGTTTTGCGCGAACCCTATGCACGTCGACCCCCTATTTTGTCAGCCGCGCCTCTCCGTCATTTCTATTTGTAACAATTCAATCATGCTTGCAGGGGTCTGTCCAGCGGCGGGGCCATCATATTTTAACGATCAACCAAAAAGGTTCCGCAAAGTGACATAAAAATTGTGGATATGTTGGCCTCTCGGCCGAAAATTGCGCTCAATCCGGCGGCACTTCGGCTGGCGCGCTGTCTGGCTGATCATAATCGGGGCCGACCGGCACGATCTCGTCCGGCTCCGTCACCGGCAATTCCTGCGGAGTCGCAGGGGCGGGGGTTTCGGGCGGCGACTGCGGGTCGATAATGTCCGGCGGGGGCACGCCATCGGGGTTGGGTGTGGGGTCGGGCTGGGTGGCCATATCTACTTCTCTCTGTTAAGGGGGTGGAGAGGTTACGCATGGGTCGTCGCCCCGGTTCCGCGACCCGACTCACTATCCCTTGCCCTTGCCCACGCTTTTCTCTATGCCGCGCCGACCGGCGACCGATGCGGGCGTGGCGAA
Source organism: Sphingobium sp. B2 (assembly GCF_007693735.1). Classification (NCBI taxonomy): domain Bacteria; kingdom Pseudomonadati; phylum Pseudomonadota; class Alphaproteobacteria; order Sphingomonadales; family Sphingobiaceae; genus Sphingobium; species Sphingobium sp. B2. The sequence continues at coordinate 808,970 of NZ_VDBZ01000001.1, forward strand.
ATTGGTAGACGCGCCAGATTTAGGTTCTGGTATCGCAAGATGTGGGGGTTCGAGTCCCTTCGCCCGCACCAGTATGCCACCTGCGGCAGCGCCACCGAAATTCAGCTGAAGAAAGCGTTTGAGAGAAGAGATGCAGACTGTCGAGACGTTGAACGAAGGCCTTAAGCGCGCCTACACTGTCACCATCACGTCGAAGGATATCGACGCGCGAGTGGACAAGGAAGTGAAAGCCATGGCTCCGCAGGTGCGGATGCCCGGCTTCCGCCCCGGCAAGGTGCCCGCCAATCTCGTCAAGAAAATGCATGGCGAAGCGCTCCAGCGCGACGCGCTCAACAACAGCATTCAGGAAAGCATCCAGAAACTGATCGCCGACCAGAAGCTGCGTCCCGCGATGCAGCCTTCGGTCGAGCTGGACGAAGGGTTCGAGTTCGGCAAGGACGCGGAAATCAAGGTCGCGCTCGAAGTGCTGCCCGACATCGCGGCGCCCAGCATCGAAGGCATCAAGCTGGAACGGCTGACCGTCGAAGTCGCCGATGCGCAGGTCGATGAGGCCGCGGGCCGCATCGCCACGCAGCAGGGCGCGCTGGAAGAAAAGGGCGACGATCATGTCGCGCAGGACGGCGACACGCTGGTCATCGACTTTCTGGGCAAGGTCGACGGCGAAGCCTTTGAAGGCGGCGCTGCTGAAGACATCAAGCTCAAGCTCGGCTCTGGCCAGTTCATCCCCGGTTTCGAGGAACAGCTGGGCGGCGTGAAGAAGGGCGAGGAAAAGGTCATCGAAGTGACCTTCCCCGAAGATTATGGCGCGGCGCACCTGGCCGGCAAGCTGGCGACCTTCGACATCAAGGTGAAGTCGATCCTGGACGGCGACAAGCCCAAGCTGGACGATGATTTCGCCAAGTCGCTGGGCCTGGAAGGGCTGGACCAGCTCAAGGATCTGCTCAAGGGCCAGATCGAGCAGGAACATAATGGCCTGACCCGCACCCACATGAAGCGCAAGCTGCTTGACCAGCTGGCGTCGGCCCATGACTTCGACGTGCCGCCCAGCATGGTCGAGGCCGAATTCGAGCAGATCTGGCAGCAGCTTCAGCATGAAGCGAGTCATGAGGAAGATCCGGCCGCCGCGATCGCCGAAATGGAAGCCGAGAAGGACGATTATCGCGCCATCGCCGTGCGTCGCGTTCGCCTGGGCCTGCTCCTCTCCGAAATCGGCCAGGCCAATGGCGTGACCGTCAGCGACCAGGAAATGAACCGCCTGATCATGCAGGCCGCGCAGCAGTACGGCCCGCAGGACCGTGAGCGTTTCGTGCAATATGTCCGTCAGGACCCGATGGCCGCAGCCCAGCTGCGCGCGCCGCTTTATGAGGACAAGGTCGTCGACTTCCTGTTCGACAAGGCCGAAGTCACCGACCGCGCCGTGACCAAGGAAGAGCTGGAAGCGGCGATCGAAGCCGAAGATGGCGACATCAAGCCCCACGTCCATGGCCCCGATTGCGGCCATGACCATGACGAAAAGCCCAAGGCGAAGAAGGCCGCGTCCAAGAAGGCCGCTGCCGAACCTGCCGCCGAAGCCGAAGCGGTAGCCGAGGAAGCCCCGGCCAAGCCGAAGAAGGCCGCCGCCAAGAAGGCAGCCCCTGCTGCGGCGGAAGCGGACGCGCCGGCCGCAGAGGCCGCTGCCGAGGAAAAGCCCAAGAAGAAGGCTGCTCCCAAGAAGGCTGCTGCCAAGGCTGAATAAGCCCGGCTGAAAAGCGATGGACAAGCGCCCGGCTTCCGACAGGAGGCGCGGGCGCTTTTCATTTCGCCTGCGCCATGGCAGAGGAAATATTAACCCTGTCGGTCCATGCCTTCGGGCACGGAAGGCAGCAGGATGCGAAGGCCGATGAAGGAATATCCCGCCATGACCAGCGACAGCGCGCTGGCAGTCCCGCGCATCGCGGTCATCCTGCCCTGTTATAATGAAGCCGGCGCGATCGTGCAGACGGTGCAGGATTTCCGCCGCGCATTGCCCCATGCCGACATCTATGTGTTCGACAATAACAGCAGCGATGGCAGCCCCGAACTGGCGCGCGGCGCTGGCGCGATCGTCCGCCGCGTGACCCAGCAGGGCAAGGGTCATGTCGTGCGCCGCATGTTCGCCGACGTTGATGCCGACATCTATATCATGGCTGATGGCGACGCGACCTATGAGGCCGCCGCCGCCCCTGCGATGGTTGCCGCCATGCTCGACGATAATCTCGACATGGTGGTCGGTTGCCGCAAGTCGGAGGCGGAAGAGGCCTATCGCCCCGGCCACCGCCTGGGCAACTGGGCGCTGACCAGCCTACTCAAGCAATTGTTCGGGCGCAGTTTTACCGACATATTGTCGGGCTATCGCGTCTTTTCCCGCCGCTTCGTCAAAAGCTTTCCGGTGCTGTCGGCCGGGTTCGAGATCGAGACCGAGATCAGCGTCCATGCGCTCGAACTCGCCATGCCGGTCGCCGAAGTCGTCACCGCCTATGGCGCGCGGCCCGAAGGATCGGTCAGCAAGCTTTCCACCTATCGCGACGGCTTTCGCATCCTGCGCACCATCTTCACCCTCTATCGCATCGAGCGGCCGATCCTGTTCTTCGGCGTGATCGCCGCGTTCCTTGTCGCGCTGGGGCTGGGGCTGGCCGCGCCGCTGATCGTGACCTATATGCATACCGGCCTGGTGCCGCGTTTCCCGACCGCCATCCTGGTCACCGGCCTGATGATCCTTGCCACCCTGTCGGCCATGTGCGGGCTTATCCTGGACACCGTGGTGCGCGGGCGGCGGGAGGTGCGGCGGCTGTCCTATCTTGGTTTTCGCGCGCCGTCCGACTTCGCCCGGCGCGACTGAACCGGCTTCCTTCCTGCAAGCCCCCCTTGAACCATTTGCCGTTTGTGCCGATGTAGGGGTGGGCAAAAGCACCTGACTGAAAGAGTACAATGACCAACATCATGCATGATCCCATGGCCGCGCTGGTTCCTATCGTTATCGAGCAGTCGAACCGTGGCGAGCGCAGCTTCGACATTTTTTCGCGCCTGTTGCGTGAGCGGATCATCTTCGTGACCGGCCAGGTCGAGGATCATATGGCCTCGCTGATCGTCGCCCAGTTGCTGTTCCTCGAATCGGAAAATCCGAAGAAGGACATCTGGATGTACATCAACTCGCCCGGCGGCGTGGTGACGGCGGGCATGGCGATCCACGACACGATGAAATATATCCGGCCACAGGTCGGCACCGTGTGCATCGGACAGGCGGCGTCGATGGGCAGCTTCCTGCTGGCGGCCGGTGAACCGGGCAAGCGGATCGCGCTGGGCAATGCCCGCATCATGGTCCACCAACCATCGGGCGGCGCGCAGGGGATGGCGAGCGACATCGAGATCCAGGCCAAGGAAATCCTGCGTATCCGCCGTCGCCTGAACGACCTGTATGTCCAATATACCGGCAGGTCGCTGGAAGAGATCGAGCGGGCGATGGACCGCGACACCTTCCTGGAGGCGGACGAGGCCAAGGCCTTCGGTCTGGTCGATGAAGTGTTCACCAGCCGGCCCGCGCTGCCCGAAGCGAGCGAGACTTAAAGCCCATCTTTACCGGGGCGCGCTACTTTCACCCCTTGTGAAACCGGCGCGCCACGGTCTAGGATGACTATGGACCAGATTACCCGCGCCGGAATGCGGTTTTGGTGATTGTTGAACCGGCAGGGAAGAAAGATTGGCGAATGACTAAGCTTACCGGCTCCGATTCCAAGAGCACGCTCTATTGCTCCTTCTGCGGCAAGTCGCAGCATGAAGTGCGCAAGCTGATCGCTGGGCCGACCGTGTTCATCTGCGATGAGTGCGTCGAGCTGTGCAACGACATCATCCGCGAGGAGACCAAGGGCGGTCTCGTCGGCAAGAAGGATGGCGGCGTGCCGACCCCGCAGGAAATCTGCGACGTGCTGGACGATTATGTGATCGGCCAGAACCGGGCGAAGCGCGTACTGTCGGTCGCGGTCCATAACCATTACAAGCGGCTGAACCATGGCAGCAAGCCGGGCGAGGTCGAACTGGCCAAGTCCAACATCCTGCTGGTCGGCCCGACCGGATGCGGCAAGACGCTGCTGGCGCAGACGCTGGCCAAGACGTTCGACGTGCCCTTCACCATGGCCGATGCGACGACGCTGACCGAAGCGGGCTATGTCGGCGAGGATGTGGAAAACATCATCCTCAAGCTGCTTCAGGCGTCGGACTATAATGTCGAGAAGGCGCAGCGCGGCATCGTCTATATCGACGAGATCGACAAGATCAGCCGCAAGGCGGAAAACCCCTCCATCACCCGCGACGTGTCGGGCGAGGGCGTGCAGCAGGCGTTGCTGAAGCTGATGGAAGGCACCACCGCTTCCGTCCCGCCGCAGGGCGGGCGCAAGCATCCACAGCAGGAGTTTTTGCAGGTCGACACGACCAATATCCTGTTCATCTGCGGCGGCGCGTTCGCTGGTCTGGAAAAGATCATCGGTGATCGTCTGGAGGCCAAGTCGATCGGCTTTGGCGCCTATGTCGCTGCACCCGAAGAGCGCAAGACGGGCGAGCTGCTGCGGCAGAGCGAACCGGAAGATTTGCTGAAATTCGGGCTGATCCCCGAATTTGTCGGTCGTCTGCCGGTCATCGCGACTCTGGAGGATCTGGACGTGTCGGCGCTGGTCAAGATTTTGGGCGAGCCGAAGAACGCGCTGGTCAAGCAATATGGCAAGCTGTTCGAGATGGAGAATGTCGACCTCAGCTTCACCGACGAAGCGCTGGTTGCGATCGCGAAGAAGGCGATCGAACGCAAGACCGGCGCGCGCGGGCTGCGCTCCATCCTCGAAGCGATCCTGCTCGACACCATGTTCGACCTGCCGTCCATGCAGGGCGTGGGCGAGGTGGTGGTCGACAAGGATGTCGTCGCGGGCAAGAAGGAACCGATTCGCGTATTCAGCGAAAACAGCAAGCGAGCCGAGGACGCCGCCTGATCGCAAGGCCAGGCCGGAGACAAAAATGGGGCTGACGGGTGACCGTCGGCCCCATTTTGTTGGTCCGGTTCCACGCTGACACAAATATTCCTGCTGCGTTGCAAAATTGCACCACCGTCAAATAGCAGGTAAAAACTTATATAAAATATAATGAAAGCAATGGTTTGAGTGATGCGGGCGCCGTGTATCTCGCGCCATCCCGCTCATCTGTTCGCACCTGTGACAGAGTATGTTGCACATTGTAACAAAAGTGCAGCCATAGCATCACAGGGGCGTCGCCAGAGGCCGTCACAGGCGGCTCCGGCTTGCAAGAGCATAACAGTATGGCGTGTCAGCGCCGCTCCTGAACAAGGGACAAAGGGTCACATGAAACAGTTTCTGATGTGCAGCGCCGCGATGATCGCCGTAGCCGCTCCTTCCGCAGCCTTCGCCCAGTCGACGGGTTCTGCCGATTTTGAAGATAGCATCATCGTCACGGGCGCACGGGTCAGCGAAGGCATCGCTGGCGTCAAGATACCCGATTCGCCCAAGGCGAAGGTCGTCCTGGGTCAGGAAATCATTCAGGCTCAGCGCCCTGGCCAGTCGATCAATGAAATCATCAACCTGGTCCCCGGCGTCAGCTTCACCAACAACGATCCCTGGGGTTCGAGCGGTGGTAACTTCACGATCCGCGGCTTCGGTGCGGATCGTATCTCGCAAACTTTCGACGGTATCCCCCTCAACGATTCCGGCAATTATGCGGTATATACCAACCAGCAGGTTGACCCCGAATTGATCGAGAATGTCAACGTAAACCTGGGCTCTACCGATGTCGACAGCCCGACCGCCGCAGCGGTTGGCGGCACCGTCAACATCAACACGCTGGAACCCAGCGACGATTATGGCGTCCTCGCCAGCGTAAGCTATGGTAACATCGTCGCCAACGGTTCGGGCGACCGCCCCTATTTCCGTATGTTCGGTGTCATCAACACGGGCGACATTACCGGCCATGGTACGAAGGCCTGGTTCTCCGCTTCACGGGCCAAGAACGTGGCGGCTTATGCCAATTACGGCGATGTGTATAAGCAGCAATATAATGCCAAGATCTGGCAGGATATTGGCGACAACGGCGATTTCATCTCGATCGCCGGTCACTACAACCAGAACCGCAACAATTTCGGTGGTTCGCCATTCCGCGCCAGTGCCTTTACCGGCGACAAGTCGGGACGCTTCTACAATATCAGCGGCGGCTATCCTTGCACGCTCAGCACAACCAGCACCCCCAATGCGTGTGGCACCGACTTCGAACGACGTTTCAACCCGTCCAACACGGGCAATGTTCGCCTGAACTCCAAGTTCACGCTGGCCGAACGCCTGACGCTTTCGATCGATGGTGCTTATCAATATGTGAAGGCCAATGGCGGTGGTACGACCAGCGCCAATGAAACATCCTTCATGTCGGGTGGACAGCCCTTCACTGGCAACTATAACGGCTCCTTCTACTTTGGTCGCGACCTTAACGGTGACGGCGTTCTTGGCAGGGTTACCGTTCTTCAGCCGAGCCAGACCAATACCCGCCGTTGGGTCGGCATCGCCAACCTGGCCTACGACATCAATGACAGCAACCGTGTTCGTCTGTCCTACAGCTACGACCGCGCGCGCCATCGTCAGACCGGCTATGCTGGCCTGCTGAAGGCCGACGGCTCGCCAACTGACGTTTTTTCGATCAACGATCCGCTGACCGACGCGGCGGGCAATGCGCTGACCAAGCGTGATCGCCTTTCCTATGCCACGCTCCACCAGATCGCCGGCGAATATCGCGGTCAGTTTTTCGATGACGCTCTGACCGTGCTGATTGGCGGTCGCGTGCCGTTCTTCACGCGTGACCTGAACAATTATTGCTTCACGACCAGCACCGGTGGTTTCGTAAACTGCGTGCCCAGCGACCAGATCGCAGCATATGCGGCCGCGAACCCTTATAGCTTCAATGATGCTACGGGCCGGGCAACGGGTTCCGCGCTGCCGCAGTCGCGCAAGCTGAAATATGACAAGTTCCTGCCCAACCTTGGCGCAACGTTCAAGGTCACGCCGGAAATCAGCATCGCGGGCAGCTATGCCAAGAACCTGTCGGTGCCGAGCACGGATGCTCTGTATAACGCCTTCTCATTCCCGGCAGGCAGCACTCAGGCAAAGCGCGTTGCTGAAACGTCGGATAGTTTTGACGCCAGCCTGCGTTACACCACTCCCAAGGTCCAGGCGGCGATTACGGGTTGGTATTCCAAGTATAAAAATCGCTTGATTACCGCATATGACATTGACGGCAACGGCACGACGACCAACGTTGGTCCGGTCAAGAAATATGGCATTGACGGCAGCATTTCGTACAGCCCGGTCAAGGAACTGACCGCCTATCTGTTCGGTTCGTACATCAAGTCGGAAATTCAGAACGACTCGATCACGGGCAGCTGTGTTACTGACAGCGACATTCAGCTTGCGGGCCTTTGCTATGTGCAGAATGGCGATGCCTTCCTGCGCACCGCAGGCAAGCGTGAGCGTGAAGCGCCGAAATATCTGTTCGGTGGTCGCCTTCAGGGCAATCTGGGCGACTTCACCATGGGCGTTCAGGCAAAGCGGACCAGCTCGCGTTTCCTGAACGACATCAATGGCGAAATCCAGACGGCGACGACCAGCACGGGCGTCACCAAACTGATCTTCCCGGGTGCGAAGTTTGCCGGATATACCATCGTCGATCTCGACCTGCGCTATTCGCTTGCCAGCCTGGGCATGGAAAAGGGTGCGATCCAGTTCAACGTCAGCAACCTGTTCGACAAATTCTATGTCGGCTCGTTCAGCGGTGGTCTGGACACGCTGGCCAGTTCGTCGTCGTCATTCGTGAACTTCGGCTCGCCGCGCGCGATCAGTGCTTCACTGATCGTTGGCTTCTAAGCCAAGAGGATAAGATCCAGTCAGAAAGGGGCGGAGCAATCCGCCCCTTTTTTGCGCTCCGGTCTTAACGCAGGCAAGCATCCAGCCCGTCGCGCTGTACCACGCCGATCCGTGCGGCGATGGTGTTGCCATAGCGGCGGGTGAAGCCGCTGGGGGCGATGGCGGCGCGGCGTTTGGGGAGGGGGAGGACGGCGGCGATGCGGGCGGCTTCGGCGCGGGTCAGGCGTTCGGCGCCATGTTTGAAATAGCGGATGGCGCCCGCCTGTACGCCATAGGTGCCGATGCCGGTTTCCGCGACGTTCAGATAGACTTCCATGATCCGCCGCTTGCCCCAGATCGCCTCGATCAACATGGTGAACCAGGCTTCGAACCCCTTGCGGATGAAGCCGCCGCCCTGCCACAAGAACACATTTTTCGCGGTCTGCTGGCTGATCGTCGATCCGCCGCGCACGCGACCGCCGCTTGCATTATGGATTGCCGCCTTGGCGATGGCGTCGACGTCGAAGCCGTGATGGGCGCAGAATTTGCCGTCCTCCGCCGCGATCGCCGCGCGCGCCATGTCCGGGTCAATCTCGTCCAGGCTCACCCAGTCCTTGGTGATGCCATTGGGATCGAGCAGCATCGTCATCGTCACTGGCGGGGGCACGAAGCGGTAGAGCGTCACCATCAGCAGCGAGAGGATGACGAAGCCGATCAACAGTTTGAGCGGGATGCTGATCCAGCGGGAACGGCGGCGGGCAGAGGGGGTTTTGGCGGTCATGCCGCCAGCGTAACGCGCCCCGGCCTTGTGTTTCAAGCGCCCTGCAAGATGGCGGGGCGACCCCGGTTGATCATCAGCACCAGCCCCGCGCCGATCAGGCATAACAGCCCCGCCGCAACGAAGGCAGGCATATAGCTGTGCCAGACCGTGCGCGACAGGCCGCCCGCCATCGCCGCGCTGGCGGCCCCCAGTTGATGGCCGGCGAAGATCCAGCCAAAGACGATGTTGGCGCGTTCCGGCCCGAAGCGCTGGGCGGTCAGCTTGACCGTGGGCGGCACGGTCGCGACCCAGTCGAGACCGTAAAAGACGGCGAACAGCGACAGGCTGTAGAGCGAGAAGTCGCTGAACGGCAGATAGAGCAGCGACGCGCCACGCAGGCCATAATACCAAAAGAGCAGCCAGCGATTGTCGAATCGGTCCGACAGCCAGCCGGACGCCAGCGTGCCGCCGAAATCGAACAGCCCCATCATCGCCAGCATCGACGCCGCGCCGATCGCCGCCAATCCATAATCGCCGCACAGGGCGATGAAATGGGTCTGGACCAGACCGTTGGTGCTCGCGCCGCAAATATAGAAGGAGAGGAAGAGGAACCAGAAGGTCGGCACTTTGGCCGCGTCGCGCAGAACCGTGATCGGCGTCATCAGCAACGCGCAAAAGCCGATCGTCTGGACCGGCGGCGGCTGGATAGCGCTGGCGCCATAGGGTGGTAGGCCGAGATCGGACGGGCGATCGCGCATCAGCAGCAGTACGACCAGCGCCGCCAGCAGGATCGCGCCGCACACCAGCAGCACCGCAGAGCGCCAGCCCAAAGTGTCGGTCATTCCGGCGAGCAGCGGCAGGAAAGCCAACTGGCCAGTCGCCGTGCTGGCGGACAGCAGCCCCATGACAAGCCCGCGCCGGTCCGAAAACCAGCGGGTGGCGACGGTTGCGCCCAGCACCATGGCAGTGAGGCCAGTGCCCAGCCCGATGATCACGCCCCATAGCAGCACCAATTGCCACAACTGGCTCATGCCCAGCGACAGCAGCAGGCCGATCGTGACGATGCCGAGCGAAATCAGCATCATCCGGCGCACGCCAAAGCGGTTCATGAAAGCCGCGGCAAAGGGGCCGATCAGGCCGAACAGCAGGAAGCGGATGGCCAGCGCAGCGGAAATGTCGGCGGCGGTCCAGCCAAATTCGCGTTGCAGCGGCACGATGAACACGCCGGGCGCGCCGACCGCGCCTGCGACCACGAGCATGGTGAGGAAGGTGGTGGCAAGGACGACCCAGCCATAATGGATTTTGCCGGTCGCCAGACGCCGGGCCAATGCAGTCGACATCAAGCTACATCCCCTTCGCGCGTCAGCCGGATCACCGCCATATGACCGACGTGCAAGGGGCCAACAAGACGCCAGTTGCCGTCCGATGGACCCTGGGCAACAGAAAAGGCTCCGAATCGCTTCGAAGCCTTTTCCGGTTAGCCTGTATCTGGCGTCAGGCGGCGGCGAAGCGCGCCATGTGGCTGAGCTTGTCACCGGCAATGCGCATCATCGCCTTTTGCAGCTTTTCAAAGGCGCGCACCTCGATCTGGCGGACGCGCTCGCGCGATACGCCATAGACCTGGCTCAGTTCCTCCAGCGTCTTGGGTTCTTCGGCCAGACGCCGTTCGGCCAGGATGTGCTTTTCGCGATCGTTGAGGTCCGTCATCGCTTCGACCAGCATTTCGTGGCGCTGGGTGCGTTCCTGCTCCTCGGCCACGCGCTCGTCCTGCAACGGATCGGTGTCCTGCAACCAATCCTGCCACTGGCCGTCGCCATCCTCCCGCATGGGGACGTTGAGCGACGTATCGCCACCCATCGCCATGCGGCGGTTCATCGACACGACATCCTGCTCGGACACGCCCAGATCGGTCGCGATCTTGGTCACATCTTCCGGCTTCAGATCGCCATCCTCGAACGCTTCGATATTGTTCTTCATCCGGCGAAGGTTGAAAAACAGCTTCTTCTGCGATGCCGTGGTGCCCATTTTCACAAGCGACCAGCTGCGCAGGATGAATTCCTGGATCGAGGCGCGAATCCACCACATGGCGTAGGTCGCCAGGCGGAAGCCGCGGTCAGCCTCAAACTTCTTCACGCCCTGCATCAGGCCGATATTGCCTTCGGAGATCAGTTCGCTGACCGGCAGGCCATAGCCGCGATAGCCCATCGCGATCTTCGCCACGAGGCGCAGATGCGAGGTTACCAGCTGGGCCGCAGCCTCAGGATCCTGATGCTCCTCATACCGTTTGGCGAGCATATATTCCTGCTCAGGGGTCAGAAGCGGAAATTTGCGGATTTCCGACAGATAGCGGTTGAGGCTGGCTTCACCGCCCAGCGCCGGAACCGCGGGGACATTGCTCGTCTTGGCCATGTCGCTTCACCTTTCCCTTTCATGCGCGGTCGGACCCAGAAGAGGCGTCACAAACACCGTCGCAAACTTGTTCATCTCTATACGTGGAGCAGGCTTAACAGTTCCTGCATATCGGCAGGGAGTGCACTTTGGAACATAAGCCGTTCGTCCGTTACCGGATGTATGAACCCCAGGCTTTTTGCGTGCAATGCCTGCCTTTTGAAACCCAGCGTTTCCAGTATTGATTTGAAACCTTTTCTTTCTCTACCGTAAACCGGATCACCGATCAAGGGGTGTCCGATATGGTGCATATGGACGCGGACCTGATGGGTGCGGCCGGTTTCCAGCCGACATTCCACCATGGCCGCGTCGCGTAGCCGTTCCACGGTGCGATAATGGGTGACGGCATGTTTGCCGCGCCCTTCGCGATGAACCGCCATCTTCTTTCGATCAGCGTCCGAACGACCGAGCCAGGCGTCGACCGTGCCGGTGGCGGGCTGGGGGTGGCCATAGACTATCGCGGCATAGAGTCGCTGGATGCTGTGATCCTTGAACTGGCGCGCCAGCCCGTCATGCGCCTTGTCCGATTTGGCGACGACCAGCAGGCCGGACGTGTCCTTGTCTATGCGGTGGACGATGCCGGGGCGGGCGACGCCGCCAATGCCCGACAACTGACCCTGGCAATGATGCAGCAGCGCATTGACCAGCGTGCCGTCCAGATTGCCCGCGGCGGGATGGACGACCAGCCCGGCGGGCTTGTCCACCACGATCAGGTCCGCATCCTCATGGACGATGTTGAGCGGAATATCCTGCGCCACATTGTCCAGCGCTACGGGCGCGGGCAGGGTGATGACGAAAGACTGGCCGGTCGCGACCTTGATGGTGGTGCCGATCTTGATCGGCTGGCCGGTCGAGCGGACATGGCCGTCGTTGATCAGCGCCTTCAACCGTTCGCGCGACAGGTCGGGTAGCAGGTCGGCCAGCGCCCGGTCGAGCCGCATCCCGTCCTGCGCCTGCGCGATTGTCGCTTCGATGATGGAAACCCCCGAACCCATTGGGTAGGGATGTAGGCATGGCGATTGCAATATCAAGGACGCTGCTGGACCAGATTCGGTCGATTGCGGCGGCGGACCGGGCGGAGGTGTGCGGCCTGTTGTTCGGCACGGCGGAGCGAATCGCGGCCATCGCGCCCGCTGCCAACGTCGCGCCGGACCCCGCGCGCCATTTCGAGCTGGACCCGGCGGCGCTGATCGCTGCGCACCGGGCAGCGCGGGCGGGCGGGCCGCCGATCATCGGTCATTATCATTCGCATCCGTCCGGTGTGGCGGTACCATCGGCCACCGATACGGCCTGCGCAGCGCCGGATGGCAGCCTGTGGCTGATCGTCGCGGCGGGCGAGGCGCGGCTCTGGGTGGCGCAGGGGGATGGCGCGGGCGGCGTGTGCTTCGCCCCGACGACGTTGCAGGTCGTATGAGCGAAAGGGCGCGCGGCGGGGTTGCATCGCCCGGCGCAGCAGCGCATTAGCCAATCAGGCCATCCTTAGTTTCCACAAAATCGGCGGTGCAGACCCTGACATGACCCACCCCATCGACAGCATCGAATTTGCCAGCCTTCTGTGTTCGCGCCTGTGCCACGACCTGTTGAGTCCGGTCGGCGCGCTGAATAACGGGCTGGAACTGATGGCGGACGAAACCGACCCGGACATGCGTCAGCGCTGCCTGGACCTGCTGGCCGACAGTGCCCGCACATCCGCCAACAAGCTCAAATTCTTCCGCCTGGCATTCGGTTCGGCCGGGGGCTTTGGCGACGCGGTGCCGCCGCATGAGGCGCGGGTTGCGATCGAGGGGATGTTCGCGGGGACGGGCCGGGTCAAGATCGGCTGGATGGTCGAGGAACAGATGCTGGGCAAGCTGCCGGTCAAGGTGCTGCTGAACCTGGCGCTGATCGTCGGCGACGCGCTGGTGCGGGGCGGGCAGCTGGATATTGGCGCGGAAAAGCGGCCCGGCGTGACCGAGATTGTCGTGCGGGGCGAAGGGCCAAAGGTCGTGCTGGACCCCGATCTGCGCGCGGCGCTGGCAGGGACGCTGCCCGCCGAAGGACTGGCTTCGCGCACGGCAGCGGCATGGATGGTACGGCAGTTGGTGACCAATGCAGGCGGCGAGATCGCGCTGTCGCCCGCAGGCGAGCCTATGCTGCTGTTTGGCGCGTCCATTCCGGAGTGAGAGAGGGGGTGGGCCTGCTGAAGTTCGGTTCGTCCTGAGCGTGTCGAACGGCTGTAGTGCCCCGAAGAAAAGGACAAGGCTTCGACAAGCTCAGCCCGAACGGATTTTGAGTTCTCGGATGCGCCTCAATCCTCATCGTCCATAAGCGCTTCCACCGGGGGGTGCAGGCGCAGGCGGCTTACGCGGCGGCCATCGCTGGCCAATATTTCCAGTTTCCAGCCGCTCTGTTCATGGTCGAGTATCTCGCCCGGTTCCGGCACCCGGCCAGCGATGATGAAAGCGAGGCCGCCCAGCGTGTCGACATCTTCGTCAATGTCGCCCAGCTTCTCGTCAATCTCTTCGGCGACATCGTCCAGTTCGGCGCGCGCATCCGCCTCCCACAGCCCGCCGGGCAGCGGCACCAGCATCGCTTCGGGGGCATCGTCATGCTCATCCTCGACATCGCCGACGATTTCCTCGACCAGATCCTCGAACGTCAGCAGCCCTTCGGTGCCCGAATATTCGTCCAGCACGATGGCGAGATGGGTCCGCTTGGCACGCATTTCGGCCAGCAGGTCGAGCGCACCCATGCTTTCGGGGACATAGAGCGGCTGGCGGATCAGCGGGGCCAGCGTGTCGGGGACGGGGGATTTGCCCGCCAGGATCGCGAAAGCATCGCGGATGTGGACCATGCCGACGATGGTGTCGAGCGTGTCGCGATAGACCGGGATGCGGCTATGGCCCGCTTCGGCGAACAACGCGGCAAGATCGGCGAAACTCGCCTTCTCCTCGATCGCGATGATGTCGGCGCGCGGTACGGCGACGTCATCGACGGTATGTTCGGAAAAATGAAGCAGGTTGCGGACCATCTGGCGCTCGATCGCCGACAGGTCGCCCTTGGCGGGCGCAGTTGCGCCTTCGTCCTGCTCCTCCTCGTCATATTCGTCGAGCGCTTCCTCCAGTTCCTGCCGCAGCGTCGTGGATTCGTTATCGCCGAACAGAAGCGACTTTATGCCGCTCCATAAACCGCCTTCATTACTACTGTCCGATTCCTTGGAACCGTTGCCGTCCTTTGGGCTGCCCTCAGCCATAGTTCGTCCTACACCCCTGATAGAATATTATCCCCGTAGGGATCCGAAAGCCCAAGACTGGCCAGCGCCGCGACTTCCAGCGCTTCCATGACTTCGGCTTCATTGTCGTCCATATGATCATATCCAAGCAAATGAAAAGTCCCGTGGATAATCAAATGCGCAGCATGATCGGCGATGGAGATGCCCCGGTCGGCTGCTTCGGCGGCGCAGACCCCCTCCGCCAGCACGATGTCGCCCAGCAATATTTCGCCATCGTCCGTATTGGCCGTGCTTTCCAGCAGGTCGGCCTGCACCATCGGGAAGGACAGGACGTTGGTCGGCTTGTCCTTGTCGCGATAGGCGCGGTTGAGTTCATGGACTTCTTCGTCGCTGGTCAGCTTGACCGCGACTTCGTAGGTCGCCGCATCAGTGGCGAAGGCCGCAAAGGGGCTGTGGGCGATGGCCGCAGACACGGCGCGCTGGGCGAGCATTTCCCAGTCCGTATCGGGCCAGCCAGTGTCATGGAGGACGGCGACGTCAATCATGGAACGAACTTTCCTCCGTTCGGGCTGAGCGAAGTCGAAGCCTTTGCCAGAGCGGAGCGAAGGCACCTCGCTCCGCCCGGTTGGGCACTTCGACTTCGCTCAGTGCGAACGGATTTTTTTGCTTACGCATCCGGCCCCTCATAAGCCTGCACGATCCGCCCGACGACCGGATGACGCACGACATCGCCGATGCCGAACGGCACCATCGCGATGCCCTCCACTCCGTCCAGTCGCGCGACCGCGTCCGCCAGGCCCGAAGCGCCCGGTAGCGGCAGATCGACCTGGCGGGGATCGCCGCAGATGACCATGCGGCTGCCTTCGCCAAAGCGGGTGAGGAACATCTTCATCTGGGCGATGGTGGTATTCTGCGCTTCGTCCAGCACGATGAAGGCGTTGGCCAGCGTTCGCCCGCGCATGAAGGCCAGCGGGGCGATCTCAATCTCTCCGCTCGCGATGCGCCGCTCGACCTGTTCGGCGGGCAGCGTGTCGTAAAGCGCGTCGTAGATCGGGCGGAGATAGGGGTCGACCTTCTCCTTCATGTCGCCGGGCAGGAAGCCCAGCCGCTCGCCCGCCTCGACCGCGGGGCGCGAGAGGATCAGCTTGTCGACCGTGCCGGTGATGAGCTGGCTGACCGCCTGCGCCACCGCCAGATAGGTCTTGCCCGTGCCTGCCGGCCCCAGCGCGAAGATGATGTCGTTCCGGTTCATCGCCTCCATATAGGTGACCTGCGTGGCGGAGCGGGGGACGATGGTTTTCTTGCGCGTGCGGATCATCACCGTGGGCGGTTCGGCCACGTCATGGCGGATGATGCCGTCCAGCGTGGGTTCCGACGACATGGCGATCACGGCTTCCACTGCGCCTGTGTCAATCTGTTGCCCGGCGACGATGCGGTTATAGAGGCCGGTCATGACGTCGCGCGCGCGGGCGGCGGCTTCCGCCTCGCCCTCGATCTGCAACTTGTTGCCGCGCGCAGCGATATAGACGCCCAGCCGATTTTCGATGGCGACCAGATTCTGGTCATATTGCCCGAACAGGGTGCCCAGCAGATGCGGCTTTTCGAACGTGACTTCGAGCCGCGCGCGTTCGGCGATGTCGGTGCGGGGTTGATGCGGTTTCTTGCCCATTCAAAAGCCTCCCTTGCCTGTCATGCATCTCGTTAGGATCGGCCAGAGCCGTAGATCGAAGAGATGGCGTCCCGCTGTTGCGGGAATGACGAGGCTTTGGTTCAAGCGGCTTTCCTCCTGCCAATTTCGCCGGCCAGACTATTGGGACCGGCGCTGATGATGTCGACCTCTATCATATCGCCGATCGCCTGGTCGGGGGCGGTGACGTGAACGGATTGCAGCCAGGGCGTCTTGCCGATCAATTGACCGGGATAGCGGCCCGCGCGTTCCAGCAATATAGTGGTGCGGCGTCCGACCGTGGCGGCGTTGAAGCCGACCTGATGGCGATTGATCGCCGCCTGTAGCCGCACGAGCCGATCGTCCATGACGTCGGCGGGTATTTGCCCGTCCATGTCGGCTGCTGGCGTGCCGGGGCGGGGGCTATATTTGAACGAATAGCATTGCGCATAGCCCACGGCGTCGACGATGCGCAGCGTGTCGGCAAATTCCTCCTCGGTCTCTCCGGGGAAGCCGACGATGAAGTCACCGGACAGGGCAATGTCCGGGCGGGCTGCGCGGACGCGCTCGATCAGGCGCAGATAGCCCTCGACGCTATGGCTGCGGTTCATCGCCTTGAGGATGCGGTCGTTGCCCGATTGCACGGGCAGATGGAGGAAGGGCATCAGCTTGTCGACGTCGCCATGGGCGGCGATCAGCCCGTCGCTCATGTCGTTGGGATGGCTGGTCGTATAGCGGATACGCTTGAGCGCATCGATCTTCGCCAGTTCCCGGACCAGACCGTCCATGCCCTGTGCCCGGCCCTCGTCATCCTTGCCGGTCCAGGCGTTCACATTCTGGCCCAGCAGCGTGATTTCCTTCACCCCGCCATCCACCAGCGCCTTCGCCTCGTCCAGGATCGCGTCCCATGACCGGCTGATTTCCGCGCCGCGCGTATAGGGGACGACGCAATAGGTGCAGAATTTGTCGCACCCTTCCATGATCGTCAGAAAGGCGGTGGGCCGCGCCTGCTTGGCGCGGGCGGGCAGGGCGCCGAATTTCGATTCCGCCGGCATGTCGGTATCGACGGCCGCTTCGCCGCGGCCCGCCTTTGCGATCAGATCGGGCAGGCGATGATAGGCCTGCGGGCCGACGACGATGTCCACCGTCCGGGCGCGGCGGCTGATTTCGCCGCCCTCGGCCTGCGCGACGCAGCCAGCGACCGCGATCATCGGGCGGCTGCCATCCTCGCGCGTCATCCGGCCAATGTCGGAATAAACCTTGTCCACCGCCTTTTCGCGGATGTGGCATGTGTTGAGGATCACCAGATCGGCGTCATTCCCGTCCGCAGCAGCGGTCATGCCCCGCTCGCCCAGCATCTCGGCCATGCGTTCGCCATCATAGACGTTCATCTGGCAGCCGAAGGATTTTACGTGGAAGGTGGCTGGAGTCTTGGGCGGTAGGGGACGATTCATGGCCCAGCTATACAGGCGGCAGGGGGGTAGCGGAAGGCCGATGCTGCGATGCGGCGCTATCGGACGCATTTTGCGCGATGCTGGCCGCGATCGCCCCGCGTGCCGTTGCCGCTATGACCTTGCGATCGGCGCAATCGGCGGGATCGAACGGGGCCAGAAAGCGCAGCGTCACGTCCAGCCGTCCCTTGCGCCCCAAAACGCGCCATGCGTTGGCGCCCGCCGGTTCGTCGCCATGCCAGGCGATGGCGGATGTCGCCGCGCCATAGTCGATATGCACCGGCTGAATCAGCACCGCGCGCGGCGGGGGCAGCAGCACGGCCAGAAGCGATGGCTTGAACGGCAGCAGTCCGCTGCCGTCACTGGTCGTGCCTTCGGGAAATAGCGCGACCGGCTGATGCCCCAGCATGGCGGCGCGCAGCGCGTCGATCTGGCCCGACAGCGCGCCGCGCCGCTCACGGGCGACGAACAATGTGTTGTTCTGCGCCGCGAGCCAGCCGACGACCGGCCAGCGGGCAATGCCGTCATGCGCGACAAAGGCCGCGCCGGTGGCGCCGCCCATGGCCAATATGTCGATCCAACTGACATGGTTGGCCAGCAGGAACATGTCGCCGCCATGCGGCTGTCCCGTGATCCGCACCCGCACGCCGACGGCGCGCGCGGCCACGCCCAAAAAGCGGCGCGGCCAGGGCGACGGGCGACGAAGGGCGCGCCAGAGCAGGTGGGGAGGCAGGCACAGCAGCAGGCTGGCAATCAGCGCGGCTATGCGCGACCAGCGACGAAGCGGCAGCAGCGCGTCAATTCTTCCGGTCGAGGGCGACGCCGTACAATTCCATGCGATGATCGACCAGCCGGAAGCCCAGCTTTTCCGCGATCTGCTTCTGCAACTGTTCCAGTTCGGGGTCGACAAATTCGATCACATTGCCGGTTTCGACATCGATCAGATGGTCGTGATGCGATTCGGGCGCAGCTTCGTAACGGGCGCGGCCATCGCCGAAATCATGGCGTTCCAGAATGCCGGCCTCTTCGAACAGGCGGACCGTGCGATAGACGGTGGCGATCGAGATGCCTGGGTCGATCGCAGCGGATCGCTTGTGCAATTCCTCGACATCGGGATGGTCGGTCGCATCGCTCAGCACCTGGGCGATCACCCGGCGCTGTTCGGTGATGCGCAGCCCCTTTTCGTGACACAGGGATTCGACGTCGATCTTGCGGTTCATGGAGTCTCGCTGGCTTTAGAGGTGCGGACAGTCAGACGAAGCCTAGCGGCTTTTCCTGTCGCGTAAAGGGGCACATGGCTGCATGCGCCCCTTTACACAAGACCGTTCCGTCAGCCGGGCGGATTACTTTGCGGCGCTGCCGCTACGGCGGCGCTTGGTGCCCAGGCCGATTTTCTTGGCCAGCGAGCGGCGCTGTTCGGCATAGTTGGGGGCGACCATCGGATAGTCGGCGGGCAGGCCCCATTTGGCGCGATAGTCTTCGGGCGTCATCTGATAATGGGTCATCAGGTGGCGCTTGAGCATCTTGAGCTTCTTGCCATCTTCCAGACAGATGATGAAGTCCGGCTTGATCGACGAACGGACCGAAACCGCAGGTTCGGGCTTGACGTCCGGCACGGCAGTCGGTTCGCTCAGGCCCGACAAGGCAGCGTGGACATTCTGGATCAGAGCAGCAACGTCAGATACAGACACGCTGTTATTGGAGACATGCGCGGCGACAATGTCCGATGTCAAAGTAATGAGCAGTTCGCTCTGTGCGGATTCTATTTCCATTGTCCTGTATCCTGTAAGGCTATTGTTGCGCGACCCGTCCTACGAGATTCATTTCAGGAACGGTACGTGTTCGCTAAACCTTGCCGGATAATTTCGCAAGAGCATTTGGCATCAAGCAAGCATGTCGATGCGAAAACTTAGAGCATCGTAAAGTTGTCCATCATTGCCGCGATAGTAACCGGGGCGGCGATGCACGTATTCAAAGCCTGTTTTCTCATAGAGATGCACGGCGTTGTTGCTGGCGCGCACTTCCAGGTTCATGGATGTAATGCCTCTGCGACGCGCCGTGCGCAAACTGTCGCGCAGCAACGCTTCGCCAACGCCCCGTCCACGCCAGGCGGGGTCGACCGCGAGCAGCAGCAATTCGCATTCGTCGAGCACGGATCGCACCAGCGCGAAGCCCAGCGCCGCCGCGTCCACGCGCGCGATCGTCAGCCAGGTGCCGGGCATCATCATGACGCCGGCCAGTTGCGGCAATGTCCATGCCTCACCAAAAACCGGATCGAAGGCGGCCTCCATCACCGTCATCGCATCGGCCATCGCATTGCGTTCGCTCTGGTCGTAGGTATCGAGGACAAGACCCGGCATCATGACGCGGCGCGCTCCGCCATGGTTTGCGCGTCTGCGCCCCGGCCATAAATGGGCGTTGCGGGCAGGGCGGGCTGGGCGGCGATCAGGCCATAGTCCGCTGCGTCGGGATAGAGATTGACCGCGGCGCCATGGCCGCGCGCGGTCACCAATGCTTCGGCCCCGGTGCCGTAGAGCGTGTCGA
The DNA here is from genome assembly GCF_007693735.1 of Sphingobium sp. B2. NCBI lineage: Bacteria > Pseudomonadati > Pseudomonadota > Alphaproteobacteria > Sphingomonadales > Sphingobiaceae > Sphingobium > Sphingobium sp. B2. Next base: position 828,945 of record NZ_VDBZ01000001.1, read on the forward strand.
TGTCGAGCTGCGTCGCCAGGGCGGCGATGGGGGTCGAGGCGACCGGGCTGGTCGCGCTCAGCCCGTCGGCGGTGAAGCATTGCCAGAATAGTTCGCCATGGCCACCAGTGATGGTGACCGCAATCGGTCCGTCACCAGCATGGAGTTGCGCCGCTTGCGCCGCGATCAGCGACGGCGCGCTATATCCGCGTAGTGGCAGTTGCCAGGCCAGCGCCAGCGCGCGGGCAGCGGCGATGCCGATGCGAACCCCGGTAAAGCTGCCAGGGCCAACATTAACGGCGATGGCATCGGCGCGACCACCGCCGGGCAGGGCGGCAATGGCGGGCAACAGGGCTTCGGCATGGCCGCGCCCGACAATTTGATGGAAGCGCGCAACGGGCGCCCCATCTTCCAGCAGCGCGACGGACAAAGCCTGTGTCGCGGTGTCGATCACCAGCAGGCGCAAACCTTACCCCCCTCAACCTTCCTTCTTGCGGTTAGTCGATCTGTCGCGATTTGCCAAATGGTGGAAAGGGAAGGTTGACCCGATCAGACCGCGCGGACTTCCGTCACTTCGGGGACATAATGTTTGAGCAGTTGTTCGATCCCGCTTTTCAGCGTCGCGCTGGACGAGGGGCAGCCAGCGCAGGCACCCTGCATCTTGAGGAATACGGTGCCCTTGTCGAAGCCGCGATAGACAATGTCGCCGCCATCATTGGCGACGGCGGGGCGGACGCGCGTGTCGATAAGATCGCGGATCTGCGCGACGATTTCAGCATCTTCCGGATCGTCGCCAAGGGCGTCGTCATCCATCGGCACGGCTATGCCCGCGGCCGATCCCGGCGCGAACAGCGGCATGTTGGCGGAAAAATGGTCGAGCAGGATCGACAGTATGTCCGGCTTCACGTCCCGCCATTCCGATCCCGGCGCGATCGTCACCGACACGAAATTGCCGCCGAAAAAGACCCCGGTAACATCGCCCAGCCCGAACAGCGCGTTGGCGAGGGGCGATGCCTCCGCCTCTTCAGGGGTTGCGAAATCGCGCGTTCCATCGCCCATGACCGCCTGGCCGGGGAGGAATTTGATGGTTGCCGGATTGGGCGTCAGTTCGGTCTCTATCAGCATGGCCGCTATGTGGCGATTTGCAGGCGCAAGATCAAGCGCTGCGGGAACTTCGCTGGCACCCGTCGATTGTTGGGAATGACCCAGCAGGAGAGATAGAATGACGACGCCAAAGGATATTCGCGAACATTTCTGGAGCGATATGAGCAAAAGCCCCTTCGTCATGGTGGGGTTGAGCAATAGTCAGGACCATAGCCTGCCGATGACGGCCCAGCTAGATCCCGATGCCGATCATTGCTTCTGGTTCTATACATCGCGCGACAATCGCCTGGCCCCCGGCGGCCCCGCCATGGCCCAGTTCGCGGCGAAGGATCATGGCCTGTTCGCCTGCATCAACGGCACGCTGGTCGAGGAGACCGACCCGGCGGTGATCGACCGCTACTGGTCCAAGCAGGTTGAGGCCTGGTATGAGGGCGGTCGCAACGACCCCAACCTGCTGATGCTGCGCTTCGACCTTGGCACGGCGGAAATCTGGCTGGCCGACCTGTCGCTGACGGGCGTGTTCAAGATGATGTTCGGCGGTGACGTGTCCAAGGAGATGAAGTCCAAGCATGCCGAGGTCGCGCTGTAAGGCGGTTGAGCGGCATATACTGAACCCCATGGGCGTGCGAAGGCGCGTTCCCAAGGGCAAGCGGCCGCGCTACATCGCGCGGCCGCTTGCTATTTGCCTGCATCTTCGCCATATGCGTTGCAGCGCAGCAGAGGGACCATGATGGTTCCATAGCGATTGGCAGCGTGATCGTCCGCAACCTGGGTGGCTGGAACAGCCGCAATAGGATCACGGACCGGCCAATGAGAGTCTGCGCCAAGCTTGAGGCTTCCCTTTTCACGCGGGTCGTTTCGTAACCCGCCTCGCGCCCTTCCTGCGTCCGCAGAGCAAGTTGGCGTAAAGGCCCACTTGTGAGTTTTCCAAATGCAATTCAACGATTTTGGTCTGGCCGAGCCGATCACCAAGGCGCTTGCCTCCAAAAATTATGTGACACCCACGCCCATCCAGCAAAAGGCGATTCCCGTGCTGCTGGACGGCAAGGATCTGTGCGGCATCGCCCAGACCGGCACCGGCAAGACCGCGGCCTTCGCGCTGCCCAGCCTCGATTATTTTGCCCGCAACCCCAAGCCGACGCCGATCAAGGGCTGCCGGATGCTGGTGCTGGCCCCGACCCGCGAACTGGCCGCGCAGATCGCGCAGAGCTTCCGCGACTATGGCCGCTTTTTGAGACTGTCGGTCGAAACCGTGTTCGGCGGTGTGCCCATCGGCAAGCAGATCCGGGCGCTGGCCGGGGGCGTCGACATCGTCGTCGCGACGCCGGGCCGTCTGCTCGACCTGATCGACCAGCGCGCGCTGACCATCAAGGACACGGAAATCTTCGTGCTCGATGAAGCGGACCAGATGATGGACATGGGCTTCATCCAGCCATTGAAGCGCATTGCCAAGATGCTGCCCGCCGATCGGCAGAACCTGTTCTTCTCGGCCACGATGCCCAAGGAAATCGAGGCGCTGGCCGCCCAGTTCCTCAATAATCCGGTCAAGGTCAGCGTTGCGCCGCAATCGACCACCGCAGAGCGCGTCCAACAGCGCGCCACCTTCGTCAATCAGGCCGAGAAGCAGGCGCTGCTCCACCTGATCCTGAAGAGCGAGGATATTGACCGCGCGCTGATCTTCACCCGCACCAAGCATGGCGCCGACCGCGTCGTGCGTTTCCTGGAAGGCGCGGGGATCGAGGCGTTCGCCATCCATGGCAACAAGAGCCAGGGCCAGCGCACCACCGCGCTCCAGGCGTTCCGTCAGGGCAAGGTGAAGCTGCTGGTGGCGACCGACATCGCCGCGCGCGGCATCGACGTGTCGGGCGTGTCCCACGTCATCAACTTCGAAATTCCCAATGTGCCCGAACAATATGTCCACCGCATTGGCCGCACCGCGCGCGCCGGGGCCGAAGGCGTTGCGATCAGCTTCGTGGCGGACGATGAGCGGCCTTATCTCAAGGCGATCGAACGCGCGACGCGGGTGAAGCTGGCGATCGAACCGCTGCCGGAGAATTTCATGGAAGCGGTGCGGAACCTGCCCAAGCCTGCCGCCCCCAAGAAGGGACCGAGCCAGACGCCGCAGCAGCAGGCGCGTCGCGCCGAAGGGCAGCGCAAATATCAGGATGGCCAGCGCCAGCAGCGCGGCACCCCCGACCGGGCGCATCGCACCGATGCCGAGGGTGGCGAGAAGCGGCCCTTCCGCCGTCGCCGCAGCGGCGGTGGCGTCGGCGCGCACAAGGGCGCGGTCCAGCGCACCGGCGCGCCGCGCTGATGCAGTCTTCCGTTCGTTTCGAGCGTGGTCGGAAAACATATTCCGACACGCTCGAAGCGAACGATATTTTGCGGCGTCCCATGACCATCTTTGTCAGTAGCCATTCAGGAAAATCCCGTTAGGCTCCCCGGCCTATGAGATTTTTCCCCCGGCGCGCCGCCGCTTCGCTGACTGTCCTTGCCCTGCTGCTGTCGGGGGCGCCTGCGCCGCTGGCGGCCCGGACGGAATCTGCCCCTGCTGCCACGTCAAGCGCGCTCGCGCCTAAGGTGAGGCCGTGGCTTTACGAAAATAGCGATGTGCCGATCAATGCCGCATGGCGGTTCGGCACTTTGTCCAACGGCCTGCGCTATGCGATCCGTCGCAATGGCGTGCCGCCGGGGCAGGTGTCCGTTCGTTTGCGGATCGACGCGGGATCGCTGATGGAGCGGCCCGACGAGCAGGGCTATGCCCATTTCATGGAGCATCTGACCTTTCGTGGGTCACGCCATGTCCCCGATGGCGAATCCAAGCGTATCTGGCAGCGGCTGGGCGTGACATTCGGCAGCGACAGCAATGCGCAGACGACGCCGACCGGCACCAGCTATGCGCTCGACCTGCCGCAGGCGACGCCGCAGAGCCTGGGCGAAAGCCTGAAGATTCTGGCGGGGATGATGGCTGATCCCAATATTGTCGACAGCGCGGTCGATGCCGAGCGCGCGGTGGTGCTGGCCGAACGGCGCGAGAGCGACGGGCCGCAGACGCGGATTTCCGACGTCAGCCGCGAGCATTTCTTCGCCGGGCAACCCATGGCCGATCGTGCGCCGATCGGCACGGTGGCGACGCTCAACGCCGCGACGGCGGCCAAGATGACGGCGTTTCACGAGCGCTGGTATCGCCCGGAAAACGCCGTGATCGCGATAGCGGGGGATATTGATCCGGCGCTGGCCGAACAGCTGATCAAGGACCAGTTTGGCGGCTGGTCCGTGCCCGGCAAGGGCGCGCCCATGCCCGACTTCGGCGCGCCCGATCCCAAATTCCCCGCCACCCGCGTTGCAGTGGAGCCGGGCGTGCCGCTGGGCCTGACGCTTGCCTGGCTGCGCCCGTGGAAGCCGCGCGCCGACACTATCCTCTACAATCAGGACAAGCTGACCGACATGCTGGCGTTGCAGATCATCAGCCGCCGGCTGGAGCAGGCGGCGCGCAGCGGTGGCAGCTTCCTGCAATCGAGTGTCGAGCAGCAGGATGTCAGCCGATCGGTTGACGGTACGTTCATGACCATCATCCCGGTGGGCGAGAATTGGCAAAAGGCGCTGGCCGATGTCCGCGGCATCGTGGAGGACGCCAAGACCACGCCGCCCAGCCAGACCGAAATCAACCGCGAATATGCGCAGATGGATACGGCGCTGGCGATCCAGGTCGAAAATGCCGATACGGAGGCGGGCGCAAAGCAGGCGAGCGACCTGATCAGTGCGGTCGATATTCGCGAAACGACGGTCAGCCCCGACGCGGCCCTCAGCATCTTCCGCTCTGGCAAGGCGAATATGACGCCTGCCAAGATCGTCGAATCGACCAACCGGCTGTTTTCGGCAGGCGTGTTCCGCGCCCTGCTGGTGACGGGCACGGCGCAGCCGGGTCTGGACGCGAAGCTGGCGGCAGCCGTCGCCGCGCCGGTCAAGGCGGCGACCAATGCGCGGCTGGCCGACAAGATCGTGACGATGGCCGACCTGCCCAAGCTGGGTGCGCCGGCCACGGTCGTTTCCCGCACGCCCATTGGCCTCGCCGGGATGGAAAGCATCACCTTTTCCAACGGGGTGAAGCTGACCCTGTTCGCCAATGATGCAGAGACGGAAAAGGTGCGGATCAACGTCCGCTTCGGGCATGGCCAGCAGGCCTTCTCCCCGGTCAAGCCGGTGGCGAGCTGGGCGGGGGATTATGCACTGGTGGCCAGTGGCATCGGCACGCTGGGCCAGCGCGAGCTGGACGACCTGACCAATGGTCGCCGCATGGGCATGGATTTTTCCATCGACGAAGATGCGTTCGAATTGCAGGCGGTGACGCGCCCGGCCGACTATAAGGACCAGTTGCGCCTGTTCGCGACCAAGCTGGGTGCGCCCGGATGGGACCCGGCGCCGATCGCACGGGTCAAGGCAGGCGCGACCGTCGCCTATGACGCCATGACCCGTTCGCCCGACGCCGTGCTGGGGCGTGATCTGGGCTGGTTGCTGCATGACAAGGATGTGCGGTTTCGCACCCCGTCGCTGGCCGAAATCAACGCGCTGACGCCGCAGGCCTTCCGCGCGACATGGGAACCGATTCTGGCGTCCGGACCGATAGAGGTGCAGATTTTCGGGCAGGTAAAGCCGGACGACGCGATAGCGGCAGTGGCGCAGACGCTGGGCGCATTGCCGCCCCGCGCCGATACGCCCGTGCCCGCTGCCAACCTGGCGATGCGCTTTCCTGCCCATGTCGAAACCCCGATCGTATTACGGCACAAGGGCGACAAGGAACAGGCCGCCGCCGTCATGGCATGGCCGACATCGGGCGGCTTCACCCTGCAAAAGGAAGCGCGCCAGCTGGAGATACTGACCCAGATTTTCAATGACCGGCTGTTCGACCGGCTGCGATCGACCGAGGGCGCGGCCTATTCGCCCAGCGTCCAGAATAGCTGGCCATTTTCCTATGAGAGTGGCGGCTATATATTGGTGACGAGCCAGGTGCGGCCCGACAGGATCGCCTATTTCTACGATGTGGTGAAATCGACCGCGGCCGATCTGGCCAAAACGCCGGTCAGCGAGGATGAATTGCAGCGCGCGGTCGCGCCGATGCGGCAGATGCTGATGCGGGCCGGGACGGGCAATGCCTTCTGGATGAACCAGATGGAAGGCGCGACCCATGATGCGCGCTATGTGGCGGCAATGCAGACGATGGCGCAGGATATGCTGACTGTCACGCCAGCCCAGTTGCAGGCGCTGGCCGCCCGCTATCTGGTTCCGGCCAAAAGCTGGTCGGCGATTGTCCTGCCCGAAGGGGTCGAGGCGAAATAGCCGGGGGCGCTGCTGGTCCGGCGCCCCGCTTTTGTCTAGCAGATGGCGCGCAGCGCCGCGACGATCATCAGTGCGGAAAGGCGGGCGGTGTCGGTTGCGCTGAGGCTGGGGCGCGAAAGGCTGCGATGGCCAAGGCCGAACAGGCAGGCGAGGACAATTTCCTCAGCGCCGTCCAGCGCTTCGCCTGACAGGTCAGGATTGGCCGCGCAGGCAAAGTCGCGAATATAGCCGCGAAACCGCACACACATCGCCGCGATCATATCCCCGACCGGCCGGTTGCGGAAACTTTCGGCCAGGATGTCGAAGGACAGCGCTTCGTCCTTTTCATCGACGACATGCAGCAGCAATTCCTCGAACGTCTGTTCGACCGTTAGTTCGCCAGCGTCGAGCCGCGAGCGCAGCGCATCCATATGCATGCAGCGTTCGTCATAATCCGCCTGTACGATGGCGGCGATGATGTCTTCCTTGCCCTTGAACAGGCGATAGATCTGCCCGACCGAAACCTGGGCTGCTACGGCCAGTTCGGCCATGGAGGATTGATGGAAGCCATGGCTGTCGAACAGCGTTCGGGCGGCTTCCAAGATCCGCTCCTTACCCGACCTTTCCGGTACGGTCTGTTTTTGCTGCGTTGCAACCAATTTGCCCTCCTAGACATTTTCTCTCTTGAATTCACATTGGCATGATCCTACCTGCGGCGCAAGCGGAATGAACGTTCATTCCGATCAGTATCCTATCAAAACGGAAATATGCGCGATGCAAAAGGGGAAGTTCATCGGTCTGCTGGCGTGCGCGTCGGCGCTGACTCTGAGTGCGTGCGGGGACAGTCCGCCGCCTGCGCCGCCGCCACCCGCCGTGGGCGTCGTAACGCTCGAAACCGGCACCGCGCCGCTGATCAATGAGCTGCCGGGACGGATCGTAGCGGTGGAAACCGCCGAAGTTCGGCCACAAATCAGCGGCGTTATCCGTCGCCGTCTGTTTGCCGAGGGCGGCATGGTGCGGGCCGGGCAACTGCTCTACGAAATCGAGGACGCCCCCTATCGCGCCGCCGTCGCGCAGGCGCAGGGTGCGCTGGCGCGGGCCAATGCAGCGATCCGGGCCACCAGCCTGCAGGCGCAGCGCTACAAGGATCTGGTCGGCATCAATGCCGTCAGCCGTCAGGAATATGACAATGCCGACGCCGCCGCCCAACAGGCGCGCGCCGATGTTGCAGCGCAGCGAGGTGCGCTGCAATCGGCGCAGGTGAACCAGAATTTCACGCGCATTCGCGCCCCCATTTCCGGTCGTATCGGCCGTTCGTTGTTCACGCCGGGCGCACTGGTGCAGGCCGGGCAGGCGGACCCGCTGGCGACGATCCAGCGCACCGACACTGTCTATGTCGATGTCACCCAGTCCGCTGCGGAGATCATCGACCTGAAGCAGGCGATGAAGAAGGGCGGCGTCAGCAGCGTGGACGGCGCGCGCATCCAGTTGCTGCTGCCCAATGGCAGCACCTATCCGATCGAGGGCAGGCTGCAATTTTCCGAAGTGTCGGTCGATCCGACGTCGGGCGCGGTGACGCTGCGCGCGACCTTCGCCAATCCCGACGGGCTGTTGCTGCCAGGCATGTATGTGCGCGCCAGGGTGGTGGAAGGTCAGCGCCGTCAGGTCATCCTGGCGCCGCAGCAGGGCATCAGCCGCGACGCCCGCGGCCGCGCGACGGCGCTGGTCGTTGGCAAGGACAATAAGGCGGAATTGCGCCAGGTGACGGTCGACCGCCCGGTGGGCGACAAGTGGATCGTTACCGGCGGGCTGAAACCGGGCGACCGTTTGATCGTCGAAGGGCTGCTCAATCTGCGCCCCGGCACGGTCGTCAAGCCCGGCGCGCCACAGCAGGTTACGGCGTCCACCGGCGGGGCGCAGTAAATCATGGCCCGCTATTTTATCGACCGGCCCATCTTTGCATGGGTCATCGCCATCGTCATCATGCTGGCGGGTCTGCTCGCCATCAGGGCGCTGCCCGTCGCGCAATTTCCTGAAATCGCGCCGCCCACGGTCAGCATCGCAACCAGCTATCCGGGTGCCAATGCCCAGACGCTGGAAAGCACGACGACCCAGATCATCGAGCAACAGCTCAAGGGCATCGACAATCTGCGCTATTTTTCGTCCACCAGCGACAGCGCGGGCAACCTGAACATCACCCTGACGTTCGAGCAGGGCACCGATGCAGACATCGCGCAGGTGCAGGTGCAGAACAAGCTGGCGCAGGCGACGCCGCTCCTGCCGCAGGAAGTGCAGCAACAGGGGCTGCGCGTCACCAAATCGACCGCCAGCTTCCTGATGGTGATGGCGGTCTATTCCGATGACGGCATCCATGACCAGCAGGATGCGGGCGACTTTATCGCGTCATCGCTGCAAGATCCGATCAGCCGCGTCACCGGGGTTGGCGATACCCAGTTGCTGGGTGCGCAATATGCCATGCGGGTGTGGCTGGACCCCTACAAGATGGCCAATCTGGGCGTCACGACGGGCGACGTGAAGGCCGCGATCCAGGCGCAAAATGCGCAGGTGTCGGCGGGCCAGATCGGCGGTACGCCATCGCCCAAGGGACAGGCGCTCAACGCCACCGTCACCGCCCAGTCGCGGTTGCGCACGCCGGAGGAATTCCGCGCCATCCGCCTGCGCAGCAACAGCGACGGGTCGGTCGTCCTGCTGTCCGACGTGGCGCGGGTCGAACTGGGATCGGAAAATTACAGTTTTGGCGCGAAGTTCAACGGCCATCCGGCCGCCGGTTTCGGCATCAAGCTGGCGCCGGGCGCCAACGCGCTGGACACGGTTACGGACGTCAAGGCGCAGATCAAGACGCTGTCGAGGAACTTCCCGTCCTGGGTCAAATATGACTTCCCGGTCGACAATTCGACCTTTGTGAAACTGTCGGTCGAACAAGTTATCCACACGCTGATCGAGGCGGTGTTGCTGGTGTTCGTCGTCATGTTCCTGTTCCTTCAGAACTGGCGCGCGACGTTGATCCCCACCATTGCCGTGCCGGTCGTGCTGCTGGGATCGCTCGCGATCCTGCACGCGGCGGGCTTTACCATCAACACGCTGACCCTGTTCGGCATGGTGCTGGCGATCGGCCTGCTGGTCGACGACGCGATCGTCGTCGTCGAAAATGTCGAGCGGCTGATTCAGGATGAAGGCCTCAGTCCCAAGGAAGCGGCGAAAAAGTCGATGGACGAGATTAGCGGCGCGCTGATCGGCATCGGCCTCGTCCTGTCCGCGGTGTTCCTGCCCATGGCATTCTTTGGCGGGTCCACCGGCGTCATCTTCCGCCAGTTTTCGATCACCATCGTTTCATCGATGATCCTGTCGGTGCTGGTCGCGCTGATCCTGACGCCCGCGCTGTGCGCCACGATCCTGAAGCCGGCCCGGCATGACCATGCGACGCAGAAGGGCTTTTTCGGCTGGTTCAACCGCACGTTCGACAAGGGCGTTGTCCGCTATGGGCAGGGCGTCGAGAAGGTCGAGCGGCGCTGGGGCCGGACCATGCTGGTCTTTGGCCTGGTGACGGTGGGCATGGCGGTCATCTTCCTGCGCCTGCCGACCGGCTTCCTGCCCGAAGAGGATCAGGGCCGCATCATCAACCAGATTTCGCTGCCCACCGGCGCGACGATCGAGGAGACGGAGCGGACGCTGGACCGGGTGCGCGACTATTATCTGACGCAGGAAAAGGACAATGTCGCGGCGGTCTTTACCATTTCCGGCTTCGGCTTTGTCGGGCAGGGCCAGAATGTCGGTATCGCCTTCGTGCCGATGAAGGACTGGAAGCTGCGCAAGGGGCAGGACAATAGCGTCATGGCGATCGCCGAGCGCGCCAATGCGGCCCTGCACAAGATTTCCGCAGGCATGGTCATCGCGTTCGTGCCGCCAGCGGTGCAGGAACTGGGCAATGCGTCGGGTTTCGACTTCCAGTTGCTGGACCTTGGCAGTGTGGGCCATGAAAAGTTGCTGGAGGCGCGCAACCAGTTGCTGGGCATGGCGATGCAAGACAAGCGATTGGCGCAGGTGCGGCCCAATGGCCTGGAGGACAGCGCGCAGTTGAAGCTGACCGTCGATCAGGCGGCGGCGGGTGCGCTGGGCATCGCGCAGGCGGACGTCAACGACACGATCAGCACCAATCTGGGCAGCGCCTATGTCAATGACTTCATTGATCGCGACCGGGTGAAGCGCGTGTTCGTGCAGGCCGACGCGCCGTTCCGCACCACCCCCGATTCGATCGGGGCGCTGCATGTCCGGGGCAGCAGCGGCGTCATGGCGCCCCTGTCGGCCTTCTCCACGACGGAATGGGTCACGGGTCCGGCCCGGCTGGAGCGGTTCAACGGCGTGCCGTCGATGAACATACAGGGCGCGCCCGCGCCCGGCGTGTCGAGCGGCGAGGCGATGAAGGCCATGGAGGAATATGCCGCCAAATTGCCCGCCGGCATCGGTTATAGCTGGAACGGCATTTCCTATGAGGAACGCACGTCCGGCGGGCAGGCGCCCTATGTCTATGCCCTGTCGATGCTGATCGTGTTCCTGTGCCTGGCTGCGCTGTATGAAAGCTGGTCGGTGCCGATCGCGGTGATGCTGGTGGTGCCGCTGGGCGTTTTGGGCGCGGTGATCGCGGCCACGCTGGCGGGGCTGAACAACGACATCTACCTTCAGGTCGGCCTGATCACGACGATCGGCGTGTCGGCGAAGAATGCGATCCTGATCGTGGAATTTGCCGAAGAGAAGATGCGTGAGGGCATGTCGCCGGGCGCGGCTGCGCTGGAGGCAGGCAAGCTGCGTCTGCGGCCGATCCTGATGACCAGCTTTGCCTTCATCTTCGGCGTGCTGCCGCTGGCGCTGTCGACCGGGGCAGGGGCCGGTGGCCAGAATGCGATCGGCTGGGCCGTGGTCGGGGGCATGTTGTCCGCGACAGTGCTGGCGATCTTCTTCGTGCCGGTATTCTTCACCGTGGTGAAGCGGCTGTTCCGTGAACATAAGACCCATGATGCGGCGCAAGAGCAGGCAACGCCCGCCACGCCGCAGGAGGCATAAGAGATGCGTAACGTCAAGGCGCTGGGCGCCATTACCTTGTCGCTGGCGCTGGCCGCCTGCGACATGGCGCCCAAATATGTGCGGCCCGCACTGCCGGTTCCGGCGACCAGCCCGCAGGGGCCGGCCTATGGCGCGGCGGACGGGGCGGCGATCGTCCCGGCCGATACGGCATGGCGCGATTTCTTCACCGACGCGCGGCTGGCGCGGGTCATTGACACGGCACTCGCCAACAATCGCGATTTGCGTGTTGCGCTGGCCAATGTGGAGCAGGCGCGGGCGCAATATCGGGTACAGCGCGCCGACCTGTTGCCCCGCGTGACGGCGGGCGGCAATGCGACCTATCAGGATTCGCCCTTTTCGCTCGCCGGGTCGGGCCGGACGGACGTGTATCAGGCACAGGTCGGTGTTTCGGCGTGGGAAATCGACCTGTTCGGGCGGGTCCGCAATCTGAGCAAGGCCGCGCAGGAGCAATATTTCGCCAGCGTCGAAACCCGCAACGCAGCGCAGACCGCGCTGATTGCGGAGGTGGCCGATGCGTGGCTGACGATGGCGGCGGACCAGGAACGGTTGCGGATCGCGCGCGATCTGGAAAGCGCGTTCGGCAAGACGCTGGAACTGAACCGCGCGCGCTTTGCCAAGGGGATCGCGTCCGAATTGGAGGTACGGCAGGCGCAGACCAGCTATGATTCGGCACGATCGACGATCGCCGAGACGCTGACGCTGGTGGCGCAGGATCAGAATGCGCTCAATCTGCTGGCGGGTACGACGGTCCCGGCCAGCGACCTGCCCGATGCGCTGCCAGCGGCAGGCGCGACGATCGACAATCTGCCCGCCGACATATCGTCCGACGTCCTGTTGCGGCGGCCCGACATTGCGGCGGCGGAGCATCAGTTGCGCAGCGCCAACGCCAATATCGGCGCGGCGCGGGCGGCCTTCTTCCCCAATATCTCGCTGACGGCGGCGTTCGGTTCGCTGAGCCTGGGCCTGTCCAACCTGTTCGGGTCGGGCAGCCAGTTCTGGTCGGTCGCACCGTCGGCTTCGCTGCCGATCTTCGACTTCGGCAAGAATAAGGGCAATCTGGCCTATGCCAGGGCGACCTATGACGCGATGCTGGCGACCTATGAAAAGAGCGTCCAGACGGGCTTTCGCGAAGTCGCGGACGCGCTGGCAAGGCGGGGGACGATGACCCAGCAAATGGAAGCCCAGAAATCGCAACGGGATTCGGCGCGGGCCGCCTATACGCTGTCGGACGCGCGTTTCCGGGCCGGGGTCGATCCCTTCCTGACGACGCTGGATTCGCAGCGTGCGCTGTTCACCGCAGAGCAAAGCCTGCTAGCGACGCGGCTGACCCGTGCGACCAATATGGTCGAACTCTATCGTGCCATGGGCGGTGGTCTGAAATAAGGCGGCTTTGATCGCAAGGGGCGGGAGGCATTTGGGCCTGCCCCTTGCTAGATGGGGTGGGACCGATAGGGAGACTGTTTCATGACCCTTGCGACGACCCTGTTTCCTTCGCCCGTCGGCACATTGACGCTGGTGGCCAGTGACGCCGGACTGGTGGCGGTGTTGTGGGAGGATGACGATCCCGCGCGGGTACGCCTGCCGGTGACGGCGGCACGGCCCGACCATCCGGTCCTGCGGCAGGCCGCGACGCAACTGGCGGACTATTTCGCCGGGGCGCGGCAGCATTTCGACGTGCCGCTGGATATGCGCGGCACGGCCTTTCAGCAACGGGTGTGGGCGGCCTTGCTGGCGATCCCGTTCGGGGAGACGCGCAGCTATGGCGCGATCGCCAGCGCCATCGGCCAGCCGACCGCATCGCGCGCCGTGGGGGCCGCCAATGGCCGCAACCCGCTGTCGATCCTTGCGCCATGCCACAGGGTGGTGGGCAGTAACGGGGCGCTGACGGGTTTTGCCGGCGGACTGGCGGCCAAGACATGGCTGATCGCGCATGAGCGGCAGGTTTTGGGAACATAGGGCCATAGCCTGTTGCGCCAAGGCGGCGATCCGCCTAGTCTGACTGGCAACAGGAGTTATCGAAATGAACCAGCGTAACCGCTGAAGCGGCACGACCTATAGCAGCGGAGCAATCCGCCCATCTGGCTCTGTTTCGAGAATATCATGCATAAATTGACCAACAAGATTTGCGTCGTCACCGGCGCTGCGCGCGGCATTGGCCGGGCGATCGCGGCGCGTTTTCATGCCGAAGGCGCGAGCGTCATCCTGACCGATATTGATGAGGGGGCCGGGGCTGCGGCTGCGGCTGAAATCGGCTGCCGCTTCATCGCACTGGACGTGCGGGAGGAGGCGGACTGGGCGGGGCTGGCCGAGGCAGTTCCTGCGATCGACGTCATGGTGAACAATGCCGGGGTGACCGGGTTCGAGCAGGGCATGGTCGCCCATGATCCTGAACATGCGACGCTGGCCGACTGGCGGGCGGTCCACCACGTCAACCTGGACGGCACCTTTCTGGGTTGTCGATACGCGATCGGCGCGATGAAGGCGCAGGGCAGCGGATCGATCATCAACATTTCGTCGCGGTCGGGGCTGGTCGGCATTCCGCTGGCGGCGGCCTATGCCTCGTCCAAGGCGGCGATCCGCAACCATAGCAAGTCGGTCGCGCTCTATTGCGCGCAGCAGGGCTGGGCTATCCGCTGCAATTCGATCCACCCCGCCGCGATCCTGACGCCGATGTGGGAAAGCATGATCGGCGATGGCCCGGATCGGGAGGCGCGGATGGCGGCGCTGGTCGCCGATACGCCGCTCAAGCGGTTCGGCGCGAGCGATGAAGTCGCGACGGTCGCGGTCATGCTGGCGTCCGACGAGGCGACCTATATCACCGGGACGGAGGTGAATATCGATGGCGGGCTGCTGGCGGGATCGGCCGCTGCGCCCGGCTGAGCGGGGTGTTATGCTGACGCCGCGATGGATCGCCCGACGCCATCGCTGCGCGCTTGCATCGGCTGAGCGGATCGGGGCACAAGGGCGGCAATGTCCGTTTCCCACCCCGCTGTGCCAGCCCGTCCCGATCCATCGCCGCCTGCGACCGCGTCGACCTTCCGCATCGACGTCTGGCGCGACCTGGGTGACCGGCGGATCGCGTGCAGGATCGATGCCGGGCAGGGCGTGACGGCGCTGCTCGGCCCGTCAGGCGTGGGCAAGACGACCATACTCAACATGGTCGCCGGGCTGTTGCGGCCCGATGGCGGCCATATCCATGTGGGTGACGTGCCGTTGTTCGACGCCGCACGGGGCATCAATGTCGCGCCGGAACATCGGCGTCTGGGCTATATCTTTCAGGACGCCCGGCTGTTCCCGCACCTGCGGGTGCGCGGCAATCTTCTCTACGGTGTGCGTCGTTCGCCCGATGCCGCCGAGGCGCTGGAGGAGATGGCCCGCTTCCTTGGCATAGCGGGGCTGCTCGATCGCTGGCCATCGACCCTGTCGATGGGGGAGGCGCAGCGCGTGGCGATTGGCCGCGCCCTGCTGACGCACCCATCCTGCCTGTTGATGGACGAGCCGCTGGCGTCGATCGACCGCGCGCGGCGCGCCGACATATTGCAGCTGGTCGAACGGTTGCGGGACGAGGTGGGCGTGCCGATCCTGTACGTCACGCACGACCTGGCGGAGGCGGAGCGCCTGTCCGCGCATATCGTCCAGATGGATTTCCCATGATGGCCGCCAGCCGGACCCAGCACAGGAGCATGACGTGATGCTGGACCTGCCGCCCGATTACTGGCCGATCATCGCCCTGTCGATCAAGGTCAGCGCGGTTGCGGTCGGCGCGATGCTGCCGATTGCGTTCGCGCTGGCCTGGATATTGGCGCGGTGGCGTTTCCCCGGCCGGATGCTGCTGGACGCGCTGGTCTATCTGCCGCTGGTGGTGCCGCCGGTCGTTACCGGGTGGCTATTGCTGCTGCTGTTCGGTGCGAATGGCCCGATCGGGCGCTGGCTGGCGGACTGGTTTGGCATCACCCTGCTGTTCCGCTGGACCGGCGCGGCACTGGCCGCCGGGATCATGGCCATGCCGCTGATGGTGCGGGCGATCCGCCTTTCGATCGAGGCGGTGGATCGACGGCTGGAAGGCGCGGCCCGGACGCTGGGGGCCGGACCGTTGCGGGTGTTCCTGACCATTTCCCTGCCGCTGTCGCTGCCCGGCGTGCTGGCGGGGGTGATATTGGGCTTTGCCCGCTCGATCGGCGAATTCGGCGCGACCATCACCTTCGTGTCCGATATTCCGGGCGAAACCCGCACGCTGCCGATCGCCATCTACGCAGCGTTGCAAGCGCCCGGCGCGGAGGCCGTTGTCACGCGGCTGGCCATCGCGTCGATCCTGCTGTCGCTGACCGCCCTGCTATTGTCCGAAGTGCTGGCCCGGCGCATGGCGGCGGGGGTTCGAAGCTATCGGGCCTAGGCCAGCGAATGCAGGGAAATTGCGTGCCCCCTGATGGGGTGGTGCACCCAAGTGGATTCGAACCACTGGCCTTTGCCTTCGGAGCTAGAAACACAGTGCTACGACAGGCAAATCTATTCAACGCTAGAGCACGCTAACATACTGTTATTACAGTATTTTATTGACGTGAAAGGCTCTCTACGCTACCCATGACCGCGCCACTGTTTTCATTTCAGTGGTGAGATTTTGGTGAGTTTTTTGAGCACGCTCTAGCGAGGTGTCTATGCCAAAACTGACTAAGCAAATTGTCGAGAAATCCGAGCCGCGGGCGCGCCAATATACCATCTGGTGCAGCGAGCTGAAGGGCTTCGGCGCGTTCGTGTTGCCATCGGGTACGCGGACATATTTTGTCGACTATCGGAACGTGAATAACGTGCGGCGGCGGATGAAACTCGGCCGGCACGGGCAGATCACCGCCGAGCAAGCCAGGACGCTCGCGATCCAGGCGCTCGCCGAAGTCGCAAAAGGGAATGATCCCCTCGAGAACCGAAACAGCGCCCGCAAGGCAATTTCAGTCAAGGAACTGTGCGAGCTTTATATCGCGGAACTCGAGGCCGGCCGCATACTCGGCAAGGGCGGGCGTCCAAAAAAGGCCACCACGAAGGTCACCGATCTTGGTCGGATACAGCGCCACATCGTTCCTCTGCTCGGCAAGAAGCAGGTCACTCACGTCACGAAGGCTGACGTGACGACGATGATGAAGGACATCATGTCCGGGAAGACCCGCCTGAGCGAGAAGACCAAGAAGCTTCGCGGGAAATCGGTTGTCCGCGGAGGCGCCGGGGCGGCGAGCCGCACCGTCGGCTTGCTGGGCGGTATCTTCACCTATGCACGGGACGAGCTGGGAATCATCGAGGTCAATCCCGCGCACGGGGTACGCAAGCCGAAGGACGTCGCGCGGACCCGCCGCCTGAACGAGGACGAGTATCGCGCTCTCGGCCGCATTCTCTCGAAGGCAGCCGAAGATGACCGCTATACGCGAACCGTCGAGATCATTCGTGTGCTGGCCATGTCCGGGTGTCGGCGCGGCGAAATCGTCGCAATCCAGAAGAAGGAAATCGACCTCGCAGGAAGCGCATTACGCTTCGAGGACACGAAGGAAGGCCAATCCGTTCGGCCGATGGGTCTGCCGGTCCTCGAATTCTTCGACGCGCTCGACATGGAAGACGATAGTCCATTCGTCTTTCCCGGAGAACGGAACCCGGAAAGGTCATTCGGCAGCTTTCCGCGTCACTGGGAAAAGATCTTCGCCGGAACGGAGCTGGAGGACGTCACCGCCCATGTGCTGCGCCACAGCTTTGCCAGCATGGCGAACGATCTGGGTTTCACCGAAATCACGATCGCCGCGCTTCTCGGTCACGCAACCGGCTCGATCACGAGCCGCTATGTCCACACGCTCGATGCGGCGCTGGTCATGGCGGCAGATACGGTGTCGGGCTACATCCAGGCGCTGCTCGACGGGGCCGAGTTGTCTCACACGCACTATGCTCTTGATCGCAGCTCGCGGAAGGCGGCTCTGACGCGCTTCCTGACGCCGCAATCCGAAACGTCAACCGGGCTTAAGAAGGTGGAGCGCTTCGCAGCCTAGCATAGGCATGATCCCGTATGACGATAGGTCTGTCGCGCGTGTCACTTGGCGCTGGCCGACCCCCGCGACAGTCCTTCGTCACTTGACCACGCGATCAATGGCGTTGTCAAACGAGCAGCCGGTAGATGTTTTCCTCTGGCCGACTCGACTCATTAGCAGTCCGCCCGTGTCACCAATGATCCAGCAGCGCGCTTGCTAGTCGGTCGGCCAATTGGCGGCAGGATACATGCCTGCCTTCGGTCGTAAAGCGCATGTGGGTTGGGTTCGAAAGCACTTCCGATTGACTATTTGGCTAATGATCCAATCGGAACCCTCGGGGTTTTGCAGACTATGCCCGAGCGCCTATAACAATTTGAAGTTCATCGTTCCGCCCAGATCGGCAACTGACGCTCGTTCGGAGTCGCCCGCGGGCAGTTGTGTCTGAGTCTCACGACAAGCTGGCTCGGTCCGATTACTATCAGAAAGAACGCTTCGAACATCTAGCGCGAATGGCGCGATGCGGTTAGTCACGAGAAGTGACTCCGACTACTAACCAAGATGCGCTTGCGCTGGCCTTAGACGGCATACTGAATAACCGCTTGGTCCTTATTGCCGGCGCGGGCCTCTCGATGGCCGCACCTAGCAATCTTCCGAGCGCCGCAGCGATCGCGGCGGTCGCCAAGACTGAGTACGACGCCCGCTATGGTGGACTGCGACCTCCGCTGCCCGTCGACATCGAGGACCAAGCGGAACTGTTC
This sequence comes from Sphingobium sp. B2, assembly GCF_007693735.1. NCBI lineage: Bacteria > Pseudomonadati > Pseudomonadota > Alphaproteobacteria > Sphingomonadales > Sphingobiaceae > Sphingobium > Sphingobium sp. B2. The sequence goes on from NZ_VDBZ01000001.1 coordinate 847,201, forward strand.
TTCCAAAAGGGCGAGCTGGGCGTCTATCTGAACGAGTTCATTGATCCCGACGTGTTCGCGGCGAAGCCTAATCCCGGCCATATTGCAGTCGCTGACCTTTTGCTTTCGCGCGGGCTGCAGGCTGCTGTCACAACGAACGTCGACGTCCTCGTCGAAACCGCGGGCCAGTCGTTGCTCGGCCAAGTTTTCACCGGAATCGACGGAACAGCGGTTGCATCACCCCCTGGCGGTGCGGCCCCAATGCTGAAGATTCACGGCTGCTGGGTACAAGAGCGGCAGAACACCGTTTGGGCACCGGGTCAGCTCACCGCGCCGCCAGTCGTCGCGCGCATCGCCAGCAGCGAGACTTGGCTGCAAAACGCGCTGCTCGACAAGGATCTGTTGATCGTCGGGTACTCGACGGACTGGGACTACCTTAACCAGGTAATCGCCCAAACGCTCGGTGCCGTCTCGCCAGCCTCGGTGCTGGTGGTAGACCCGTCGACAACCGCAAACTTCGCGTCGAAAGCGCCCGACCTCGCCGCCCTAGCTGGCCGCGCCAAGAAGGGGGCATTCCACCTCCAGACTTCCGGTTCGGACTTCCTTGACGAACTGCGCTTATCCTTCTCTAAGGTCTTCATCCACCGCGCTATCGCGAAGGGCGTCGCCGCATACGAGCTGCTCGTCGGCCATCCGCCGTCCGCCCCCAGCCTCGAAGCTCCCGATCTTGACAACGACACGCTCTGGCAGGTCCGCCGGGACCTGCTCGGCTGCAAGCCCAGCAAGCCGGCGAGGCAGTCGATGCCGCACGACGAGCCTGCAGTCGGTCTGACGCTGCTGCAGATCCGCGAGGCGGGCGGGACAGCTGATGGTCCATATTGGAAAGTCGGCGGTCGGGTCGTGCGCGTAATTCGCGGCTCGGGGTCTTTCCTACACGCCCTCGAAGGTGAATATAGGTGGGACATGCCACCCGTCGCTGCTCCGGATGTGGTCGTGGCTGTCGGTGCGGACGACGTCGGGCTGCCCGCGGATCTCGCGCGACGGCCGGACGGTTCGATCGCGCGCGGCGCGGGGCCGAGCTGGATGACGAGAGCCACTTTCGAGGCGACACTATGAACGAGACGCTGCACGACTGCGCTGGAGTTCTTGCCGAGGCAGGTTTCTCCACGCGCTTCGCCGAGATACCGGCGGACGACCGGCTCGCCACGCTGGAGACGCTGGCGTTCGAGGACGCGACCATCCTCGGATTCGTCGTCGCCTACGAAACTCCGGCGCAACTCGTCGCGTCGTGGAAGATAGACCGCGACCGCGTCGCCATGAGACACCGTGATGCACTGCAGGCCGCCCGGCAGAAGGCTTGGAATGCGTATCTTGTGCTGATCTCGCGCGGCGCCGCAGACTTCGCCGAATCGCTCGCGCTCGGTCAGATCGAGGAGGACCTTGAGGCGATGCGTAAGATCACCAAAGCTGGTGTGGTCGGCGCCGGGGGTGCTCGCGCGGCGCTCCTTCCGCTGCTGCCGTTTCGCGCTGCACCGTCGCTCGACCCCATCGACATGCGGCTGGAGATTCAGTCGCGGAGCACCGAGCTCGATGCCGATATCGTGGCGGCGTTCCTCTCCGGCGCGGAAGAGGGTGTCGTAATGCAACTGCTGGAGGACCGAGCGTGAAGATTGAGCGCATCCTGATCAGCGGTTTCCGCGGTTTCCGCGACAAAGTAGACGTGCCCATAGCCGCCGGCTTCACCGTGATCGACGGACGCAACGGAGTCGGAAAAAGCACGCTCTTCGACGCGATCGAGTTCGCCCTTACCGGCCACATCAGCAAATACGGCGACATGAAGGCCAGCGGCGAGAGCGTAGAGGATTACATCTGGTGGAAGGGTGACGGTCCGTCGCCCAGCGAGCGCTTTGTCGAGGTCACCTTGCGCGACGGCGCAGAAGCCATAGTTCTAAGACGGACGCCGATCGAGGATCCCTCCCCCGAGCTGCTGCTGCGCGTCGAGGCTGGCATGGTGAACGCCGGAATGGCACCGCCTTCGCCGTTGCTCCAACTCTGCGCGGCATCGATCATACGCGACGAGAACATTGCCAGCCTCAGCCTCGATCTTTCTGAGACGCAGCGATATGCGAAGCTGCGACAGGCGATCGGGGCGATGGACGCTGATGCCTGGGCGGAGCGAGGCAACCGCTTGGCTTCGATCGCGCGCAAGCGCAGCGATCAGGCAAAGGCGGATGTCGTGGCGGCAAACAACGCGGTCGCTGAGGCCAACAGGAAGATCGATGACGCCCGGGCGGCGCTCGCACCCGAGGCCGCGATAACCGAGGCTAGCTCGACGATGTCGCGGCTGCTCCAGTTCGGCCCCACGGTGCCGGATCAGCTCATCTCGCCCGGCCGCGAATTCGTGGCGGTCCGCGAGCGATACGCCCGCGACCTGGCGTCAATCCTATCGGGCTGGGAAGAGTATGAAAGCGACTCGGTTGCGCTGGCAGAGAGCGAAGCCGCAATCGAAAAGGCGAAGGGCGACGTCGAAATCGCCAAGGCTGACCGCGACCTACTTCCCGAACCAGCCGAAGGCTCGACCGTCGGCGAGACCGCTGAGCTCGTAGCTCAGCTCCACGAGTTGAGAAGCATCGGCACCCGCATTGGACTGGTCGAGAAAAGCTGTCCGCTGTGCGCCGCCGATCACGATGCAACCTCCTTCGCCGTCGGGCTCGCCAAAGCTGCTGAGACGATCGAGCGAATTGACAGGCAGGCGAGCGAGCTTGCGGCCGAAGCAACTAAGCGCCGCGTGGCGATTGCCGACGCTGAGCGGAGAATCGCCGAGGCGCAGAAATCCCTCGTAGCGCTGATCGATCGCACCAACCGCCAGCGCCGGGCGCTCGAGACCCGCCGCCTGCTGCTTAGCGGTGTCGGCCTGTCACCCAATGCCAGTAAGGCCGAGGTCCTCGACACGCGCGACGAGGTCGCTGCGGAGCTTGAGGCCGCGCGCCACGCCCTGCGCGTGCTGAGTACCCTCAGCCAGAACAGTCAACTGGAGACCGGTGTCTCACAGGCAGAGGAGGCGCGCGTGCGTCTCGCACGCGCCCAGGACCGGGCTGGCCGCGCGCGGCGGGCCGAAACAATTGCCAGCGCGCTCCACGACGCCGCCCGCCGCGCCGGTTCGGAGACGCTTGATCTTCGGCTCGAACGCGTGCTGCCGCTGATGGCGGAGCTATACGGGCGGCTGCGACCGCATCCGGTGTGGCAGGACATCGAATATTCGATTCGGGGCGATCTCAGACGATTCCTGTCGCTGCAGGTGGGCGATGGCCTCAATCCCCAGTTCCTGTTTTCAAGTGGTCAGCGACGAGCGACCGGACTCGCCTTCCTGTTATCGATCAACCTTTCCCTAGCGTGGAGCCGATGGCGCTCAATCTTGCTTGACGACCCGGTTCAGCATGTCGACGATTTCAGAACTGTCAACTTAGCAGAGGTGCTAGCCCAACTCGTGGCTAGCGGAAGGCAAGTTATTGTGGCCGTCGAAGACGCCGCGCTTGCCGAACTTCTTGCGCGCCGTATGCCCGTTTTAGGCGTGGGTGAGGCTAGTCGGCTTACGCTTGCCCTGGGGTCTGAAGGCTCTTCGACAGTTGTTCGGCGAAACGATCCAGTACCGATGCTATCAAACGTGCTTGCAGCCTAGCATCGGCGAACCCTCAGACCGTCGCCCTTGCTCCGCAATCGAACCGTAGCACCGCATGGAGGGGTACGTGCACCCTCGATTAGAACGACTCAATGAATATGGATAATGACTGGACACCCTCGTCTGGTATACCATTCGCGGGGCGCAAGGGGCGTGATCTCTCTCCATCCATCCGGGAAGCGCATCTCTACTGCAATTTCACCCGCAGCTATATCAACTGTTTGCTCGCCGAACTGGCGGAGCAGGCCTGATCGATATGGTGCGAGACCGGGCATGTCTGATCCAGCCGATCAGCGAGCGCGAGTTCAATCTCTATGCGCTCTCGCTCGATCGTGGACCCAACTTCGAGCCTCTTGACCTGGTGGGTTGTTATAAACTCGCCGACGGAAGCGCGAGCGGTTGCATCCTGTTTGATCCACAATCGCAGACGTTCAAAGCTCTCACGCTGCGCCGACGCGTCGATCATTGCTGGGTGGTGGCTGACCAGACGTCGAACTTGCCATCTCCGGGGGCGGCGCTCGACCGCATCGGGATCAACATGCTATCCGCCGAGCACGCTGAGCCGCTGCCACCCGGGGTCCGGCGCCGGGCAGAGCTTCTCAAGACCGGATCGGGTGGGACCTCGCCCGAGTTCGATTTGCTGATCGGTACAGTAACCCACCTCCCAGCCTTGATCGCAGTCGGCGAATGCTATCTTGCGCTTCCCAATCCGGACCCCAACTTCGTCCGGGATTTCCAGACCAACAGTTTCGCTGCGCGTATGTTCGAATTGTACCTGCTGGCGTGCTTCCGCGAGCAGGGGTTGGTGGTCCGCCAAGATCATGTCTCCCCTGATTTCTACATTGAGCGCGACGGCGCTTCCTGTTGGGTGGAGGCGGTAACTGCCAATTCGTCCGTGCCCCGTTCTGGCGGGATTGGCCCGTGGGTCCACGCACCGGAACATCGTACCGAGCGGCTTACCGGAGCACCTGCGGAAAGGTTTGCGAAGACTCTTCGGAGCAAGCTTCAGCGCGATTATCACGAGATGCCCCATGTTAAGGACCAGCCATTCGCCATCGCGATAGCTGATTTTCACGAATCGGGCTCGATGGTTTGGAGCCGCGAAGCATTGCCCACATACCTCTACGGTGTCAGGGCGGATGTCGAAGGCGAAGGCGCTGACCGGCGAGCTATCGGCACGCGCATCACTCATCTTATTGGGAAGGACCGCATACCAGCCGGCATCTTTCGTGATCCCGCCTTTGCTCACCTATCGGTCGTTCTGTTCAGCAACGCGGCGACGCTCTCGAAATTCAATCGAATGGGATTCCTCGCGGGATGGCGCCCGCCAGGCTTGGATATGGTTCGACGTGGCATCCTCTTCGATAGAACGCCGGGTGCGGTAAACGCGATCCCCTTCGAGCTATCAGTTCTCAGCGCCCAATATGAGGCGCTCTGGCCTTGGGGCGAAGCCTGGTGCCAGGAACTCGAGGTCTATCACAATCCGCTGGCGACGAATCCCATTCCATTTGATCTCATTCCCGGCGCGACGCACTGGTTCGAGCGCGATGGCGACATTGAATGCAATACCATCTGGGCAAACTCAGTGCTGTCGTCGATAACGAATTTAAGAATGGCGCAATAACTGGGCCATACCCCGTCTCACGATCTCGGTCGGTCCTGAATATCGAAACCAGGTTGTGAGAGGCCAACGATCATGTCGATGAAACGCTTCGCCTCGGCGATTACTTCGCCGGCCTCATTGGCATTGCTGAATCGACCTTGGTGCACCACCTCGTTGCGTATCTTATTGATCTTCTCTGCCGACGCGACCAAGGCCTTAGCCGTCTTGCTCTTTTTCGGTCGTGCGAAATAGATCGGGACAAATAGCCGCTCAACCTTCCCGCGAAGGCCATTAGCCCACATTAGGAACTGATCGACGATCACACCATCAAACTCGGTTTGTCGCGCCCACTCATGCCGAATCGCATAATTCGCCGCAATCTCTGCCGCAGTTGAGCATCTAACGATAGCAGCAGACGGCTCATCGCGCAGGTGAAGTCCCGACAGCTTGTTCCATTGGGCCTGCAGTTTGTCGAGGTCCGATCGATCATTATACGGCGTCTTCCGTTTTGGCCGATGTGCTTCGTCCGGTCCTAGCGCCACAGTCTTTGCCTCGTCAGATTCGATGTTAGTATGACATTTCGCAGGCGGGACTTAGCGGGTCCGAGCCACGTGAGCCAGACGATCTCCAAATGACGATGGCAATCGGGTTAATTGGGGAAGTGAAATAAGTCCGTTCGGCAGCGATGAAAGGCCGCCACACCAGGGGGAGTGTGACGGCCTTTCCCGCGCGCGGCGGACAGCCTGGGGCTCTGGCCTTCCCGCCGCGGCGGATCAGCGAGCGGAGGTGATCGCGTTGGTCGCGATGTTCCCCGCCGCCGATGCCGAGACGATATTGCCGCTCGCCGTGAGGCTGCTCGACGTCAGGCCGCCAGAAACCGAGCGGAAGGTGGCGCCGATGACCTGGGCGCTCACCGGGCCGCTGTTGATCTGCACATTGGCGAGGCTTGCGGTGGGAAGCCGGTCGAGGGAGGCGAGCGCCACGGCGTTGGTAGCGCTGTTACCGGACGCCGCGGCGCTCACGCTGTTGCCATTCAGCGCGATCCCGCTCTGGTAGACGCCGCCGTTCAGCGCGGTCTGATGGAGCACATTTTCGGCCCGGGCCGCGACCGCACCGGAATTGGTCTGCGCATTGAGCACCATTGCCGAGGCGCTCGCCTGTGCGTGCGAACCGAGGAAGGCAGACGCCTCGGCGGGCAGCGAGCCGCCGGCACCGCCGGTAAGGGTCAGGCGATTGTCCGCGCTGTTGCCCCGCGCGACGGCAGCCGTGGCATTGCCATCGATCGTCGCCTGCGAACTCGTCAGCGCGCTCGCGCTGTGACCGAGATCTGCGCGTGCGACGGCGTGGACGCCGGCATTGCTCTGCTGGGAGTTGAGCACGCCCGCACTGGCCTCGCGATCCGCAACGGAGGTAACCGCGACAGTGTTGCTCGCCTGGTTGGCCCCCGCCTGCGCGACGGTCGTATTGCCGGTTGCCGACCAGGTGCTTTCGAGCAGCGCCCGCCGCGAAACAGGATTGCTCGCCGCTGTCAGCGCGGTGGCGGTTGCTTCGCCGGAAGCCGACTGGTTGTTCGCCAGGACATGATCGCCAGCCACGGTGCCCGGCGCGCCAGCCCAGATATCGGCTGCGGCGTTGTCGCCGCTCAGAGCGCCGATATGGACCGCATCAATGGTCATGGCGTTGTCGACGCCATTGATCTGCGCGAACGCGGTATTGCGGTTATTCGAAAGCGCGAGGGCCGAATGCTGCGCCGTGCCGGTCAGCTCGAGCAGGAGGTCGGAGGTCGCGGCGACATTGGCGGCAGCCACCTGATACGACGACAGGGCAGTCCCCGGAGCCAGCTGATCGCCGCGGAGATTGGTCGCGTTGAGATCGAGCCGGTTCGCGGCGTCATTGCCCCTGGCAATCGACAACTGGCTGTTGTCGGCGATCGAGAGCGAAGACTCGGCGACGGAAGCGCCGGTCGCCGCAAAATGGCCGACCACGTCCGAGGCGATCGAGACGGTGCGCGCGGTTCCCAGCAGCTGGTGATTGGCGAGCGCGTAGTCGGCTGCGGCGGAAGCGTCGCCGCCATCGACTCCGGCCTGTGCGTCATCATGGCCGCTGACGTTGGCGAGCTGCGTGGCAGAAATCTCCATGCTGTTGTCGGCGATGTTCGCCGTTGCCGAGCCTTGCACGCTATTGCGGCCGACCGTCAGGCTCGAGCCGTTCACCTCGCTCAGCCCAACCACGCTCGCGCCGGTGCGATCGCTCGCCGAACCGACCATCGCAGAGATGTCGCCTTCGCCGAACTGGCCCGAGTTGAGGTCGGCCGCTGTCGAAAGCGAGACGGCGTCCAATGTGAGGCTGCTCGCGCCGCTGTTGCCGGTCGCTGAAGCCGCCACGCTGTTGTCGCTGGCCGAGCCGCTTGATGCGACGAAGATGTCGCCGTCGGTAATCCGGGTCATGCTGTTCCGCACGATCGCCGAGACGGGAGCGAGGTAGGTCTGCGCATTCTGGACGCTGAACGGCGCCGAGACGGTGAGCGTGCGCCCATAGTCGAGCCGGGCGGTGCCGATGTAGTCGCCGCCCTCCACACCGCCCTCCGGGCCGCTTTCGCCAGCGCCGATGGAGGTCGCGCGGACGTCGAGCCGATTGCCCGTTGCGAGGTTGGCGGTCGCGATGGCCTGGATGCTGTTGCCGTCGGCGGTCACCCGGGAATCGACCGGATCGCTGACCAGCCAGACCTTGGTGCTTCCGCCGGTTTCGGCAGTGACGCCGCTCTTGGCGCGCTGGACGTTGGTGACATTGGCGATGGCGCCGACGCCATAGTCCGCGCCGATATTGACCGCATCGAGCGAGGCGCTGTTGGCCGACTGACTGCCGTAACCGGCGGCCAGGATCGCATTGCCGTCCGCGCTCATCTCCGAGCCGGTGGCAAGCTGGCGGACCAGCAGCCGATAGCCGCCCTTGGTGACGGCATTCACCATGCTCTGGGCCGACTGGTCGCTGAGCACGCCATAGGCTGCCGCCACCTCGGACGATCCCTGGTAGGGAACGAGCGATGCCAGGCCCCAGCTCTCGGGCGCCACGATGGTGACGACGTCGGCGTTCAAGGCGTTGTCGGCCGTGTTGCCATAGGCGATCGAGCGCTGAAGATTGTTGTCGAGGCCGAGGGCGCTTGCGTCGTCCTTCTGGGCGATCAGCTCGGTCTTGCCGGTCATGCTCGCCGCAACGCGCGAGGCCGTTCCGAGCGACTGGCGGCTGGCGATGCCGGCGCCGTTGCTGCCGACGATCCCGGTCAGCGACAGCGCATTCGTGACGTCATTCGCGAGCGCCACCGCTTCCTGGCGGTTGTCGCCCACGGTGACGGAGCTGCCGGTCACCGGACCATTGTCCGCGGCGATCCGCGATGCAGTGACGTCTGCCGTAACGGGCGCGGTCTGGGTGCGCTGCAACGAGGCGACAAGGGCGGGCGCCCACGCCTCGACGCCCAAGGAGCCGGTCGACAACCAGGTGCCGCCCTCGGCCGAAGCCAGATCGAGGGCGTCGGGCGACTGGCTGTTGTCGCCCTGGTTGCCGCGCGCCGTGGCCGCAATCGCGTTCAAGGAGACCTCGATACGGGCGTCGGTCGGCACGGTCGTCGTCGTGATGACCGGGTCGCTTGCGCTCGCCGTCACCGGGGCGCCGATCTGGGATTGATCGCTCGCGACGACACGGGCGCCCGTGGCAGAGACCCCGGGAGAGGACGCGAGCGCAGGCAAAGATGCTGAGGTAGCAAGCACGGCAATCGCGCTGCCGAGGAGGAGCCGCGGCCGGGAAGAAAAAGCATTGGGCATGAGAATTGTCCTGTTCTGGGGGTTGCAACTGAGGGTTTGGAATCCGAATCCGTGTGGGGGTGGGCGCCTCCGTCGCTTTGATCAGGTCCCGATCCGCAGGCGCGCGAGGCGCTGCAGGCCGGGACTGTCAGGAATGATGGAGGGGTCGGTGGCGACCGGTCGCCAGTCGATCGTGACGGCGGCCGGAGCTATTCCGCGTTGCCTGAGCGCTGCCATAATCGCGGCAATCCGCCGGTCGGTCAGCGCCTCGCGCTTGGCAGGATCGAGGTTTTCTGTGTCGCGGCCGACGATGGTCAGGGTGATGACGCCCGTCGACGAGACAGTCACGATCCTGTCGAGCAGGGCCGGCGCGCTGCCGCCAAGCTCGCTCGAGCCGACATCGAATGCGATCGCGACAACTTCGCTCGACCTGCTCGGGATGGGAGCAGGACCGTTGAGCGCAGCGGCATTCCGCGACAGAACCCCGCGAGCCTCCGCCAGCGGCGCGGCCGAAGCGGCTACAGGCGCGGCGGCCCAGCTCGCCTGAGACATACACGGCGCCGGATCGACCTTCGAGACCGCACCGACCAGGCGCATGGTCGCCTCCTCAAGCGCGGTGCGAATGCCGAGCTGGAGGGGTTCCTGGCCCTTGGCGCCGATGTTCACGTCGAACAGGCTTGAACCGAAGAACCGGAAGATGCCGAAGCCGGTCTCGTAGCCGGTGAACTGCTTGGTGAGGCTGATGGTTCGCATCACCACCAGCGAGCGGGTGTCGACGATCCGCAGGTCGATGGCGACGCTCTGGGTGTAGGTCCGGTGCTTGGGGCCGACATTGCCAACCGCGAACTCCGCCCCGCCGGAACGGATGTCGTAGTTGAGTTCGGTGATCCCGCCGACGATGTAGTAGTCGGACGCCTGGATGCTGCCCCCAAAATAGGGAAGCCAGGAGACCGATTGCGCGCCAGCGGGACCAGGCAGTGCATGGACGTTGCCGTCGCCGAGCTGTCGACGATCGGTATAACCCAGCTCGCGTTCGCCGATCGTCGGGTCGAAGCGCTCGGCGATCCGGACCTGTCCTTGCAGCTTGCCGAGAGCGGAAGCGACCATGAGCGCGCCGCCCTGGGTGATCGCATTGCCCTCGTTGACCGAATATTTGCCGGTGTAATCCCGCACATCGCCGACGGCGATCACTAGCGGACGGTCACCGCGTGCGGCCATGTGGCCGGCAAAGCATTGCAGTACGCCGTCCATCGGAGTGCGATTGTCGCGCACCGCCGGTCCGGTCAGCGTGCGCGCTTCGCCCGGCGCCAGCCGCTGCCCGGCCATCGCCGCACAGCCGGGCAGGGCCAGCGCCAGGAGCGACACCCCCAAGATGCGCGGCCAGGCCGCGCCCCGCTTCCCGGCCAAACGGCGAGCATTTGCCTCGGCGCCCATCAGTTGAGCGCTCCGAACTTGCAGGCGGTCGAGCTGCTGACACTGGCAGTCTGGTCGCCGCTGTTGGTCTGGCTGGAATTGAGCGCCTGCGTCGCCGATCCGTACCCGGTGGCGATTGAGTCACCAGTGACGCCGGCAGCGATCGATCCGCTGTTGGCCTGATCCGTGCTGCTCGCGAGATCCGACCGACCGGCGATTCCGCTGTCGCTCGCGTTGCCGGTGGACGTGGCGGTCGCACCCGACACCGAGGGGGAATTGGCAAGCGCCGTCTGCGTGTCGGCATTGCCGGTCGCGGTCGAGGAAATGCCGCAGTTGAATTGGCGCTCGATCGTGGTCTGATAGACCGGCGCGGCATAGGAACCGGCTTTGCGCTTCTCGATCAGGTCGAGGATCGCTGCCTGGTTGACCCGGTCGGCGGAAGTGCGGAACTGCCAGCCAAGGCTTTCACCATAGTTGTTGGCATGAGCCGGAAGGGCGAGCGCCAGACAGGCCAGCGCGGAAGCGGCTGTCGTGGCACCGCGTGAAAATCGGTATGTCATCATCTGCGTCCCCATGGCCGCGGCACCGCGCGGCGGCCTCGGGGGCAATCAAGAGACGCATGAAATCATCGGCGGCAACAAGGATTTGTCATCGTCGCAGGCTGGCGAAGAAAGACAGGCAGCAGCGTAGAGGTGCAGGAATGAGGCAGGACGAGCTACAGGCAAAAATCGTGGAACTGCTGGGTGCCGATCTCGCATTCCTTGCGGGCGCGGACGATTCGGCACCGACGACTCCCGGTGCCTATGCCCTTTTGATCGAGCTGGATGCGCCGCTGCACTTCATTTGGCGCGGCAGCGGCATTTCACTTGGCGAGGGCTTGTATGTCTACTCGGGAAGCGCACGAGGCCCCGGTGGTATCCGATCGCGCCTGCGCCATCATTATCGTCGTGGGAAGCGTCCTCACTGGCATGTCGATCATCTGACGAATGCTGCGCGCGGCATCTCGGCCGTGGCCACGACGCATCGGTCCGAATGCGATATTGCGGACTTGCTCAATGGTTCGGGAGAGTTCGAGTTTCCTATTCCCGGCTTCGGAAGCAGCGATTGCCGACGGTGCCGTTCCCATCTACTCAGGTACAGGGTCGATACATGCGCTTCCCTGGCCGAATTTGGAGAACAGGAGAAAGCCTTTGCCGCGAGCTTCCGGCGTTCTCGCAGGAAGGCCGATCCCGATATCAGTCTCGGATATGAGACCGATTGATCAATTCGACCGGATCACCTCGTCCGGTGAAAAGACCGGAACTCCGAACGGGACGAAGTGCTTCGTATTGGCGGTAATGATCACCAGATCGTGGGCCTGTGCGATGCCGGCGATGGCAGCATCCGCCATCCCGGGATCATGACCGGCCGCCGCAGCTTTGGCCTCGAGCCGACCGCCGATCGCTGCTGCAGGAGCGTCGAACGAAAGTATCCGGTCGTCGTAAGTTGCGACGAGACCGGTGTTCCAGATGCGCAGCGCCTGTGCCTTCGCGGTTGCTCCCTTGAGATCGAGCAGGGCAATGCCCTTCTCGACCTCATGGACGGTAATCACGGACAGGAAGATTTGTCCTTCCCGATCGCGATCGCCCAGCCATTCGAGGAAAGATGCCGACGTATCGGTCCGCGACGGCGAGAGCATCGAGACGACATTGGTGTCGAGCAGAAAGCCTCTCAAAGCGCTACATCCCGGGAGGGCTTGCGGTTGCGCTCAAAGTCTCCGCCCGGGAAGGTTCTCAGGTAGGATACGAGACTGGAGCGATCACGCTCGATCGCCTTGCGCGCGATTTCGGCAGCTTCGAGCGACACAAGTGCCGCCACCGGCTTGCCGTGGCGGGTGATCGTCACGATTTCACCCTTGATGGCTTCATCGACAAGTCCCGAAAATCCCGCCTTGGCGTCCTTGAGGTTGATGGTCAGCATCAATTCGACTCTTGTGCAAAGTGGTCATATGTGACCACAATATACACTCGATCATCTCGAATGCAAGGGTAGGGTTTATTAACTCTGCGGTCGTTTTGGCGGGGGCGGCGCAGGCGGGAATTGGCTCTGCCTATGCCGGTCGCCGAATAAGGTCGATCCGCAAATGTGACGCCGCCTCAGCGATCGACGTTGTGGGTCAGTGGCCGAGCGCTGAAGGTTTCCGAGTGAGCATCAGGAACTGGCGCACCGTGACGATGCGCATCGGTCAGTTCTTGCGCGCGTCGCCAACCGCTTCCTCGATAAGGTCTTCCAGCTCTTCGACCGGGAGATCATCGAATCCCGCTCTTGCTTCGGCGAGAGTCAGGTCGAGCAACCGCCATTTGACCGATTCCTCGATGAACCGGGACAGATCGCCCTTCTTCATCCCGCGCTGCGCCAGGTAGGTTCGCAGTTCGATATCGGTCTCTGGTGCCACGTTGACGGTCCAGCGAGTAACTTCGCCCATAATTGAAACTCCACAAGCTGTTATACGCTTATCATGTTTAACGGCTATCTTCAACGCGCGAGCGAGAGACATGCCGAGCAGGACGGCCGCGCGCCCGCAGCCATCGGTCTCGTCCGAAGACGTCGGCCGACTATATAATGCAGCCATGACAAAGCTGATTCGCTGCCGGGGTGGTCTTGCCGAGATCGCATCAGCCTTCGACGCACAGCCGGCCTCTGCCTTGCATTGGCACGGCGATATCTGGCCCGGCGAGCGCGCCCTTGTCGTGACATCTTGCGACGGCGGCCGGCGTCTCGACATGCTCGAGTGGGGCTTACCTTCGTCCTGTTTCGTCACAGGTGATCGCCATGAGCATCGCGAAACAGTGTTCGCGCGAGATCTTGCACCCCGCAGCGGCTCGCTCGTTGCCCCCGACCTTCTCACGCGCTGCCTGATCGTTGTTGAGGCGGTCGCCTATCCGGTCGGAGATGCCGGAGGACGAACCCGCGCCTGGGCCGGCCTTTGGGATGAGCCCTTGGCCGCATGGGCAGGGGTGTGCGCTGCCGACGTCTCGAGCGGGTGCGCGGGGATATTGATCCCCGCCAATTCCCTGATCGCGCAGGTCAGCGGGCATATGCCGATGCTGCTGCAGCGACATGATTGGCAGGATTGGCTTGAGGGCAGAAGCCCTGCCTGGGATCTTGGTCCTGCCTATCCTTTGTCCGCGTGGTATCTTGAGCAATGGGGAGAGAGCTGGAGCACGGGCATCCTGATGGACGACGCCGAGGAGGATCGTTTTTCCGCGCGGTTCAAGCGTTCTCGGGGTAAAGTCGACCCGAACATCGAACTCGGATACGACAGCGGCTGATCATAACGCTCGCCCGCTCGTCCGAAACTTGCCGTGTTTTTCGCAGCTGAGGGCTCCTGCCGATCCCATCACGTCTTCCGGCTGTTCCTTCCGCGCGCAAAGCCGCGGTCGGTGGCGATGAACCTCTCCAGCATTGGCGGGATCAGCCGCTCGATCACAATGGGGTGTTCAAGGCCATTTTCGACAGCATGAGCCGCTGCATAGGCGCCAAGATCGCGAGCGAGTGAACCTGGCAGCTCGATCGTCAGCTTGAGGGGCTTGTCCTCGATAATGGGACCAAGACGAAGGCGGCTCATCGTCGCGCTCCCGACTGGAGCGGTTCGAGTACCATGTCGCGCGTCACCAGAACCCTAAGGACATGACCTGGGCGCACGGTCAATGTCGGCGGCACGTTAATCTGGCGTTGGACAACCTGCCGTCCGGTCTGGTTGATCGTGTCCTGCGTTCCATACCGCAGCGCCTTCACCAGCTCGTCGTCGCTGTCGGTGGCAAGCTGCGTACCGACACCCATCAAGGTCGAGATGAGCGCTGCTTTGAGCATGTTGCCCCAGTGGTAGTTGGTCCGGTCGTGGAGGCCTGCCATGCCGCCGGCATCCGTTCCGGGTTGCCGGTCGAGCAGGATCGAGCGTCCGCCAGGGAGAATGAGGCGATCCCAGGCCAGCAGAACGCGGTTTTGCCCCGCGCTCACCTCGCTGTCATATTCGCCGATCAACCGCGATCCCTGGGGAATGAGGAGGATCCGCCCGGTGGGACTGTCGTAGACGTTCTGGGTTACCTGCGCGGTGATCTGGCCGGGAAGGTCCGACTGGATGCCGGTGATCAGCGCCGCAGGAATGACGCTGCCCGCTTGGAGAATATTGGGGGAGACCGGCGCAATCACGCGCTCGTCGCTGACCGTGGCGCGATTGGCGCCGGCAGTCATGAACCCGCGCTTGCCCGCGGGTGCGGCAGCGTCGTTCGGACTTGTCGGCGCCGGACCCGGCCCGCCGACCGTCCGTTCCAACGATGCCGCGGCCGTTGCGGCATTGGCGCCGCCGAGGAACAGGCGGCTCGTGCGGGCGGAGTCCTGCTCCTGACCGATCCGCTGACGCGCCTGGTCGGCCGCTGTCGCCTGCGGGTCCGGCGCCCCGCCGGAAGGGGGCGACATAGGCGGGACCGGCGCAAACTCGCCCTTGTTCTGCGCTGAAAGGATCGGTCGGCCGAGATCTCCGGGAAGCGGCTGACCGAGCTTGGGCACCTGCGAATAGTCCTTGGGCGCCGAGGTCACACTGTCCGCCTTGTTGCGGCTTTGGGTGTCGTAGACGTTCTGCGCCGCTTCACGCCGCGGGCTCTGCAACGCAAAAATCAGCGCGCCGCCGATGCCCAATCCCGCGACACCCCCGATCACGGCGAGGGCCTTGCGCGACAGGCGCATGACGCGCGGCGGCTCGCTCCTGAGGCTGAACGCCGCGGCTGCGCCCGCGACAGGGGCGGCCACGGTGGAGGTGGCTTCCATCACTGGAGGACGCTCGTGCTCCCGTTCCGGCCCGCTCACGACCGGCCCCTCCGCCGGGGAGCGTCACGCTCGATGCGGACGTGACGCTGCCGGTTGCCGCTGGCGAGACGAAGCTCGGCCTTCTCGAAAAGCCGATCGACGATCATGTAGCGCCCGGCGACCCGGTAATTGACCAGCTCGGCCGTGCCCTTTTCGCCGATGACGAACAGGGGAGGCATGTCACCGCGCGTCACCGTTTCCGGGAACTCGATGAAGACCTGCCTGCCGTCGTCGAAAACCCGCAGCGGACGCCAGTCCGGCTTGTCGCCGGAAAGCCGGTAGCGAAAGTCGAGCGAGCGCATGTCGAGACCGGACGAGAGCGGCGCAGTCCTCGCCCGTTCCGCATTGGCCGTGCGCAGAGCGATCAGCGCATCCTGCGGGTAGGTCCAGGAAACCGAAGCCATATAGGTGGACGGTGTTGCCCGCAGTTCGACGTGATAGGTGCGCCGGTCGGTGTTGATGATGAGGTTGGTCGAGATGTCGGGGCGGACCGGTTTCACGAGGATGTGAACCCGGCGGCTCGCGCCTTGGCCGCTCACCGTATCGCCGATGATCCAGCGAACGGTGTCGCCCGAAGCGACCGGCCCCGGCCCGACCAGCTCCTCGCCCTCTTGCAGGACGATGTCGGTCACCTGGCCGGGCGCGGTATAGACCTGATAGAGGGCGCCATCGGCATAGGCATATTGCTGGATCGCGTTCTGATAGCCCGACCGCTCGGGCTGAACACGCGCGGCGACGTTGGCGCGTCCAACCCGCGTGCGCGGATCCGGCGCATCGGCAGGCTTTCGAGTCCCAGAGGATCGCGGGCGAGGCGAGACGGCGCTGCCGTTCGTCTTCTTGCTCGCGCCCGGCGTCGCGCGATCGGCGGCGATCGCCATGTCGAGCGTTGCCATCGGCAGGAGCAGAGCGCCAGACAGCATCAGCGCGAGTGCGCGTCGCGCGGCGGATTTCGACAGGGTCATTGGCTGAGTTCCTTCGACCAGTTGAGGGCATCGACGAAGATGCCGAGAGGATTCTTGCGCAGATCGTCGGGCGTGCGCGGCGATTGCACGACGACCGTCAGGATTGCCGACCAGCGCGAGGTCTCGACCAGCGAGCCATCCTGGTAGCGGCGCTCGGTCCACGCCACGCGGAACGAGCCCGGTGACGCCCGAATGACGCTCGACACGTCGGTCGCGATCTGCACCTTTCCGACCAGGGCGAACGGATCGTTGCCCCGGGCATAGTCGTTGAGCGCCAAGGCGCCCCTATCCGTCGTGAAGTCGTAGGCGCGCAGCCACGCCTGTCGCAGCACGATCGGGTCCGAGGGCACCGAGCGGACCTGTTCGATGAAGCGGGCGAGATGGAATGCGATCTGCGGGTCGCTCGGCTGATAGCCCGCTTCGGCCGGCGCGATGGCCTGCGCCTCGCCAAGCTTGTCGACCTGAACGACCCAGGGGACGATGTGCCCGCGCGCGGACTGCCAGACGAGGCCGGCGGCAAGGCCGCCCGACAGCGCCAGGCAACCGAAGAAGGCGAGTCGCCAGTTCTTCGCCTGGACGCGGGCTGAGCCGATGCGGTCATCCCAGACCTGGGCGGCGCGCTGATAGGGCGTGACGGGCTCTGGCGATTGCCCGTAGCGGATGGAGGGGCGTCGAAACATGCGTATCAATCCTTTTCGGAGATGTCGGGACCGGCTCCGCCGCCGTGGCTGTCGCCGCTCTTGAGGGTATGGGCGGCCATGCTTCCGGCCCCGGCGATGGTTTGGCGCCGCTTCATGTCGTTGGCCCATTTGGGTGGGGCCGTCGGCGCCGCGGCGGTCGATTCTGAAGGTGCCCGCGTGGACGATCCCCCGGCGCCTTCCGGCTCGATCACGCCGAGCCCGGAACGCGCGCCGCTGCGGAAGTTGCTCTTGAGGGCTTCCGACGCCTTGGATGCAGCGCCGCGCAAGGGCGAGGTCACGGTATTTGCCGCACCGCGAACGGCCGCCTCGCCCGCAGCTGCGACGCCGCCCGCAACTGCATCGGCTCCAGTCTTGCCAAGCGAACCGACGCTGTAAGCGCCGGCAGCGGAGCCAGCCGCACGGGCACCGGCCTGCGCGGTGGAGGCTGCCATCCGCCCACCGGCAGCAGCGGCCGAACCAGCAGCGCCCGCGGCAAGCCGGGTGCCCGCGACGCCGGCGGCGAGCGAGCCGCCGGCGAGGACTGCCGTGCCGGCTGCTGCGCCTGCGCCAAGCTGGGGACCGCCGCTGACGATGCCGTTAGCGATACTCGGGCCGAACACGCCGAGGCCGAGCAGCGTGAGCGCGGCGAGCGCGATCGTCATCACCTGTTCGAGATCGGGCTCGGCCACGCCCTGAAGCGCCGCAAACTGGCTGAACAGGGTCGTGCCGATGCCGGTGATGACAGCGAGAACCAGCACTTTAATGCCGGACGAGATGATATGGCCCAGCACGCGCTCGGCCATGAAGGCGGTGCGACCGAAGAAGGCGAACGGCACCAGGACGAAGCCGGCCAATGTCACCAGTTTGAACTCGATGATCGTGATGAAGACCTGGATCGCGAGAACGAAGAAGGCCAGCACGACGATCAGCCAGGCGATCAGCAGCACGAGAATCTGGACGAAATTCGTGAACAGGCCGACCGGCCCGACAAGATCGGCGGTCGCATCGAGCAGCGGGCCGCCGGCATCGAGCCCGGTCGCAGCGACCGTGCCGGGCTTCATGAAATCGCCGATCGCCAATGCGCCGCCGGACGCCTTGAGCCCGAGTCCCGCGAAACTCTCGAAGAGGATGGTCGCGAGGTTCGAGAAATTGCCGATGATGAAGGCGAACGTGCCGATATAGAGCGTCTTCTTGACGAGGCGCTGCAGGACGTCCTCATCCGCGCCCCATGCCCAGAACAGCGCGGCGATGGTCACGTCGATCACGATCAGGGTCGATGACAGGAAGCCGACCTCGCCGCCGAGGAGGCCAAAGCCGGATTCGACGTAGCTGGTGAAGACCGCCAGGAACTGGTCGATCACGGAAGTGTCGTTCATGGCCGGGCGTCCTGACCAAAGAAGTGACGGCGGCGCGCTTCCCAGGCCGCATCGCAAGCTGCGTCGGGCGCCGTTGTGGTCCGGCAACGTGCCATGTGAGCCGTCGACCGCTCATCCGAAGTCTCGTCCAGCACCGGGACGATGACCGTCTCCCGCGACGCATCTCGGCGGGCGGAGACGACCGCAACGGCCAGCAGGATGCCGCCCAGTACGCAAGCACCCGCAATCTTCACCGTCCGGCTCATGTCAGTTCGCCTTGCGGAAGCGGCGGAAGCGCTCGCGTCCCTCGGCTTCTGTCGCGGCGCTGCGCGCGGCGTCGAGCGTCTGCGCCCGGGCCTGCGCCGTGAGCGCAGCGGTCAGATCAGCGAGCTGCTGCGCCTGAAGCGCAAGGAGCTGGTTTCCGGCCTGCGCGGCTTGCAGCGCGCCTTGCGCGGACTGGCTGGCGCCCACGAGAGTGTTGATCGCGCTGCGCGCGCCCTCAATGTTGCCGACGACGCCGGCCTGAACGCGCAAGGCGTCCTCGAAGGCGCCGACGCTGTCCTTCCAGCGCTCATCGGCATTGGCGACCATCTGTGCCGCGCCGCCGGAAAGCGCGGTTCCCTTGTAGCGGGCGGTGAAGGCGTTCTGGATGTCCTGGACGTCGTAGGCGATGCGCTGCGCCTGTCCGAGCAGTTGCTGGGTGCGCTGCACCTGGCTTTGCAGCGCGGCGATTGTCGACGTCGGCAGGCTTGCAAGGTTCTTGGCCTCGTTGATCAGCGACGTCGCCTGGTTCTGGATTTGCTGAATCTGGTTGTTGATCTGTTGGAGCGACCGCGCCGCGGTCAGCACGTTCTGGGCGTAATTGGTGGGATCGTAGACGATCCCGCCGAACTGCGCCGAAGCCGACGAGGGAAGCAGGACGCCGCCCCCGAGCGAAAGACCGAGCGCCCCGACGATCAGGGCGCGGCGAAGCGAATTGCGGCTCATAGCTGGATCTCCTGGAACGCGGACGGGGGCACGCCGCCGGCCTGTTGGAACGCTGTCAGCGGATGTGGCTCGGGCAGCATGTCGGCGGCCCAGTCGAGACCGCGATGGGCAAGCCATGCGGCGGCGAACCCTTCGCGGCCGTGGATCTCGACAAGCTGGGCGATCATGCGCTGGTCGGTCTTGGAAGAGGCAGCAGTGAATGCGAGCGCCACGTCGCCCAGGCCCAGCTCGAACAGGCGATTGCCCCGGCGTGACTGGCAGTAATAGTCGCGCTTGGGGGTCGCCCGGCTCAGAATCTCGATCTGCCGCGCATTGAGCCCGAAGCGCTCATAAACACGCAGGATCTGGGGTTCGACGGCGCGCTCGTTGGGCAGGAAGATGCGGGTCGGACAGGATTCGATGATCGCGGGCGCGATGCTCGAGGTCTCGATGTCGGCAAGGCTCTGCGTCGCGAAGATGACGCTGGCGTTCTTCTTGCGCAGTGTTTTCAGCCACTCGCGAAGCTGGGCTGCAAACGCGGGGCTGTCGAGAACCAGCCAGCCTTCGTCGATGATGATGAGCGTCGGCGAACCGTCGAGCCGTCCTTCGATCCGGTGGAACAGATAGGAGAGCACCGCAGCGGCCGAGCCTGCGCCGACCAGCCCTTCGGTTTCGAACACCTGCATTGATGCTTCGCCCAGCTTCTCGGCCTCGGCATCGAGCAGCCGGCCCCACGGCCCGCCGACGCAATAGGGGGCCAGGGCCTGCTTGAGCTGCTGGCTCTGCAACAGGACCGCGAGGCCCGTGAGGGTGCGTTCGGACGGCGGCGCGGATGCGAGCGAGCCGAGCGCCGACCAGATATGCTCCTTGGCCTGCGGGTCCACGACGATGCCTTCCTCGGCAAATCTCGCGGCGAGCCATTCTGCCGCCCATGCACGTTCGGCGGGATCGTCGATCCGGGCAAGCGGCTGTAGCTGGACGCCCGCGTCGGTATCGTCGGAGAGGCTGCCGCCGAGATCCTGCCAGTCGCCGCCCATGGCAAGCGCGGCGGCGCGGATCGAACCGCCGAAGTCGAACGCGAACACTTGTGCGCCTTCATAGCGGCGAAACTGCATCGCCATGAGCGCGAGCAGGACGGACTTGCCCGCACCCGTCGGGCCGACCACGAGGGTATGACCGACATCGCCGACATGGAGGGAAAGACGGAACGGGGTCGAGCCTTCGGTCTTGCCGTAGAGCAAGGGGGGAGCATTGAAGTGCTCGTCCCGTTCCGCCCCCGCCCACACCGCTGACAAGGGGATCATGTGGGCGAGATTGAGCGTGGAAAGCGGCGGCTGGCGGACGTTGGCATAGACGTGGCCGGGCAGGCTGCCGAGCCATGCCTCGATCGCATTCATGCCCTCGATCGTGCAGGTGAAGTCGCGGCCCTGGATGATCTTTTCGGCAAGCCGCAGCTTTTCGGCCGCAACGGCCGGATCACGATCCCATACCGTCAGGGTCGCGGTGACATAGGCCATGCCGGCATAATCCGCGCCAAGCTCCTGCAGGGCGATGTCGGCATCGGCCGCCTTGTTCGCGGCATCGCTGTCGACCAGCGTCGATGGTTCGTTGGTCACGACCTCCTTGAGGATGGCGCCGATGCTCTTGCGCTTCGCGAACCATTGCCGCCGGATTCTGGTCAGCATCCGGTTGGCATCGGTCTTGTCCAGCATGATCGCGCGGGTCGACCAGCGATATTCGAAGGCGAGGCGGTTCAACTCGTCGAGCAACCCCGGGAAAGTGGCGCTGGGAAAGCCGACGACGCTCAGCGTGCGCAGATAATGGTCGCCGAGACGCGGCTCGATCCCGCCGGTCAGCGGTTCGTCGGTGAGCAGCGCATCGAGGTGCATGGGCGTCTCGGGCACCCGGACCCGCTGGCGCTTCGTCGAGACGGTGCTGTGGAGATAGGTGAGTGTCTCGCTGTCATCGAGCCAGCGGATTTCCGGAACGAAGCCCTCGACGAGGCCCAGCACCCGGTCGCTGCGGTCGGTGAACCCTTTGAGCAGTTCCCGCGGATCGACACCGGCCCCCGAGCGGCCCTCGAACAGCCAGCTTTCGGCACGCGCGGCTTCCTCGGCCGGCGGCAACCACACCAGCGTGAGATAATAGGCACTCTCGAAGTGGGCGCCTTCCTCACGGAACTGTTCGCGCCGCTCCATGTCCACCAGTGCGGAAACCGGATCGGGGAACGGGTCGTCGGGATAATCGAGCGCGGGCGCCCGCTGCGCCTCGACGAAGATCGCCCAGCCAGATCCCAGACGCCGCAGCGCGTTGTTGAGCCGAGCGGTCACGGCGACCAGCTCGGAGGGCGTGGCGCTGTCGAGGTCGGGTCCGCGAAAGCGCGCCGTGCGCTGGAACGATCCGTCCTTGTTCAGCACGACACCTTCGTCGACCAGCGCGACCCAGGGCAGAAAGTCCGCCAGGTGGGCAGCGCGATTGCGATATTCGCGCAAGCTCATCATGGCCGCATCCACGTCGGATAGCGCAGGTGGCGCCGAGCCACGTCCACGAACTGCGGATCGCGGCGCGCGGACCACACGGCCAGCACGTGCCCGACGATCCAGATCGCGATGCCGGCGATCCAGAGCTGCAAGCCGAGACCAATGGCGGCGGCCAGAGTGCCGTTGACGATGGCGAGCGCGCGTGGGGCTCCGCCCAGCAGGATCGGCTCGGTCACCGCGCGGTGAACGGGGGCGTAGAAGCCTGCGATCGGTTCGGCTGGCTCCAGCATCAGACCAGCACTCCACCGCCGAAGCTGAAAAACGACAGAAAGAAGCTCGACGCGGTGAACGCGATCGACAGGCCGAACACGATCTGGATCAGCTTGCGAAAGCCGCTCGACCCATCGCCAAATGCAAGAGCGAGTCCGGTCGAGATGATGATCAGGACACCGATGATCTTCGCCACCGGCCCTTCGATCGATTCAAGGATGCTTTGAAGCGGCGCCTCCCACGGCATCGAGGATCCCGACGCATGAGCGGTGGTCGATACGAGGAGGGCGGCGGCGACAAATGCGAAGGCATGGATCGTGCGGTCGCGCGCTCCGCACAGGGACGGGAGGATCATGAGAGTTCTCCGGAACAAGAGATAATGGGGACAAGGCGGTAATCGCCCGTCTCAGGGATGAGGCCGTCCACGCGCGCCAGTTCGACGAGCTTGCGCGCCGTGCCGTGCCGCACGAGGACGGCGACCAGGTTGATGGTTTCGGCAATCAAGGCGCGCGGCACTGTCACCACCGCTTCCTGGATGAGCTGTTCCATCCGCCGCAGCGCACCGAGCGCGCTGCCGGCGTGGATCGTGCCGATCCCGCCGGGATGGCCGGTGCCCCAGGCTTTGAGCAGATCGAGCGCTTCGGCGCCGCGCACCTCGCCGATGGGAATGCGGTCGGGTCGCAGGCGCAGCGAGGAGCGTACGAGATCGGAGAGGGAGGCGACGCCGTCCTTGGTGCGCATCGCCACGAGATTGGGCGCGGAGCACTGCAACTCGCGCGTGTCCTCGATCAGCACGACCCGGTCGGACGTCCGCGAGACCTCCGCAAGCAGGGCGTTGGTCAGCGTCGTCTTGCCGGTCCCCGTGCCCCCGGCGACGAGGATGTTCAGCCTGTCGGCGACGCCCGAGCGCAGGACCTCGGCATCATGCTCCGCCATGATGCCGGCGGCGACATAGTCGGCGAGCGTGAAGACCGCGACCGCAGGCTTGCGGATCGCGAAGGCAGGCGCGGTGACGACCGGCGGAAGCAGGCCTTCGAAGCGTTCTCCCGTTTCGGGCAACTCGGCGGAGACTCGCGGCGCACGGGCGTGGACTTCGGCTCCGACATGGTGGGCGACGAGACGGATGATGCGCTCGCCATCGGCCGGCGCGAGCGTTTCGCCGGTGTCGCTGATCCCGCCGCCGAGGCGGTCGACCCAGAGGCGACCATCGGGGTTGAGCATGACCTCGATGACCGCGGGATCGGCCAGCCACCCGGCAATGGTGCTGCCGAGCGCCGTGCGCAGCATGCGTGCGCCGCGGGCATTTGCTTCGGATTGATGCGGCAGTGCGCCCATCGTCTTCCCCGTTTCCAGGCACCGAACGATCTGCACGGCGCAACGGGGATGATTAAGAGACGCAGAATAACTGCAGAATCAACAACCATTTAAAGTGGGAGTAGGGTGGCGAAGAAAGACAGGTCGCATCGTCAGATAGAGATAGCGGGAAAGTTATAAAGTAGTGTAGGCGATGCAGGCGATCGCTGTCTGGTTCCGAGCGGCATTCTGAATGAATTCTCGTGATTTGCCTTTTTCGCAGACCTCACATGCTGTCCATCTGTGCGAACACTTCGATTCGTGTGTCATCAGGCCATCATCTATCCGAGACCGACGCGACTTGCTGGATCAATGCTACGCCACGTGGTCCGCTCGTCGCCGGGTTGCCACGAGCGCGGTAAGTATCTGAAAGTCCATAAGACCTATCAATCAACGAACGCGAACCTCACGCTGCCTCGTTGCCCCTGTGCGGCCAGACGAGCGGGAAAGACGCAGGCGTTACACAATGCGCCTTGACAGCCCAAGCCATCAGCGTGGTGCCAGGCAGCAGAATTCCGCGGCTCACTGGCGAGAATTATTCCGAGTTCACGGGAGCGCTTCGCAACGAAGCTGTGCTGGCCGGGTTCTGATAATAGGAAAACGGAGAGTCTCCATTGTTCCCGGGCTTTCCCTCCGCCACGCAGCAGTTTTCGCGCGGTTCAGTCCATTGCGCAGTGCGTTTGCGGCTGTCGACGTTTGGGGAGCCGATACACTTTAGCCAACAGTGTAACAGGCGATTCGCAGGGCAGCGGCGGCGCAAATGCGCTATATAATCTGTCTCTTATACACATCTAGATGTGTATAAGAGACAGGCCACATCCGGGCCGCAATATCGCGCTCCTCGGGACCTGTCTCTTATACACATCTAGATGTGTATAAGAGACAGGCCACATCCGGGCCGCAATATCGCGCTCCTCGGGACCTGTCTCTTATACACATCTAGATGTGTATAAGAGACAGGCCACATCCGGGCCGCAATATCGCGCTCCTCGGGACCTGTCTCTTATACACATCTAGATGTGTATAAGAGACAGGCCACATCCGGGCCGCAATATCGCGCTCCTCGGGACCTGTCTCTTATACACATCTAGATGTGTATAAGAGACAGGCCACATCCGGGCCGCAATATCTGTCTCTTATACACATCTAGATGTGTATAAGAGACAGTCTGTAACCCGCACGGAGGAACTGGGTCCTCCGGAGGTGGGGGCACCCGATGGCTCAGGCGCATATTTCCAAAGATAATGGGTATGGGCACCATCCCCGGACTGAAGATGGTGGGCGCGTTGCCCGCTACAGCCGGGCCGCCGTCGAAAATGAAGTTCACCTGGCTCTGCAGATCGACAATTATTTCCAGATAGGTGCTGTATACGGGCAATGGGCCGCTGACCGAGCGGTCACGGAAGTTTGCAACGCCTTGCTTACGCTGGGCGGGCGGAAGGACGCGGCGACGCGCACTCATGTGCTGCCAGATGGCGATGGCAGGCTGAAAGCAATCTTCTGGTCCAGCACGGTGGATGTGCGGTCACTCGTTCACGCTTGCTGCGTGACATTGGGTACGACGCCGATTCCATGCGGGAAGGCGTCCGTTGTTCCGGTGATTTCGGTGGGGTTTCCTGCGGCGAACCTTGCCGCCGAGGGCGCTGAGCGGGATGCTGTTCTGCTGCGTTCCGCTGATGAAGCCCTCGAACTCGCTGCCGTCGGGAATGGAATCTCCGGCTTTGGTGTAACCGCCACCGCCGCTCCCGTGTTCGAAAGTGATATGGCCTTGGCGGCTGATCTTCTGTCGGCGATGGCAGAGGGGCCAGTGCTGGCTTGGCAACCTGTACGGAATGCCGACAGCGCCTGCGACATGCTCTATCGTGAGGCCCTGCTGCGCGCCGTTAATGACGATGGCACGCCAATGTCGCCCGTCATTGGCCTTCAGGCCATCGAGCGGCTAGGCTTGACTATGGCGCTTGATTGCGTCGTCGTCTCCCACGTGCTCGACGAACTGGAAGCGTCTTCCCAAGACGTTTGTCTCGCCGTCAATATTTCCGCTCGGAGTGCGAGGTGCAGCTTCTGGTGGAGCGAAGTGTTCGCGCGTCTGGCTCGTGACCGTTCGCTTGCCAGCAGGTTGATCGTCGAGATCACCGAAACCGCGCCGCTTCCTTCGATCAGCGAAGCCGTTGCATTTGTCGATCGGCTTCGTGCTTTTGGTTGTACGATCGCGATCGACGACTTCGGCGTGGGGCATAGCTCCATCCGGACGTTGCTGGCGCTCCGGCCGGACATCGTGAAGATCGACGCGCTTTTTCTTCATCGGGCAGCTTGCACCGACACCGACCGGCGAGCCTTTGAGCATCTGGTCGGGCTGGCTGAGTCTCTTGCCCCGACCGTGGTCGTGGAGGGAGTCCAGACCGACGAACAGAGAAAGCTTGCCCGCGATGCCGGCGCCTTCTGGCAGCAAGGATACCATCACGGCGCGCCCAGCCTTTGCCGGCCTTGGCGGGGGCGCCACGTTGAATTCGTGGTGCCAGCACCGCTGCAGGATGCTGCGCTGAATGTCGATCGCAGGCAGGCTGTGCAATGACCTCGCCGTGGCGCCATCCTGAGGCCGAACTCGAACTGTCGGCGAACGCGATTGTCGGCGACGAACAAATCGATCTGGCAGCCTCGATTGTCAAAGGCCTGGTGTTTGGAGTGCCGCTGAGCGGTTTGCTGTGGTGCGGCATCATCTGGGTGATCCGAGCGTGGTGAATTGCGGTCAGTCTCGTCCGGCAATTGCCTGCAGCAAGCGCGAACGGAGGGCCTAGAATGTCCGTCTCGCTGTCTGCGCATCATGCCCGCGTTCTTGCGAACCGCAATATCGAGCGGGCGGTCGCATCACGATTATTCGAGCTACCGGAATCGCTCATAGATGATGGCGAGACATTCCGGCTCGTCGAAATAGCGGACAAGACATGTCACCGACGCCGCGCCTGGCTGAACGGCTTGGTGGAGTGCCAACAACAGTTCAACTATAGCCACGACGCAGTCCGCTATCTCTGTCAGGCCGATCACGCGTTCACCGTGCTGCTTATCAGCGGCGATGATCGGCGCCGCATCTATACGATTCTTCGGGACGTGCGTGCGCTCCTTCCTGGGAAGATCATTGTCCCGGTCCTCAACGACGCATCATCCGAGGTCAGCGCGGATCTGATCAAACGCGGAGCCGACGACGTCCTGCACTGTTCCATGGCGCCACAGGAGGGCGTTGGCCGGCTCGGCGCGCTCCTCCGGCGAAGGGAGTGGGCGCTCGGTCGGCAGGCGGTCGAAGAATTCACGGTAGCGAAGCGGCGCGCTCGGATGCGTTCGCTGTCGTCTGTCCATCTCACCCCGATGGAAGAGCGAATCCTGGCTGTCCTTGCAGAACGTGAAGGTCGGGTCGTCTCCTATCGCTCCATTGCATCGCGCGCGGCTCCCTACTGGGACGAGCGCGACAACATGAGAAGCCTGCAAGTGACGATGTGCCGTTTGCGCCGGAAACTGGCTCGGGGCGTCTGGATCGAAAACCAGTGGGGCCACGGTTACGCGCTCAGGTTGAAGAACCTGGGACGCGCGGCAACGGGAGGCACCCATGCAGCCTAGCTCCGCACGGACATTTCATCTCCCTGCGGTCGGGGCGGGCACTCGCCCCCCCCCCCCCCCCCCCCCCCCCCCCCCCCCCCCCC